>JAKAKW010000008.1 GCA_021824345.1 bacterium
CTGTACGCCGAGAAAGGATTTCAAATTCCACAGGAAATTCCAGTGGAAGTCTGGGATGCATATAAAAAACTAATTGCAGCGGGATACACCAAGCATTTAGTGAGGTGATTCCAATTTGATCTTCAGAATGTTGTTTCAACGTATCCGGATCCAGATAATCTTTGTCTCTTTCTCCCATTACTCCTCGCTCAATGTCATGGGCGTAGGCAGCAATTTTGTGTGTTTCGGTAGCATGGGGGAGCAGGCGCACTATCCAATACGCTGTTCTTTCAAAGTGTGGCTTCTTTCCGCCGAACGCTTTGTCTACGAATTCTATGGTTTTGTCGTATAGGTCCATTATTTCAAGCTAAACCACCTCCCCGATATTATCCCTGATTATCTCCAGCGCCGCCTTGTGTAGCTTCGGATTGGAATGGCTGGCGGAAAGATTCTTGAGTACCCTTACCTTGAATCCTCGATCAAAAGCATCTCTAGCTAAAGTAAGCACGCAGTTTTCTGTATCAATGCCGGCGATATCGACCTGTCCGATTTTGTGTTTCTTTAAGTGATTCAGCAATTTGTCATCCACGAAACTCCCGTAGGTGTATTTCTTAAAAAGATTCTTTTTATTCACGAGATCCGCCAATTCATCCACGATGCCGTTTTCGTTTTCCGTCATGAATCTTTTCCAATGCAGATGCTTTACGAAGTTGCTGTTTTTCCTATTCAGGTATTGAGTAAATACAATCAGATCGTATTTGTGTCCATTCCTGAGAATATATCGCTTGATCCTGCCGGGGATCTTGTCGGTAAACTTGTTCATGAATCCTTTCTGGATGTCTATTATAATCAGCGCCTTTTTCATATTTTCATTATACCATTTACAGTATCTCATTTGTCTCATTTGCAAAAGCGAGACCCCGACCCGAGTGCCTTGTTTCCAATAGCCAAAACGCGCTAAAATACCCTTGTGTGGCTTGGACCCTCCGGTACTTAACCCAAGTGGCCCGCCAAGAAAATTAAGTATCGGAGTGACCCGAGTGCTATATGAGGATTAATTTTTTTGAAGAATACCCTACAGAGGACAATATGGCCAAGCTCAACTTAATTGATTGGTCCTCTACTGTGTTTGTGGCATGTTCTTCTTTTGCCAATTTTGAAAATATTATAAATAAATATTCCAAGAGATATCCGAATATTACCTTCGGTTGGTGGCCAACTGCCCCAGATTCTTACTATGTTTCCGGCTTTTCAAATCCAGCTAGTATTGATTATTTTTTTTCCGAAATAACTCAAAAAACACAAAACACGGGAATACCCGTACTTCTTGACCTTGAGCTACCAAGAAGTAAAATAACGTTTTTGAAAAACATACTGAACCTGCGGAAAAACAGAAAGAAAATTTATCAATTTACCGCAGAATCTTTTGAAAAGGGCCTCGTAATATATACCGCTGAAATTCCTGTATTTGGCGGACTTGCATCAATGCTTTTAAGAATGTTCGGGATTACTCCTCCTCCGGATAAAAAACACATAAGGATCTCTATGTGCTATTCCAGTATGCTGGAAAAATATTTTGGCAGGATAATACTTGGAAAAATCAAGAATTATGAAAAGAAACTTTCATTGAAGTATGGAAACATAAGTTTGGGGTTGGGAACAATAGCAGTAGGTATTCTTGGGAGCGAACCCATATTGTCGCCGGAAAGGATTCGGGAGGATTTAAAGTGGGCAAAAGAGAGCAAGGCAAAAGAAGTTTTTATATTTAGATTAGGAGGGTTGGATGATTCGTATATTTCCGCTATAAAAAGTGTTTAAACTTTTTACCTCATTTCCCCGACCCGAGTGCCTCATTTCCGATAGCCTAAATGTGTTAGAATACCCTTGTGTAGATTGAACCCTCCGGTACTTAACCCGAGTGGTCCGCATTATAATGGAAAATAAAAGTATATCGCTCAAAACCATTTCATCAAATTTGCTGGTTTATGGACTGTCGCACGCCGCAGTTGACGGAGTTTGTGCTGCTGTTATTTTCACTGTTTTTAGAAACCAAATTGCAACTACTGATTTGTTTATTGGTTTGGTTGTTTTATACAACGCCCTGGCTTTTGGACTTGAAGCACTTTTCGGTCTGTTCACTGATTATTTCAAATCACCGCGGGCAGCCGCATTTTCCGGTTGTATCGTGACTGGACTTTCCGCAGTTTTTTTGCCGGTTCCCATTGTCGCGGTTGTTTTGGCCGGACTTGGCAACGCGCTATTCCATGTTGGCGGAGGAAGCATCAGTCTGAATTTGACGCCCAAGAAAGCATTTGCTCCCGGAATTTTTGTCGCGCCTGGTGCCATCGGTATTTTATTGGGAACCGTTCTCGGGAGAAGCGGGCAATTTGCTGTCTTGCCCTCGATTATAATTTTGACAATTTTGTGCGTGTCAATGTTCGTCATAAATAAGCCGGAAATGAATTATTTTCGGGAAAATATTTCTAAACAAAAATCATATTATTTTGAATTGATTTTGCTATTGCTTTTACTGTCAATCGCCATCAGGGCGTTAGTAGGTTCGGTTCTGGTGTTCCCCTGGAAAGTTGATATGAATCTGGTTGTTGTTCTCACGGGTGCAGTCGTACTGGGGAAGGCATTAGGCGGGGTTTTAGCTGATAGGTTCGGCTGGATAAAAGTCGCGGTCGGAGCGCTAGTCTTGTCCATACCATTTCTCGTTTTCGGCGCGCGGGCTCCTTTTTCGGCCATTATCGGAATGTTCTTGTTTAACATCACTATGCCCGTTACTTTAGTAGCCATTTCGAACATAATGCCTGGCCGTCCGGGTTTTACTTTCGGGTTAACCACTCTGGCGTTAATTATCGGTGCTACCCCTGCGTTTCTCCCGATAAAACAGATGTTCGGGAGTGATTGGTTTGTTTTTTGTATTATAATTATTTCAACGCTCGCTCTCTTTTTAGGTCTAAAAAAATACGCGGAAAATTACGAGCAAAAAACAGCGGTCGATTAACATTGCTGAAAATATAATTGTTTTTAGGTATTATAAATAGTAATTAATAAGGACACCATGAGGAAATCAATAAATATCTTATCTGTTTTTTTAACTTTATTACTCGGATTGCTTTTTGAGGCGGTTCAAGTGAACGCGGATGTAATTACTTCTCCTGTAAACATTTCCAGTACGTCATCAGAGAACAGTGTTTTAATCATCGCTGCGGGAGTTGTCGTACTAATAGTAGTATTTGTTTCTTGGCTTGTAATCCGATCTATAAGAAAAAAGAAAAATGTTGCTGATAAGTAGCTATCTTCCGGCTCTTTTTTTGACGATAGCAATTGAGCTGGCAGTTGCTTTTGTTTTCGGTTTTAGAAAGAAAACAGAGATGCTTGCGGTTATTTTTGTCAATCTCATTACGAATCCAGTTTTGAATTACTTTGTCATATTTGGCGAGCATTTTTCTTTATTCAAAATAAATTTTACGGTAACCTTATTACTGGAAATTTTGGTCGTTTTGGTTGAGTGGAGATTGTTAGTTTATGCTTTGCGGGAGAAATCAGGCAAGTTGTTGGTGTTATCATTTGGAATGAACCTATGTTCGTATATTGTCGGAATACTTGCTTTAGGATAAATTGTTGGCACGTTCCCTCATCTAGGACAACCGGACCCCGACCCGAGTGCCTTGTTTCCACTAGCCAAAACGCGCTAGAATATAGATATATAAACCTCCCACATGTCCATTATTGAGAACAGCTTCAGTATAGTAATGATCTGCTGGATAATTTTTTTTCTTTACTGGATAATTTCCGCGTTTTTTGTAAAGCAATCCGCCACAAAAAGAAAATGGAAAGCAATGATTATCTGGAGGATAATGCTGATTGTTCTTACCATACTTTTTTTGAAATTTGACAGGCCGGATGCGATTTCACTCTTTTCTGCTCTTTTTTCCCGAAGTTTTTTGAGTTATACGTTGCCCGGTATTATTCTCACGGTTTCGGGTCTGATTACGGCGCTCTGGGCGAGAATTTTTCTTGGAAGAAATTGGAGCAATTATATTACATACAAGAAAGAACATGAATTGATCACAACGGGCCCCTACAAGCTTCTCCGGCACCCTATTTATTCCGGAACGCTTCTGATGCTTGCAGGAACTTTTCTTTATTACGGCAATCTGATTATTCTTATAATCCTGATGATGTTTGCCGCAATGGTCGCATGGAGAATGAGCAAGGAAGAAGAGGCTATGACTGAGCTCTTTGGGGAAAAATATGCAGACTATATGAAAAGAACTAAAAGATTGGTTCCGTGGATTTACTGAAGATGAAAACTGGAATAAACAAAAAACAGCTGGTCCTTTGGTCAATGTACGACTTCGCCAACTCTTTCGTTTTCATCACTTTCTTTCTGTATTATTCCCAATGGCTGGTGGTGGACAGAGGGATATCCGATTTCTGGTTCAACATGACCTTCGTGGGTTCCAGCCTGCTGTTCCTGCTCACCGTTCCCGTGGCAGGCTCCATCGCAGACAAGGTCGGGATCAGCCTGCCCGGACTGCGCGTAACCACCGCGCTTTCGGTGCTCTTCTTCCTCTTGACCGGAATAATCTCGGTGTTCTTTCCGGAGCACTACGTACTAAGCATCATCGCTTTCTCCCTTGCCACCTATTTCTATCTTTTCTGCTTCACGTATTACAATCCGCTTTTGAAAGACGTGGCCAGTCCGGAAAAGTATGGACTCGCTTCCGGCTGGGGACAGTTCGGCAATTGGCTGGGGGAGATCCTCGGACTGTTGGTGGCTCTGCCTTTCGCGAGCGGCGCGATAAAGCTCTTCGGCGCTTCGGGGAGGGCGGAGACTCTCATTCCGGCCACTTTTCTTTTTCTTATATTTTCTCTGCCTATGCTCCTCTTCTTCAAGGAAAGCGGAAAGAAGGCGGAGATAAAATTGAGGATAAGAAGCGAGTATGGGGAAGTGGTGAAGTCGTTCCTGAAACTGTGCGCCCTTCCGGGAGTGGGGATGTTCCTCTTGGCGTATTTTTTCTTCAACGACGCCATCATCACCGCTTCCAACAATTTTCCGATATATTTGGATCGCTTGTTCGGAGTGGGCGACAGCGTGAAATCCATGATCCTGATCGGAATTCTGATAGTTTCGGTGATCGGCTCTCCATTGAGCGGTTGGATAGCGGACAAAGTCGGATTCAAGAAAACATTGCTCTACATATTAGTCGGTTTTATGTTCATTTTTCCATTGCTCGCGGTGATCACCAATTTCAACATATTTGTGATCGTGTGTCTGGTGATGGGACTGTGGTTCGGGTCTATCTGGACGGTCACCCGCGCGTATCTCTTGAGTCTGACTCCACCTTCCATGGCCAACCAGACCTTCACTTACTACACCCTGATGGAGCGTCTGGCTACCTTTATCGGCCCGCTGTCCTGGGGACTGATAGTCCTTTATCTGCCCAAGGCGGGGGAGTTCAATTACCGTATGGCCGCTATAGCCATGGCGGTGTTTGTGATAATCGGATATTTAATAGCTAGAAAGTTATCTGAACAAGGCGAAGCTAATTCGTATCGAAGTGATCCGAGTACTTGAATCCATTTATTATGATATTAGGAATATACCCTTACAGTGTCTCATTTTGAAAAATCCGACCCCGACCCAAGTGCCTTGTTTCCACTGGCCTAAACGCGCTAGAATACCCTTGTGTGGCTTGAATCCTCTGGTACTTAACCCGAGTGGCCCGCATTCGCAAAAGTGGTCAGCTTTTGCTGACCACTTTTGCGAACTGACGAGGGAAGGAAGCGGAGCTTCCGGGGATTCGAACGCCGGAGCGATGCCGAGCGAGCTCGCGAGGCCGCGAGGCGGTGCCCAGGCCGAGGCGAGCGACGGCGAGCCGAGAGCCGCGGGCGAATCCCACCGCCTCCGCCAAGAGAATTAAGTATCGGAGTGACTCAGTTGATGACCTAATAAATGATATACTTTCTCTATGGGCAAAATCATCGTAGCGGGGAGTATGAATATGGACATAGTTGCCACTGCTAGGCGCCATCCAAAAAACGGCGAGACGGTTTTCGGTTCCAATCTTCAATATTTTCCTGGCGGCAAAGGAGCGAATCAAGCCATTGCTTCCTCCAAACTCGGAGCGAAGACCGTAATGGTAGGCAAGGTCGGGGACGACGCATTTGGCGCGCAGTTAATAGATTTTCTCAAGCGGGAAAATATTGAAACAAATATTTCAATTGAAAAAGGCGTTCCTACCGGCACGGCGCTTATCACCGTTTCCGAAGAAACTTCTGATAATACTATAGTCGTAATTCCGGGCGCGAATTTTTCGCTCTCTAAAGGTGACATTGAAAATGCAGATTTCGGCAAAGGAGATATCTTGGTATCTCAATTTGAAATTCCCGACAAGACAATCGAGGAGTTTTTTAGCAAGGGTAGAAGAGCGGGAACGGTAAATATTTTCAATTCAGCTCCAGCCCGGCCGATTTCCGCTGAATTTTTGGATTTGGTTGATATTTTAATTCTCAACGAAACCGAGCTCAGCTATATTTCTGAAACGTCCGTTGAGGCTTCAAAAGAGGAGTCAATTTTAACAGCGATTAAAAAATTACAAAGAAATCATCTGAAAATTATTGTAACTCTTGGAGAAAAAGGAGTTTTGGCTTTTGACGGGAACAAAATAACCAGGGTTCCGGGGAGGAAAGTCGATTCAGTTGATTCTACGGGGGCGGGGGACTGTTTCGTCGGAGCTTTTGCCGCCGGGATTTTAAGCGGGAAATTTTTTGCCGAGAGCTTGGCTTTCGCAAACATTGCCGCGTCGATCTCCGTTACCAGAAAGGGAGCAGGACCGTCCATGCCCACCTTGGAGGAAGTGGAAAAGCAGTCAATATATCTGAAAATAATTTAACTGACGTTTCTTTCAGTAAATAGTATTTTCTGTTAAAATAAAGCTATGGAAGCAAAAGAGTTTCAAAAGAAATGTGCCGATTTAGTGGAAAAAATGGATGACAAATTCGGCGTGGAAAGAAATCCCCAACTTTCTTTTACTCAGATGGTGGAAGAAATAGGAGAATTGGCAAAAGACATAAATCTCAAGCAATTAAGAAAAAAGGATCCGGATATGGAAAATTTATCTGGAGAATTTGCGGACGTATTTATGCAATTGTCCGCTCTTGCCCGCATGTACGGAGTAGATTTAGAGGAGGCGGTAGAGAATAAGGTAAAAGTGTTGAAGAATAGAGGATATATAGATTAAATATTCCAATGCCGTCTAAAAAACTTTCTCCAACAGCTTTGCACGAAATACCGGCGGATTTGCGCAAGGCTTTATTGTCCAACTCTAAAGCCCGTGCGGCATGGGAAGATATTACTCCGCTGGCGCGCAACGAGTGGGTTTGTTGGACGATTTCAGTGAAGAATCCGGAGACCAGGAAAGAGCATGTGAAAAGAGTGCGCGACGAACTGATCGAGGGCATGCGCCGGCCGTGCTGCTGGCCGGGATGTATGCACAGGAGCGATAAGCCTCTCAGCCCTTCGCAAAAATACGTGCTTAGCAAGAAAGATAAAAAATAAAATCTATTCCAGTTCCGCTTTTACTATAAAAGCCAGATGGTCCGAGAAGGGCGGCTGTTTCTGGGCGTAGAAATCATGCACTTTGAATTCTTCGCTTAGCAAGATGTAATCAAAAGAATGACGCGGCTTCCAGGCGGGAAAAGTCTTGGCAGTGTAAAGCTGTTTGAGCCTGGTTTCCGCTCGCAGGCCGTCAAAGACAGAACGGTCTTTTTCGTTGAAATCTCCCGCCAGAATGATCGGGCCGGTGCGGGATTTAATGTTCTTTTTCATTACTTCAAGCTGTTTCAGTCGAACGTGCCGAGTGAGCGCCATATGCGCCAGAAATACCGTTACTTTCTTTCCTCCCATATCCATTACAGCTTCTTCCAGCGCCATGCGCATTGTTTCTTTAGGCAGAAGGTGCGAAGCGAAGCTGGAAAGAGGATAGCTCGAAAGCATTGCGTTGCCTTCATGCGCCATGAATTTCGCTAATTTCTGCGAAGAAAAAAAATGCGCGTACGGCAAACCGGATGCTTCCTTTAAAAATTCCGTCTGCGAGCGGAATCCGGTGCGCAATGATTTTTCCGATACCTCGCTCATCAGAGCAATGCCAATGCTTTCCGCTTTTATCATTTCCCCGCATTTCTTAAGCGGTTTATGCGAGTGAGGAAGCCAATATTTCCACATAAATAGCGGCCATTGTATCAGCCCGTGAGTGGCCGACACGGCCGACTGCATATTGATGGCGGCGATATTGATTTTCATTTTATAAAGGAATTATACCATTCAGAATCCGCGGGAAGCCAGCCGGCCTTGAATTGTGGTAATATTGGAAACATGCAGGGACTTATTCACAAGCACAAGCATGAAAGGAAAGCGGCGAAAGAGGCGGAGGAAGCTGTATCCGGCGGAGCCGTCCAGACGCCTCGGAGCCAGAAATTTTTGGAAAAACTGCTGGACAGGATTACTCTTCTGGCCGGCATTTTGGGCCCGCTGATGGTCTTTCCTCAAATTTACAAAATATTTTCCTCTCATAATGCGGCCGGAGTATCTGCCCTTTCTTGGGGAGCTTTCGCGGTGCTGGATATTCCTTTCATTTTTTACGGCATATACCATAAGGACAAGCCTATCGTTATCACTTACGCAATGTTCTGCGTCGCCAACAGCATAGTGGCCGTAGGAGCGCTTATATACAAATAAAAGAACTGGCCGTTATATGGTGTATAATTAGCGGTATGAAGGGAGAGAAAGGCTCGAACAAGGGAGGCGTATTTTTTCCGATTTTTTCGGCAAAGATGCTGTATTTTTTCTCCCGCCTTTTCAGCGCGGGCAGGGGATCCACTTGGCCGGGGGAGATTGCTTTGCGGATTCGGAAAGATTTCGTTCGGCGAGTGGCGGAAAGAAACAGGCAATTGAAAACCGTCTTCGTAATCGGCACCAACGGCAAAACCACTTCCTCCAAACTTCTCGCTCACGTGCTCCGCAAATCCGGCACCGGCGTTTTTTCGAACGATTCCGGCGCGAATCTTTTAAACGGCGTCGCTTCCGCGCTAATTAAACACGCGAATTTGTCCGGGCGCATAAATGAGCAGGCGGCTGTTTTTGAAATAGACGAAAACGCTCTTCCTCATGTCGTTCGGCAGATCAGGCCGTCCGCCATATTAGCTCTGGATCTTTTCCGCGACCAGCTGGACCGCTATGGGGAAGTGGACGCCATCACCGCGCGCTGGAAAAAAGTTTTCGCGGAACTGCCGGCGGGAACCATTCTGGTCCTAAACGGGCAAGACCCTGCCATCTTTTACTTGGGGCAAAATGTTCCTCATCTTTCCGTTCATTATTTCGGCCTGCCGAAGGAAACCCTTTATGAAAAAAGCGCCGCTCTGGACGCGGATTCGGTTTTCTGCCCTAACTGTTCGGCCCGCCTGCATTTTTCCGCTCTGGCATATTCGCATATAGGCATTTTCCGCTGTCCGAAATGCGGACTGGACAACAGCCGGTCCTCGGAAGATTTGTCTGAGAAAATGGAAAATCCTCTGCGCGGACTTTTCAACCGGTACAATTTGAGCGGAGCAATGCTCGCGGCCGAGGCGGTTTTCGGCATATCCCCGGTGAAATTCGCCAGGTTTTTGGAAGGATTCCGCCCCTCTTTCGGCCGGCAGGAAAAAATAGAGTACCAGGGGAGGAACTTTATTCTCCAGCTTTCCAAAAATCCCGTGGGCTTCAATCGATCCTTGGATCTTCTTGAAGACGCGCGCGAGCCGGTGGAAAATGTGCTTGTCATTTTGAACGATAATATTCCGGACGGCCGGGACGTGTCTTGGATATGGGATGTGGAATTTGAGCGGCTGATCGCGCGCGCCGGCCGAATATGGGTGTCGGGACTGCGGGCATATGACCTGGCCGTCCGCCTGAAATATGCCGTCCGGGAAGTTTTTGTCCCTGAAGAATGGCATGAAACCGCGGAAAAGAAAATATTAGTGGAGGAAAATATGGACAAGATGCTGGAAAAAATAATGCAAGCGTCCAAGCCGGGGGATACGATCAATGTTCTTCCGGTGTATTCGGCAATGCTCGCTTTGCGGAAAAAATTAAGCGGAAAAACTTTTAAATGATATGAATGAAACGACGGAAAAAAATATGGGCACGGGAAGGGACCATCTGGTGATCGGGTGGCTGTACCCGGAACTCATGAGCACGTACGGCGATCAAGGAAATGTGCGCATCCTGCTTGATCGGGCCAAGGGCAGGGGAATTTCAGCGGAGGCGCGGATAATTTCCCTTGATAGTCCGGCGCGGGAGATTGCCAAAGCCGACCTGCTTTTTATGGGCGGAGCCCAAGACCAGTCCCAAAAAATCGTATCCGACGATCTGATGAAAAAAAAATCAGTCTTGGAGGAAGCGGTGAAAAGAGGGGTGCCGGGCTTGTACGTGTGCGGGGCATATCAGCTTCTGGGGCAGCATTACGCCATAGGGGAACATACAAAGATGCCCGGCCTTGGAATCTTTGACTGCCATACGGAAAATCCCGGGACGGGAAATAGAATGATAGGGGAGATCGTATTAGAAGCGGAGGTTCCCGGAATTTCAGATCGCCTGGTTGCGGGCTTTGAAAACCACGGCGGCCGGACTTTTTTGCATAATTCCGCCGGTTCTTTCGGAAAAGTGAAAAGCGGCTTCGGAAATAACGGTGAAGACGGAAAGGAAGGCATTTTATACAAGAACAGCATAGGCACTTATCTGCATGGGCCGATTTTGTCTAAAAATCCCGCTCTGGCGGACTGGCTCATCGGCAAAGCGTATGAAATCAAATACGGATTGCCCGTTGAACTGGCTTCGCTGGATGATGATTTTGAGCGGAAGGCCCGAGCTGTGTTGTTAAAAAGGGCCGGAATCCGTTGAATCCGGCTGATCCGCTCTTTTGCGCTTTCCCGGGCATTTTGCGGTGATATAATGTATAAATGCGGCGGCGCATGAATCGGTGCGCTTTTCCGCCAATTAGCAATAATTTTCAAAATATTTTATGACAAAGACGGCAAAAATATGGCTGACCATCATAATCGTGATAGTCGTCGCGGCCGTGATCTGGATTCTTTTCGCCGGATCTCCGGCCCAAGCCCCGACCGCTATGGAAAACAATTCTTCCGCGGTTTCCGTTCCCACCGGAGCGGCCACGGGCCTCACCACCAAGCCGACGGATGCGTCGAATTCGGCTTTGGAAAAAGATCTCAACTCCGTAAATTCCCAGATGAATAATCTCGGCGCCGACGCTTCCAACGCGGCTCAGTAGGAATACGGAATCATTATCATGTTAACTTTAAAAACATCAACCATGAAAAATAAATTTACAAAAAGAGCTGTTTCCGCGGCCGCGGTTTTGTCGCTGGCTGTAGCCTTGCCGGTATTCGCCCAAGGGCCGGCGGGTTCCGGAGGCGTTCCCGGGGGAACATTTCGTTTTTCCGCCGGACAGCCCGGAGAGGGAGCTAATGCTTCCGTGCAAGGAAGAACCGAAACGCGCTTCGGACAGGAGAACGGACAAGCCGGTCTGCAGAATGAAGCGGAAATAAGAACTCAAACGCGCGAGCGCACCGCCAGCGGATCAGATCAAGGATTGGCGAACAGGATTCAGAACAACCAGGATAGGGGAGAAAAGCAGATTCAGGCGCGCGTTGAAGCTTTAAATAGATTGCTTACCCGCGTCGGAACCATGAAGAATCTTTCAGACAGCCAGAAGTCGGCGCTTTCTTCCACCATCCAATCCGCCATAACCGACATGACAAATCTCGAAGCGAAGATCAAGGCCGATACCACTGCTGCGGAATTGAGCGCGGATCTGAAAACCATCGCCCCGGAGTACAGGATATATATGCTGGTCATGCCGCAAACCTCCGTGCTTTCGGCGGTTGACCGCATCAATACCTTGGTGGCCTCTCTGAAAACCATCCAGTCTAAAATCCAGTCTAGGGTTTCTTCCGACTCCGCTTTGTCCGGCAACGCGTCTGTTTCCGCCAGTATTTCGGACATGACCGCCAAGCTTTCCGATGCTTTAAGCCAAGCCGCGGCCGCCCAGGCGGAAGTGGAAGCATTGAAGCCCGACCAGGGAGATAAGGCCATAATGCAATCCAACGATGCGGCCCTGAAGGACGCGCGAGCGAAAATAAAAACGGCAATTGAAGATTTGCAGGCGGCCCGCAAAGATGCCAGGGACGTAATCGTTCTGATTACAGGCAACAACAATATTGGAGATTCATCCTTGATGAATTCCGATACTTCCGCTTCCGGAACGGCAACGGGGCAGTAAAGACGGATATTATTCTCTAGTTCCCCTTTTTATTTATCCCAAGGAAAATTCCGGCCGAAGTGCCCCCAGGACGAAGTTTCGAAAAATTTGAAACTGTCCAATCCGAGCGCTTGGCGGATGCCTTTGGGAGACAGATCATATCCTTCTATGGGTATTTCTTTGCCGTCTACTATGGCTGCGGCCATTACCGGCTCCGCCTTTCCTATGGCATACGCCAATTTGGTGAAAACTTCCTTTGCTCCGAATTTTTTCAGGTAATCCACGGCGATCTTCCTTGCCATATAGGCTCCGGAGCGGTCTACCTTCGTGTAATCCTTGCCGGAGAATGATCCTCCTCCGATAGTGATTTCCGGTCCGTAGTTGTCCACTATGAGTTTCCGGCCGGACAGTCCCGCGTCGGAGTCAAACCCTCCCTGCGACCAATCCCCGGAAGGATTGATCAAATATTCTTCTGCCGGCAGAATGCTCTTGGCCAAATCCAACAGGTCGTCATGCTTGGCGTTCTGGAAGCTGGCCACTACCGTTTTTATCTTTCCTCCTTCAGTCGTTACCTGCGTTTTTCCGTCGAAGGGAAATTTTTCATAAATTTTTTTGCACAAGTTCCGGGCCAGTTCATACTCCAAGGGCATCAAGCTTTCCGTCTCCGCGACGGCGTATCCTTTCATGATTCCCTGATCTCCGGCCCCGCCTCTATCCACTCCTCTCGCTATTTCCGGACTCTGCACCGCGATATTTGAAATCACCTTATAACCGCTTCCGGCGACTTTCGCAACAATGGCTTCAATGTCCGGCGAGGCGGAACTCCTCACTTCTCCGTTGATGGTTACCAAGCCATGCCCGCCCATCACTTCTATGCCGGCTCGGCTTTCAGGGTCGCCTGCCAGGTACGCGTCCAATATTCCGTCTGCGATTCTGTCGCATATTTTGTCGGGATGTTTTTCGGAAACGAATTCCGCAGTTTTAGTCATAATTTTTTAAAATATTGCCGTAAAAAATAAAAAAACCGCCAACGGGGCGGATTCGACTGTTATCTTTCCCGATTGGGTTGGATTTGGCACCTTGCCTCTATGGCTGGTTGCCGGGCGAGTCATCAAGCCAATTCTCTCGTCGCCGCTCTCGATAAATATTCTATTGTCGCCTGATTATAGCACCTGCAAGTTCTTTTGCAAATCGGGATTATTCCGAAAGAGGAAGTTCCGGATTCGCGTTTTCCTTTTTGCGGGAGCGGAGAAAAGAGATCACCGTGGGTATGGATGAAACTACCACTATAATGGCGAGAAGGGGAAGGAAGTAGTAGTCGATGTTTGGAATGATCGCTCCAAGAAAATATCCGAGAAGAGAAATGCCGCATCCCCATACTATTCCTCCGATGATGTTGTAAGCCACGAAGGACCGGTAATCCATCTTTCCGACCCCCGCCACCACCGGTACGAAAGTCCTAATTACCGGCACGAAGCGGGCGAACACCACCGTTTTTTTGCCGTATTTTTCAAAAAAGGCCGTGGCTTCGTCCACTCTTTTGCGGTGGAACCAGAAAGATTCCTTTCGATTGAAGATTTTCGGGCCGTACCTGTGTCCCAAAAAATATCCGACCTGGTCTCCCAAAATGGCGCCGATCGATACCACTATCATAACCAGAAAAATATTCAGGTGCCCCGCCGCGGCCAGAATGCCGGCGGTGAAAAGGAGAGTGTCTCCAGGCAGGAAAAATCCGATAAAAATTCCCGATTCCGCGAAAATAATAAGAAGAATGCCGATGTAGCCGGCGGTGTTGATGAGTCCGATGATGTCCGGATGCAGGATCGCGTTCATGGATATATATTAGCAGAAAAGGCCGCTCTCCGCTTGCTTCGCAAAGAGCCGCCGCCCCGTCTCGTTTCCTATTTGCGCACTCCGTACTTGCCTTCGGCCAGCCACTTGTAAGTGGTCATTTCCCGCGTCCCCATCGGCCCGCGGGCGTGCAATTTGTCCGTTGAATTGCCTATTTCCGAACCAAGGCCGAAAACTGCCCCGTCGGAGAAGCGGGTGGAAGCATTCACATATACGACGGCCGCGTCTGTTTCCCGCTGGAACCTTTCCGCATTTTTTTTGTTTTCAGTAAGGATTGCCTCGGAATGCTTGGAAGAATATTTGGCGATATGCGAGAGCGCTTCATCCAAACCGGAAACGATTTTTACCGACATCTTCTGGCTCAGATATTCCCGGCCGAAATTTTCCGGCTTGGCGGGCTTCAGCAGTTCCGTCGGATAGCATTTTTTCAAAATTCCGTAGCTTGGCCGGTCGGCAAATATTTCCACCCTTTTTTCTTTGAGCAGCTTGGCCATCATGGGCAGGAATTTTTCCGCATTTTTTTTGTGGACGAGCGCGGTATCCAGGGCGTTGCATACGCTCGGGCGCTGGGTTTTGGCATTCCAGATTATTTTGGCGGAAGGGGAGAGTTTGGCCGATTCGTCCACGAATGTGTGGCATACCCCCGCGCCGGTTTCAATTACCGGGATCTTAGCGCTGTCCCGGACGAAATTTATCAGTCTGGCGCTTCCGCGGGGAATAGCCAGATCCACCAGTCCCCGAGCGGTAATTATGGCTTCAGCGGCCCCTTTGACCGCCGGATCAATAAACTGCACCGCTTCCGGATCGGCTTTTGCGGAAAGGAGCGCCTGCCTTATTACCTTGTGCAGGGCGATGTAGCTGTTTTTCCCGTCGTGTCCGCCTTTGAGCACTGCTGCGTTGCCGGCGATCAGGCAGATGGCGGAGACGTCTGTGGTTACATTCGGACGCGATTCATAGATTATGCCTATTACTCCCATAGGCACGCGCTTTCGGCACAGCGAGAGCCCGTTCCTGTTCCGGCAATCAAACGTTTCCCCGATAGGGTCGGGAAGGCCAGTCAGTCCTTCCACTTCCCGGGCCATTCCTTCTATGCGCTCGGGGGTCAGCAGCAATCGGTCGCGCATCGGGTCGTCCTTTGGAAATTTTTTCAAATCTTTCTCATTGGCGGAGAGTATGGCTTTCTTGCTTTTGCGCAATCCTTTTGCCAGGTTCTTCAGTATGAGTTTGCGCTTGGCGTAAGGCAAAAGCCCGAGGGAGAGCGACGCCCTTTTTGCTTTTCTCAGCTGTTTTTCTATCTTTGCGTTCATGCCATTAATAGTACCATAGCCCTGCACAAATTATAGGGCGGAGGGTTACCCTCCGCCCTATAATTTTCTCTTTTTTATTTACCCAGCTCCTTCGCTCTTTTATATGCCGCCTTTACGGCCTTCTGCATCATTTTATCAAAATTCAGGTGTTTCAGGGCCGCTTCCGTGGTTCCGCCTTTTGAGGCCACTTTTTTCATCAGCTCGGCATAATCAACATTTTTTGAAAGAGCCGCCGAGGCCTGGAAAGTCTTATCAGTCAGCTTTCGCGCTTCTTCTTTATTGAAGCCCAGTTTTTTTGCGGAATCTTCAAGCAGTTTTGCCAGAAGGAAAAAATAAGCGGGGCCCGAGCCGGAGACGGCTGTCACTTTGTTCAGCGTATCTTCTTTTTTCACTTCAAAGTTTTCCGTGATCTTATCCAAAAATTTTTTCACGCCCTTCTTTTCCGAAAGAGATAGCCCGGAAGAAATCCAGCCGGCGATGCCTTCTCCCGCCGCCAAGCCCAATGAGGGCATTACCCTTACGATCTTTCCGTGCCCTGATATGCTTTTGATTTTTTTAATCGGGAATCCCGCCATGATGGAAATCAGCACGGTTTCCTTTTTAAGCCCGCCTTGCTTGATTTCTTTGATAGCCGCGGGCGCGTCCTGGGGTTTTACCGCGAGTATCGCATAACTGGAATTGCAGACCGGTTTTTTTGATTCGCCGATATCTGCGTGAAAAATCTCTGCGGACGGATCGTTTTTCCCGAGCTCCCTTGCGATGGCTCTGCCCATGGTACCGTATCCTATTATGGCGACTTTTGTTTTCATTTTTTTGTTTTTCCTTTGGCGGCAAACCTGGTACCCGGAAAATTTCCATTCAGCGCTTTTAACAGAACCCCCTTCCGGCTTCCTCGGCCGATGAATGTTTCTATACCTTTATCGGTGGCGAACTTTGCCGCTCGCACTTTTGAGAGCATTCCTCCCCGTCCAAGATCGGAAGTTTCGGTTCCGCACAGTTTCTCAATTTTTTTGTCTATTTTTTTCACAATCTTTACCAAAGAAGCGCCGTCATGGCGGTCCGGGTTTGAGGTGAAAAGCCCGTCTTGGTCGGTAAGAATTACGTACCTGTCCGCTTTGATTCCCGCCGCCACTACCGCTCCGAACATATCATTGTCTCCCACAGTCAGATCTCCCGCCTTCATGAAATCATTTTCATTGATAATGGGGAGCACTTTATGGGAAAGCATAGCCTCAATGTTTTTCAGAAAATTTCCGAAATGCTCCCGGCTTCTGAAGTCCTCGCTTAAAATAAGCACCTGCCCGACCGTTATTCTGCGTTTCAGGGCCGCATGGATATAGTCGTGCATCAGAAGCGGCTGGCCGACAGCCGCCGCTATTTTTTTTCTGGCGGGGCTGGAAAAATGCACGAAGGGAAGCCCGGTTCCTATGGCTCCGGAGCTTACCATTATCACTTCATGCCCCTTTTTTATTACCCCGGATACGTCATTCATGAGCAAATCCACCTTGCGGGCGTCCAGTCCGTTCTTTCCAATAAGCACTCTTGTGCCGATTTTCACCACGATTCTCATGAGTTAAATCCTATCAGTGCGCGACGGTAAAAGCAATTACTCTGCGGGCGCCGGCGGCAAGCAGAATTTTCCTTGCTTCGGCCAAAGTGGCGCCCGTGGTGGTAACATCGTCGACCAAAACAAGATTCCGTCCGCGGATCATTTCCGCGTTTTTTGCCGCGAAGGTTTCCGTCACGTTTGCCATGCGTTCCGCCCGATGGTATATGCGCGCCTGGTGTTCCGTCTCTCTTGTCTTTTCCAAAGCGCCCCATCCGTTTTTTATGAATCCATTTGAAATTCTTTCCAAATCCCTTGAGATGAGCTCGGACTGATTGTATCCGCGCTCTTTCCTCCTGGCTTTTGATATCGGCACCGGCGCCAGAATCGGATCGCTGAAATTTTCCAAAAGGGAGAGTTCGGACAGCTCTTCAAGGATCGCTCCGTACAGCGCTTCGGCGAAGACGCCGGAAGTTCCGCGCCTGTTTTCATATTTTAAGCGATGGATGGCCGTTCTGACCGTCCGGCGCCGATAATCATGCAAAGAAAATATCCATTCGTCTCTCGGGCATTCAGGCGGCGGTTCCTGAGACAGGCATTCCAGGCATATTGAAGACCCGGCCCTTTTGCAGACCGCGCAATATTCCGGAAAAAGCAATTGCAATATGGCTTTTAATGCCTTCATTATGTTACAATTATACCATCGAATATGGACAATCCCCTGAAAGGCATTTTCTCAAATATCAGTCTGTTTAAAAGTTCCGGCACCAGCGAACATGCCCTGGGCATTGACGTCGGCTCTTCTTCCATCAAGGTGGTTGAAATAAAAAAGAAAGGGGGAAAGGCCGCGCTTGAGACTTACGGAGTCATATCGCTTGGGCCGTACGCGGACGAAGACATGGGCAAAGTGACCAATCTTCCGGTAGAAAAGGTGGCGGAGGCAATACAAGAAGTGCTGAAACAGTCCGGAACCACCACCAATTCCGTCGGCGTTTCCATTCCGGTGCAGTCCAGCCTTATCTTCAACATCACGCTGCCCCAGCAAGTGTCGGAAAGCGAACTCCGTTCCATCGTGCCGCTTGAAGCGCGAAAGTATATCCCGGTTCCGATTACCGAAGTGACGTTGGATTATTTCCTTCTTCCTTCCAAAGAGCCTTCCTTCGAAGAAGCAAACAATCCGGAAACGCCTTCTGCCGCTCCCGCTTCGAAAGAGGTGCTGGCGGTCGCAATTCAGAATGACGCAATATCAAAATATCGCTCTCTCGTTTCGCAGTGCGGACTCCAGGCCGGTTTTTTTGAATTGGAAATATTTTCTTCTCTCCGGGCGAATTTGGAACATGAACTCTCCCTGGTGCTCTTGGTGGATTTCGGCGCATCTCATACGCGTCTCTCCCTGATAGAATTCGGAATGCTAAAAGCCTATCACACGGTTAATCGGGGAGGAGCGGCCATAACCGAAGCTATCGCCGAATCCTTGTCCATTCCTTTTGCCAAAGCGGAAGAAATGAAGAAGGAATATGGACTCTTCGAAAATCCGGCTGAGAAGAAGCTGGCGGGGATAATTAATACCCATCTTGATTATATTTTTTCCGAAACAAACAATATGCTCTTCGGATTTGAAAAGAAATACGGCAAGACTCCGGGCAAGGTGATTTTTTCCGGAGGAGGATCGATGCTGAAAGGCCTTTTGGAAGCGGCCTCGGGCAACTTTAAGGCAGAGGTGGAAATAGGCCGGCCTTTTTCAAAAGTCGGCTCCCCGGTTTTTTTGGAGAAGGTTCTCCAAGCAACCGGCCCGGAATTTGCCGTAGCCCTCGGTCTTGCATTGCGAAAATTACAATAAGTGAGATAATATAAAGAAAAGATGGAGATAGATTTTCAAACTTCATTCATTCCCAAGAAGCCTATGATGGCGCCCCCGAAACCTGAGAAGGGGAAGCCCGTCAGTTTTGTTACTTTTATTTCAATTCTCATATTCTTCACCATCCTCATCGCCACCGGCGCCCTATATTTTTATAAAGGAACTCTTTCGTCCGGAATCACAAAAATGCAGAATGACTTGAAGCTGGCCGAAGGGCGCTTTGAGCCCGCCAAGCTTTCCCAGCTGGCGCTTCTGGACAAGCGCTTGCGGGCCGGAAGCTCGGTATTGGACAAGCACGTTGCCGTGTCTCCGATTTTTCAAGAACTTGAAAAAATTACCATAAAGACGGTGCGTTACACCAGCTTTAATTACTCCCAAGAGAGCGGGACTTCCGGCAAGATAGCGGTGAAGCTGATCGGAGTAGCCACCGACTACACTTCAGTCGCCGTCCAATCCGACTTTTTCAGCCAAGACAAGAATTTCATTGATCCGGTGTTTTCCAATCTTACCTTGAACCAAAAAGGAAACGTGTCCTTTGACCTGCAATTTTCAGTGGATCCGTCATTTATAAATTACAAGAAGGCGCTTGCCGCCGCGGCAGCGAATTAGCTATGGTGAAATACGTACTGCCCGCCATTTTAATAGGAATCTCCCTGGCCATGTTTTTCGGCTTCACCAATCCTATTCTTGGAGATATTTCCAATTTGAAAACGCTGTCTTCTTCATATAACCAAGCCTTGTCCAATTCAAAGGAACTGGAAATGGAACGCGACAAGCTTACGGCCAAATACAACACCATTGATCCGCAAAACATTGAGAAGCTCGGCAAGCTGATGCCGGACAGCGTGGACAACATTCGGCTGATATTGGAAATAGAAAAAATCGCCGCTCCCTACGGCATGACCATTAAAGATGTCCAATACAATTCTCCGGAACAGAACAGCGCAAGCGTAAGCCAGAGAGCGGGAGGGGGCGGAGTCACCTCCGGCCTTTATGGCACATGGAACCTGCAATTTTCCACTCAAGGGTCCTATGACAATTTCGTGAGTTTCTTGAAGGATCTGGAAGACAATCTGAGGATCGTGGACGTATCCTCCATAAGTTTCACTTCCGAAGACATTCCCGGCCTAAATCCGAATCTTCCCCGGGTGTACAAATTTGACATCGCCTTGAGCACTTATTGGCTAAAAAATTAAAATGCGCGGAAAGATAAAAAACATAATAATATTCGCGGTGGCGGCGGTCGTTCTTGTTTTTCTGTACGTGACTTTTTTCAGCGGAGGCGGAAATTCCGGAAATTCCAGCCTGGTCACTTCTTCTTCTCCGATGGATATAAATTCCGCCATATCCAATCTGTCAAATTCCAGTTCCGGCAACAGTCCGACCATCGGCAACGATTTCCTCTCATTGCTTTTGTCCATCCGGAGCATCAATCTGAACGATTCAATCTTTTCGGATAAGTCATGGTTGAACCTTCGAGACTCCAGCGTAGTTTTGAATCCGGCAAGCGGAGAAGAAGGGCGGCCCAATCCGTTTGCTCCCATAGGATCGGATATTATGTCCAACACGGGGAATCCGTCCTCTTCAACTTTCAGCATGCTTCCGGGACAGATGCCTTCCGCCGGAATGAATGACACCGGATCAAGCGGAACGAATCCGAACATTTCATTTGATAATCCTTCCAGTTCCGTTGACAGCGGAATAAACCCGCCGGCTGCTCCGCCGGTCGGTTCGGGCAATTAATCGAAAAAGCAATATGAGTTTTTTAGAAGAGTTGGCCCAAAACGGCCTGATAAAAAAGAATCAGATAGACCAAGTCAAGAATTTGGCGATGGAAAAATACGGAGGGAGCGTGGACCAAGCCCTCGTCGCTCTTGGCATTTCGGAAGACAAAGTGCTCGAGGCCAAGGGAAAGTATTTGAAAATACCGGTTCGCAAGATAAATACGAATGAGATATCTTTTGACGCGCTCAAATATATTCCCGAGGACTCCGCGGCCTACTATCATTTCGTTCCGGTAGAGCTGAAAGACGGGGTTTTGGAAGTCGGCGTAACTGATCCGGAAAACGTGCAGGCCATGGACGCTCTGGAATTCATCTCGGCCAAATCCGGGGTGCCGTTCAAGGTGTATTTGATTTCGGAAAGCGATTACAAGAGCGTGATGGAAAGCTACCGCGGAATGGGGAGCCAGGTGGAAGAAGCCCTGGACGAGATAAGCGAAGAGGAAAAAGAGGAGAGCAAGAACAAAAGCGAAAAAGAGGCGAAGAATCTCGGAAAGGAAATAAAAGAAGCGGAGAATTCGGACAATAAAAAGATAGTGGAAGACGCGCCGGTGATAAAGATCGTGGCGGTGCTTCTTAAAAACGCCATTGAGGGCGGAGCTTCGGATATCCATATAGAGCACACGGGAGACAAGGTAAAAGTGCGCTTCCGAGTGGACGGCGTATTGCATACCGCCGTAGTCTTGCCTCCGAATATTCACAGCGGAATCGTGGCCAGAGTAAAGATACTTGCCAAGCTTCGGCTGGATGAAAAGCGGAAGCCCCAAGACGGATCTTTCAGCACATCCGTAGACGATCGGAAAATAGACTTCCGCGTTTCCACCATGCCGTCTTATTACGGCGAAAAGGTAGTGATCAGAATATTGGATGCCCTTAAGGGGGTGAAATCTCTTGACCAGCTCGGCCTTTCAGAGAGGAACATGGAAATGGTTAAAAGAGTGATCGAAAAACCGTACGGCCTGGTGCTGATAACCGGACCGACCGGCAGCGGAAAATCCACCACTTTGTATTCAATGATGAACCAACTGGACAAGGAGGAGAACAATATCGTTTCCTTGGAAGATCCTGTGGAATATCACATTCCCGGAATCAACCAATCCCAGATGATGCCGGAAATCGGATATACTTTCGCTTCCGGACTGCGGTCCATCCTTCGCCAAGACCCGGATGTAATCATGGTGGGAGAGATACGCGATAAAGAAACGGCCGAACTTGCCATACAAGCGGCTTTGACCGGACACCTTGTTTTTTCCACTCTGCATACCAACAACGCCATCGGCGCGGTGCCCCGGCTGGTGGACATGGGAATAGATCCGTATTTGATAGCCCCGACTCTGGTGCTTTCCGTGGCTCAGCGTCTCGCCCGGCTGGCGTGTCCCGACGCGAAAAAGCTGGTGCCTATGGATGAAAGCATAAAAATACAGATACAGGACGAGATAAAAGACTTGCCGGAAAATTTCAAGAAAGAAATAAAAATCAAAGATCAGATGTACGAAGTGGTTCCCACCGAGAAATGCCCTTCCGGCACGAAAGGGCGCGTCGCCATCTTTGAAATGTTCGAGGTGGACAAGGAAATGCAGAATGTGATTCTGAAAAATCCCATCGGATCGGAGATATACAAAGTGGCTCGGGCCCACGGCATGCTCACCATGCGCGAGGATGCCACCTTGAAAGCGCTGGACGGAGTCATTCCGTTCAAGGAAGTTTACAATTTCAATAACGAAGGCGATTAATGTATTTTTAACGCCCGATTTGTTATAATTTAATGGATAAATTTTTATGGACTACAAAGCAAAACTCGAAGAACTAATAGAAACAGTCATCCAAGAAAACGGATCGGATCTTCACATCGGATCCGGCAGAGTTCCGGCCATAAGGGTGATGGGTCAGCTGATCTTTTTGGTAAAAAAGCCCGTCATGACTCAAGAAGAAATATTCGGAATACTGGAAGCGGTTCTCGGAAAAGAGAGGCTGGAGAAATTCAAAGAAAACCAAGAAGCGGATTTTTCTTTCGAGTTTAAAGGAGAAGCCAGGATGCGCGGAAACGCCTTTTTCCAGAAAAAGGAAGTGTGCGTGGCTTTTAGACTCATCCCGAAAGTAAGGAGCCTGGAAGAACTGCGCTTGCCGCCGGTGCTCAAAGACATAGCGCACAGCAATCAAGGATTTTTCCTGGTAGTGGGTCCCGTCGGGCAAGGAAAATCCACTACGCTGGCCGCAATGATAGATTCCGTAAACCGCGATCAGGCCCGGCATATAGTTACCATTGAAGATCCGATCGAATACGTGTTCGTGCCGGACAAGTCCATGATAGACCAGCGGGAGGTGGGAATCGATACCAAGGATTTCCATTCCGCTTTGAAGTCCGCCTTTAGAGAGGATATGAACATAATAATGGTGGGGGAGATGCGCAATCCGGAGACGATTTCAACCGCGGTTACCGCGGCGGAAACCGGACACCTGGTGCTTTCCACTCTGCATACCAACAACGCCTCCCAGACCATCGACAGAATTATTGACTCGTTCCCGGGATATCAGCAGGAGCAGATACGCATAGAGCTTTCCTCGAGCCTTTTGGGAATTTTCTCCCAGCGCCTTATCCCTCGGCAGGCAGGCGGCCTGGTTCCGGCCTATGAACTGCTTTTGAATAATAAAGCCATTGCCCATTTGATCCGGGAAAAGAGGACCCAAGAAATAGACATCGCCATAGAAACCGGATCGGAATCGGGAATGGTGGATTTGAACCGCTCGCTTTCCGAGTTGGTGCGTTCCGGAGAAATTTCCGCGGACGATGCCTATCGGTATTCTTCGAATCCGAAAGGGCTGGAAAGAATGATCTAACATGCTTTTTAAATACAAGGCCATAGACCAAAAAGGGGCTAGCAAAGAAGGGGAGATCGACGCTCCCGACAAAAATTCCGCTATCAGCGGATTGCAGAGGCGGGGGCTTATCGTTACCTCCATAGTGGATGAAAAAGGCAGGAAGTCAATCTGGGACATGTCTTTCTTTGAGAGAGTGCCGCCAAAGGACATAGTGATACTTTCCAGGGAAATTTCCACTTTGTTCGGAGCGCAAGTATCCGCTCTTCGGGCTTTTACCTTAATGGCCGAAAATACGGAGAACAAGCTTCTTACCCGAGAACTCACGCAAGTCGCGGACGATTTGAAAGCGGGCATTTCCATCTCTGAAGCGCTGGCCAAGCACCCGGATGTTTTTTCAAACTTTTATGTGAATATGGTCAAATCCGGAGAAGAAACCGGCAAGCTGAACGAAACATTCGCCCATCTTGCGGACTACCTCAACAGGCAGTACGAGCTGACCGCCAAGACCAAGAATGCCTTGATCTATCCGGTATTCGTGATAATTACATTTTTCGTGGTTATGTCCCTCATGTTCGTGGTGGTGATACCGAAGCTTAAAGGAATCATCGTGGATTCGGGGCAGACTCCGCCGGTGTATACCCAGATCATCATCGCCCTTTCCGACTTTTTTACCCAGTACGGATTTCTGGTGATCATCTTTTTGATTCTGGCGGGGGTATGGTTGTGGCGGCTGTCTACCACCGAGCGGGGAAAAACTTACATTGACAAAGTGCGCCTTTCCATTCCCGCGGTGGGAAATCTTTATCGGAAGCTCTTTCTTTCCAGAGTGGCGGACAACATGGATACGATGCTCACTTCCGGCATACCGATTGTCCGAGCGATCGACATTACATCTTTGGTTGTGGGCAGCAGGGTATACAAGGAAATATTGTCCGAAATGGCGGACAGCGTAAAATCAGGATTGTCTCTTTCCCTGGCTCTTGAAAAGCATTCCGAGCATATACCCGGCATGATGACCCAGATGGTGAAGGTGGGAGAAGAAACCGGTTCGCTCGGAACCATCTTGAAGACTCTCGCGGATTTCTATAAAAGGGAAGTGGATGATGCCGTAGATACCTTGGTGGGCTTGATAGAGCCTGTAATGATAGTGGTATTGGGACTCGGAGTGGGGCTGCTCCTCGTTTCCATTCTGATGCCCATATATAACTTGGCCGGCTCCATATAACGGCTGTGGATAACTTTATTGCTTAACTTTCCGCCCGGAAATGATATAATTCCCCTATAAGAACAAACTTAAGTCGACATTATTATAACTTTAGCAAAATTATGAGAAACAGAAATTTTAAGAGAGGCTTCACCCTTATAGAACTCTTGGTGGTAGTGGCCATTATCGGAATTCTGGCTTCAGTCGTGCTTGCGTCCTTAAACAGCGCGCGAGCCAAAGGAGCGGATGCGGCCACTGAGGCAAACTTGTCCAATGCCAGAGCGCAAGCGGAATTGTTCTATGACAGCGCTTCTCCCAACAGTTATACCAACGTTTGCACCACGGGCACGAACAACATTTCAGCCAGCATTGCCGCAGCCACTAAATCTTCCGGAGGAACGGCGTCCTGCTATAATTCCCCAAGCGGCGACGCCTGGGCCGCTTGGGCGCCGCTTAAAGTTACCACCGGCCATTACTGGTGCGTAGACTCCACAGGAGCGTCTAAAGAAGAAACTGCCGCCCCGGCCGCCGGCGCTTCGGTTTGCCCATAATCCTATGCCTAGATTGGAATTCGCAAAAACGCCCCGCTCGGGGCGTTTTTGCTTTTTGCGTGCTATAATATTAATGTCTGATTCAAATTATGAACATAGCGGTATTGATCATCTTTTTTGTTTTCGGAATAATCATCGGCAGTTTTTTGAACGTGGTTATTTTCAGGCTGAATACCGGCAAGACCTTCGGCGGGCGTAGCCAATGCTTGTCCTGCCATAAGACGCTTTCCTGGTACGAACTTGTGCCAGTGGCCAGCTTTCTTTTACAGAGAGGAAGATGCCGGTCTTGCCGAGCCAGAATTTCTTTTCAATATCCGCTTATTGAGCTGGCCTCCGGACTGATATTCCTCGGGCTGTTTCTTAAGCTCCAGGCATCTTTCTTTTATTCCGATGTTCTGTCCTTTGCGGCGGTATACGCTTTTTATGCCGTGATGTTTTCCATTTTGCTGGTTATCACCGCCTATGACGCCAGGCATAAGGTTATTCCTGATTCGCTCGTGATCGTATTTGGAATTCTGGCTTTTGCGGGACTGTTCTTGTTTCGGGACGGATTCCTCAGTCCGCACATTCCGTCATTCTATGATTTTCTGTACGGCATTCTCTTCGCTCTGCCCTTCGGAGCAATTTGGTTTTTTTCAAAAGGAAAATGGATGGGGCTTGGCGATGGGAAGCTCGCTCTCGGCCTTTCTTGGTTCCTGGGTCCGGTCTATATGTTTTCCGCCTTGGCCCTGGCCTTCTGGACGGGAGCGGCCGTCGGCATGATTTTGGTCGCTTTCAAAAAATTGAGCGGGCTTAAAAGCGAAGTGCCCTTCGCCCCGTTTCTGGCGCTCGGCGCCATCCTGGCGTTTTTCTTCCAGCTGAATTTTTTCGGAGCCGCTTTTTGATCGCAAAATGAGCAAGATAAGACGCAAGCTGAAGACGATGTTTCCGATTCCTGTGGACGCGGGCGGACAGAAAGGGTTCACTTATGTAGAGCTCATCGTGGTGCTCAGCATTTTTGCTACCCTTACCTCTGTCGTGCTTTTTAATTACGGAACTTTTCAGGAGAAGATCAATTTGCGCATTATCGGCACGGAAGTGGCACTTCGGATCGTTGCGGCGCAGAAAAGCGCAGTGGCGGGCAGCATTCCTCCGCAAGCCCCGGGTGCTTCTTGGCGGCCTTCTTACGGCATATATTTCAATTCGGTTGGATCCCAGGGAGGGGCCGACAGCAGCGACTTCATATATTTCGCCGATCTGAACAACGACGGCGCATACGGAGATTTGTCCTGCGCTCTTCCCCCCGCGCCGGGCGGGGGAGAATGCTTAGACCGGATAAGCATAAACAGCGGGTACAAAATTTCCCTGCTGAAAGTTTTTTATCAGGACGGCACTTCCCAAACTCTTGGCGATCTTAACACCACCTTCACTCGGCCTGATTCCGGCGCCACTTTTGCTTCTCTCATGACTCCCATAACCAAGACGGTAAGCTATGTGGAAATAACGATGAGCCCGGCTTCCGGAAACCAGAATTCCTCCTCTTCCACAGTAGAGGTATATCCTTCCGGGCGCATCCAGCTTAAATAATATGAGAATCAAGCGCATCAAAACCGAATTCGGATTTACTATCATAGAAACAATGATCGCCGTGTCCGTTTTTTTGGTGGTGGTGCTCTACGGAATGAACGCTCTCCTTTCCGCCGACATGTTTTCCGGAAAATCCGCCGCCATGCGCTCCGTTTTGGACAATCTGAGCTTTGCTATGGAGGACATGGGAAGAAATCTGAGAACCGGTTCGGACTATCATTGCATAACCGACGGAAATACCTTGGCCACGGGCGCCTTGAGCTGCGTTGCCGGTGGGCAAGGGATTTCTTTTCTGGCTTCCACCGGCGCGCGCTGGGTATACTTTATGGCTGCCAATCCCGACGGCACTCTTTATCTTGAAAAATCCACTGACGGAGGAACCACTTTCATCGTTTTGACCACTCCGGAAATAAAACTGGACGCGAGTTCCGGGTTTTTCGTAATCGGCGCCGAACCTCCGCCGGGCGATCAGAACCAACCTCTTATTAAAATATGGCTGAACGGAAAAATCAGCGAAAAAGGCGTAGACATCCCCTTTGCCCTTGAAACTTCCGTATCCCAGAGAATTGTCGACATAAACACTATTCCATAATGAAAAAAGAAGCGCAAAAAAAACGATCCGCTAAAAAATCAGGATTTACTCTGGTTGAGACCATGGTTTCCCTGGCCATTTTCAGCGTTTCAATATTGGCGGTGGTAGCCTTGCTTGGAGATAATATCACCAGCGTGGGATATGCCGAAAAGAAAATGACGGCTTCCTACCTTGCCGAAGAAGGCATAGAACTCGTACGCGACTTGCGGGACAGCTTCGTCTTGTACGATCCGGGAGGAGCGCAAAGCGGATGGAACGCATTTTTGACCAAAATGGGCCCCTGCGACAGCACCTCCAACGCCGGCAAGAAATGCTACATAGACAATCGGGATTTTTTTTCCAAGACGAACGTTACCAGCGTTCAAACGCCCGCTTGCGGGGGGGGCGCCTGTCCCGCTTTTTATGAAAATTCTGACGGATATAATTACGATACTATCGGAGCTCCGACGGATTTCGTGCGGGATATAGGAGTGGTGCGCACCACGGCCGATGAACTGCGGGTTTTTTCAACCGTGCACTGGCGGCAGAAGTCCCAAAGCTACAGCGTAACTTTTTCCGAAAGTTTGTTTAATTGGGTAGAATGAAAAAATTAAAAGAAAAAAAAGGGTTTGTGCTTCTCTTTACCGTCCTCTTGGCAGCGGTAGTGCTGGCAGTGTCTTTGGAAGCGGCCAATGTCGCGTTTCGGGAAATCGGATTCAGCACTTCTGCCAGAGATACGAATGAAGCATTCTTTGCCGCGGACACCGGAGTGGAATGCGCTTTGTATAACGACAAGGCGGGAGACGTTTCTTTTGTGCAAACCGGAGGATCCGGTTCGATAAACTGCATGGGAAGCGCCATACCCGTCTCCGGATCATATCCGATATGGAATTTCATTGTTTCCGGTTTGGGAGAATCAGGAAACGGATGTTCCAGGGTATCAGTGGACAAGTCCAATTTACCCATAGTCGCCTTGACGTCATACGGATACAATGAAGGAGGGTCTTCCTGCAATTCCACCGCGGCCAACCTGGTGGAGCGCGAGCTTGAGGTAACATTCAACGAGCCGTCAAATCCGAATTTAAACGGATGCGACACCGTTACCGCCTCCGGCGGGTATACTATGCATACTTTCACGTGCAGCGGAACCTTTACCCCGCCAAACGGCGTAAGCAAGGTAACTTATCTGATTGTGGGCGGCGGCGGCGGAGGAGGAGGAGGAGGGCCATCGCTCAGTTCCGGCGGCGGCGGCGGAGGAGGAGCCGGCGGACTTTTGCATGGAACTTCTTCTGTTTATCAGCAGACATATCAGATAGTTGTAGGATCCGGTGGCGGAGGAGGAGCCATCGGAAACGCCGGATTAAACGGCGGGGATTCTTCGTTCAATTCTTTGATTGTAAAAGGCGGCGGGGGAGGCGGGACTTTTCATATAAACGGATTGAGTGGAGGATCCGGCGGCGGCGGCGGATATAGCGCTTCCGGCGGGCAAGGAATAGTTCATCAAGGATATGACGGCGGAACTTCTTCGTACTATTATGCGGCCGGCGGCGGCGGCGGGGCAAGTGAGATAGGATATAACGCCGAATTTGTTCCGCCATATCAGGTGGGCGGAAACGGAGGAACAGGGTATCAAAGTAGCATATCCGGTTCCAAGGTTAGTTATGCCGGCGGCGGCGGCGGCGGAACGGGCTTTGGTACGAGCTCCGGAGGAGGCGCCGGAGGAGGAGGCAGTGGAGGCGCAAATTACTCCGGCGGGCCGGTTTCCCCTGGAGATGGGACGCCTAATTCCGGCGGTGGCGGAGGAGGAGGAGGAACGGGAGCCGGCGCTTCCGGCGGCTCGGGAGTAGTAATCCTGCAATATAAAACTCCGTAATCTTTCCGGGCATTTTACCGCGGGAAGCGGTAGAAATGCGAAAGCGTTTCCTTATGCGAAAAAATGAAGCGGAAAACAGAATAAAAAAACTGCGCGAAGAAATCGCGCGGGAGCGCATCCGGTATCATGAAAAGAACGATCCTGGGACTACTGACGAAGTATATGACTCCCTTTCCCGAGAGCTGAAGGAATTGCTCCGAAAGCATCCGGAATTTTCAGATCCGAACGCTCCAGAAAACCGGATAGCCGGGAAAGCGCTTGATAAATTTCAAAAAGTGCGGCACTCATCTCCCATGCTTTCCATCGGGAACGTTTTTTCCCGGGAGGAGTTTGAAGCCTGGGAGAAGCGCAACCTTAAATTGCTCGGTGCGAATGCTTCCCCTGAATATTTCTGCGAGGTGAAATTCGACGGTTTGGCAGTCACCTTGGTTTACGAAAACGGAGAGTTTAAAAAAGGAGCTACCCGCGGGGACGGATACATAGGAGAGGACATAACGGAAAATCTCCGGATGATTTATACCATCCCCTTGAGGCTGAAAACACCTTTTCCTTCGTACATTGAAGTTCGCGGAGAAGCGATAATGAAAAAAAACGTGCTGGCGGAACTGAATAGAAAAAACGAAAAAGAAGGGAAGCCTCGTTTTGCCAATTCCCGAAACGCCGCGGCGGGAAGCCTCCGTCAATTAGATCCCGAGCTTACCCGGAGGCGGCATCTGGATTTTTTCGCTTATGAGATATCAAGCATTGAAGGAAAAGAATGGCAAAAACTAATTGCCAAGCATGCTTCCAAGCATGAGTTGCTTGATAAGCTGGGCTTTTCCGTGGACAAGCATTCGGGACTGGCTTCTTCCGCGGATCAGGTTTTTGAATTCATAGAAAAAATCAGCAAAGTAAGAGAAAGTTTGCCGTTTAATATCGACGGAGCGGTGATGAATGTAAATGATACGGCCGTTTTTAACGAACTCGGAGTGGCCGGAAAGGATCCGCGCGGAATTATCGCCTTCAAATACCCGGCGGAGCGGGCTACCACGGTAGTGAAAGAAATCCGGGTAAACGTGGGGCGCACGGGGGCACTGACCCCGCTCGCCGTTTTTCGTCCGACTCTTGTAGCCGGCTCTACCGTTTCCAAGGCGACCTTGCACAATGCCAACCAGATTGAAAAGCTGGATATACGAATAGGGGACACGGTAGTTATAGAAAAAGCGGGCGACGTGATACCGAAAGTGGTTGAGTCCTTAAAAAAAATGCGCTCAGGCCAGGAAAAGAAATTCAAAATGCCGGAGAAATGCCCGGTGTGCGGAGGAAAAGTTGAGCGAAGACAGATCGGGAGCGCGAAGAGCGCTCGCTCAAAAGGTCCTCGGTTCTCCTCGCCCGCTATTCGAAAAAAGACGAGCAGCGGGCTCGGCCAGACCATTTCTCGCGAGCCTCTTCGCGCTCCCGATCAAGATGCGTCCGTCTCCTTTTACTGCGTGAATCCAAAATGCCCCGCCAAGAACGAGCGGTATTTGGAGCATTTCGTTTCCGCTTTTGAGATATACGAGCTGGGGCCGAAAATTCTGCGCCGTTTCAAGGACGAGGGCCTTATTTCCGACGCGGCGGATATTTTCACTTTGGAGAAAGAGGATATTGCCGGCCTGGAACGCTTCGGAGAAAAATCCGCTGAGAATATAATAAAGGAAATTGATATGAAGAAGAAAGTTCCGCTTTGGCGCCTGCTTTGGGCGCTCGGAATCCTGCATGTGGGAGAGGAAACCGCCCGGGACCTTGCCGGACATTTCGGCTCCTTGGAAAATATCATAAAAGCGAACATTGAAGATCTAAACGCTCTGGAAAACGTCGGCGGCGCGGTGTCCGACAGCATTTATGATTTCTTCCGCGACAAGGACAACTTGCGCTTCATAAAAAAGCTGGAACATAACGGCGTGCGCGTTGAGAAAGGGGAGAAGCAAGCAAAAGGGAAGTTTTCCGGAATGACTTTCGTGCTTACCGGAACGCTTTCCGGCATGCAGAGAGAGGAAGCGAAGGGAAAAATACTGGCTCTTGGCGGAAAAGTTTCCGAATCGGTTTCAAAAAAGACCTCGTATGTGGTGGCCGGAGAGGATCCCGGGTCCAAGCTGGAAAAGGCCGGGAAGCTCGGGGTGAAAGTGCTTGATGAGAATGAATTTATGAAGATTTTGCAAGGTTGATTCAGCAAAGGCTCTGGTATATAATGCGCGCATGACTGTGAAAGATATCAAAAATCTTTTCCTTTCAAGGTCGTGGTTCAAAAGGATAAGTCGATTGGCGGGTATTTTGCGAATGTTCCGTCAATTCATGCTTGTCATACCCAAGCCGATACGTTGCCCGAGCTTCTTGAGCATTTGAAAGAGGTTATAGCTCTTTGCCAAGAAGTAGAAAGAGATGGTTTATTAGAAAATATTAGGACCAGTGAGTCCATAGGAAAATCCTATGGATAAGTTGATTTCAACTCCAGCTAGCTATAAAACAGAACATATATATGAATTAAAACACCCTCTTAAAAGTCATCGCAAGAAGGTGATTTTGCCGGATTACTCAGATAAATTGGCGGAGTTTTTCGGAATAATGATGGGAGATAGCGGAATCAATAATCTTTGGCAATCAAATATCAGCTTGAATTCTGTTGCCGATGCCAGCTATAGCAAGTATATTTTTAAACTATGTAAAGAGCTTTTTGGGATAGAACCTGCGGTGAGAAAAAGAAAAACAAGAAATACTCTAATAATCTCTCTGGCCAGTACCTCAATAGTGGATTTCTTGGTTGATAATGGATTGCCGAGAGGTAACAAATTGGAAAATGGATTGAGAATTCCTTTATGGATTTTGTCGCGAAGGTCATATAAAAAGTTTTGCGTGCGTGGTTTAGTGGACACCGATGGTTGTATGTATATTCACAGACATACATGTAATGGAATAAAGTACACAAATCTTGGCCTTGCCTTTTCTAGTTACTCCCCAATATTAATAGAACAGGTTGCTAAAATACTTGCGGAATTTGGCATTATGCCTCATATTAGAAAGCGAGGAACGGATGTATACATTTATAAAGTAGGTTCCATAATAAAATATCTAGAAATATTCTGGACCTCAAATGACAGAATTATGTCTGTCTATAAGAAATGGAGAGATGCGAGAGCGGTTTAATCGGCAGTCCTGGAAAGACTGTGTACCGGAAACGGTACCGAGGGTTCGAATCCCTCTCTCTCCGCCAAGAGAATTAAGTATCGGAGTGACCTAATTACATACGATAGTAGCACGACCCGAGTGCCTAATTTTATGGATAAAAAAGAAATAGATAAGTTGGCAAAAGTAATTTGGGACTACCACCA
>JAKAKW010000006.1 GCA_021824345.1 bacterium
CGCAAATCAAAAAATGTAAAGAAAACTGTTTTGCTGGCTGGCGAGCGTTAGCGAGCGGCGGCGGGGCGAATCAGTTGCCGTTTCGTTCAAAAAAGGTTCGCGCAAAGTGTAAAATATCACCGCCAATGATCTGTACCCCAAAAAGTGGACACGGGGACAGCCGTTTTCTGCTCCTTTTGCTAAAATTAAGGCGAATGGTTTATTTGAAGAAAATAGTAGAAGTACTAGTAGAAAAAGTCCTAACAAATAAACTTATTCTTAATAAGGCTGATGTACGAAGTTCTGAATCCAGGCCAATTGAATGATTTTGTGTCCCATTCCATTTTGCCCAACAAAAGGTTTCGTTTCTAGTTTGTATCCAATTTTATATTGGTACTACCTCTGTTAAATCCATACCTTGTCCAGGGATAGAGCATATAACCTTGCCAGCAATTTTTGAATCACTACTTAAGACAATTGGTTTATATTTTGGATCTTTTGACTCGGGACGGAGCACCATAATCCCACTATGCTTTTCCAGTTTCTTTACAGTGACCATATCTCCAACAATCGCGGCGACTCTGTCGCCAGTTTCTGCGTGATCTGTAGGTTCGATTAAAACATAGTCGCCATTCTTTATGCCGGCATCGTTCATACTATCCCCAATGGCCCTGACAGCCACTACGTTCTCTCTACCTCCGGTAATTTTTTTATCTACCTCTATAAATTCGTCATGCTGTTCATTTGCAAATACACTCAAATTGTCGCAACCAACAGAAGCCATGACCGGCACGCTTATAGTATTTGTGGCATAACGCAGATCTTCGTCTCGGAGTTCTATATTGCGTTTTACATGCTTGCGTCTGACTATATATCCCTTACGTTCTAAAGCATTTAAATATTGCACTACAGTATTGATAGTTTTCGCCCCGATAAGCTCCCTAAGCTCTTCCAGGGTAGGCGAATGCTCGTTCGCTCTAAAATAACCCTGCAACTTTGAGTAAAGGGCATGTTGGTTTGACGTTAATGGCTGCTTCATTAGTCTATTATATACTAATATGGAAATAAGGCAATGTGGATATGAAAGATATGTAAATTTCTTGACTTAATTTTCCCAATATGCTAGGTTGGAAAAAGTGAAGCTAGAAACTCCACGCACTGGTGCCAACGGCCGTAAATTACAATAATCAGTTGGGAATTTAAAATGGCAGTATACTTTAAAACAGATAACCCTCAAGAATTGTTGAATCTATTCAAAAAAGCAATAACTGATAGAGTTATTGTAACGTGGTTGGAAGAAGATGGTTATTTTACCCATGATACTTCCACTGATCAATGGAGGGGTCGAGCATGGTTTTTACCAAAAATTCAGACTGGATACCTAACAATGAATATCATAAAATCCCAAGGATCAAATATTAGCTCGGAGGTTTATGCTATTTATCATGGTCGCCTGGTCGAGGCTATGCTTGCTCATTTTGATAAACATTTTTCAAATGCAACAGCAACAGCCTTACCAGAAACAGGAGATCGTGTGAGTTGATATAACTAAAGTGAACTTACATATACCCATATACATGTTATGAACAACTTTAAGCGGACAAAATTTCGTACAGCTAGTGATACCTTTTGCATCATAAGAGAAGCTGCTTCAGTTCCCGGATGCCCTGTTTTATTTAGAGTAAGCGGAATTGACCTAAGCACTCTTGAATCCATGAAAAAATTTATAGACTTTGATCAAGAATCAGATGATATCTTGAAAGATATAAAAATCGAGCCGGGCACCGAACAAGTATTTTTTGAATGGGTTGGTAGCGGTTTCCATCGAATGTGATTTACAAACTGCTCGAAACGCGTCAATTTTATTTCAGAAAAAATGCTAAGGTAACCTTACCGGGCTAATCGGCCAAAGGTTCTAACTCGAGGTGGCCCGCCAATGAAAAAACTCTTCCGTGTTGCGCGTGAAGAGTTTAATCCTTTTGTGCTCGTTCCCTTGTCCATAAGAAATTGATAATAATATACAAAGGAACGGAAATTACAATTGCCGTTACAATGGCAATTTTTATTTCAATGCCTGCCCTTACATCAAAAAGTACGGAAAATAAGACGAACAGTATTGAAATAAAAACGGGTAAAGTCTTAAACTTTCCCATTTTTAACCTCCTTTTTGTTAATTTTCTTATTTATACAAACTTCTGTTCGTTTTGTCAAACAGAGTTATTTAGCGTGAATCGCCAGATATATGTCTTCAAGCGCCCGCACGGCGTCGCCGGCGGCGATGTTGTTCTGGTGGTATAAAATATCGGTGCAATCGCCGGCCGCCCAGATGCCCGGCGTTTCGGTCTTGTTAGTCCAGGGGTCGATCTTTACGCGATTGTACCCGTCCAGGGTCACGATATTTTTTACAAAATCCGTGTTCGGTATCTGCCCGATTTCAACGAAAATTCCGGCAAGAGGGAGATTCTTCTCTTCTCCGGTATTTTTGTCCTTATACGCCAGTCCTTCCACGAACTTGTCGCCCTTCACTTCGGTAATTTCCGCATTGGTCAAAATCTTCACTTTCGGATTGCTGGAAACCTTGCTTACCGTAATCTCGTCCGCCCGGAATTTATCGCTCCGGTTTATGATGGTGACGGATTTGCAATATGCCATGAGCTGGGCGGCCGATTCAAAGGCTGCGTTTCCGCCTCCAACCACCGCCACGTCCATATCCGCAAAAAGCGGTCCGTCGCAGGAGGCGCAGTAGGTGACGCCCTTGTTTTCAAATTTATCCGCGCCTTTTGCCGGCAGTTTCCTTCGCGTGCTCCCGCTTGCGATCAGAATGGTTTTCGTTTCAAATTCTTTCCCGTCCTCGGTGCTCACCTTAAAAAGGGAAGCGCCCCTGATCCCTTCCGTGCCGTCTTCTTTTGTTATGTTCGTAACCTTTGCCCCTTCTTTAACCTCCAAAGTATCGCCGGTGTTTGCCATTACATGCTTCTTGAAGCTTTCCGCCAGGCCAGCTCCGGAAATGGCTTCGGTGCCAATCCAGTTATGTATTTCCTCGGAAACGGCGCTTTGTCCGCCCCATTCTGAGGTAATAAAAAGCGTCTTAAGGCGCTTGCGGGCGGCATACACGGAAGCCGCCGTTCCGGCGGGTCCTCCGCCTATAATTATCAAATCGTATGTCATATAAGTATTATACACTACCAGTCAAGTTTTTTGATAAAGAAAAGGGCGCCCGGGCCTGCGCCGGGGCGCCCTTTTTGATTTTCCTTTGATTATTTCTTGTTTCTGCGCAAGAACGCCGGAACCGCGCTCCAGTCGTCCGAATCGTCCTCTATGATTATTTCTTCCGCTTCCTTCTTTTCGATGCGCTTGTTATTCCCGCTGTTGTGAATGACATTGTGAACCTCTTTGACCGCTTTTTCGACGTTTTCTTCCTTAAGGATTTCTCCGCGCCCCGCTGCGGCTGCCGCAGAGAAGAGGCTTTTGCGGGGCATTTCTCCGCCGAAATTGGTGGCGATTACCGTCACCTTTATTTCGCCCTTCTTTGTCTTGTCGTCGTGAATGGTGCCGAAGATGACCTTGGCGTCCTTGTCTATGGATTCTGTCACTACTTTTGCCGCCTCTTTTATCTCATGAATTGTAATGTCGTCTCCGCCGGAAATGGCAAAGAGCACGCCTTTGGCTCCGTTAATGGCCACCTCAAGAAGAGGGGAATTAATGGCCTGCAAGGCCGCTTTCTCAGCTCTTTTTTCGCCTCCGGCGCTTCCTATACCCATCAAAGCGCTGCCCGCGTTGGACATGATCGCCTTTATATCCGCGAAGTCCACATTAATGACGCCCGGGGTGGTGATCAGATCCGAAATGCCCTCTACCGCCTGGCGCAGGACGTTGTCGCAAGTGGCGAAGGCGTCCTTAAAGTTCACATTTTGATCCGAGAGTTCCAAGAGCTTGTCATTCGGGATGGTGATGATGGCGTCCACTTCCTTGGCCAGTTCGTCAATTCCTTTTTCCGCGATTTTCATCCGCTGAGTTCCTTCAAAGAAGAACGGCTTGGTAGTGACGGCAACGGTCAGTATTCCTTGCTCTCTGGCGGCTCGGGCCACGATAGGCGCCGCTCCGGTGCCGGTGCCTCCGCCCATTCCGCAGGTGATGAAGAGCATGTCTGCGCCTTTGATCATGTCTTGAATTTCAGATTTGGTTTCTTCGGCGGCTTTCTTTCCGACCTCCGGATCCATGCCGGCGCCGAGGCCTTTGGTCAAATTCTTGCCTATGTGAATTTTCTTTTCAGCCAGAGAATGATGCAAGTCCTGGGTGTCCGTGTTCATGGCTATGAATGTGACTCCCTTGACCTTGGAATTTATCATGTGGTTTACGGCGTTCTTTCCGGATCCGCCGATCCCGACAACCATGATGCGGGCAAAACTTTCTATTTCAGGGTTTACTTTTGGCATATTATTAGGTTTCCGATCTCAGTCGGATAAAGGTTATTTTGTTTATAACAAATATCATACTAGCACAAAAAGATGAAAAGGGAAGAGGACTTTTTCCTCCTTTTCCCCTTAGGGCATTAGTTGCTTTATGCCCGAACGGACGGCGTTTTTCACTCCTTTCCAAAGTCCGCCGGACGGTTTTCCGGAATATCCGTAGTCTTGGTCCTCCAGATTCAAAAGACCCAAAACGGTGAACCAAGCCGGATCCCGGAGCTTGGTTCGGGCGCTGCCGAACATCTCCGTAGAACCAACCCGGGCCGGGAGTTGGAGCGATTTTTTTGCCAGCTCCTCAAGTCCTTTGGTATTTGCTCCGCCTCCGACAAAAACCGCGCCGGCCGGCAGGAGCCCGTTCCTTTTTATTTTTTTTAAATGATTTTCTATCAGTTCAAAAATATCCGACAGCCGAGCCTCCACTATTTCTTCCAGTTTTTTGTCCGAGAACTTCACGTCCGAGCTTCCCAGCTTCAGCTCCTCCGCTTTTTCCAGAGGCACTTTCATGCCCAGGGCGATGTCGTTGGTAATGTCGGATGATCCGATGGAGAAAGCGCGAAGGGAAGTCATTGTTTCATTTTCAAAAACGCTCATTGTTACCGTTTCCGAGCCTATGTCAACCAATACCGCTCCCACCATTTTTTGCCTGTCGGATAAGGCTATATCTACACAGGCCACGGGCGAAGGAACCACATCCGTCGGTTCCACTCCCGCCTGAGTGATCGCTTCCATCAAATCCTCAAAGTGTTGGCTGGAACAGGTGATGAAAAGCGCTTTGGCTTCAAGCTTGGTGCCCTTTGATCCTTCCGGCCGGCCGAGTATCTCTCTGCCGTCCAATTTGAAAGAAAGGGGAATCACCCGCAATATTTTTTTGTTGCTGGAGGTTAGGTTGTTCTCGCAGTCTTCCAGCGCCTTGTCGATGTCCAAAGACGTTACTTCGCCGTCCGCTTTTGAAACGACCGCTTCTCCCGAGCTTTGTTCTCCGAGGAGCGTTACTCCGCCCACCGCGAGCGCCGCCCTTTTTATTTTTATCCCCGAAGATTTTTCCGCCATCTCCACCGCGTTTCTGATGGATTCGGCGGCTGTCTGGGCGTTAAGGACGTAGCCGTGCCGCAGGCCCCGGCTTTCGCTTTCTCCCACTCCGATGACCTTAGGATTTTTTTCTCCCTTTACGAACTCTCCCACCACCGCTCTTACTTTGGCGGTTCCCACTTCTATGCCGATAGAGATGTTTCTGATCATATTTGTTTTCTGCTGCTTCCATTTTACTACCATGTCGCATGCCTTTCAAATGCAGCATTCCGTGGATAACCATAAAACGGATAAGTTCGTCGAATTTCCGGCCGAAACGAGCGGTGTCCTTTTTGATGGCGGCGGGGCACAGGATGATTTCCCCGGAATTCCTGGACAGGGCGAAAGAGAGCACATTTGCCGGTTTGTTCTTTCCCCGCCACTTCCGGTTTATCTTTCTCGATTCCTTTTCATCAACCAGGGCGATAGAGAGGGAATATCCTTCCCCCAGAATGTCATTCTTGATATTCTCAAATTTTTTCTCCATTCGAGAAAAATTTTGTTAGCGTATTTTGCCCAGTTTGCGGAGCTTTTCCTTCACTTTCCTTTTTTCCAGATACTTCAAGGTGCCCTTTTTGACCTTTAGCTTTGAATCTTTGCGCTTGTTGTATCTTGAGGACTTTACGTTCTGGATTATGCCGGATTCCTGCATCCTGCGGGAAAAACGCCGCAGAACGCTCGCGTTGTTTTCGTTCGGATTCTTTTTTACTTCCACCACTGTTTTTGCCATATGTAGCCATACTTTATCATAAAAAATATTTAAGGCAAGCGTGGACTTTTGATCGGAAAAGATATATCATTTTGAATATGGACAAATCGGTCAATTATATCAGCGAGAAGAAAAGAAAAGAGCTCGAATCCGAACTGAAAGAACTGAAAGGACCAAAGAGAAAAGAAATACTGGACGCCCTGCAATATGCCAAGTCTCTCGGAGACCTTTCGGAGAACGCCGAATACCACCAGGCGAGAGAGGACCAGGGGAAGCTCGAGAGCCGCATAGCCAAGATAGAATCGGTATTGGTCTCTTCCGAAGTGTTTTCCGGAGGGGGCGGAGAAGTGGTGGAAGTAGGTTCCAAGATTATCGTGCAGAAAAACGGGGAGCAGGAGGAAAAAACCTTCACTATTGTCGGCTCTGAAGAAGCGGATATTTCACTTGGCAAAATATCGAACAATTCTCCTTTAGGGCGGGCGTTTTTCGGCCGGAAGAAAGGGGAGAAGGTGGTGGTCAGCACTCCCAATGGGGAAATTTCATATAAGATATTAAACGTGGCGTAGGAGCCTAGATTTGCATGTCCTCAGTAGATGAAATCAGGAATGTCAGAATAAAGAAGCTGGAACTTCTAAAAAAAGCGGGCATGGATCCATATCCGGCTCGCTCTTTCCGGGAGCTTTCGCTTTCCGAGGCGGCTGATGAATTTGAAAGCCTGGAAAAAAAGAAAGAGGAAAAATGGCTGGCCGGCAGAATAATGTCCATTCGCGGACAAGGAGCCATCATTTTCCTCACCCTCTTTGACGGCACCGGCTCTTTCCAGGCGCTTTTTAAAAAAGATTCTATGCCTGAGGAAAAGTTCAAGCTGTTTGAAAGCACCGCCGACATCGGAGATTTTATAGAAGCCAAAGGAACTTTCTTTGTCACCAAGCGGGGAGAAAAGACTCTGGAAGCTAAGGATTGGCGGATGCTCGGAAAGAGCCTTCTGCCCTTGCCGGAAAAATGGCACGGACTGACCGACCCTGAAGAGCGTTTTCGCAAAAGGTACCTGGACATTTTGATGGATCCCGCGGAAAGGGAACTGCTGGAAAAAAAGGCGAAGTTCTGGGAAACGGCCCGCTCATTCATGAAGGAGCGCGGATTTATGGAAGTGGAAACTCCCACCCTTGAAGTTACCACCGGCGGAGCGGAGGCCACTCCTTTCAAGACGTACAACGAGGATTTCAAGCTCCCGCTTTACTTGCGCATATCTGTCGGAGAGCTCTGGCAGAAACGGCTGATGTCTGCCGGCTTTCCAAAAACTTTTGAAATCGGCCGAGTATACAGGAACGAAGGCACCGATCAGAACCATTTGCAGGAATTCACCAATCTTGAATTTTACTGGGCCTATGCGTCTTATGAAGACGGCATGAAGCTGGTGGAAGAAATGTACAAAAAAATTGCCGAAGAAGTATTCGGTAAGACGAAATTTGAGACCCGGGGGCACAAATTTGATCTGGGGGAGAAATGGGAGCGCATCAGCTATCGCGATACGGTAATGAAAGAGACCGGCATAGACGTCTTGAATACCGCTTACAAGGAAGTGAAAAAGAAACTGGAGGAGCTCAAGGTGGAATACGAGGGCGATACCATGGAACGCCTGATGGACACTCTTTGGAAATATTGCCGGAAGAAAATTTCCGGACCGGTGTTTTTGATCGGCCACCCGAAGCTGGTTTCTCCGCTTTCAAAATCAATGAAGGAAGATCCGGAGCTGACCGAGCGCTTTCAAGTGATCATTGCCGGAACGGAAATCGGAAACGGATTTTCCGAACTGAACGATCCGATGGATCAGGCAAAAAGATTCGAAGTTCAGCAGGAACTCTTGGAGAAAGGGGACAAAGAAGCGATGATGCCGGATATGGAATTCGTGGAAATGCTTGAATATGGGATGCCGCCCACTTGCGGCTTCGGCTTCGGGGAAATGCTTTTTGCCTTCCTCGCCGATCGCCCCGTCCGCGAAACCCAATTCTTTCCGCTGATGAAGCCTAAATCCGCAAAGTAGATTTTTGTTACTTTATTAAAATCTTCCTTTAGTTATCCACAGGCGCCGGTTGGCGCTTTTTTCATATTAATTTATAATGTTAACCAGGTGGGAAAAAGTGGGAAATCGGTGAATAACCGTTAATTGCTATGCTGATCGGGGAATATACACACACTATCGATGGAAAGAACAGGATGTCCCTGCCGGCGAAGTTTCGCAAGGTTATGGGCAAGGCGGTTGTCATTACTCCCGGCTTGGAAAAGTGCCTGTTTGTTTTTTCTTTGAAAGAGTGGGAAAAGGTTTCCAAAAGGCTCTCCGGTTCGGAGACAGAGCTTTCGTTTCTTTCGGCGGACAAGCGCAGTTTCAATCGCTATATGTTCGGCAGGGCGGCGGAGGTTGAGATTGATTCCATCGGACGCATCTTGATTCCGGATTTTCTGAAAGAAAGGGCCGGACTCTCCGGCAGCGCGACGGTGGTCGGAGTGGAGGATCGGGTGGAAATCTGGAATGAAAAGGAATGGGCTTCTTTCCGGGACAAAGCGGAAAAAGAAGCGGACAGGCTGGCGGAAAAACTTTCCCAAGAGGGGAAAAAATGAGATGGCGGACGGACAAGAGAGCGTTCATAAGACGGTTCTTTTAAATGAAACAATAGAGGGTTTGAATCTTTCCGGGACTGGCGCGGGCAGGACGGTGCTGGACGGCACCTTCGGAGGAGGAGGGCATAGCCGTGCGGTGCTGGAAAAATTTCCGAAGGCGGAAGTAATCGCCTTGGATATGGACCGGAGCGTCTGGCACAGAAGCGGACTGGCCAAGTTCGGCGGAAGAATATCCTTCTTCTGCAAAAACTTTCGAGACCTGGAGGAAGCGCTGGATGGAAAGAAAGTTGACGGAATCATTCTGGACCTGGGGATATCCTCCGATCAGCTGGAGAATTCCGGACGGGGATTTTCTTTTAGAAAAGATGAGCCTTTGCTCATGACAATGAAAGAAGATCCGCATTCGGAAGATCTGACGGCCGGGGACATCGTGAACGATTGGAGCGAAGAGAACCTTGCCAAAATTATTTACGGCTACGGAGAGGAAAGGTTCGCAAAAAAAATCGCCCAAGGCATAACGGAGGCCAGGAAGAACAAAAAGATTGAAACGTCCTTTGATTTGGTAAAAGCGATCGAAAGTTCCGTGCCGGAAAGGTACAGGCGGGGAAGGATTCACTTTGCCACCAGAACTTTCCAGGCATTGCGCATCGCGGTAAACGACGAGCTCGGATCTCTGGAAGGAGGCTTGAAACACGGATTGGAAGCTCTCAAGCCGGGAGGAAGAATGGCGGTAATAACCTTTCACAGCCTGGAAGACCGGCTGGTAAAAAGATTCTTTCGGGAAGCGGCGGCGGAAAAGAGAGCCCGCCTTATAAACAAAAAACCCTTGGTGCCGAGTGAAGAAGAAGTAATGGAAAATCCGAGATCTCGCAGCGCGAAGCTCCGAATTTTGGAAAAAATATTTTAATAATAGAAACCAATAAAACACAATAAAACATGAGAGTAGCCACCATAAAATTAAGAGAAGCCGCGATAAGCGTCCGGGCAACCACGGAAAGCGGTTTGCGCCGCAGACTTTTGAATTTTTTCATCGCGGGCCTGGCCGCCCTCGCTTTCCTATACGTGCTTTTTTTGGGAGAAATGGTTTTCAATATTGTGGGCAGAGAGTCTTTGAATAGCCAGGCGCGGGTTCTCGGAAACCAGGTGAGCCAGCTGGAGCTCGGTTATCTTTCCGCGTCCCAGAAAATAGACCTGTCATATTCTCATTCCCTGGGTTTTCAGGAAGTTGCCCCGGAGTATGCCACTCGCAAGGCTTTGGGCAGCATACAAATTCCAAACAATGAACTCTAGGTTTTTCAGCAGAGAGCATATACTGATATTTTTTGTCATGCTTCTTTGCATTGTGCTCCTGGCCAAGCTATTTTTGGTCCAAGTGGTTCATTCCAACACTTATGCCGATCGGGCGGATCATCAGTATGTCACTCCTTCTTCGGACATATATGAGCGCGGCACCATTTATTTCACTCAAAAAGACGGAGGACTGGTCACTGCGGCCGTACAGGCGTCGGGATACAAAATCGCCATCGCCCCGAACAAGCTGAAGGATCCGGAAACGGCATATCAAAAAATTTCACAGATTGTTTCCATCGACAAGGCATCTTTTTTGGACAAAGCCGGAAAGAAAAACGATCCGTATGAAGAGGTTGCCGATCGCTTGACCAGGGAACAAGCAGACGCTGTTTCCGCCCTGGACCTTTCCGGTGTTTCAATATACAAGGAAAAGTGGCGCTTCTATCCGGGCAAGGATCTCGCTTCGCACGCTCTGGGCTTTGTGGGATACATTGGAAACGCTCTTGCCGGACGGTACGGGCTTGAAAGGCAGTATGAAAACGTTCTATCTCGGGGGCAGAATAATCCCTATGTCAATTTTTTTGCTGAAGTGTTTTCCGATATAAACAAGACTCTGCTGGGGAAGGGAAACATGCAGGGAGACGTGGTGACCTCCATCGAGCCGGAGGTGCAGGGGTTTCTGGAAAACACTCTCTCCGGCGTGAAAGATAAATACAACGCCAATTCGGTCGGCGGAATAATCATGAACCCGGAAGACGGATCGATTTATGCCATGGCCGCCAGGCCGGATTTTGATCCAAACAACTTTTCGGACGCGAAAAGCAACAGCGTCTTTTCCGATCCGCTTGTGGAAAGCGTCTTTGAATTCGGTTCAGTGGTGAAGCCCTTGGTCATGGCTGCCGCCCTGGATAAGGGCGTAGTAACTCCCGAAACTACATATTACGATCCCGGCCACGTTACAGTGGACAGCAAAGTAATTTACAATTTCGACAAAAAAGGCAGGGGCACGGCCAGCATGCAGGAGGTGCTTACCCAGTCCTTGAACACCGGCATGGTGTACGTGGCCGGCAAGCTCGGGCATCAAAACATGCGGGACTATCTTTTGGGATACGACATAGATAAAAAAACCGGCATTGATCTTCCGAACGAAACAAGCGGTCTCGTTTCCAACTTGAACAGTCCGCGCGATTTGGAATATGCAAACGCCGCCTTCGGACAGGGAATCGCTTTTACTCCGGTGGAGCTGGTGCGGGCGCTGTCTTCGCTCATAAACGGGGGAAAGCTGGTGGTTCCGCATCTGGCCAGCGAGATCAAATATGACGACGGGCTGACAAAAACAATTGCCTATTCCTCCGGACAGGCGAAGATAAGCAAAGCGACGTCCGAAGAGATAGCCGGAATGATGGTAAAAGTAATGGACCAGGGGGTGAACAAAAACGATCCCGCCGGCTTGTCGCATTACAGCATAGGGGTAAAGACCGGCACCGCCCAAGTTCCGGATCCTTCAACCGGAGGATATTATCCGGACCGGTATATGCATTCTTTCGTCGGATTTTTCCCTGCTTACGATCCGAAATTCATAATCTTTTTATACGCTCGGGATCCGAAAGGGGTGCAATATTCCGCCGAAACTTGGACTCAGCCGTTTGAAAGCATTGCTAAGTTTCTGATAAACTATTACCAAGTTCCTCCGGACAGGTAAAAAAAAATGAAAGAAATTTTCAAACATATAATAATGTACATCCTGCAAGCCGAATCAAGGCTGGTTCTTTGGAGGTACAAGCCCAAGGTGGTGGCCATTACCGGCAGCGTGGGCAAGACTTCCACCAAAGACGCCGTATACTCGGCTCTGTCCGGCATGACCCATGTGCGCAAGAGCGAAAAGAGCTACAACAGCGAATTCGGCCTTCCGCTTACCATTCTCGGCATGCCGACCGGCTGGAGCAATCCGTTCCTATGGATTGCGAACGTTGCCAAAGGATTGTGGCTTTTCCTCTGGCCGCATCGCTACCCAAAATGGCTGGTGCTTGAGGCGGGAGTAGGCAAGCCGGGAGACATGAAGCGCACCGCGGGCTGGATCAAGACCGACGCGGTGATCGTCACCGCCATAGGGGAAACGCCGGTGCACATAGAATTTTTTGAATCCCGCAAACACCTCATTGAAGAGAAGAGCGGGCTTATCAAAACCTTGAAGCCCGACGGAGTTTTGATTTTGAACGCGGACGACGAAGCGGTGCTTTCCATGAAAGAAAAAACGAAATGCCGGGTGAAAACTTACGGCTTCGGAGACAAAGCGGAACTCAAAGGTTCCGGCGAAAATATTTATTACGACGAAAGCGGAGTGCCCCGCGGAACTCTTTTCCGGGTGGATGAAGAGGGCACCAGTCTTCCGGTGGTAATAGAGGGCGTGTTCGGCAGTAATCATGTTTATGCCGCCATGGCCACGCTTGCCCTGGCCAGCGCGCTCGGTTTGAATATGATTGAAACGGCGGACGCTCTCAAGAAATATGATCTTCCTCCGGGCCGGATGCGGCTCCTCCGAGGGATAAACGGATCGCTTATCATAGACGATACCTACAACTCTTCTCCCTTCGCCTGCAAGGCGTCTCTTGAAACTCTCGGGCAAGTAAAGACGTCCGGCAGGAGAATCGCGGTTCTCGGGGACATGCTGGAGCTCGGCAAGCATACGGAAGACGAGCACAGAAAAATAGGGGAGATCGCCCGGGAAAATGCAAATGTTCTTCTTGTGGTGGGACAGAGGGCGGAGAAAATAAAGGAAGGGGCGCTTTCGGCCGGCATGCAGGCGGGGGCAATTGAGCAGTTTCCGAATTCATACTCCGCCGGAGATTTTTTGAAGACTTTTGTCCAGCCCGGAGACCTGGTTTTGATCAAGGGTTCCCAGGGCATGCGCATGGAGAGGGCAGTGGCCGCCATTTTGGATGAAAGTACAGGCAGTGACGGCAACGGAGGAAAACAGGACAGAAAAAAACTCCTCGTCCGGCAGGACAAGGAGTGGTTGAGGAAGAAGTAGAAAAGGAGAGTAGAAGGTAAAATAAAAAGCGCAGAGGTATCAAGGGATACTTGCGCCGGCATTTGCCTAAAGTTTATCAAATTTGTGCAATATCTTTCCTAGGAGATATGAATTTCTCCTGTAAAAAAATTTACGCATCGCAAAGGTGAATAAAAGTATCAAGGATAAACCGATCATTAAAAACAATATGAGCCCAATGTCTCCAGTCTCCATGACTTTTTCCTTTCCTGTTTATATATTTCTTATCATTATACACAAGTCTTGTATTTTGTCAAGTATTTTCGCTGTTTAAAAGTAAGCATATAATATCCGTATGACTGAAGAATTTAAATTGCCGTACAAGAGGCCGGAAGAAAAGGATTTGGGCGCTCATGAAATAAAGTGGACATATAATAAAAAAGCAAAGGCTGTTTTTTATCTGCGCGATCTTTCGGAAAAAAAGCTTGAGGAAATATATAAGGAATATGCCGATAGCCCCGAGATGAACAAAGCAATTGATGATTTGCTTGCCATCTGGGAAAAGAATGACGTCTATAAAGAAACTTTGCCGTTGGAGATCGTGAATTTTATGGTAGACCCGCTGTATGAAGAAGATTACATATCAGCATCGGACAAGTCTGCACTGGAAGCGGCGCTTATAAGACTGCGTAATGCCGAGGAAAGCATAAAAGAATTGCAAAACGGGATATTTAAAGAAAGGAATTGGTTTGAAACAAAGAATAGAGGAGGTATGTATAACAGAGTTATTGTTTACCTGAAGGCGCAAATCGCCGAAGGGGATATGTATTTAGTGAGAATAGGCGATATTACTAACAAGATGAAAAGAAGGATCAAAGAATTATCGAAGTAATTCCTTTACAATTTATTTGGTGACCTTAATGTTACCTAACTTAAAACTCTATGTAAATACATTCAGAGAATTGGACAAGATTATCTCCAATTTTGAAAAACCTTTAGTTCTCAACACCTTGCACGCTGATGCTCTTCAGAGATCTATCCCTTAATGGTATTTAAATACTTCGTTGTTGTATAAACACTGCTATATACTTGTTGAGTAAACTAATGTATAATGAATCCATATGGGGCAAAAAATTGATAAGAAAAAATTAATTGAATATTTGCAAACTAAGTGGAAAAGTCCTTGCCCTCTCTGTGGTGTGGGAAATTGGAATGTCTCTGATGGTGTTTTTGAATTAAGAGAATTTAATGAAGGCAATATGATTATTGGCGGAACTCCTATTGTTCCAGTGATTCCAATAACGTGCGGTAATTGTGGAAATACTGTATTAATAAATGCTATTACAGCAAGATTTATCGGAACAGACAGCAATAAATGAATGGCAATGATATAAAATATTCCCAAGATTTTGAACTTCTCATGCCTCAAAAACAGAAGTCCTATCCAATACCTGTTAATGAATGGTCTGTCTTAAAAAGAAAAATAAATAATATTTCAGAAAATGCAAATTTCTGGCATACATCCGGATCAATATTGATTGGTGTTGCAATCCCATCGTTTATCACTGCACTAACAGGATTCAATGAGTTAATATACTGGGGTGCCTTTGCCGTAACTGCTATTGCAGGAGGACTTTGTTTTTATTTTGGCGTTGAACAACGCAACGTCCAAAATGAAAAAAAGGAAGATGTTATTGAATATATGGGGGTTATTGAGGAGAGATTCCGTATAAATAATGCTTTATTTATAAACTCTGCTATGTATGGTATTGATGATAAATATATTGATATTACTTCCTCATTAAATTCCCATGTAGCTGATAGCAAGTTGTCAGTTAAAATATGCAATGAACTAGCTGGTGATGACCCTTATCCAGGAAAACAGAAGGAGTTAAAAATTGAATATACATTAGAAGGATTAAGACAGTCCACTACTCTCAGCGAAGGCAGTATCCTTAATTTAGGATAATATCTTCTTTTTTCCAAAAGATATATTGTAATATTTAATTTCTTTCTGTAGACATTCTGTATTAGATGTTGTAGTATTACAGAATGTCAATAAATAGAGAAGAACTTACTTCCACGTTTTTAAAGATGAGAGATTTGTTTGTTGCTGACCCAACTAATGCCGTAAGAAGTAAATCTTTCATTACTGCATTTCAAGACTATTGTGAATACGAATTGAGGGCTAGAAATCTAGAAGTAAATGGGTTTCATATAGAAAAGGAATGGAAAATTGAGGTTGAAAGGGGGAGAGTAGAAGCAGATGTAGGCATCTTTGATAAAGATAATCAACCTGTCTTAATAGTTGATGTCAGAAGCCAAATGAGTTCTCTTGGAAAGAATTTTAATAACTATATAAGAATGAAAGCAGGAGAAGTTGAGAGTGTGCATAAAAAATACCCCAATTGTGTTGATGGTCTAGTATACATTCATCAAGCCGGAGATTTAAAAACAAATGGTAACATAAATCCTGTTGGCGTATTTAATTATAGTAATGCTGTAAAACAATTAGGTCTATTGTCGGGGCGTAAAGATGCCAATGGTCCTGCAAGCCTTTTTGAACAAGTTGCATATTGTATTATAGATTTCAACAGTCCTGCGCCTAAACTGTCCGACATCCATGATGTTCTTGATCTTCAGTTAGAGAATTTTTTTGATAATCTAGCGGACACACTCAAAGAACGCACAAACATAGATTAATTTACCAATTGGTATTTCTCAGATAAGAACTTGTTGATTTCGTTCTTTTCTCCTAATGCAAGAAGCTTTCTTTTTTCTTCTAATGAGAAGCTTGGAATTGAAAAATTCTTTACATAGTTCTTTGCAAATGATTTAAAGCCACCAGAGTAGTTTTTACTCGTCTTTTTAATGTAAAACCACATTAAGTCTGAATTTAAAACTTTTTCTAGTATTCGGAAATCCTCCTGTTTCTTAGGATAGATTGCATAACCACAGTAAAAAAGAGTTTCTTCTTCTTCAACTACAACAAAAGAAGGTCTGTTACCCATCATTGGCAATATAATTTTCTTACCAAAACCATTTAAACCCTGTGTTCTTCCGTAAGCATACCAAGCTTCATACTTCTTTAACCCTTTATCTCTTAGGTCAAGTTCATTTTTTATAGCACACAAATAATCGTAGGTTTTTGGAAACCTTGATTTTATGTGTGATTCAGGAAGTATTTTTGCTCTACCCTTGTTCCCATATTCATAAGGATATATTATTCTTTCCTTGTTATTTTTAAGAGTTTCTAAATCCTTAACCTTATTTGGTTTAATTATCTTTTTTGTGAAATCTCGTTCTATTTGATACGTTTTTCCATTATATTCTTTTAAGAGGTACTTGTTATCATTGTTATCATTTACTAGAAACAAATCATTATTTAAAGTGGCTAATCCGGTTATAAATTTGTCTACATATTTAAATAATGGTGAACCAGAATTTTCAATTCTGAATATATTTTCAGCATCTTTTTTTGATAAAAATCTCCATTCTTTTTTGCCCAAGAGAAAGTGGTTTAAATTATCAAATTTAAGTTTGCTTAGTTCTTTTATTTTTTCTTTTTTATCAACTAAACTGAACTTAATTTCATCAGCTCCTTTTTTATTCAGTATTGTTATGCAAGTATAAGTTATTGCTCCTTCAAAAATTTGCCATCCATTAAAATCAACTATTTTCTCTAAATATTTGTTTTTGAATATAAATTCACGTACAAGCTGTGCATTAGAGGATGTTAAATAAGTGTTTGGAGTTATGAAACCTATTATCCCTGCACTGTGTGTAATATCTACTGCCAATTCAAAAAAGGGAATATACAAATCTACGTTTCCAAAATTTGCAGTTTCCCATTTTTTAATATTCTGCCTAACACTAAATCTTAAATTTTTTGTTCTAACGTATGGCGGGTTTCCAATAATATAATTGAAACCAGAAAAAGATGGAATGTGTTTCTTCCAATTGAAATCTAAACTATCGCCTTCAAATATATTGAATTCAAAATCATTATCTTCTCCGCTTGTAATAGCTAACAAGGATAAAATTATTTTTGTCCTTAAAACACTATTAGGTAAAATATCTACTCCATATATATATTTTTTAAATATTTCTTTAAATGAAAGGTTAAATTTTTTATTTAAAAATTTTGATGCCTCAATCAAGAAAGCTCCGCTGCCACATGCAGGATCACATACTGTGCCCAGATCCCTAACGGTTTCTTGAACAATATATGAGACCACTCCCGTTGGGGTATAATATGAACCGTTAACCTTTCTATCTTCCTCATTAACATTTAATTCATATAAACCTTCCAATAATTCAATATCAGGAACAATTAATCTAGAATCAAACCAGAAGGTAATTCCTTGATTAATATTTCGTTCAATAATTGATTTAATTAGTTTGTTTTTTACTGCCTTTATTCCAGCTTTTTTAAGAACATTACTTATCACAAAAGTCTCTACATCCTGGAAAGAGTAGCAGGACAATTCTTTACTGATTTTTATAATGGGATAGTCCATCATACAGTTAATTATAACTTACTTTTCCTAAAATAGTTAACATATTTATATCCTTATTTCTCAACATAATCTGTTTGTTTTTTATAAAGGTATTTTTATATTTAATATAGTTTTGTTAAGAAATAGCGAACATTCACAATATCTATTAAAAATATGTTGGAAAATAAAGATACTAATAAATAAATGGGCAATTATCATTGTTTTTGGTTTTTGGGTTAAAAACCAACTTTTCATCAACTTTGTTTATAAGTTTAAACAAAGTTTTTTCTGTGGGCATAAATTTATGGTTTTTTGGTATAAACCATCTTTTCACAGAATTCCTAGAACCATTTTATACCTACCTTAAAGGCAATGCTTATTACTAAAATTAAAATGGTTACTAAAAGAATCACAATCCAGTTAAATGCGTTTTTGAATGATTTGTAGTCTTGGTCATCCATAATCTTGATTGATTTAGCTGACCAGAAACCAAAAAGCTCCTAGCCAGACATACAGGTTTCCCTGTAAGGCACGGTCAGTGCAAACTCTGACTAGGAGTTTTTTACCACTGACCGTGTCTCACATTCACCATGCCTCTATTGCTAAAGGTTTAGGCTACTTTGTATTAAATTGTATGTAGTGATTTTACCTCTTTTGCTTGTAAAAACAAAGTAGGTTATTTGTTTTCTTGATTATAGCGTGTAGAATAAGGACATGAAAGGGGTTAATGAAACAAAGAAATATAACAATCTGATTGAATCAGGACTGGAACTATTATCAAAAGCCCAAAGCTATATAGATACTTTTGACCACAACAGAGTGTATGGTCCTTCTGATTTAGAAGAGGTGAGTTCGTCTTTTGACATAGTAGAGGAATATCATAATTGGGTGAAAAGCATAATTAAATTTTATAAGTCAGATGATGATAAAGATAAGATTCTTACCTCTTTCTTTAAGGAAGTAGATGGTGTTCCTACTTTGGACTGGCTAGAGGATAATCACTATATGGAAGGTGATCCAATGCCAGCTAGTATTGCTACTTCAATTCTAACTGAGGGGAAGAAAAAGCTAGAATATATCAGAAAAATATATGGCACAGAAAATGTTGGTAATGATAAGAAAATAATTCTGCTGGTAAATAAGAAAACAAATGAAATTACAGTGAAGGATAAAAATCATTTAAAGCATTCCTTCCGCAGGACATATGGAATAAACAAACGTCTTGGATATTTAATCAAGATATACAAAACTCCAAAGATTGGTGGGGCTGTTTTAGCAGGTACTCCTAAGTTACAAAACATTAGTAAAGAATTGAAGAAAATCAATGCTGACTTAATGGAAGATTTGGATTTGCAGGATAATGTGATTATGAATGATAACAACTCCGGCTACTACATAAACCCAAAATACATTTTTGAATTTACTTAAACAAGATTTCTTAGTAAACCTTTTGTTGTTGTTAACCTAAACTAAACAAACCTTACCTACAAAGGTTTGTTTTCATTTTAACCCTACATAATTATAACTATTTTTGCGTACTTCTTTTTTCTAAAGTTAGGATGTGAAGCCAGAAATAGAAAAAATAATTGAACTCTTGCAACAGATAGAACCAGAAGCAAGCAAGGAAGAATTAGAGGCAAAAGCCCAGAATATTTGGGAAATTGCCCTTTTCTTGGTTCAGCTGAAGCTTAGAGAGCACTCTAAACAGCCAAAACCAATGGATTTGAGGACTTTGCCAGAAAATAGGGGGAATTCACCTTAGTTATGGAAAGTCGTGCTTATAACAAATATTACAAGTTTTCGGATTCTAATTATTAGTAATGAGATTTTGAGATTATAAAATTAAGAGGTTTACTTAAAGTAATAAGATATATGAAGAACAAAAAAAATATTAGCAAGCCCAATAATGACATCATCTACATCAGGGTAAGCTCAAAAGAACAGATTGAGAATTTTTCTTTGGACAATCAAGAAAAGTTCTGCAGAGAGTTTTGCAGGAGAACTGAACATAATGTATTGGCAGTTTTCAGAGAGGAAGGAGAATCAGCCAAGACAGCAGCCAGAACTCAACTGCAAAAAATGATAAGGTTTTGTGAGGTAAACAAAAAGCAGGTTGATAGGGTTGTAATTTACAAGGTAGATAGATTCTTCAGGAATGCTGGAGAGCACCTTGCTCTAAGAGCCACATTAAGAAAATTAAATATTTCTCTTGTGTCCGTTACTGAAGCATTTGATGATACTCCAAGTGGCAAACTTCAGGAAACAATGTTGGCAGCCTTTGCCCAATTTGACAATGATGTCCGATCTCAAAGGACATATGAAGGCATGAGAGCAAGAGCCTTGAAAGGATTATGGCCAAATATTGCACCATGGGGCTATGTTAATACCAAAGATAAGTCAGGCAATAAAATTATTGCACCTCATCCTGAAAGAGCTCCTGTTGTGAAAATGATTTTTCAGGCTTATGCCACTGGAAAGTATAGTTTTAAGGAAATAGCATCTATGGCAAACAAATCTGGGCAGAAATCAAGGCATGGATTGAGAATGAGCAAACAATTGGTTGTAAAAATAATTAAGAACCCAATTTACTATGGAAGAATTGCCATTCAGAAGCTTGATGTTGATGTGCAGGGAAGCCATGAGCCAATAGTTTCTAAGGAGTTATATGATGAAGCAAACTCTGGCAAAAGAAGTATTCATGGTCGGAAAATGCCCAGGAACAGGGATAGTCCCACTTTTCCCTTGCGTGGGATTAAGTGCGGTGGTTGCTACAAAAGCATAACTGGTGGAAAGACCAGAAGTAAAACAGGCAGGTATTATCAATACTATGGCTGTTTTTGTGGTGATTGTTCCAAAAGGACCGCCATTCCCAAAGAGGATTTTGAGAATGAGTTTACAAAGTTCCTCTTTAAAATTACTCCTAGTGATAAACACCTTAATGTATTAGGGGAGGCAATTAAGCTTGCCCACAAGAGTGAATTTAACTACATTCTGAATGAGGAAAAAAGATTGAACAACAGAATGGAGGAATTAAAGGAAAGGAAGGACAAGCTGTTGGATTTGAGAATTGAAGGGAAAATAAATGATGAAGATTTTACTCCTGCCAATGATAAATTGAAATTACAGATCGGAGAAGTTGAAAAAGAATTGAGTGAGCTGTCTTCTCCTGAACTTGAAATAGATAATGTGGTTGATTCCGGAATAAGTTTTATAAAGAATTTTCCTTATATATGGAGAAAACTGCATCCAAAGGATTTGAGAGTTTTAAGAAACCTTCTTTTCATGGGAAATCTTGTTTATCATTATCCAACTATCAAAACCCCTGAAGCATCCTGTATCTACAAGGTAAAACCTGAATTATTGGATGATAAGAATCGTTTTGTGACCTTACCGGGAATCGAACCCGGATTACTTGCTTGAGAAGCAAGTGTCCTAACCGTTAGACGATAAGGCCGTCGGGAAAATATTAGCATTTATTTGGACAATAAAAAAGCACGTCAGCCGTCGGGACGTGCAATGAAAATTCATACATACAGAACACCTGCCTTGCGCCGCTATCACCACCTCCTTTCACTTTGACGGACGGCTTCAGTGAACTTCAGGTAAAGATTATATTAACAGTAATGAAAGTCAAGAAAATCTGTTGAAAAATAAAACGGCCCTGAACTAGTGGCATCTAGTCAGGGCTTTAATTATTTGCCACTTAAGTGGCGAGGATACAATACACCCTAAAATTTTGTTTTTTCAATTATGTCAGGACAAAACGCTAGGGAGGCTTTGATTCCATTGGGATAGAATCATCACCATTTGAGAAAGTTTTCCAGGGATTGTACTCGCCCTGAAAGGAGGTGACAGGAACGTACGGAATATAAATCATTCTCACCTCTCAATTTTTAAAATTTTAAAAATAACTTTAATTCTGAGCCCGACTTGTGTCGAACCTTTTGTTACTCTAGGCAACATAACAGCATTTTATGACGTCTAGCGCCTAGGTTAAGAATGCTTTCCGATTTGCTATTTAGGAAATACTTACTTTTTTTTATTTTAAAATAACAAGTCAGGCTCGGGTATTACCTTACAACTTCCACAAGAAGTGTCAATACAAACAGTGGAAAACTTCTGAAAGGCAAAGGCCGGCCTCCGACCCAGGTCGGAGGCCGGCCGTCTTTGTTTTCTCTTTTAATTTCCGCTAATCTTCCGCCTTCGGCTTTTCCAGGGCGATGGAAGACAGCTCTGGCGAAGAGCCGGCGATTTTAAGAATGTCTTTGTCTATCTTCTTGAGTTCCTTGCCCGAAGCGTTGTAGTGGTTTACCACAGTGCTAAGCGAACTGCCCAGCTTCCCATGGTATTCGTCATAGGCTTTCAAATGCCGGCCGAGGTCTTCCACTTTCTTGATGATTTCCTTGGCGGACTCTTCTATGTGCAAGGCTTTCAGTCCCTGAAGCACAGTCTGAAGGTACGCCAAGAAAGAGGTGGGGGAAGTGATGATCACTTTGTATTTGCCGGCAGCGCGCTCTATCAAGCTCTCCGCGTTTTCTTCGGAGGTGTTTCCCCCGATCTTGTTTATTAAAAGATCGTAGTAAATCGCCTCGTGCGGGATGAACATAAAAGCAAAATCCGTGGTGCCTTGCTGGGGTTGGACGTATTTTGCCGTCTCGGCAATCCTATTTTTCAAATCGTTTACGAAAACGGTTTCTAGTTTCTTCTTTTCAGCCGGATCGCGTTCCTCTACCATACGGTTGTAGTTTTCCAGAGAGAACTTTGAATCAATCGGTATGATTTTGTCTTTCACGAATACCGCGGCGTCCACGATTGTGCCGTCGGGAAATCCGTATTGCATCTGATAGCTTCCGGCCGGCAGGACGTTTTTGAGCACCGTCTCCAAGTAATATTCTCCCAGGATTCCGCGCTGTTTGGGATTCTTAAGAATATCTTGCAGATTCTGCAATTGGTCGGCGAAGGAAATCACTTGCTTGTTTGTCTCGTCCAAGCGAGTAAGGCGCTCGGTGATGTCTCGAATGATTTTGTTGGATTCAGAAGAATGGAATTTTAGACTCTCGTTCATCTGCTTGCTTGTTTCGCCGATCTTGGAATCAACCGTCCGGGACAAGTCGTTTAATTGCTGGAGGATCAGTTGCAGGCCGGTGTCATTTTCCGTTTTTCCCGGCGTATTTTTATTGCCAAGAAAAAGCATAACAGCCAGTCCTCCCGCCATTACCGCCAATATTCCTATTATTATCCACAACGCCGTTTCCATTTTTGTTTATTATGACACTTTTTTGAAAGTGGGAAGCCTGGCTTTCCACAGGCTATTTTTGCAAATAATGCCGCAGGGTAAAGATCCAGTCTTCCTCTTCCTGCTCGCTTTTTTCTTTTTCACCCAGGAGCCACTCCAGATACGGCCGGTCGGTTTCTGCCACTTCTTCCATTTTCATGCCTCGGTACTTTCCGAAATTCATCCGGCGGAAAATGGAAGGCTGGGAGGAAATCTCAACCATTTTTTGCAAGGCTTCCTCTTCGGACAAGTCATATTGCTCCATTATTTTCTTGCGCAAGCGCTCAAAAAGTTTTTCCAAAACCAGGACATCGCCCATGGCGTCATGAGCCGTGGCGTCAATGTCAATATCCAAAGCATAGCGCAGATATTGCAGTTTGTACTGCGAAAGTTTTTCCTCCGGATCCAGATACCGGGCCACCCGCAGAGTGCAGATGAAGTTCTTCGGCGCGATATCCTCTTTCTTAATGATCATAAGGTCGAACAAAGCGTTGTGCGCCACAGCTACGGCATTCGGGTCCTCGAATCTTTCCTTGATTTCCGCATATTCATCGCTCTCCTTGAACGGAATCTTGTCTTCCACCATTTTGTTGGTGATATGATGCACGGCGCTCGCTTCCGGAGGAATGCGGACCGGCGGCTTGTACAGTTCCACAAAGCTTTCCTTGCCGTCCTTGTACGCCAATTGGCACAGGAAATCCGCTTCGGTATTGCCGGTAGTCTCAGTATCAAAGAAGATTATTTTCGCAGGCATGGTTACATTTTATCACAGTTTTGATATACTGGTGGCGGAGGCATGAATAGTTCCTGAGAAAAGCCTTGGTAGGCGCGTCGGCGCCGGACGGAGCAAAAGCAAACTGCTTTGCTTTTGCTCCGGTTCGGCTTTGCCGAAACTGCCGTTGCGAGTCTCAGACGAGCAGGCAGTAGGCGGAAATTTTTCAGCAGAAAAATTTCGTGCTTTTCGAGGGAAGCTATTCATGCCTCCGCCATGTGCATTTATGATTCAAGAAAATATAAAAAACGGAATAAAGGAAGCCATGCTTGCGAAGGATACGGTGCGTTTGGAAACTCTGCGATTCGTTTCGGCCGCTTTTACCAACGAGTTGGTGGCCAGGGGACGCAAGCCCGACGGAGAGCTTTCGGACGAAGAATCCACGGCTGTCATCGCGCGCCTCGCCAAGCAAAGAAAAGATTCCATAGAGCAGTTCAAAAAAGGCGGGCGGGATGACTTGGTAAAAGAAGAGGAGGCCCAGCTTTCCGTCCTGGAAGGATTCCTGCCAAAGATGATGGACGGCGCCGAGATTGAGAAAATCGCCAAAGCGAAAAAAGAAGAGCTCGGACTTTCCGACCCGAAGGATAAGGGAACCTTGATGAAGGAGCTTATGAAAGAATTGAAAGGCAAGGCCGACGGATCGGCGGTAAAGGCGGCGGTGGACGGGCTTTTTTAAGTTATGCATTCAGTTGAAATTCTAACCAGACTGGTTGAACATCACGAGGTATGGGCATACATTGTCATATTCCTCGGCCTTGTTTTTGAAGGGGAGGTGGTGGTGATCACTTCCGGAGTCTTGGCCTATCTTGGAGCTCTGGATTTCACCGCAGCTCTTTTCTTCATTCTGGCAGGCGGATTCACCAAGACATTGTCCTGTTATTACCTCGGCACTTTGATTCGCAGGAAGTGGCAAGGAAACAAATACATCCGTTACATAGAAAAGCGGGCGCTGTACCTCATGCCGAATTTCGAGCGCAAGCCCTTTTGGTCAATTTTCATTTCCAAATTCATCAACGGGGTGAACTATATTGTAACCATCTTTTCCGGATACAAGAAGGTGAATTTTAAGACATACCTCAAAGCGGAAATATTGTCTACCATAATTTGGGCGCCCCTTCTGCTTTCTTTGGGATATTTTTTCAGCCATACCGCCCTGCGGGTGAGTCGGGATATCAGCCGTTTCTCTTTTGTAATAATTCTTCTCTTGGCTGCTTTCCTTTTGTTTGATAAGATAGCGGCTGGGCTTTATGAATTTTGGGAATATTTGAAGGACGGCATTTTGGGCAACGGGAGCGACGAAAACAATGGAAAAGAATAGCGCAAAGCGAAGAAAGCGGGAATGCGGAGGGTTATCCCTGCCTGCCGGCAGGCTCCGCCCTGGACAGATTATTAAATGCATTTTATGAATAATACGATCAAAAAAATTATAACCCATAACGGATCCTTCCACGCGGATGATATTTTTTCTTGCGCGGCCGTTTCGCTCACGCTTGAAAAGAAGGGGGAAGATTTTGAAATCGTGCGGACCCGCGACGAAGAGGTCATTGCTTCCGGCGACTACGTGTTCGATGTCGGCGGAAAATACGACGAAACAATGAATCGATTTGACCACCATCAGCGCGGGGGAGCCGGCAAGCGGGAGAACGGAATTGAATATGCTTCCTTCGGCCTTGTTTGGAAGAAATTCGGGACAGAACTCTGCGGATCCGCCGAGGCGGCAAAAATGATTGATGAACGCCTGGCGTCTCCCGTAGACGCGTTTGATAACGGCATCGACTTGGTGGAACTTAAGCGGGGAGTTTATCCGTACATGATACAGTTCGCCTTCACTGCCATGGAACCGACCTGGCGAGAGAAGGATTTGAACAATGACGATATGTTCAAGAAAAGCGTGGAAATGGCCAAAATGGTTTTGAAGAGAGAAATAAAGCATGCCCAAGATGCGCTGGAGGCAGACAAGGCGGTTCGAGAAATTTATGAGCACGCGGAAGACAAGCGCATAATTATTCTGGACAAGGATTATCCTTCCGATTTTCTTGAAAATGATTTCCCCGAATCTTTTTTCGTGGTATATCCGAGAAGCGACGGCACCTGGGGCGCCAAGACGGTGCGCCCGGAGGCGGACAGCTTCAGGAACCGGAAAGATTTTCCTTCAGCCTGGGCGGGGCTTCGGAACGAGGAAGCCGCAGAAGCCACCGGGGTGCCCGATGCGATTTTTTGCCACCGGGCGCGCTTCATGGCCGTGGCCAGATCTCGGGAAGGCGCCATAAAGCTGGCGGAGCTGGCGCTAGAAAGCTAAAGTTGGTTCCGGAGCCGGTGGGAGGCAAGGCCTCCCATCTCACACTGATATAGCAATGGCATTTATTGATGAAATTAAAATACACGCAGAAGCCGGGCGCGGCGGCGACGGAGTGGTGCGCTGGCGGCATGAAAAATTCATTCCACGAGGGGGACCGGCGGGCGGAGACGGAGGCCGGGGCGGAGATTTTTACGCCAAGGCGGTACTCGATATAAACGCTCTTGCCCGTTACCATGCCAAAAAAGAATTCTCCGCCGAACGGGGAGAAGACGGACACGGCAAAAGCCTGCATGGAAAGAAGGGAGACGATTTCTTTTTGGAACTGCCTGTGGGATCGGTGATAACCAATCTGGATACGGAGGAAAAGTGGCAGCTCCTGAATGAAGGAGAAACGGTCATGCTCTTGCGCGGAGGCTACGGCGGATACGGCAACGAGCATTTCAAAAGCCCTTCCAATACCACTCCTCGCGAGTGGAATCCCGGCAAGGAAGGAGAAGAAGGAAATTTTTTCATTGAACTTGAACTTTTTGCGGATCTCGGATTGATCGGCCTGCCCAGCGCCGGAAAGTCTTCTCTTTTAAACGCTCTGACTAAGTCTCGCGCTAAGGTGGGGGATTACGATTTCACAACATTGGATCCGAATCTTGGAGATTTTTACGGTTATATAATTGCCGACATTCCCGGGCTCATAGAAGGAGCGAACGAAGGCAAAGGACTGGGAGTGAAATTCCTTCGGCATATACGCCGGACCAAAATGCTGGCGCATTTGGTCTCGTTTGAAAACATGGCCAAAGGTCCCGGCGGCGCAGCCGGCATGATTAAAGCGTACGAAGACGTGCGCGGAGAACTGGAAAAATATGACAAGAAGCTTGGGCTCGGCGACGACGGCCTGGCGAAGAAAAGGGAACTGATAATTCTTTCAAAAACGGATACCGTGAAGGGCGAGAAAGAGATAAAAGATGCCGTAAAAAAATTTCAAAAGCTTTGCCCGGATGTTTTTACCGTTTCCCTTTTTGACGATGAATCGGTAAAGCAACTTTCAGATAAATTTTCTGATATTTTAAAAAAGGCGAAAGTATAGTATCATTTCTGCATGGACAAGAAATACTACCCGACAATCGGCCTGGAAATTCACGCGGAATTGAAGACTGAAAGCAAGATGTTCTGCTCCTGCAAGAATGATCCGGACGAGCGGGAGCCCAACAAAAACATCTGCCCGGTATGCATGGCGCATCCCGGATCCTTGCCGGTGGTCAATAAAAAGGCGGTGGAACACGTGGTGCGGGTAGGCCTCGCCGTGGACGGCAATATTGCCGACTTCACCGAATTTGACCGCAAGAACTATTTCTACCCCGACATCCCCAAGGGCTATCAAATTTCACAATACAAATACCCGATTGTCTCCGGCGGAAGATTGGACGGTTTTGACATTACTCGGGTGCACCTGGAAGAAGACACCGCCAACAACAAGCACGACCGCGGAAATTTTTCCTTGATTGATTTCAACCGGGCAGGAGTTCCGCTCATGGAGCTGGTGACCGAGCCGAATACTTTTGAGAGCGCCGATGATGCCGCAAAGACCGCTTCGTCCTTTGCCAAGGAGCTTCAGCTTCTTCTGTGGTATCTTGGCGTTTCCGAAGCGAATATGGAGAAAGGAGAGATGCGGGTGGAAGCGAATATTTCTGTTTCGCCGGAAAAGGGAAAGCTTGGCACAAAAGTGGAAGTAAAGAACCTAAACTCCTTCAAAAGCGCGGAAAGAGCGGTAAAATTTGAACTGGATAGGATGATAAAACTCTGGGAGGAAGGGAAGCAGGAAGAAATCGTGCAGGAAACGCGCGGATGGGACGAGGCCAAGCAAAAGACTTTTTCTCAGCGCAAAAAAGAATCCAGCCACGATTACCGGTATTTCCCCGATCCGGATATTCCCAAGTTCAAGTTACACGAGCTGTTTGATTTGGAAAAAATGAAAAAGGAACTGCCGGAATTGCCGGCGCAGAAACGCGATAGATATCGCAAGGATTTCGGCATTAAAGACGAGGACATAGAATCATATGTAAACGATCCGGAGCTCGGAAAATGGTTTGAAGAAGTTGCGGAAATATTGAAAGACAAAAACAAAATAAAAACCGCTTCCAATTACATTACTTCCGATTTTGCCGGATTAAAGAAGGCGGACAGCGGAGTAAAAATGCCCGCGGCGGAGAATTTTGCTGAGCTCGCGGAAATGGCATCGTCTGGAGAGATTTCTTCCCGCGGGGCCAAAGATATTCTGGCCATAATTGTAAAAAAGGACGATTCTCCCAAAAAAATCGCCGAAGAAAAGGGGCTTCTGCAAAAAAACGATCCTGAAGAGCTGAAGAAAATCGCGCAAAAAATTATTGAGGCCAATCCAAAAATCGCGGACGATTACAAAGGCGGAAAGCAGAATGCCCTGCAATTCTTGATCGGGCAAGTAATGAAGGAAACCAAGGGCTCCGCCAACCCCGCGGCGGCTAAACAACTTTTGGAAAGTTTGTTAAAATAAAAGGATGAAAACTCTTAGAGAATGCATCAAAGAAGCCGAAGAGAAGAAAGTCGCCATCGGCCATTTCAATATATCAAATCTTGAGGCATTGCACGGCATTTACGCCGCCACCAAGCAGGTGTCCGAGCTTGCCGGTTATCAAGTGCCGGTGATTATCGGCCTCTCTGAGGGCGAGGAAGAATTTGTGGGCAGGCATGAAGCGGAAGCGCTCATTGCGGAGATAAGGGAAAATGATAATTATCCCATCTTTGTAAACGCGGATCATCATCACAGTTTCGAGAGATTTAAAGAAAGCATTGATGCGGGCTATGACATGGCCATTATTGATGAAGTAAAGCTTTCCATTGAGGAAAATGCGGCCATCGTAAAGCAGTGCGTGGCATATGCAAAGGAAAAATCCAAGGAAGATAATCGCGATATCTTGGTGGAAGCGGAACTCGGCTTCATAGGTTCGTCTTCCAAGATCAGGGACAAAATTCCCGAAGGCGTGAGCGAAGCAACAATGACCAAGCCCGAGGATGCCAAACATTTTGTGCAAGCCACCGGCATAGATCTTCTTGCTCCCTCGGTAGGTAATGTGCACGGCATGGTGAAAGGAGGCAATCCGAAATTGCATCCGGATAGGATAAAGGAAATAAAAGAAGCGGCAGGTGTGCCTCTTGTTCTTCACGGCGGTTCCGGCATTGCCGATGAGGATTTCACCGAGGCCATTGCGGCCGGCATCAGCGTGATTCACATAAATACCGAGATCAGGGTGGCGTACCACGATGCCTTAAAAAAATTCATGGAAGAAAACCCAGACGAAACAACCCCATATCGCTTTCTTCAGCCCGGCGTAGAAGCCATTCAGAAGGTGGTGTTTGCGCGCATGAAGCTTTTCAATAACATGAAGTAAAATGCCGGCGAGCAAGACTCCTAAATTTGACGCGCTGATTGATAAAATTTTGGACGATCTCGTTCAGCATGAGCGTGTTTGCGCGGACTGCGGCAAAGAATTCAAAATAGAGGCGGAAGATATTACGTTTCTAAAAATGTTCAGAGTTCCACCTCCGAAACTTTGCCCACAGTGCAGGCAAAGGCGTCGGCTTTCTTTCGTAAACTATTCAAATATATATAAACGCAAATGCGATGTGCCCGGACATAGTGAAACAATGATTTCCCAGACTGCCCCGGTGATGCCCTGGGTCACATATGACCACGATACTTACTATTCCGATTCCTGGGACCCTTTCTCTTATGGAATGGATATAAAGACAGGCGAGCCGTTCTTGGGGCAATTCCTTGAACTTTTGAGAGTGGTGCCTCAGCCAGGAGTCCGGCGCGGTTCTGAATCGCCGAACAGCGATTACAGTTTCTACGGGAAGCATATGAAGGATTGCTATTATGTCTTCGGAGGACGCCGTTCGGAGGACATCATGTACGGCTCGGCAATTTATGACTCAAGACATATAGTTGATTCATATTTTGTACGAAACGTGGAACTTTCCTACGACAATGTGAGCACAAACAATTGCCACAAATGCAAACATGCGTATTTTTCTTCCGATTGTATTGATTGTGATTTCATTTATGACTGCCGCAATTGCCAGAATTGTTTCGGGTGCGTGAACCTGCGAAACAAGAACTACTGTTGGTATAATGAACAGCTTTCCAAGGAAGAATTTGAAAAGAGAAAGAAAGAATCAGGCCTGAGTAGGCGATCATCTTCTATAAAATATTCCAAGGAGTTTTGGAAATTAGTAAAGAATAATCCGGTCAGGGCGTCCAGAGTGTTTCAGTCGGAAAACGTTTCTGGTAACGATATCAAGCGTTGTCGAGACTGCCGGGATGTTTTTCAGATTGAAGATTCTGAAAATGTCAGGCATTCAGGGTTTGTGCTGGTTTTTGTGAAAGATTCCATGGACATGAGCCTAAGCGGGCATGTGGAACGGATTTATGACAGTCAGAATGTCGGTACGACCGATGTGAAATTTTCCTTTGGCGTGAAGGGGTCCTCGGAATGTGAATATTCGATGAACCTGAATGATTGCCAAAATTGCTTTGGATGTATTGGATTAAGGAGCGCCTCGTATAGCATATTTAATAAAAAGTATTCTCCAGAAGAATACTGGAAAAAGCTGGATGACATAAAGTCTGACATGTTGGAGCGAGGAGAATACGGCGAGTTCTTTTCCATGCCCTTTTCTCCTATGGCGTATAACAGCTCTCTGGCGCATATTCTTTATCCCATGAGTGAAGAAGAAGCGAAAAAACGCGGGCTGTATTGGCAGGAAGAAACAGACGTAGATACGAAAGGACTAAACGCTACAAAGGCGGATGAACTTCCGGACGATATAGCGAATGCGAACGCTGACGTATGTAAATTGGCAGTAATCGGGGAAGTTTCAGGCAAGCCGTTTCGGATAACCCAAAGAGAGCTTGAGTTTTATAAGCGGGAAAATGTTCCGCTTCCAACTGATACTCCATATCAGAGAATACTGGATAGGTTTGCCATATTGAACAATTTTCAGACATTTTCAGAAAAATGTTTTTCCTGCGGCAAGACAATTGATTCTTCCTATCGCATCTCGGAAGGCTGGAAGCCGTATTGTGAGGAATGCTTCAGAGAAGAAGTGTTATAATAAAAGGATGGTAATGAAAGAAGAAATTCAGAAATTTTTCAAAGGAGAGATAGCGGACGACGAAGAAACCTTAATTAAATATTCCAGAGACGCCAGCTTGTTTATCATCCGACCCAAGCTGGTGCTTTTTCCGCAAGATTCGGAGGATGTACAGAATCTGGTGAAATGGGTGGGAGACAACAAGAAAAAATATTCGGAGCTTTCCATTACGGCGCGCTGCGCGGGTACGGATATGTCCGGAGGCGCGATAAATGAGTCATTGATAATAGATTTTACCAAGCACATGAACAAGCTGATTTCAGGCCCAAGCGCTGTCGGTCCCGACGGATATGCCACTATCACAGTACAGCCCGGAATGTTTTATCGCGATTTTGAAAAGATTACTCTTAAACACGGACTCATCTTGCCGTGCTTTACCGCCTCCAAGAGCTTGAATGCCATGGGAGGAATGTTCGGTAACAATTCCGCGGGAGAGCGCACTCTCAAATACGGCAAAACCGAAGACTACGTGGCCGGGGCGAAAGTGGTATTTTCCGACGGAGTGGAAAGGGAAGTAAAGGAGCTTTCCAAAGAAGAATATGCGAAAAAAGCCGGGCAGAAAGATTTTGAAGGAGATGTGTACAGCGGAATCGGCAAGCTCATAGATGCCAACAAAGAGGAGATCATGAAAGCCAAGCCGAACGTGCACAAGAATTCCGCCGGGTATTATCTCTGGAACGTAGAAAGACCGAACGGGGATTTTGATTTGAATCGTGTCCTTATAGGTTCCCAGGGCACGCTTGGCATTGCCACCGAAATCACTTTCAAGATTTTGCCGGTTCCTAAACATACGCGTTTATTAGTGGTATTTCTTCGGGACATCAGCATATTGCCGGACCTGGTGAACAAAATATTAAAGTACAAGCCGCAAACGCTGGAATTCTACGATGACAAAACTCTGCTTTTGGTTTTTAAGTATATCTGGAGTTTTGCCAAGCTCTTGGGCATCCAGCATTTTTTCCGGCTCATTGCGAGCTTCTGGCCCGAGGCCTTGATGACACTTCGGCACGGCTTCCCGCGCATAGTGCTTCTGGTGGAGTTTACCGGCGATACTGTCGAAGTCGCGGACGGCTTGGCGAAAAAAACTATGGAAGAACTAAAAACTGTAAAAGGCATCGGTTTCCGTCTGACCAGGAACAAGTTTGAATCCGAGAAATATTGGACCATCAGGCGGCAAGCTTTCAACCTTATCCGTTTTCATCTGAAAAAGATGAAATCCGAGCCATTCGTGGACGACGTGATTGTACGGCCGGAAAAATTGCCCGAGTTCTATCCGGCTCTTTATAAAATATTGAACGAATACAAGGGAGAGATGACTTTCGCAGTGGGCGGACATTCCGGAGAAGGGAACATGCATATTTACACCCTGCTTGATCCGAGAGACCCGCATCTGAAGGAGATCGTGCTCAAAGTTTCAAGCGAAGTGTATTCCTTGGTGGTAAGGCTCGGAGGTTCCATTACCGCCGAGCACAACGACGGCCTGGTGCGCACGCCATTCTTGCCTGAAATGTACGGAGAAAAAATCATGGCGTTATTCAAGCAAGTAAAGGATATCCTTGATCCGAAAGATATCTTCAATCCCGGCAAAAAAATCGCCGTTCCCGGCGGTCCGGGCACCAAGGAGTATCTAAAAGCTCATATTGCGGTAGGAAAATAGGCAATAAGGAAGGGCGAATATTTGCCTATGAGCGGGTTGTGAGCGCGAGCGGGCATGGTTCGAGCGGTAGCGAGAGAGCGAGCGCGAGCCCTCGAGCCGCCTCGCTGGGGCGGCGAGAAAAGCGAAGAGGCAGAATATTTGCCCTGCCTGCTTTGCATTTCCGGCATTTTCTGCTAGAATGGGCGCTATGTTAGCTATAAAGGCAAAAAGCCGGTCTGCCGGCAAGAAATTGGACGAGCTTCGAGAGTCGGGAGAAATGCCCGCTGTTTTTTACGGCGCAGGCAAGCCTTCCACCCCGATTTCCGTCAATCTTATTGATTTCAAGAAAATTTGGAAGGAGGCCGGAGAATCCTCCGCTGTGAAGGTAAGCACCGAGACTGGTGATGTAGACGCCCTGATTCACGAGGTGCAGACTGATCCGGTCACTGACGAGCCTCGGCACGCGGATTTTCTGGTTATTGACATGAATAAAAAGATTCAGGTGAATGTTCCGCTTGAATTCGTCGGAGTTTCCGGAGCGGTTAAAAACGGAATCGGAAACATGGTGAAAGTTTTGCATGAAGTGGAGATTGAAGCTTTGCCAAAAGACCTTCCTCACTCTATTTCCGTGGATATTACCGCGCTTGAGAACGTTAAAGACCAAATTACCGTCGAACAGATCAAGCTTCCGGCCGGCGTAACGATGATTACCGATCCGAAAGAAATCGTAGTGGCCGTAACCGAGCAACGCGAAGAGAAAGAAGAGGAGCCGGCTCCGGATCTGTCTCAAATAGAGGTTGAAAAGAAGGGCAAGCAGGAGGAAGAAGGCGGCGAAGGAGAATCAGCGAAGGGTGATTCCGCCTCTTCTGAGGAAAAGAAATAATATTGCCTTCCGTTATATCTATATATGCTATAATGTCTTAGCATGAAAAAGACGGCTTCCTTTGTTATTGCTTTCATGTTGGCAGTTTCCTTTTTTGCTCTACCCCAAGACACGAGAGCTGCTTTTGATTGCATGACTCTCACTCCCTCGTCCTCCCAGGCAAACAAGGATTATTGCAAACAGGAACTTGCCGTCATTGAAGCCCAATTGCAGGAACTTCTTGCAAAGCAGGCGGCTCAGCAGAAGCAAACAGGCACTCTTGCGGGAGACGTGAGCTATTTGACCAGCCAGATAAACGCCTTAAAAAAGAAAATCCAGGCTCGGTCTTTGGCAATAGCCCAATTGCAGGTTTCCATTTCGGAGAAAAACAGCACCATCAAATCTCTTTCCGACAAGATAGACAGAGAACATGAATATCTGGCAGAGCTACTGCGCGATACGAACGAATTTGATCAGAAAGGCATGGTAGACATACTGCTTTCTTCCGGAAGCATTTCCAATTTTTACCAGGATCTCCAGTCGTATACCTCCATCAAGCAAGCCATCCAAAATTCCATTGATCTGATAAACGGGACAAAGACGGAAACGGAGTCTCAAAAGCAAAGCCTCCAACAAAAACAAAATGCGGAAACGGATGCCAAGGCAGAATTGGTGAGCGCCCAGAGCCAAGTCGCCAAAAGCGAGGCGGACAAGCGCGCGCTTCTGGCCATCAGCCAGCAGAAGCAGAATGAATATGAAAAGCTGGCCGCCGAGAAGCGGGCCCAAGCGGAGAGGATTCGCGCCGCGCTGTTTCCTCTCGCCGGCACTTCCACAAAAATAGACTTCGGCACGGCCTTGCAGTATGCCACTGAAGCTCAGAGGCTTACCGGCATAGACCCGGCGTTTCTTTTGGCAATTCTTACCCAGGAAAGCAATCTCGGAGCAAACGTGGGGCAATGCTATCTTACTCACACGGACGGCCCGATGGCCGGCTACGGAGCGAATATTAATTCCGGAAAAGTTTGGCCGAACTTGATGAAGGCCTCCAGGGATGTTCAGCCATTCTTGGATATTACTTCCAAGCTTGGTATTGATCCGCTGAAAACCCCGGTGTCTTGCCCGATAGCCGGAGTAGCCGGATACGGAGGCGCCATGGGGCCGGCTCAATTTATCCCGTCCACCTGGGCGCTGTTTGTGGGCCGGTTGAAAAATCTTTTGGGATATGACGCGGACCCGTGGAGGCCGCGGGACGCGTTTATGGCTTCAGCCCTTTACCTAACCGATCTTGGGGCAATCGGTTCAAGCCAGTCCGCGCAAAATCGCGCCGCCTGCCGATATTACGGTTCGGGAGGGTCCAGCTGTTCTTATTCCCGGAGCGTAGCCAGCCTGAAGAGCGGAATCCAGGCCAATATAGATTATATTAACCAATACGGGGCCGCGCCTTCAAATAAGTCATAAATTTGCAAAAAAGTCGCAAATGGGTTAATATGCACGCATGAAAAAAGATATCCATCCGAAATACAATCTGAAAGCTAAAGCGACCTGCGCCTGTGGAGCCGTTTTTGAAGTCGGCTCCACTATGCCGGATATTCACGTGGAAATCTGCAGCCAGTGCCATCCTTTCTATACGGGAAATGAAAAGGTGATGGATACGGCCGGACGCGTTGAGCGCTTCAAGAAGCGCCAGGCTGCCGCCGTAAAAGCCAAGACTAAAGTAAAGAAATAGGGAAATGCAAAAGGCAGGACAAGCATTCTGCCTTTTCGCTTTCCTCGGCCGTCCCGGCGAGACGGCCTCAGGGATGCGGCCTGCGCTCTTTCGCTACGCGAAAACCGTGCCCGCTTCGGCCCCATAACCCGCTCAAAGGCAAATGCTTGTCCCGCCCAAAGCGTTAGAATGGTATAATTTTAAATCATGGACTTAGACGAGCTGAAAAAGAATCATAAGACGAGCTATCTGGCGGAAATGCTGGAGAATTTGGCGCGCAAGGAAGAGGAAGTGCGGGAGATGATGGAAGGGGATGACGACCTTCATGAATTGGCTTCTCAGGAGCTGAAATCTTTGCAGGCAGAGCGCGAGAGCATAGAAAAGCAAGTGAGTGATATTCTTGAGAAAGAAAACGAGGAAGAAGAATTTCCGAATGAAATAGTCATGGAAGTGCGGGCCGGTGCTGGCGGAGACGAAGCCTCGCTTTTCGCCTGGGAGATTGCGCATATGTACGAAAAGTATGCGGACAGCCAGGGATGGCAGTGGAAAGTAGACTACGAATCCAAGAATGAGATAGGCGGATACAAGGAGGCCAGCTTTGAGATAAAAGGCAAAGACGTGTACAAAAAGATGCGCTATGAAACGGGAGTGCATCGGGTGCAGAGAGTGCCAGCTACGGAAAAAAACGGCCGGGTGCATACTTCCACCGCCTCGGTGGCGGTTCTGCCTATCCGTAAAAAAGTTAAATTTGAAATCAATCCGGCTGACATTGAAATTGAATATTCGCGTTCAGGAGGGAAGGGCGGGCAGAATGTAAACAAAGTGGAAACGGCCGTGCGCTTGATTCACAAGCCCACCGGTTTGGACGTTCGTTCCACTAACGAGCGCAGCCAGAACGCCAACCGCGAAAAGGCCATGATGATTCTGACCGCCAAACTTCAGCAGATAAAAGAGGAAGAAGAGGCGAAGAAATATGCCGGCGAGCGCAAGGAACAGATAGGCACCGGCGACCGCTCCGAAAAAATCCGTACATACAATTTTCCGCAGGACCGCCTTACAGACCACCGGATTAAAATGTCCTGGCATAATCTGCCTAAAATAATGGAAGGGGAGATTGACGATATAATTGAAGCCTTGGAATCGGGAAAGACAGGTTCAGAGGAAGAATAAATCCAAAAACATTGCTTTTTATTTCATTTGTGTTATCATTTGCCCCGTAGTTTCTCAATAGGCTTAATGTTAGATTGTGAGTTTGGTTTACCGGGCAAACAATTGATTCAAGCGGCGCGAGTATCTACAGTTTATCAATAGTTTTTGCCCGATTTTTTTGAAAACGGGAGAAAATAAAAATATGGCTACTAAGCTATATGTGGGAGGAATTCCCTACAACACGCAGGAGGACTCTTTGAAAGAGTACTTCAGCCAGGCCGGAAATGTCGTTTCCGCCGTCATTATCATGGACAAGATGTCCGGACGCTCCAAGGGTTTCGGTTTCGTAGAAATGGAAACCAAAGAGGAAGCTGACAAGGCCATTGAAATGTTCAATGATAAGGAATTCGAGGGACGCAAGCTGACGGTCAACGTCGCCCGTCCTATGGAGCCTCGTCCGGCCAGATCCGGATACGGTTCCGGCAACGGAAACGGCTACGGTGGCGGCAGGGAATACTAAATTTCGCCTGTTTCCAAAAACAAAAAATCCCCTTCGGGGGATTTTTTGTTTGCCCGCGCAGACATTTTCTGGTATATTTTTCAGTGTTTCCCTGGCTGCCGGCAGGCAGGGAACGCTGTCCTTAGTTGATAAGCGTGTGTAGTTCAGTGGTAGAACGCTGTCCTGATAAGACAGAGGTCCTTGGTCCGATTCCAAGCACACGCACATTTGCATAAGTAAATATTTTCCTTTATACTATGCGCATAAAGCCTTTTCTGGCTTTGTTTTCGTGGAGGACAACATGAACAATCAAGGCAAGGGGGGTCCCTGGTGGAGAGAGGCCGCTTTTCTTTTTAGCGAAATTTCCGCCTGGATTGTGTTTCCCATAGTTGCGGCCCTTGTGGCCGGGAAAGCCCTTGATGCCAAATATGGCACATCGCCCTGGCTGTTCATAACAATGGCGGCTTTTGGTTTCTTAATTACCGCCTACGGGATAGTGCGGTCGGTAAAAAAATATTCCAGCATATCAAAGATAAAGAAAGAAGACTGGAAGATGCTTAAGAAAATCCCGAAGGAAGATTCCGACACTGAACAAGAAAAAAAGAGCATATGAATTTTATCCAAGAAATAAGCCTGTTTGCCGAACCGGTTGCGCATATAGGAAAATATGTGATCACCAACTCCATGCTGTCCAGCTGGCTGGCCGTGATTATCATCGTCGCGCTGTCTCTTGTTTTACGTTCAAAAATTAATGAAATTCCCCGCGGAATCCAGAATCTTTTTGAAATGATAGTGGAAAGCTCGCTTTCTCTCATTGACCAGGTTACGGGAAGCCGAAAGCTCTCGGAAAAAGTTTTTCCCATAGCCCTTCCGCTTTTCCTTTTTATACTCTTAAACAATTGGATCGGCCTTTTGCCGTTGGGCTGGATGGGCCAAGTTGAGCATGTAAAGGAGGGTTTTGCCTTCATTCCGTATCTGCGCGGCGGCTCGGCCGACGTGAATACTACAATCGCCCTGGCTGTGATGTCCGTGGTGGCTGCCAACCTATTCGGAGTGCTTTCCATCGGCATTTGGAAAGTGTTCAACAAGTATGTTAATATCAAGGTGCTTAGCACTATCCCAAGCAAGATAAAAAAGGATCTGACCGTGATTATCGTGGCCCCGATCACTTTTTTCGTGGGATTGATTGAAATAATAGGAGAGATCGCCAAAATGGTTTCCCTGGCTTTCCGTCTTTTCGGAAACATTTTTGCCGGAGAAGTGCTTTTGGCGTCCATGGCGGCTCTTATCCCGTATCTGGTGCCCGTGCCCTTCGTTTTCCTGGAGCTTCTTATGACCTCTATCCAAGCCTTGATTTTTGCCATGCTGGTTGTGGTATACTTTACGATTTCCTCAAGCGAGCACGGAGAAGAGACGGAAGAAATCAGAGAAGAGCAAGAGGAAATCAGAGAAGAGCTGTCATCGGCATAAAAGGCATAAGGGGACGGAGGGCAACCCTCCGCCAAGAAAAATGACGAATTCAAACGAAACAATGCAAAGGTCAATATTATCAGCCACCTCGCGCCAAAGCGAGAGTTAACATAAAGCCATATGGAATTAACAACCATTTCAAAGGCGTTCGTGATGGGAGTCGGAGCCCTGGGCCCGGCGCTCGCCATCGGCATGATCGGAGCCAGAGCCATGGAATCCATCGGAAGGAATCCCGAAGCTGCCGGTAAGATTTTGGTCCCGATGCTTCTTGCCTGCGCTTTCGCGGAGGCGGTAGCCATTTACGCGCTGGTCATTGCATTTTCAATTTAATTGGATGCTGGGGATTAGGTTCCAGAATACTGGAACCTAGAACCCAGTACCTAAAGCAAAAAAGGCATGGATTCAATAATTTCAACATTTCACATAGACGTAAAGACGCTGATAACCCAAGCGGTCAATTTCAGCATTGTGCTCGTGGTCCTATACATGTTCGCCTTGAAGCCCATTCAGAAAATCATGCGCGAACGCACGGCCAAGATAGAGAAAGGCATTGAGGACGCGAAAAAGAACGAAGAGATGCTCAGGAAGAGCAAAGAAGATTACGATCAATCCATGGCCAAGGCCAAGGCGGAAGCGAACGATCTGCTTAAGGACATGAAGAAGGAGGTTTCGGAAAAGCGTTCAGCCATGCTGGAAGATGCCAAAACGGAAGTGGCTGCCGCGATAGCCGCAGGAAAACAGAGCTTGGAAAGCGAAAAGCAGAAAATGCTTTCCGATGCCAAAAAAGAGCTGGCGGCCCTCGCCATCCAGGTTACGGAAAAGGTTTTGGGAGAAAAAGTGGACGCTTCATACCAAGAGAAGGCGGCCAAGGAAGTAAGCAAGATATGAAAAAAGTTGAATCATACAGCGACATAGCGGAAGCCATTTTGGAAAGCGCCAGAGGAAAAGGAACGGAAGGGGCGCGCAGCGTCGCGCGTTTCCTGGCCAAAAAAGGCTTGCTTCGAGAGTCGGAAAATATTCTGGCAGAGGCGGAAAAAATAGAGAACAGGAAAGAAGGCAAGGTCCCGGCAAAACTTTTTTCTCCCCATGCGCCGTCTACGCATTTAAAGCACGAGCTTTCGGAAATGCTCCGCAAGCGATATTCCGCCAAAGAAATTGAATGGCATGAATTTCTTGACCCCGCCTTGCTCGGAGGATTCAGGATTGAGGCCGAAGGGGAAGTGATAGACGCCACCATAAAAGGAAAAATTAAAAAATTACAAGCATATTTAACAAATTAAAAAGATGAGCACCATCGTAGAAAATTTAAGAAAAGAGATAGAGGGATTCAAGGCGGAACTTCGGGCGGAAAAGGTAGGGCATGTGCTGGAAGTATTTGACGGCATCGCTCTCGTTTCGGGACTTTCCGACGTTCGATCCTCGGAAATGATCGAATTTTCCGGCGGAGAAATGGGAGTGGCGCTCAATCTTGAAGAAGACACTGTGGGGGTGATCATCCTCGGCGATTTTTCCAAAATCAAAGAGGGCGACGAAGTGCGGGGTACGGGCAGAATTTTGGAAGTGCCCGTATCAGAGGCTTTCCTGGGAAGAACGGTAAATCCGCTTGGAGAGCCGGTGGATGGAAAAGGAACAATTAAATCTGAAAAGGCTTACCCCATTGAACGCATCGCCCCCGGAGTCATTACCCGCCAGGGAGTTTCAGAACCGGTGGCCACCGGCATAAAAGTGATAGATGCGATCATACCGATCGGCCGCGGGCAGCGCGAACTTATCATAGGGGATCGCCAGACGGGCAAAACCGCAATCGCCATAGATACCATATTGAACCAGAAAGGGCAGAACATGATTTGCGTATATGTTTCCATAGGACAAAAAGATTCCAAACTGCGAAAGATTGAAAACAGACTGCAGGAAGGAGGAGCCATGGAATACACGGTAATCGTAAAGGCGTCCGCCTCTGAAGCGGCTTCACTGACCTATATTGCTCCGTATGCCGGAGTTTCCATAGCAGAATATTTCATGGATCAGGGCAAAGATGTACTCATCATTTACGATGACCTTTCCAAGCACGCCGTGGCTTATCGCGAAATTTCCCTGCTTCTGCGAAGACCGCCCGGCCGCGAGGCGTATCCGGGAGATGTTTTTTATCTTCACTCCAGGCTCTTGGAGCGCGCCTGCCGAAGGAACAAGGAATACGGAGGAGGTTCCATCACCGCCCTGCCGATAATCGAGACTCAAGCCGGCGACGTTTCCGCTTACATTCCGACCAACGTGATTTCCATCACCGACGGACAGATATTCTTGGAGACTGATCTTTTTTATAAAGGCATTCGACCGGCAGTAAACGTCGGACTTTCCGTTTCCCGTGTCGGCTCTTCCGCTCAGATCAAAGCCATGAAAAAAGTTGCCGGGACTTTGAAATTGGACCTGGCCCAATACCGTGAATTGGAAGCTTTCGCTCAATTCGGTTCCGACCTGGACGAGGCCACCAAGGTGCAACTGGAAAGGGGAAAACGCTCCATTGAAGTACTAAAACAACCCCAGTATCAGCCGGTTCGCATGGACAGGGAAGTGATCGCCATTTATGCGCTTTCCAAAGGGTACATGGATGACGTCCCCGTTGAGAAAGTGCGCGAATTCGAAGAAGGATTGCTTGATTATGCGGATACCAACGCCAAAGGCTTTCTGAAGGAAATTCAGACGGAAAAAATGTGGACCGACAAAGGCGAGGCGGAGCTGAAGCAGGCGATTGAGGAGTATAAAAAAATATTTCTTGCGAAGTAGGCAGCAGAGTGGGAGGCAAGGCCTCCCGCTAAATGAAAATGTGGCATAATAAATAATTCAAATGGCAGGAACAAAAGAGATTAAAAGGAGAATAAAAAGCATTGGCAACATCAAGAAAATTACAAAAGCGATGGAGCTGGTGGCTGCCGCCAAAATGAAGAAGGCTGTATCCAATGCCCTGGCCTCCCGCCTGTACGCCGAATATTCTTGGGAGATACTTTCTTCCATCGGACGGAACGTGGAAAACATTGAACACCCGCTTTTCAATGAGCGCGAAGTAAAAAATGTTCTCCTGATATTGATTACCTCCAATCGCGGCTTGTGCGGAGCGTACAATGCCCAAGTGGGCAAAAGCGCCGTTGCATTTCTCAAAAACGCGGAAAGCGATTACCCCGGAGCTTCTTTGAGCCTTATTACAGTGGGAAAGAAAGGGGAAAGCCTTTTTCGCCGGCTCGGCAAAAATATTGTGGCAAGTTTCCCGGATATGCCGGATAACGTAACTCTTCGGGACATTCTTCCCATTTCAAGCCTTGTTCTTGAGGAATACGCCAAGGAAAACTACGACCGCGTGGCGGTGGCGTACACTGATTTTGTGTCTCCCTTGGTTCAACGGCCAAACATAAAACAAATTGCGCCCGTTTCCAGAAAAGAGCTCAAGGAACTGCTTCAAACTATCGGCGAAGAGAAAAGCAAGATAAAGTTGCATAACGGCAACGGTAACGGCGAGGCAAAGGCTTCTGTCCAAAAAACGGACTACCTTTTTGAAGGAGATCAGAATGCGCTTATAAGCTCCCTGGCGGAAAAGCTTCTGCGCATGCAGGTTTACCAAGTGATGCTTGAGTCCAGAGCTTCGGAACAGTCGGCCAGAATGGTGGCAATGAAAAACGCAACCGACGCGGCCGGAGAAATGATTGAAGATTTCACTTTGGTGTTCAACAAAGCCCGCCAGGCCGGAATTACCCGCGAGATTTCAGAAATATCCGCGGGCATGGCCAGCGTAAATTAACAGAATTAATTATTAGTAAATTATAAAGATAACAATGCATAAAGGCACAATCAAAACAATAATCGGTCCGGTGGTAGACGTGGAATTTTCCGAAGGGCAAATGCCGGAAATATACGACGCCCTCGTGGTCAGGAAAGATAAGGATAGCTCAGTAGTTCTGGAAGTAGAACAGCACATTGGAAAGGACACGGTCCGGGCGGTGGCCATGGATTCGACAGACGGCCTTTATCGCGGAATGGAAGCGGAAAATACCGGCAAACCGATCAGCGTGCCGGTGGGAAAGGGCACTCTTGGCAGATTGTGGAGCGTTTTGGGAGAACCTATTGACGGAAAGCCCTCCACTGTCGGTGAAACTTCTCCCATTCATCGCAGCGCGCCCTCATATGTATCCCAGGCGACCAAAGTTGAAATTTTGGAAACCGGCATAAAAGTGATTGACCTTATCTGTCCGGTATTGAAAGGCGGAAAAGTTGGATTGTTCGGCGGAGCCGGGGTGGGTAAGACTGTAGTCATTCAAGAGCTCATTCACAACATTGCGGCCAACCACGGAGGATATTCCGTTTTCGCCGGAGTGGGGGAAAGAACCCGCGAGGGAAACGACCTCTATCATGAAATGAAAGATTCCGGCGTCTTGGACAAAGTGGCCATGGTCTTCGGACAAATGAACGAACCGCCCGGAGCGCGTTTGCGAGTAGGGCTTTCCGGCCTCACCATGGCGGAGCATTTCCGCGACGCCGAGGGCAAGGACGTGCTTTTCTTTATAGACAACATTTTCCGCTTTACTCAAGCGGGATCGGAAGTGTCGGCTCTCTTGGGACGCATTCCTTCAGCTGTGGGATACCAGCCTACTCTTGCCACGGAAATGGGAATATTGCAGGAGCGGATCACTTCCACCGAAAAAGGATCTGTTACTTCCGTACAGGCCGTGTACGTACCGGCGGACGACCTGACCGACCCGGCTCCGGCCACGACCTTCTCGCACCTGGACTCCACAGTGGTATTGAACCGTTCCCTGACTGAAATTGGAATCTATCCCGCAGTGGACCCGCTGGACTCCTCATCCACCATTTTGGATCCGAACATCGTAGGCAAGGAACATTACGAGACTGCCCGCGAAGTGCAGAGAGTGCTTCAGCGGTATAAAGATCTGCAGGATATTATCGCCATTCTCGGAATGGAAGAATTGTCCGAGGCGGACAGAGAGCTTGTGGCCCGCGCCCGAAAGATTCAGAAATTCTTGTCTCAGCCATTCTTCGTGGCAGAACAATTTACGGGCCGGAGCGGACAGTATGTCCCGCTTGCCGAGACTGTGCGTTCATTCAAGGAAATACTGGAGGGGAAGCATGACGGAAAGGCGGAAGATGAGTTTTATATGAAGGGGGCTCTTTAAAATTCTTTTTGGGGTCTGCGACATTCTTCTCTCCGGGCACGGGATTTTCCCTGCTGGGAAAATCCCTGAAGTTCTCGCGCCGTCGCGCTCGAAACCCCCTCCGATAAGAATGTCGCAGACCCCAAACGAGTTTTCAATTAAATATTATGAAAAAGTTAAAACTAAAAGTCATCACTCCTGAAAAACTGATTCTTGAGGAAGAGGTTGATCAGGTAAGTTTGCCCACCACCATGGGAGAAATTACCGTTTTGCCTGATCACGTTCCGCTTATCGCGAATCTCGCTTCGGGAGACATCGTGGCCGTGTCCGGCGGCGAGCACGTACCTATGGCCGTGGCCGGAGGATTTATTGAAGTAAAGAAAGGCGAAAGCGGAGAAACAAACGTGGCCGTTTTGGCCGATTTTGCCGAGCAAGTTGCGGAATTGACAGAGGAAGCCGTTGAAAAGGCAAAGGCTCGAGCCGAGGACTTGCGGAAAAAAATGGAGAACAAGGAAACTGTAGACTTTGAACACTTCACCGCCGAGCTTGAAAAAACTCTCACTCGCATAAAAATCGCCGACAAGTGGCGGACCAGAAAATATAGAAAGTAGAATGTCGAAATTTTACGTTATAGCGACGCCGATAGGGAATCTGGGAGATATCACATATCGGGCGATTGAAACGCTCAAAAGCGTGGATTTGGTGCTTTGCGAGGATACGAGGGTTACCAAGAAACTTTTAGATAGATACGGCATAAAAGTGCCGACTATGAGCTATCACGCTCAGAGCAAGCTTTCCAAGACGGAAAAGATTTTTGAATTGCTTGGTGATGAAAAAAACTTGGCATTAGTATCAGATGCCGGTACGCCCGGGATTTCGGACCCGGGGGTTTTGCTTGTTTCAAAAATAAAGGAAAAGTTTGGCGGGGAATCTGAAGGCTCCGGCGAAGAGGTGCAGATAATTCCAATACCCGGCGCAACCGCGTTCGTTACGGCACTTTCGGCTTCAGGATTGCCCACCCATGAATTCACATTCCTGGGTTTTTTGCCGCATAAAAAAGGAAGGGAGACATTGTTCAAAGAGATTGCGGAAGCGAAGCGAACAATGGTATTTTACGAATCTCCGCACCGCATTATGAAAACATTGGAATCTTTGCAAAAATTCTGCCCGGATAAAAAGGTGTGCCTTGCCCGCGAGCTCACAAAAATTTATGAAGAATTCAAAACCGGCTCGCCTGCGGAAATTTTCGAGTATCTAAAAAATAATTCTGAAAAGCAAAGGGGAGAATTTACCATCATTGTAGCTTGATGTCTGGGGCGGAGGGTAATCCTCCGCCGTTCGCGTTTTTTGTCAATTAAAGCAAATCCTCCGGGTCAACATTGACGGTATAGTCCGGCGGAAGAGCGAGCAAGCGGAAAAGCAGGCCTTGATCCAGCGTCGCGTTTGGCACTAGCTCCGGCAAAGACCAGCTTTCAGGGCGCAATTTTATGAGCGCATTTGTCATATACTTGTCCTTCACTTTTGGCACGAATCCGCTGAAAATTTCCGGTTGGTATCCCAGGAAAGTGTCACCCAAAATTTTTCTGGCGTCGGCAGTTTTCCTCTTGTCCCCGGCATAGCTTACCTTGATGAATCTTCGATACGGCGGATATCCCAGGTTCATGCGTTCGTCAAGCTCGTTGCGCACGAATTCCGCCAGGTTGTCGCTTCGCACAGCTCGCATCTCCGGGGAATCTTCGTTTTTTGTTTCTATGATCAATGTTTTTTCTGTTTTGGACATTATCGATACCAAAAGCTGGATGATTTTTTCGCTCATTCTGAAGTTCGGGATGCTCCATAAGGAATCAAATGAGGCGATGATGGACGCCGGCACCGAATTGTTCAGGTAGAAAAGCGCTAGTTCTGTTCCGACGAGTATGGCTCCCTTGCTCTCCTCAAATTCCTTCGCAGTTTTTTCCGCCTGCTTGCCCGTTTTTACCGTTTCCCTGTCCAGCTTGAATATTTTTACCCGTTTCTTCTTTCCCCCGAAAATATTGCGGAGTTCTTCTTCCACAGTATCTGTCCCGATGCCGAGCGGCGCCAGATTCCATCCACCGCAATTCGGACATACTGTATCCGGGCTCTTTTCGCTCCGGCAGCGATTGCATACAAACATTCGCTTGTTTCCGCTTTTTGAAACGTACAGTACCACCGGAGAAAGGCAGTGATCGCAAGAAAGGGATTCACCGCAGTCCCGGCAGACGGTAAATGTGGCCAAGCCTTTTCTCAGGGAAAAAACGAAGACATTTTTTCCATGTTCAACGGACTCTTTTATTTGTCTGACGCTTCTATCCGAAAGGATTCTGAATTTTGCGCCCGCCGCCGCGCCTGATGAATTTTCTTCTGTATCGGCGCCATCCTTCCTTTCGCCCCTTTGGGAAATGACCAAATCTCCTTCAAAATTTGTGCGAAAAGACAAGGGGCGGATTTCCGTCCAGCCGGTAACCTCCTTCTTTGCGATGCTTTCAAATCGAAGCATGGAATCTCCCAAAATGAATTTGGCCCCGGCTTTTCCCGCGAATATTTCGGCAAATATGCGCATATCTAGATAGGGTCTTGCCAGAGTTTTGTAAGCCGTACTGTTTTCATGTTCCACCACAATTGCGCCTAGGCGCGGAATGGGCACGGACAAATATGGTGCTGTGCCGAAAATCAAAAGGGGATGGCTTGAGGAAACAATTTTTTCGTAATTTTCCAGCAATTTTTTCGGCTTTGCTCCTCCGTGCATGGAAAAGGAGAATTTCTCAATGCCGCGCGAAAGGAAAGAAGAAAAAATTTCAATGTCCCGCTCTGTGGGCAAGCAGATAAAAACAGACTTCTTTTCGGCAAAGGAGCTCCGCACCATATTCTTGTAAAAGGAAATCCTGTCATCAAACGGCGCCTGGAATATCATTTTTTCCGGCCGGATATTTTGAGAACTATCCGGCTTGTCGGCGTTTTCGGGACTTTTCCCGATTTTTGCCAAGGCATCGTAGTTTTCCCGAAAAATGGCTGGAAGAAGAGCGGCCGCAACGGAACTTTTGCGCGAAGCGAAGTATTCGGCAGATCGAAAAACGGCATTTAAAAATTCTTCCCGCCACACCGAGGGTCCCTTGTCTTCGGTTATTTTTTTCAGATTGAATGCCGCCCCCTTCAGGCCCGCTTTCAGAATACTTGCCTCCTCTACGGATACTGCCAGGCTCAGAGCCTTCTTGCCTCTTATGGGCGTTTCAACGATATTCCCGACCGCGATATTTTTTGAGGTGAAATATGTCAAATCGTCCCGGAACATGCCTTTTTTGAGCGGAATTACGGTGACGATTTTCATGCTTTTATTTTAACACATTTGTGCTATATTACTTCCGATGGGAATTTTTTCCAGAAAATTGGGAATTGATCTCGGCACAGCCAACACGCTGGTTTTTTTGCCGGGAAAGGGGATAGTGCTCAATGAGCCCTCGGTGGTCGCCGTATCGGAGCAAGGAAACAAGATTTTGGCCATAGGAGTGGAAGCCAAGGACATGATAGGCAAGACGCCGGAGGCCATTATCACTTACCGGCCCATGAAGGACGGAGTTATCGCCGATTACAGGGTAACCCAGGCCATGCTCCACTATTTCATCAATAAATCTCTCGGGAAATTCAATTTAATGAAGCCGGACGTGATGGTTTCAGTGCCCGCCGGAGTAACTTCCACGGAGCGCAGGGCGGTGGTTGAAGCGGCCATCAGAGCGGGAGCAAGAAACGCCTACGTGGTAAAAGAGCCGATTCTGGCCGCCATAGGTGCGGGTATTCCAATTTACGAATCAAAAGGATACATGGTGGTGGACATTGGCGGGGGTACCACGGATGTGGCGGTCATATCCCTGGGAGGAATCGTGTCCTCTACGTCTGTAAAATGCGCTGGCAACAAGATTGACCAAGCTATTGCCGATTACATAAAGAAAACTTTCAATCTTGCCATAGGCGAACGCACTGCGGAAGAAGTGAAGATTAAAATAGGCGCGGCTGTTCCCCTTGAAGAAGAACTGCGGGTCACAATCAAAGGCCGAGATTTCATTCAAGGACTTCCGCGTTCCGCCCAAGTCGGCACCAATGAAATAGTGAAAGCGATTGACGTGGAACTCCGACAGATCATCAAGGCCATCAAGGACGTTTTGGCTGAAACACCGCCCGAATTGGCATCGGACATCATGGACTACGGCATAATTATGACCGGAGGATCATCTCAGTTGCGGAACCTTACCGATCTCGTCTACAGGCGCACCGGGGTAAAGGCCTCCTTGGCCGAAGACCCGCTTTTCTGCGTGGCAAAGGGCACCGGCATCGCCTTGGAGCATCTGGATGTTTACAAGAAGGCAATCTTGAGCAAAAAATGAGCATCAGGGATAACCTGGACAAAGAGAATTTGCACCACGCGTACCTCATTGAAGGCGGAAAGGAAGAAGCGTCGGTTGAAATATTGGAATGGCTGGAGGAAGCAGGAATCGAAACCAGGGGCAATCCGGACTTTGTTCGCATCTCCTTGGACAGCCTAAAAATTGAAGACGCATTTAATCTGCGAGAAATGGCGTCCGAGAAAAGCTTCTCGGGAGGAAAAAAAATTTTTTTGCTCTCCGTCAATTCCATTACCGGAGATGCGCAAGGAATACTGCTCAAAGCCTTTGAAGACCCGGCTGCGGACACCCACTTTTTTATGATCGTGCCGGATGCTTCGGCGCTGTTTCCGACCCTGCTTTCAAGGTTTTACGTAATTTCAGGAAGAGAAAACGGAAGTTCTTCCCTGGGTAATGCGGAAAAAAAAGAGGCAGAGGAATTTTTGGCCATGCGCCCCGCCCAAAGGATAGATTTTTTGAAGGAATTTTTAAAGGAAGAGGATAACGAGGACGAGGAATCTGCCGATTCTTCCCGAGCGCGCGCCGGCAGGTTTTTGAATGTTCTTGAGACGGTGCTTCATAAAAAACTCAGTCCGGAAACGGCGCCGGTCTTTGAACGCATATTCAGCGTCAGGCAATATCTGCGCATGCCGGGATCTTCGGTAAAAAATCTTATGGAATCCGTAGCCTTGGCTATACCAAAACAGTGATTTTTCTGGTACAATAGGGCTATATGCAATACAATTTTTCATCCTTTAAGGAAAAGCTTAAAAAAGTTGAAGAGTTTCTGGCGAAAGAATATCGCGAGCTTAATATCGGCCGGGCGTCTCCGGCGGTGCTGGACGGCGTCTTTATTAATTCATATGGATCCAAAGTTCCGCTTAAAAATTCCGCTTCCATAGCCATCGAGAATCCAAAAACCCTGCGGGTTATTCCCTGGGACAAAAACCAGATTAAAGACATTGAAAAAGCCATAGTTGCTTCCAATCTCGGTCTCTCAACGGCGGCGGACGATGCGGGTATTCGTATAATTTTCCCTCAGCTGACTTCCGAGAGCCGGGAAAAACTGATTAAGGTGCTGAAAGAAAAGCTGGAAGAGGCGCGCATAACAGCCAGGCGAGAACGTGAAGAAGTATGGGACGACATTCAAAAAATGGAAAAAGAAGGAAAACTTACCGAGGACGAGAAATTCAAAGCAAAAGACGATTTACAAGAACTTATGGACGAGACAAACAGTAAATTGGAGGAAATTTTCGCAAAAAAAGAAAAAGAAGCTAGAGGATGATAGAAAATGAGCGTAATAATATTTTTTATCATACTAATAGTCCTTGTCCTTGCCCACGAATTCGGGCATTTTTCCGCCGCTAAGGGATTCGGCATCCGGGTGGACGAATTCGGATTCGGTTTTCCGCCGAAGCTTTTCGGCAAAAAATTCAAGGGCGGGGAGACGGAATATTCAGTCAACCTTCTTCCATTCGGCGGATTCGTAAAGATATACGGGGAGAATCCGGACGAAGAAAATACCAGCGGCCCCGACGGCGCTCGAAGCATGGTAAACAAGCCGAAGTGGAAACAGGCCATAGTGCTTTTTGCCGGCGTGTTTGCAAACTTTGCCCTTGCCTGGCTCCTTTTTTCCATTTGTCTTATGTCCGGCCTGCCCGCCTCGGCCGGCAGCGCGCCGGACGGATACAAGCTGAGCGATTCCTCACTGGTGGTCATGTCAGTACTTCCAGGTTCTCCTGCAGAAAAGGCCGGGTTGGCCCAGGGAGACAAAATACTTTCTCTCAAAAGCGATCTTCCTTACGGACGGACAGACGTGCTGTCTGAAGTCAGCCCTGAAGGTTTGAAAGCTTTCATTATTTCCCACAAAGATGACCAGATTAAGATCGGTTACACCAACGAAGGCGTTTTAAAAGAGGTTACCGTAACTCCGGCACCGGATATTGTGGGAGGAAATCCGGGAATCGGCATAAGCATGGATGAGATAGGAGTGATAAAGCTTCCTTTTTTTCCGGCGCTATGGGCCGGGCTTAGGCTTGATTGGAGCACCGCTTCTGCCACAGCCGTCGGCCTTTATAATCTGATTGCAAATAGCATAGCCGGACACGGCAATTTTTCTTCGGTGGCCGGGCCGGTCGGGCTGGTGAATATAGTGGGGGAAGCTTATCGTTTCGGCTTTGTGTACTTATTGTCCTTCACCGCCCTTATTTCCGTGAATCTGGCAATTATAAACCTCGCGCCTTTTCCCGCCTTGGACGGAGGACGCTTGCTGTTCCTTTTGGTTGAAAAGATAAAAGGCTCAAGATTGAATCCTAAATTCGCCAATGCGGCCAATATGATCGGCTTTGCTCTGATCATTATATTGATGCTGGTAGTGACATATCACGACATAGTTCGCTTAATGTAAGCCGAGGAGACAGGGTTTGAAGCACTGAGTAGTGGGCGGAGGGTTGCCCCTGCCTGCCGGCAGGCAAGGCTGACAGGCAGGCTCTGCCCTAGATTTTTTCGATGGGCGTGGTACTATTTAAACATGACGACAGAAACCCAGCAATGCCAGAATTGTAAAAATGATTTCACCATTGAACCGGAAGACTTCGGTTTCTACGAAAAAATCAAAGTGCCTCCGCCCACTTGGTGCCCGGAGTGTCGCTTGGTTCGACGCTTGATCTGGCGCAATGAGCGCGAGCTGTATAAAAGAAAATGCTCAATGTGCGGGAAGGACATGATTTCCATTTGCGGTCCATTTAATACTTCGACTGTATATTGCAAAGATTGCTGGTGGAGCGACAAATGGGATCCGATGTCGTACGGTGCTGAATATGATTTTGGAAAAGATTTTTTTACTCAATTCCAAGACCTCATGAGAAAAGTTCCCTTAATTAGCCTGTTCACCGGGGGAACGCAAGTGAACTCAGATTATACGAACTTTACTGCCAGTAACCGGGACAGTTATTTGGTTTTTGGCGGAAATGAAAATGAACAAGTGACTTATGCCAAGAATGCCTCATATTCAAAAAACTCCTCAGATATTTTGAGCGGGGATAAGCTGGAATTATGCTATGAGGACATTGAATGTATTAATTCTTACCGTCTATCTTTTAGCCGGCAATGCGAGAATTGTACGGACTCCGTCTTTCTTTTTGACTGCAGAAACTGCCAAAACTGTTTTGCCTGCGTCAATTTGCGCAACAAAAGTTATTGCATTTGGAACACGCAGTACAGTAGAGAAGACTACCTGAGAAAGATAGAGGAAATGAAACTGGGCAGCAATTCGTCGCTGCAGAAAACAAAGGCGCAATTTAAGGATTTTTCAGAAAAGGCAATTTGCAAATATGCGCATATGCTGAACACAAAAGGCTCAACGGGCAACAATCAGGAAAATACCAGGAATTGCAGATCGTGCTTTGACGTGTTCGGCGACGGGTCGGAGAACAGCAAATATTCCCATTATGTAGTCAAAGGGATAAGCGATTCTTATGATAATTATGGCGTGAAAAGGGCTGAAAGGGTATATGAGACTATTGCCATAGGATTCGAAATGAACGAGAATTCCGATTATTATTTTGATTTTTTCGTAAAAGGGTGCAGCCGGGCATATTATTCCAGCAACTGCATATCCTGCGACGATATATTCGGATGCGCCAATTTGCGGAAAAAGCAATATTGCATTTTAAATCGCCAGTATTCCAAAGAAGAGTACGAAGCACTTTTGCCGAAAATAATAAAGCAGATGGGCGATATGCCCTATACGGACAAGACAGGGAAAGTATATAGATTTGGCGAATTTTTCCCTCCTGAATTTTCTCCTTTTGCGTACAACGAGGCTATCGTGCAGGAATATTTTCCACTGGACGAAAAGAGAGCGAGTGAACGTGGTTTTGCCTGGAGAAAAAGAGAGGAGCGTGATTATAAGATTGACATTGAATATGAAAAGCTCCCTGACGACATAAAAGATTCTGCCGACGATATTGCCGGCAAAGTTATTGAATGCGCACACAAAGGAGAGTGTGATGAGCAATGTACGGAAGCGTTTAAGATTCTTCCCAAAGAACTAGTCTTTTATAGACAAATTGGTGTTCCATTGCCGCGTCTTTGCCCTAATTGCCGGCATTACGAAAGACAGAAGCAAAGGAATCCTATGAGGCTTTGGCATCGCTCCTGCATGTGTGACAAGCAGAATCATGGTCACCAAGGTGCTTGCCCCAACATTTTTGAGACCAGCTATGCTCCCGAACGGCCCGAAAAAATATATTGCGAAGAGTGCTACAACAAAGAGGTATATTAGCCATGCCGCCCGAGACCAAACAATGCCAAAATTGCAAGGGGAGCTTCATCATTGACCCCGAAGATTTCTCATTTTACGAAAAAATCAAAGTGCCTCCGCCGACATGGTGTCCGGAATGCCGGATGCAAAGGCGATTGCGATTCAGAAATGAAAGAGAATTGTATCACTTTACTTGCGGACTCTGCGGGAAGAGGGGTATTTCAATGTACAAACCGGAATCTCCCTTTCCCATATATTGCGTGAACTGCTGGTATTCTGACAAATGGGATGAGCTCTCTTGCGGTGCGGATTATGATTTTTCCAAGCCATTTTTTGAACAAATGAACGATCTGTTTAAAAAAGTTCCGCGAGCCAATATTTTTCTGAGGAATATAGTGAACGGGGAATATTCAAACATCAACGGAGAAAGTAAAAACGTGTATCTTACGTATTCGGCCAACGGATCGGAAAATGCGTATTACTCCAAAGCCGTAGATAAATCCAAAGGCGTTTTTGATTGTTTGAATACCGTAAGCTGCGGAAACTGCTACGAAGTCGTACGCGGAGAAAATAATTACAACTGCAGCTTTTTGACTTTGTCTCGCAATTGCATAGACTCTTCTTTTCTTTACGATTGCTCGGATTGCAGCAACTGCTTTTTATGCGCTGGATTGTGCAGTAAGAAATTCTGCATTGAAAACAAGCAATATTCCGAATCTGAATATAACGACAAGGTGAAGCACATGAATACGAGAAGCAGGGCAGGAGTAAAAAAAGTTAAAGAAAAGTGGACAGAACTTATTCTTAAGTTTCCGCATAGATACGCATATATAATGCGGTCTGTGAACAGCACCGGGGACGATTTGGAAGGCGATAAAAATGTAAAATTATCTTTTGAAATATATAACAGCGAAAATACCAAGTTCCTCCTTCGATGCTTTGGAGCCAAGGATTCATACGACGGAAATAATATTGCGAACTCCGAAATGGTGTACGAGTTTGCGGGCGGGGGCGCGAATGACAGCTCGCGCCTCTTGTTCTCCAGCAATGGAATAAAAAACCTAAGAAATGCCGAATATACAGATTACTGTTTCTCTTCTTCAGACGTATTCGGCGGAATATCCTTAAGAGGGAAGAAATATTGCATTTTGAACAGGCAATATTCAGAGCAAGAATACAAAAGATTGCTGCCGAAGGTGATTCAGCACATGAATAACATGCCGTACAAAGACGCAAGCGGGAATGTTTACAAATACGGGGAATTTTTCCCGCCTGAACTTTCTACGTTTTGTTACAACGAGTCTTTAGCTCAGGAGTATTTCACTTTAACCAAAGATGAAGCGGAAAAACGCGGATATTCATGGAAGGACAGGGAAGAGAGAAATCTTGACATTAATATCAAATACGAAGATATCCCGGATGATATCAAGAATGTGAATGAAGAAATTGTCGGCAAGGTCATTGAATGCGGGCACAGGGGCGCATGCAATGAAAGATGTACAGGGGCTTTCAAAATAATCCAAGAAGAATTTTACTTTTATATAAAAGCTGGAATTCCTTTGCCTGGCCTCTGCCCTAATTGCCGGTATTATGAAAGGCTAAAACAAAAAAACCCTATAAAGCTCTGGCACAGGGCATGCATGTGCGAAAACATGAGTCATGGCCACAAGGAAAAATGCCAGAACGAGTTTGAGACTCCATATGCCCCTGAGCGGCCCGAAAAAATATATTGCGAAGAGTGCTATAACAAAGAAGTTTATTAGACCACACATTAAAAAGTGGGAGGCAAGGCCTCCAGCTTTTGGATATGTGGTAAAATTAATGGCAATATGAAAACCAAGCTGATTCACGAGGTTCGGGCGGTAAAAACAAAAAAAGAGCTTGCCAATATCATCAAGGCGCAAAGAATAAGCGAGGAGGTGCTGAAAGATGCTCTTAAGCACTTGCATACAGGCATAAACGAGAAAGAAATGGAAGCCTTCATTAGGCGCGCCTTTGTCAGGCATAAGGCTCATGTGCTTTCCTTTGAGCCGATTGTGGCCTTTGGCAGGGGAAGCGCCGATATCCATCACGCGCCCGGCAAATATAAATTAAAATCCGGCGACATTATCATGTTTGATTTCGGCACAACAGTGAACCATTACTGTTCCGACATGACCCGTACATATTTTTGGAGCAAGCCGACCAAGCGGCAGGAAAAAATTTACAAGGCCGTGCTTTTCGCGCAGGAAAAGGCAATAGAGAAAATTGCAAAAGGAGAGAAACGGGCATGGATAATTGACCGCTCCGCAAGGCAATTTCTTGCAAGCAAGTTCGGCAAGGATAATTTTCGGCACGGTCTCGGACACGGAGTGGGAACGGTAATCCATGAATGGCCCGGGCTTACCCCAAAGAGCAAAGACATCTTGCCAGTCGGATGCGTTATGACAGTCGAGCCAGGCCTGTATTTCAAGGGCTGGGGCGGAATACGCATTGAAGACATGGTTTTGGTGACCAAATCGGGCTGTAAAAACCTCACCAAAAGCTCTAAAACGCTTGAGAATGCAATATTAAATGAGAAATGATATACTTTCCCCATGTCTAAAAAACGGATCAAGGTGGGCGTGATTTTCGGCGGTAAATCGGCTGAGCACGAGGTGTCCCTGCAGTCCGCACGGAATGTTATAAACGCGCTGGACAAGAAAAAGTATGAAGTGGTACCCATAGGCATTAGTAAGGACGGAAAATGGTTTTTGGGCGACAGTAGAAAATATCTATTAAACGAAAGTAATCCAAAACTCATTAGGCTGAATAAATCAAATAAGGAGGTTGTTTTGTTCGGAGAAAGGGCCGGTCCTGCTGGGAGATTGGATGTGGTGTTTCCGGTGCTTCACGGTCCCTACGGTGAGGACGGAAGCGTGCAAGGCATGCTCAAGCTGGCGGGTATTCCGTTTGTCGGTGCAGGCGTGCTTGGTTCTGCTGTCGGCATGGACAAAGATACTGCCAAAAGGCTTTTGCGCGAGGCCGGCATAAATGTCGCCGACTATCTTGTATTTCAGGGCAAAAACAAAATCCGCCCTACTGAGATTTATAAGAAACTTGGCAGGCCGGTTTACGTGAAGCCGTCTAACATGGGCTCATCCGTCGGTGTTTCAAAAGCGGAGAATGATGCCGAGCTCCGAAACGCAACAAAGGAGGCTTTTAAGTTTGATACAAAAATAATTATTGAAGAAGAAATAAAAGGCAGGGAAATTGAATGCTCCGTCTTGGGCAACGAAAAACCGATTGCCTCCTTGCCGGGCGAGATCATTCCCGATGATGAATTTTACTCTTACGACGCAAAATACATAACTGAAGGAACCCGGCTGGTTGTTCCCGCCAAGCTCTCAAAGAGCCTTATTAAAAAGGTGCAGAACACTGCCGTCCAGGTCTTCAAAACACTGAACTGCGAGGGCATGGGCCGGGTTGACTTTTTCCTTACCCAAAAGGGGAAATTGTACGTAAACGAGATTAATACCATTCCGGGTTTTACCAATATCAGCATGTATCCAAAGCTTTGGGAAGCCAGCGGGATTTCTCAACCCGAACTTTTTGATAGGCTAATAGGACTTGCCCTGGAAAGGCACAGGAAGGAGAAAAAACTGAAGAGCTCCGTATAGCTTGCAAATTAAAGCGATTTATAGTAACTTATATCCATTATGTCACAAGATAGACTTATAAAACTGGCTTGCGGAAACTGCAAGAGAATTAATTATTGGTCAAGCAAAAACAGGAAGACGGTGACCAAGAAAATAGAGCTCAATAAGTACTGCAAGTGGTGCAAGAAAAGTACCAAACACAAGGAAATTAAGAAATAATCCTTGCGCGGACCGTATTTGTGGCGGGTGTTTCCGCCAAATGTTACAATTGATGTGCGGCAAGCGTTTGCCGCGCGTTCTTTGCATTAAAGAGGCATTATTATCAATTTTTGCCTCCTTTACCTCTCCGGTTTTCCGCTATATGGCGGACCGGAGAGGGGATAGGGCGATTAGTTAAGTGGTATAACTTCGGTCTCCAAAACCGATGTCGGGGGTTCGATTCCCTCATCGCCCGCCCTTCCATTTTATTTCCTTATCACGTTTGAACCATTGCATCTGCCGCTTGGCGTAGCGCCAGCTTTCGGTTTTGATTTTTGAGAGCATTTCCTCTCTGCTGATTTTCTTTTGCAGGTATTGCGCCACATACCGGTACTCAAGGCCGAGCTCTTCCAGGCGTCTCCAGGAAAGGCTGTCCTCATGCAGTTTGCGCACCTCTGATACCATTCCCTCTTTCATTCTGGCCAAAAGACGCTTTTTAATTTTTCTCTTTAGTTCATTTTCCGGCAATTTCAGGCCTATTTTCATAAACTCATATTTGGACGCAGGGTTACCCTCCGCCCTAGACGGCAGGGGAGGCACACGGCCCAATTTTTTAGCAATCTCAATGGCTCTCACCAGGCGCACTTTGTTTTTTGCATCAATATTTTTTGCACGTTTCGGATCTATTTTCCTGAGCAGTTTAAAAAGCTCGTCAGCTCCCTTTTTTTCAAGGAGATTGCGCATGGCCTGATTCGGCGGGACCTCGGGAAAAACGATGCCCTTGGTTATAGAATCAATATACAATCCGGTGCCTCCGCAAATTATTGGAGTTTTACCGCGGGCCAAAATTTTTTTAATGGCTGCCATTGCCAGCTTCTGGTATTGCGCCGCTGTAAACCTGCGTTTCGGGCTCGCAACATCCAAAAGATGGTGCGGCACCCCGCGCATTTCTTTTTTTGTAATTTTTCCGCTGCCAATATCAAGCCCTTTGTAGACCTGTCTTGAATCGGCCGATACCACTTCTCCGCCGATTTTTCGCGCCATTTTTACCGCCAAAGCGCTCTTGCCTGCGGCAGTCTGTCCCAGAATGACAATAATTTTTTGCTTATTTGAATAAACGGACATTTATATGCCGCGCAGTATCTTAATATCCGCGCCGATTTTATTGAACCGTTCGGCGATTTCCTCGTATCCGCGATTGATCATGTATACGTTTCGAAGCACTGAAGTGCCCGGCGCGGCCAGCATGGCTATCATAATTACCATGGAGGGCCGAAGAGCCGGCGGACACACCACCTGGGCGGATTTGAAATCCGTTTTTCCGGTAATATACACGCGGTGCGGGTCGGCCAGGGTGACGTTCGCTCCCAGGCGGGTAAGCTCTGCCAGATATATGGCTCGATTTTCATAAAACCAGTCGTGAATCAAAGTCGTACCCTCCGCCCGAGCGGCAATGGGAGCAAAAAAAGGTAAATTGTCGATATTTATCCCCGGGAAAGGATTGGCATGCAGTTTTTCCTCCGGCGCTTTTAACTTGCTTGGAAAAATTTCAAGATCAACCAATTTTGTGCGGTTATTCTTGAAAAGATATTGTTTAAGCACTTTGTATTTCAGCCCCATTTTTTTCAGCTTGTATAATTCCAAGGTCAAAAAGTCAATCGGGCATCTTCGAATGATCAGATGCGAATCGGTGGCGATTGCGGCTGAAATAAACATCATAGACTCAATCGGATCCTCGCTGTTCCAATATTCCGCATTCTTTTTAATTTCCTTTAACCCGTGCACTTTTAAGGTGCCGGTGCCTATACCTTCTATTTTCACACCCAGGGTTTCCAAAAAGTAGCAAATCTCCTGTACCATATAATTTCCGCTGGCGCATTCAATCACCGTTTCGCCCGGCGTCAAAGCGGCGGCCATAAGGACGTTTTCAGTGGCGGTATCCCCGGATTCGTACATTACAATTCCCGCAGGCTTGATCTTCTCCGCCGAAACCTCATAGCTGTTGTTGGTAGTTCTAATTTTAATGCCCATTTCCTCCAATGCGTACTTGTGGGCGCTTATTGTGCGCTTTCCCAGCTTGCATCCTTCGGCATGGGGCAAGGAAAAGCTTTTTAAATAGTGCACCAGGGGCCCCATAAACATTATTATTGAACGCGTCTTAAGAGAGGATTCCACGTTAATATTTTTCAACTTGAATGCCTTGGGAGGAGTGACTTCTAGGCAGTTCTTGCCGGTCCATTCCACTTTTACTCCGATGCTTTCCAAAATTTCGATAACTCGGTATACCTCCTCAATATGAGCAATGCCGTGCAAAACGGTTTTCCCGCGGTTAAGAAGGGAAGCGCACAAGAGTCCCACTGATCCGTTCTTGGAATATGCGGTGGTAATTTCTCCGTGCAGTTTTTTCCCGCCGTTAATTTCAAAATCCAATGATGTTCCGACCGATACCACATTTCTTTCCAGCACTTCGCCCACTTTCTGCAAGATATCCGTGGTGAAGTTCTGCTGGCCCTTTTCCATGCGGGCCACCGCGCTCTGGGAAGTGCCCAAGGCCCTGGCAAAATCCCCCTGGGTCATGTCCTTGCGTTCGCGCAATTGCTTGATAAAACTGCCTATCTCTTTTTGTGATGAGTTTTTCATATAATATTTCTTATTGCTAAGAATGGATATTATATATCATATATGATATAATGCAAGTATGAATAGGCCGGACTTTAAAGTTAGTGTGTTTGGAATCATAATCAATGATCAAGACCAAGTACTTCTGTGCTTGCGAAATGATTATGACGTTTGGAATCTACCCGGAGGCGGGCTCGAAAAAGGTGAAGCACCATGGGAAGGTGTAATCAGGGAAATAACAGAAGAAACCGGGATAAATGTAAATGTATCTAGACTGGTTGGAGTTTATAGTAAGCCTCAAAAAGATGAAATCGTCTTCATATTTGAATGCAGTGTTGTTGGTGGTAAATTAACTTTGACTGACGAGGCCCGTGACATTAAATATTTTTCCAAGGAAAAAATACCCTCAAATACAGTTGAAAAACAAGTAGAACGAATTAATGATTATTTTAATAGTGCTGTGCTAACACTTAAAAAGCAGACAGGACCCTCGTTCTTGGAAACTATTCAGAAAGATAAATTACCATCTCCTAAAGAGACGCCCGTTACGTAGGATAGTACAATTTTATCATTGATATGCACCATTTAGGTGCCGGAGGTGGGACTTGAACCCACAAGAGGTTGCCCTCGCGCGATTTTGAGTCGCGAATGTTTACCAATTTCATCACTCCGGCCTTTCAGCAAACTTTTGCCGCGTTGACGGCAATTCACACATATTACACAGAAATCGCCCCAAAATCAATTACAAAAAAAGTTTGCGATGTGCTAAAATCAATCCATGTCTAATTTGTATTCAAATTCGATTTTCTGGATTGATACTGACAAGATCAAGCCGAATCCCTACCAGCCCAGGAGGGATTTTGACGAGGAGCGCCTGCGCGACCTGTCTGATTCAATAAAGCAATACGGAGTACTTCAGCCCCTGACTGTTTCTCGCTTGGAAATTGCCAAGGAAGACGGAGGGATTTTGGCTGAATACGAATTAATTGCCGGCGAACGCAGATTGCGGGCCGCAAAGATGGCCGGGGTTTCCCAAGTACCTGTAATAATCCGAGTCGGAGACAGCTCCATGATGAAACTGGAGCTTGCCATACTGGAGAACCTGCAGCGCGAGGATCTGAACGTGGTGGATCGCGCCCGCGCTTTTTTCCGCCTTGCCAACGAATTCAAATTCACCCACAACGAGATCGCCAAGAAGCTCGGCCGAAGCAGGGAATACGTTTCAAACTCTCTCCGCATTCTTGCCTTGCCGGAGGAAATCCTGAATGCAGTTTCTGCCGGAAAAGTCACGGAAGGGCATACCAGGCCATTGCTCATGCTTGCAGATCATCCTGAAGAGCAAACGGTTCTATTTAAGGAAATACTATACAAGCGAATTACCGTCCGCGAAGCGGAAAGGATTTCCCGCAAGATTGCCACCGACCGGGTGCGCAAGAAGGAATTCATGCCCGATCCGGAGATTACCGAACTTGAGGGGGAATTTCAGGAAAAGCTCGGTACAAGAGTGCATATCGATAGGAGCGAAATCGGAGGACAGGTAAAAATTGATTTTTTTTCCACAGAGGATTTGCGCACTATTCTGGAAATGATAAGGAAAACCGAAGAATCAAAAAAGCCTTCCGAAATGCTGGATAATCACATAGCAAGGGAATCAGGCCTTAATAACCCCGAAGGAAATCCCGATCAAGAAGCCGCAGAGGATAAGCCCTCCGAACCGCTCGGCCCGGATGACTCCGGATTATACGACATATCGAGTTTCAGCATATAGGCCGGTGTTATTTTCCCCGGCCCAAAGATTTTAATTTTGCGAGCAGGCTGTTTTTTTCCAGGTAAGAGCGCACATGCTTCCGCGCAATATTCGTCCTCGAATGGTCCAGCCACTTGCCGGAAGGGTGAGCGTCCTTTTTTGCGATTATTTCCACGATATCTCCGTTCTTAAGCTTGGAAAGTATTTGGGACATTTTCCCGTTTATTTTTACCCCGCTTATATGGTCGCCGATGTCGGAATGAATGGCATAGGCGAAATCAACCGGACTGGAATTTTCCGGCAAGTCTATTACGTCTCCTTTTGGAGTAAAGATGAAAATGCGGTCGCTGAAAAAATCAGTTTTCAAATTTTCAAGGAATTTTTTCGGCTCCTCGGGCGCGTAATTGAAGGCTTTCAATTCTTCTATCCATTTGAATTTTGATTTTTTATCCAAGGGACTTTTTTTATCGCCTTCTTTGTATGTAAAATGGGCGGCAATACCATACTCCGCTTCCTGATGCATCTTTTTTGTTTTAATTTGAATTTCGGCTATTCCTCCCGAACCCGTAAAAACGGTGGTATGCAGGGAACGATATCCGTTAGGCTTAGGAACGGCAATGTAATCCTTTATACGGCCCAAGAGAGGCCGCCACAACGAATGGACTATTCCCAGGATCCTATAGCATTCCTCCACTGTATCCACCACAACTCTCAATGCCACGATATCGTATATTTTTTCAATATCCATGTCATGCTTAAGCAGTTTTCTCCAAATACTGTAATTATGCTTCAAGCGGTAGGTTATTTCCGCCTTAATCTTGTTAGCCTTCAGTTCTCCCTCGAGCGCGGAGCGGAACTCATTCAGGTTTTTTTCGTAAATCTCCTTCTTTCCCTTGATAAGTTCCTGAACTTCCGCGTATTCCTTCGGGTATGCGAAGGGGAAAGCGGCATCTTCAAGGTCTCCCTTCAGCCTTCCCATGCCCAACCGATCGGCCAAAGGCGCGTATACCTCAATCGCTTCCAAGGCGATTCTTTTGCGTTTGTCCTCACGCACATACTGAAGAGTGCGCAAATTATGCAGGCGGTCGGCCAGCTTCACCACAACAACCCGGAGATCGTTGGTCATGGCTAAAAAGAATTTTCGCAATGATTCAACATGGCGCTCGTGCCCGCGGTATTTCAGCTTTCCAAGCTTTGTTACGCCTTCCACTATAAAAGTAATTTCCTCGCCGAAGTTCCGGTCCATTGATTCCTTCGTGACGTTGGCATCTTCCATTACGTCATGCAAAAGCCCCGCAGATATTGTTTTTGCGTCCATGCCCAGGCGGGCGATGTTTTTTGCGGTTTCAAAAGGGTGAATAAAATACGGCTCGCCGCTCATTCTTTTTTGCCCTTCGTGAGCCTTTTCAGCGAAGTCATAGGCTTTTGCGATGAGCTTTTTGTCTCTTTCGCTTAGATCGCTGGCCAGGTTTAATATCTCCTGAACGTTGGGCATAGTCTGCACATTATAGCATAAACTTAAAGGTGCGAAGATCCGGAACATTCCCTCGCGGGGTCGCTGTCTGGCCCTGCTGGGCCAGCGCTGCCTCTCGGCCCGTCGGCCTGCGAGACACCCCGCTCAGGAAGTTCCTGACCTTCGCAATTGAATTACTTGCCTTTCTTGTGAGGATTATGATTCGGGCAGGCTTTATTGCTGCATCTTTCGGGAATAGTCTTTGTGCCTTCCATCATGAGCGAACCGCACTCGGGGCAGATATTTCCGGTGGGCTTTGCTTTCATTGCGAATTTGCAGTCAGGATAGTTGGAACAGGAATAAAAAATTCCAAACCGCCCTCTGCGCTCGGTAATGTCGCCGCTCTTGCATTCCGGACATTGGACCCCGGTTCTTTTGCGCGCTTCCTCCGCTTCGTCCTTTTTAATAAATTTGCATTTCGGATAACGCGAGCATGATATGAAGGTGCCAGTTCCGTCCCGGCGTTCGCGCACGACCAATTTTCCCCCATGTTTTTCTCCGCACTCGGGGCACATTTCCCCGGTTTCCTCCGGTCCTTTAATTTCACTGCCATCCAAGGTCAGCGCTCCGTCGCAATCCGGATATTTGGAGCACGAATAGAATTTTCCTCCGCGGGACAGCTTGATTATCATCGGACTGCCGCACTTCGGGCATTTAATGTGCTCCGGTGCGTCGCCGAGATTGGTGGCCTTTTCCAGCTTCTCTTTTGATTTGAGTTCCTTCTGAAAAGGAGTGTAAAAATCGGAAAGCGTTTTTTCATATGCTCGCTCGCCTCGGGCGATTTCGTCCAACTCGTCCTCCATTTCAGCCGTAAATGTATCGGAAATATACTTTGCAAAGTGATTTTCAAGGAAATCCGAAACCACTTCGCCGGTATCGGTGGGGAAAAGCGTTCTGCCTTCCTTGCGCACATACTGCCGATCCTCAAGAGTTTTCATAATGGATGCATAGGTGGAGGGGCGTCCTATGCCTCTTGCTTCAAGTTCTTTCACTAATCCGGCCTCGGTATATCTCCCGGGCGGTTCGGTAAATTTTTCTTCGCTGAATAACTCCAAAAGATTCAAATTTTCGCCCTCCTTTACCGCCGGCAATTCCACGTCCTCTCCGCGCGCCGCTTTATCCGCGGCAAGCCATCCGGGGAAAATTAGGCGGGAACCATTCGCGACGAAGGGAGGAATGTCTGGATGACCCTCCGCAATTGCCGAAATTTTTGTTCTTAATAGCCGGGCGTCGGCCATTTGCGAGGAAACGGCTCTTTCCCAGATAAGGCGGTACAATTTGCGCTGTTCATCCGTTCCGATTTCCTCAATCCTGAAATTGGTGGGGCGGATAGCCTCATGAGCCTCCTGGGCGTTTTTTGATTTGGTTTTGTAATTTCTCGGCTGCGCATATTCGTCTCCGTATTTTCCTTTTACCAGCGAAATTATCTGCGCCTGCGCAATCGCCGCCAAATTGGTGCTGTCGGTGCGCATGTAGGTGATATGGCCGGCTTCGTACAGCTTTTGGGCCACGCGCATGGTTCTGGAAGGGGAGAATCCTAAACGCGAACTGGCGGTCTGTTGCAGGGTGGAAGTGGTGAAAGGAGCGCGCGGGGAACGTTTTTGCTCGGATTCCTTAACGCTTTCCGCAATCCATTTGCTTGTTCTCCCCATGCTTAGAATTTTTTCAACCAGTTTTTCATCTCTTGGCTCTTCCGAGCAGGCGAGAACGAGCTGTTTCTTCTTTTCCGTCTCAAAATTTCCCCAAATTTTCCAAAACTTTTCGGGAACAAATGCTCGAATCTCGCGTTCGCGCTCCATAATGATACGCAAGGCGGGGGATTGCACGCGGCCGGCAGAAAGGCCGTATCTTACTTTTTTCCATATCAAGCCGGAAAGATCATATCCCACCAGCCTATCCAAAACCCTTCGGGCCTCCTGCGCTTTGCGCAAATTCGTGTCCACGTCCCTGGGATTTTCCATTGCTTCCGCCACCGCCTCTTTTGTAATTTCATTGAATGCAACGCGCTTGATCGGGGCCTTCACTTTTTTGTCATCATGCAGGATGGTCTCAATATGCCAGGCAATGGCCTCTCCCTCACGATCAGGGTCTGTGGCCAGGTAAATCTCCCTTGCTTTTTCCGCCAGGCCCTTTAGCTCGTGCACCACCTTTTCTTTTCCCTTTGAAATCTCGTAATGCGGCACAAACCCGGCAGGAATATCTATGGCTTTCTTGTTTGATTTCGGCAAATCACGAATATGTCCCACTGACGCTCGCACGGTAAAATCGTCCGATTTTGTTTTGGCCGCGTCTCCGAGATACTTTTCTATTGTCTTCGCTTTTGAGGGCGATTCAACAATCAGTAATTTCATATTCCTCCAAGTATTACACCAACATGCGCGATTTGGCAAATCAGCGCAGGCAAATCATTCCCATTTCTTCCTTTATTATTTCTTTGATTTCCATTGCGGAAAGAATAATGTTTGCTCTGGAAATATTCCAATTTAATCTCCGGATTATTTCATCGCGCGGCAGGGGTTCATGCAGGATTTCGGCTACGGCCTTTTCCTCGGGAGAGAGATCTGACAACGCCATTTTTCGCTTTTCCTCATCGTTGGGACGCTCAAAACCCAATGCTTCCAAAACGTCTTCAGGGCAGGTGACCACGATTGCTCCCTGGCGTATCAGGCGGTTTGTGCCGGCGAAGCCCGGGGTAAAAATCGGACCCGGAATCGCCAAAAGGTCGCGATTGTATTCAAGAGCGAGATTTGCCGTTATTAATGTTCCGGACCTTTCCGCCGCTTCAATTACCATCGTAGCCCTAGCCATGCCAGCCATCAATCTGTTTCTTTGCGGAAAGCTCCACATTGTTGCCTGGAAATCCGGTTCAAACTCGGACAGGAGACATCCTCCCGCGTCAGCTATCTTATTTATAAGATGGGCATTGTTCTTCGGATAGATGGCGGCGCCTGAAAGCCCTGAGCCTGGGAAGGCGATTGTACGGAGTCCGGCATTCATCGCCGCCTTATGCGCCGCAATGTCAATGCCTAAGGCAAAACCTGAAACAATTATGATCGGATATCCGCGCAGGCCGGATATGATCCTTTCACACACCTCTCGGCCGTAGGAAGTAATCCTTCGCGAGCCTACCACGCACAAATATATCCAACTGCGTTCGGCTGGAGGAAGGCTTCCGATTATCCATAAGTCCTTCGGCGGATCCGGAATTTGCATGAGAGCAGCCGGAAAATCCGCTTTTGCAAGTTTTCTTATTTCCATATTGGCTGACGATAGAATGCGGCGTCGCGCGCCTGGTTTTGTTATTATACGACAATTAATGTATAATTGCTAATACTTAATGTAGACCGCATTTGCGGGTAAAAAAATGTTGGACATAAAATTCATCCGGGAGAACAAGGATATAGTGGCGGCCGGAGCAAAAAAGAAAAAAATCAATATCGACTTGGACAAGCTTATCTCTCTGGACGATGAGCGCTTGAAGATTATGAAAGAAGTGGAGGAACTGCGCAGTGAAATAAACAAGGTATCAAATGATATCGCTCGCGACCAGGACCCGGCTTTAAAGGTTGAATTGATTGAAGAGATGCGTTCGGTTAAGGAGGATATCAAGGCAAAAGAGGAGAAACTTAAAGAGGTAATGGACGAGTGGCACAAACTGATGATTGAAGTGCCGAATGTGCCGGATGTCTCAGTGCCCGAAGGCGAAGATGACAGCCAGAATGCAGAAGTGCGCAGTTGGGGCGAAAAAACAAAATTTGGCTTTGCCCCAAAGAGCCATGTTCAGCTGCTGGAAGATCTGGATCTCGGTGATCTTGAGAGAGGTGCAAAAGTTTCCGGCTTCCGCGGCTACTTCATGAAAAACGGCGGAGCGTTGCTTTTCTTCGCGCTTTGGCAGTTCTTTTTGGATTACTTTGTGGAGAAAGGATATACTCCCGTGATCGTTCCTTCTCTGGTGCGAAAGGAAACGCTGTTCGGTACGGGTTATCTTCCCCAGGGTGAAGCAGACCTTTACAAGACTCAAGACGGAGATTATTTGGCGGGCACTGCGGAGGTGGCCACGATGTCATATTATTCCGGAGAAATTCTTCCAAAAGCCTCATTACCGAAAAAGTTTATCGCGTTTTCTCCCTGCTTTAGGCGAGAGGCGGGAGCGCACGGCAAAGACGTGAAAGGTATAATCAGAGTGCATGAATTTTTTAAGCTGGAGCAGATTGTGCTCTGTGAAGCCAGCCACGAGCTTTCGGCTAAATTGCATGAAGAAATAACCGCTCATGTTGAACATTTGATGCAGGAATTAAAGATACCGTATAGAGTGGTGGCAAATTGCGGAGGAGACTTGGGTCTGGGCCAAGTGAAAAAGTATGATATTGAAGCCTGGATGCCCTCCGAAGAAAAATACAGGGAAACTCATTCTTCCTCATATTTTCATGATTTCCAAACTCGCCGGCTCAATATTCGCTATAAAGACGATGATGGAAAAAACAAATACGTACACTCGCTGAATAATACCGCAGTGGCCACCTCTCGATTGCCGGCCGCTATCCTGGAAAACTACCAGCAGGAAGACGGCAGAGTTCGCATTCCGGAAGTTTTGCGAAAATACATGGGCAATAAGGAATTTATTGGATAAGGACGGCAATATGAGGAAACGCAATGTCCTAAATTCTCCTCGTCTCCGACAGGTAAAGAAAAAGAAAAGAAAAATTTTCTGGCTGAAGGTTTTGTTTTTTGCCTTGTTGGCCGGATGCGTTTTATCCGGCATAATACTTCTTGCGCGCTGGCAGAAGCTAAATATCCAATCCGTACAGGTAATCGGGGCGGATGGCGCTGATGCGTCGGCGCTGAAAGGCGCAGTGGAAAAAGAAATTTCCGGCGATTACCTCCTATTCCTGCCGAAAGCCAATATTTTTATTTATCCTTCCGGCTCCATTCAAAAGAATTTATCCGATTCCTTTAAGATGTTTAAAGACATATCGCTTAAAATTTCCACCTCGGGAGTTTTGGAGGTTTCGGTTACTCCGCGCAAAGGCGCGTATTTATGGTGCGGAGACATGTTTGCCAACGGCGGCGCAAATCCATGTTATTTCATGGACGATGGCGGATATATTTTTGAGAAGGCTCCGTATTTTTCCGGCAGCGTATATTTTAAGTTCTACGGAAAGCTTGCCAGAGATGAAAGCGATCCGGCCGGCGAGAATTATTTATCCGGAATTTTTTCAAAAATCATTTCCTTCAAAAATACTCTTGACCAGATGAACATCAAACCCATGGCATTGCAAGGCATGGATAACGGGGAAATGGAGTTCTTTCTGTATTCTCCCAATTCTTCCTCCTCTCTCCCGCCGGCGGTAATTTTTAATTCTTCATCGGATTTTACAAAACTGGCGGAAAACCTGCAGACGGCTCTTTCCACTGAGCCTTTAAAATCCGAATACCGGAAAAAATATGCATCTCTTCAATATATTGACTTGCGGTACGGAAACAAGGTTTATTATAAGTTCAAATAAAGGACAACCTTGAATAATTTTTGGCAAAAATTACATAGGCCGTTTTTTGTTTTGGCGCCCATGGCGGACGTTACAGATTTTGCCTTCAGGAAAATAATAAGCAAATACGGCAAGCCGGATGTATTTTGGACAGAGTTCGTTTCGGCCGACGGTCTGGCGCACCACGAAGCCAGAAAAAAACTGCTGATTGACCTGAAATATGAAAAAGGCCAGCATCCTATTGTTGCCCAAATTTTTGGCGGAAAGCCGGAAAATATCCGATCTGCAGCCAAGCTCTGCGCGGAACTCGGCTTTGACGGCGTGGATATAAATATGGGCTGTCCGGATCGGGCGGTGGAGAAGCAGGGCGCGGGGTGCGGGATGATAAAAAGTCCAGAGGTAGCCGGAGAAGTGATCAAGGCGGCCAAAGAGGGGGTGCAAGAAGCGGCCGGCGCAAATGAAAAGGCGATTCCAATTTCGGTAAAAACCAGGCTCGGATACAACAAAGTGGAAATGGACTGGATCAGGTTACTTTTAGAACAAAATATCGCCGTGCTCACTGTGCATTTGCGCACCAGGAAGGAAATGTCAAAGGTCTCGGCCCACTGGGACTTGATGAAGGATATCGTTGCCATGCGGAATGCATCAGGCAAAAACACTCTCATCATTGGAAATGGAGACGTTGAAAGTTTGGCTGACGCCAAAAAGAAAGTAAAAGAAACCGGATGCGACGGCATTATGTTCGGCCGGGCCATTTTCGGAAACCCGTGGCTCTTTGCCGGCAAAAACCCCAATGTAAAGGAAAGGTTGAAGGTGCTTGCGGAACACACTAAGCTTTTTGAAAAAGAATTGGGCAAATACAAGAACTTTTCCATAATGAAAAAGCATTTTAAGGCCTACGTGAACGGCTTTGACGGCGCGAAGGAGCTGAGAATGAAATTGATGGAAGCAGAGAATGCAAATGGGGTGAAAAAAATAATTACTGATTACCTTAATTGCACCAATTGACGAGCATAATAAATAATGTTATAAAATCTGCAAAATAACGGAGGTAAAGTTGAAAATAAAAGCGAGAAAACTAAGAAAAATTCTTAGAAGGCTTATAAAGGATGAGAGGAGTTGGATAAATGATATATTAACCAACCACTCCTGCGATCCAATTAGGCTTGCAAGGATTTCCTTTTTAAGGAAAATTTTATCAAAAAAAAGATTTGGGTATGTAATTATCCCAAACGACGATAAATCAAAAGGACTCCTCGAAGGATTGATAACCCCAGAGGAAGACGATGGAATGGACATGGAAGCGAAGTCAATCGTTGCATATGTAATATTAGATTTGTTTCTTTTGTTTGTTTCATATTTGTCATTGATTCTGAAGCCATTTAAAGATTCAAAATTGATTATTGTCATTTTGACAATAATCTGGACCTTCTTCACGGTGCTTTTTTTAGTTTTTTATTTTCAAGAAGCAATTCGTGTAAGAAAAAACAAAAAAATTTAAATTCCGCCTTGGGTATTTCATTATATCCAAGGCATTTCATTTTTTAGCTCCTCGCGCTATAATCCCCGTATGCCAAAGGCAAATAGCGGCCATAATAGAAACGGCAATGGAAACCACTCTTCCTTGGCCCTTTACCGTAAATACCGTCCGGAAACCTGGAAAGAGGTGCAGGGCCAGAGCCATATAACTGACGTTCTGGAAAGCTCCATAAAGCAGGGGAATGTGTCTCATGCATATCTTTTCGTCGGCTCCAGAGGGCTTGGCAAGACCACTATTGCCCGCATCTTTGCTCGGGAGCTCGGCGTTTCTGAAAACGACACATATGAAATTGACGCGGCTTCCAATCGCGGTATCGATGATATCCGCGAGCTCCGGGACGGAGTGCGAGTTCTTCCGCTGGAGTCAAAATATAAGGTTTACATAATAGACGAGGTGCACATGCTTTCCAAGGACGCTTGGGGGGCGCTTTTGAAGACTCTTGAGGAACCGCCGGCTCATGTCATTTTTATTCTAGCCACTACCGAATTCCATAAAGTACCCGACACAATCATTTCGCGGTGCCAGGTTTTCAATTTCAAGAAGCCTTCTGAACAGGTATTAAAAAAAATGATCATGGAGGTGGCAAAAAAAGAAGGGTATGAACTGGACGCCGGTTCTGCCGAACTCCTGGCCATTCTCGGAGATGGATCATTCCGCGATGCGCTCGGAATCCTGCAGAAAGTGCTGAATTTTTCTCAGAGCAAAAAAATAAAGAGGGAAGAGGTGGAAAAAATCACCGGCGCGCCGAAAACGGAATTGGTAAATGAAATTATTTCCTCTATTGCAGAGAAAAATCTTGAATCAGGAATCTCCGCCGTGCAAAGGGCGTCAGGGGAGGGAATGGATATGAAGCTCTTCACAAAATTGGTTATTCAAAAATTCCGCATGGCTGTAATTCTAAAATACGCTCCTAAATTGGAAAAAGAGCTTGCGGGAGATTTATCGGAGAATGATCTGCAATTTCTGAAAGGACTTGTGAAGGAGGACAAGACCGGCATGCTCCGTTCTCCTGCCTTGTCTTTGCTATTGGAAGCGTATCAGAACATTGATCGAGCCTTCATCCAGGAACTTCCGCTTGAACTGGCGCTTATTAAAATCCTAGGCGAAGAAGAGAAATAAATATGTCATTCCTATTGCTCACGGCCTGGGGTGCCACTGTCCTTTTCGGCATAGAGGCAATCATTGAAAAATTGGCCAGCCGGCATATTTTTTCCAACCCCTGGCTTTTCAACTATTTTCTCCGAATGTTCGGGGCAGTCGGCATCATAGCCTTGTCCATTTTCTTCGGAGCTGGAATGCCTCACCACTGGAGCTATATTATTCTGGCCGGTATTTTTTCAACGCTTGGAGGAATTCTATATCTCTTTGCCTTATATAGGCTGGATGTTTCTGTTTTTATACCGCTTTTCAGCTTCAAAACAGTTTTCGCGGTAATTCTCGGCACTGTCTTTCTGGGCGAAATTCTCATTACCAAGCAATATATGCTTATCGGGGTAATATTTATTTTCGGGTTTTTCGTAAGCGTGGATGAGAATTTTCATTGGAAATCTTTTTTTAACAAAAATGTTCTGATTGCTCTTATTGATACTTTATGCTTGGCAATAATGGCGCTGTTTGTAAAGCTGTCTATCGCGGAAACGGGCTATTGGGATACTGCTCTATGGATGACCGTGGTGGAGGTGATTCTGCTCCAATTCACTGTCCCGCTTTTTAAAAAGGAGTTTAAAACTGTGAAGCGAGGACATTACGGAATCATTGGATTGGTTGCTGTTATCGATCTTGGCGCCGTACTATTGGCAAATGCCGCCTATGGAATAAGCATCAGCATTGCCACGGCCATTATTGCCGTGCCCGTTTCAATGATTTTCGCCTTTATTTTTTCACGCTACGCGCCGGAGCTTTTGGAAAAGCACACCTTGAAGGTGTATCTGGTTCGCTTTATTTCCGCCGCTGTCATGATCATCGCGGCGTTGAATCTGTGATATAATATAAGAAAATTATTAATCATTAAGTAGATGGCCTGGAGCTACAGCATAAGTCTGCTTTATGATTTCAAAGAAAGAAGAAAAGAAATTAGCAATCGCATTAAGAAAAGAAGGTAAAACATATTCGGAGATATTGTCTGCTGTACCGGTTTGTAAATCCACCTTATCCTTGTGGCTTCAATCTGTGCGTCTCGCGAAGAAGCAAAAACAGAGGATCACTGTGGCAAGAGTAGCCGGGCAGAAAAAGGGCGCAGAGGTAAGGAGAAGGCAAAGGATTGAAAGACAACAAAAGATTTATGCTGTTTCCAAGCTGGACATTAGTAGTATAACTGCTTAAGAGCTTTTCTTAATGGGCGTTTGTTTATACTGGGCAGAAGGTTCAAAAGAGAAGAGACAAAAGCCGGGACAAAAATTTGTATTTTGCAATATGGATCCTCGTATGATTCAAATAATGATTGTTTGGCTTTTGAGAGTGTGCAACATTGATAGAAGTATGATATTCTTCTCCATATATCTTCACGAAAATCATAAGGATAGACTAAAAGAAGTGGAGAAATATTGGTCGAAAATTACAGGTTTTTCATCGAGTAATTTTAAAAAAACTCTGTGGAAAAAGCACACTACTAAAACAAAAAGGACTAATATATCAGAAAGATATTTCGGATTATTGCGAATTGAAGTTAAGGCAAGTAATAAACTTGTTAGAAAAATTACCGGTTGGTTTGATGGCATATCTGAAAAAATAATTGGGGGATCGTCTAACGGCAGGACATCGGGTTTTGGTCCCGAGAATTTAGGTCCGAATCCTAATCCCCCAGCAGCCTGAAGAATTTTTTGTTATATAATCAGCTCATGAGGGAAAACGCAAAAATCGGCAAATCTGGCGACGGCAGGGAAATGCATTATTCCGCAGGAGTTATTATCGTCTGCGACGGCAAATATTTACTGCTTGAAAGGAAATATCCTCCGCCCGGTTTTGCCTGTCCGGCGGGGCATATTGATAAAGGAGAGGAATCAAAAGAAACCGCCTTGCGGGAATTAAGGGAGGAAACCGGCATAGAATTGAACGATATTGAATTTATATGCGAGGAAGAAATAAATCCGGACAAAATCTCGCAATGCCAAAATCTTCCCCATTATTGGTATCTTTTCCGCGCTTCGGTTGATTCAGAAGATGTGACAATTCAACAGGATGAAGTAAAGTCATTTACCTGGCGCACTCCGAAGGAAATGGGGGATATTCAATTGGAAGAAGTATGGACGCATTGGTTCAAAAAACTCGGAATAATTTAAAGGTAATATGATATATATGATATAATCGTCATATGCTTAAAGTCCTGTTTGACAATCTATCGGATAACGATAAGAACAACGCCATAGCGAATATTATAGAGCACGCGACTCCGCGCTTGGATTTTTTCGTGATGATGATGCTTTCGGTGGCAATGGCCGCTTTCGGCATTCTACTCAACAGCGTTGTGATATTGATCGGCAGCATGCTTATTGCGCCGCTTTTGTATCCGGTCCTTTCCCTCGGCCTCGGCATTATCACCGCGGACGGAAAACTCATGGGCCATTCTTTTTATACAATTTTAAAATCTTCCCTGCTTGCCATCATCGCCAGCTTCGTTATAGGCCTTCTTTTTTCCGGAAGCGGAAGCGCTGATTTCATACCATATCTCGCCTCCGGCAGTTCGTCGCTTCTAATGTATGTGATAATCGCGGCCATAGCCGGATTCGCCGCCGCATTGGCTGTTGCCAAGCCATACTTGAACGAAACTTTGCCGGGAGTGGCAATTTCCGTGGCCCTAGTGCCGCCGCTTGCTGTAATGGGAGTCGGACTTTCCACCCTGAAATGGACCATGTTTAGCGACGCTCTGCTTATATTTATTGTAAACATTATCGGCATTATGTTTTCTTCCATGATAGTGTTTTCCCTGTTTAAATTTTCAAGAAAGAGAAAAGTAACAGAGGAAGCTGTGAAGGAGGAGGAAAAAGTGATAAAAAAAGAAAGCAAAGAGAAGGAAATAGGAAAAAATGCCCCCAATAACTGAAATTGCCCCGCAGAACAATATTCAATCCCAGAGCCCTGTCGAACAAAAGGTTCCCGGGACTTGTCCCGTGTGCCATTTGCCCGTGCAGTCCTCATATTATTTTTGCCCAAATTGCGGAGCAAAGCTGAATATGGCTCCGCTTTCCATCACTTCTGCAACCCAGGCTTGGATATATGCGCTCAGTTTTATCCTCCCATGGACGGTTTTTATTTTTATCAAATGGTGGCCGGGAATAAAATATGCAAAATCGCATGATCCAAAGACAAAGCAAATCGGGCAGATTGCCTGGGCCATTTTGATAATCTCCACTCTGGTTACCATTTGGTTTGCCTACGTGTGGACCCAAAATACCATAAAATCCACGATCAACAGCATCAACTCGGATATGAGCCTGCCATAGCGCCGTCCAAAAAGAAAATCCCCGAAACTTAATCGGGGATTTTCGCGCAAATCGTTCTTTACTGTTTTACCGCGGGTGCGGGAGCCTTGCTTCCGGATTGCGCGCCGGCGGCTGCGCCATTCGGTGTCGTCTGGAAATAATAATAGCCGGGTCCGCGCATCATGCCATAACCTCCGTCTTGCATCATGTTGTAACCGGCCCCATAACCGTGCCATCCTCCGTAATCAGCCCTCATGATTCCCACCAGCTGTCCCAGAGCATATCCGGCCCAGAAGATGAGAATAACCACGAGGATTCTCAGGGCTACGCCCAAAAGATAGTGATGCCGTCCATAATGGCCCCAGCAGTATCCGTGGCCGTTCATTCCGCCATGATGGCAGCCGGAACCGCACTGTCCGCACTTTTGGCAACACTGTTCGCAATTGCCGCATTCATCTTTTTTATCCATGTTTTCCATAACTAACTATTATATTTATTCTAATAAATGATTATTAATATTGACCTTGTCATATCATTATATACCCAACAAAATTGATTGCAGGCAGACGGTGTGGAAACTCAAATTTTTAATCGTGGTATAATATTTCCATGCACAAGATAAAGATTGAAAACCATATGTTCGGCGGGGGCCTGTGGATGGCAGCATGGCTGTTTACAGTGGGGTACCTCCAGCTTGGATTTTGGCAGGGAGTGCTTGCCGTGCTGGTTTGGCCATATTTTCTTGGCGTTCATTTTTTCGTTCTTCCATAACGGCAAAAAAGACACAAAGAAATTCTTGCGCGGATTCGGCTGAACAAGTTATAATGCACAGATTCGCATGACGAATTATCAAAAAATACTGCTGCTGGTTTTCATCCTTGCTTTTCTCTGGTCCGGAATAAATCCGCCCGCAGGATATTCGGACTGGTTTCTTGAAAACAGCCCGATCATTGTGGCAATTATTGCGCTGATTTTCATTGGCAAATATTTAAAGTTTTCAAATGTATCGTATACGCTTCTCACTTTATACATAATGTTTCCGTTGGTCGCTTCGCATTTTGGAGTATCGGGTGTGGCCTTTGGAAGCACGGTCGGGCATTGGTTGGATTCAACCCGAAACATGTATGACCGAGTGGAGCATTTTATGTTCGGCTTTCTTTGTTTTTTGCCGGCCAAGGACATAATTATGCAGGTGGCGAGAAAAGAGAATTTTTGGACGCTTTACTATCTTCCGGTGGATGCCATTATCAGCCTTTCCGCCTTATATGAAATATTTGAGTGGCTGGCGGCCGTTACGGTTAATCCTCATCTGGCCGCATCGTTCTACGCCTCACAAGGAGATATTTTTGACACCCCGAAGGATATGGCCAATGCCGTCGTTGGCGCCATTATAGCGTCCCTGCTTTACGCAATATACCGCTATTATCGGGACAGACATAGATCCTTAAGAGAAAAGATCGGTGATATCGTTCACGCATAATCTTCTGGCGTTCTTTCACGTCTCAAAGTATGCTCTGGTTTTTTTGGGCACTTTCGCTGAAGGTCCGGTTGTGGTAATGACAAGCGGGTTTCTTCTGCGTATCGGGCAGTTTAGTCTGATACCGCTTTTTGCTGCGTTATTTTTCGGCAACTTTTTTGCAGATTTATGCTGGTACTGGATCGGCAAATATGGCGCGGAAAAGGCGGTTAGGCGCTTCGGCAAATTTCTCAAAGTAACTCCGGGGCTGGTGGCCAGAATGGAAAATCGTTTCAACAACCACGGGGAAAAAATTGTTCTTTTGGCCAAGCTTACCACCACCTTGGCTATTCCGGTATTTTTGGCGGCGGGAATGCTGCGCATGCCTTTGAAAAAATTTGTTTCGACGGTCCTTGCCGGAGGAATCGCTTGGACTGCGGTGATGCTGTATCTTGGATTCGCCTTTGGAAACGCATACAACCTCGTTCCTTCTGTTTATAAATATCCGTTTCTGATTTTGATATTCATACTTGTAGTACTCATTCTGCATTACGCAAAAAAATATTCAATGAAAAAGGAAATGGTCGGGCAAAAAACGCCTTAAGGGGCAAAATTGTTTTTGAAAGAAAAAAAGGAAAAGGGGAGTATAATTGGCAAATGGAACCCTTGGCAGCCAAGATACGGCCGAAGAGCCTGGATGAATTCGTGGGCCAGGAACATTTGGTCGGAAAAAAGAACGGGCAGAAATCCGGCCTAGCCGGCCCTTTGCGGGTTGCCATAGAAGGCAGGCACCTTTTCTCATTCATACTTTGGGGTCCTCCCGGCGTGGGCAAGACCACTCTTGCCAGGATATATGCCAAAGCCTTGAACGCCGATTATCACGAACTTTCCGCCGTGTCCGCCGGGAAAGAGGATATACGGGAAATTGTGGAAAAGGAGGGCGGGCTTCTCGGTCCTAAAATACTTTTTCTGGATGAAATACATCGCTTCAACAAGGCTCAGCAGGATTACCTTCTGCCGGCAGTTGAATCCGGACGGCTGACGCTTATCGGCGCCACCACGGAAAATCCCTCTTTTGAGGTGATACCGGCGCTTCTGTCTCGTTGCAAAGTTTTTGTGCTGGAAGAATTGTCTCCCCAAAATATGCGGGAAATCATCAAGCGCACCGGCCACAAGCTTGATGCGAAGGCAATGGAATGGCTGGTCGGCATGGCAAACGGCGACGCCCGACAAGCCATAAGCATGATAGAAAATACAGCCGGACTTTATGCCAAAATTACTTTGGAAAATCTCAAGCAGACTTTGCAGTCAAAATACCTGCGATATGACAAAAAAGGGGAAGAACATTACAATACAATTTCAGCTTTCATAAAGAGCATGCGCGCCAGCCAGCCTGACGCCGCCCTATACTACTTGACGCGCATGATAGAATCAGGAGAGGATCCGAAGTTCATTGCCCGCAGGATGGTAATATTCGCTTCCGAGGATATCGGGATGAAGGATCCGGGAGCCTTAGAAATTGCCAACGCCGTCTTTAGGGCGGTTGAAACAATCGGATATCCTGAAGCCGGAATAAATTTGTCGCATGGCGTAATATATCTCTCAAAGGCTCCAAAAACAAAGGCAGTGTACTGGGCATATCAGAAGGCGCTGGCGGACGCTAAAGAGTTCGGTAATCTGCCCATCCCGCTCAAAATCCGGAACGCCGTTACCAAGATGATGAAGAACCTGGGCTATGGGGAGGGATACGAAAAATATACAAAAGAAGATCTTCTGCCGGAAAAATTACAAGGGAGAAAATATTGGGAGGAATAGCATGAAATTGGATATACGAAAAGAAAAAGGGGTGAAAGGGGCGGCAGAATTCGTTGCCGGTTCGATTTTGGCACAGCTTGCAAAAGGGAAGAAAGTTTTATGGCTGGTGGCGGGAGGCTCTTCCATACCGGTAGCCGTTGCGGCGTCAAAAATAATTCGCAAGCATCCGCACAAAAAGCTTTGCGTGACTCTTACCGACGAACGCTATGGAGAAGTGGGGCATTCCGATTCAAACTGGGCGAAGCTTCTTGCGCGCGATTTTAAATTGCCCCAAGCGAATTTAAAGCCCGTTCTTAAAGGGAGAAACATGGAAATCGCCGTAAGCGCTTTCCGCACTGAACTGGAAAAGCTGTATAAATGGGCGGATTGGAAAATCGGCATTTTCGGAGTGGGAATGGACGGGCATACCGCCGGGATTCTGCCGGAAAGCGACGCGGTGTCCGTCCCTCGGCTGGCTTTCGGATATTACACTGAAAAATTCAATCGCATCACTATGACCGCGAAGGCAATCGGCATGCTGGATCAAGCGGTTGTATTTTCCAAAGGTGAAAAGAAAAGAAAGGCGATAAATCAACTTTCAAAAAATCTGCCTGTTTCAAAAATGCCGGCTCAGGCCCTGAAGCAGATTCCATTATTAACCATTTTCTTAAATTTTAAAAAATAACATGAAAATCATTGTGGCCGGCTTGGGCAGAATGGGTTCGCAAATCGCAAAAAAATTGCACGAAGGGGGACATAAAGTGGTGGCGCTGAATCGATCGCCCGAACCGGTGCGAGAAATGGTATCGCTTGGCATGCTCGGAGCATTTTCCAAGGAAGAGGCTCTGGCGTTTTTCGCAAAAAAGGAACGCGTTGCCCTTTGGCTTATGATTTCAGCCGGCGCCATGGATGAGGAATTGGATAAATGGCTTAACATGCTTCCGAAGGGAAGCATAATCATTGACGGCGGGAACTCAGATTACAGGCTTACCCGCAAGCGAGCGGAAAAAGCCAAGCGCAAGGGACAAACGCTCTTGGACGTGGGAACCAGCGGAGGAATCTGGGGATATGAAAATGGATTTTCAATGATGGCCGGCGGCGACAAGTCTGCCTTTAAGACAATTGAACCCCTGCTTAAGACGCTCGCCAAGCCTTCCGGCGGCTATGCATACTTTGGAGAGCCCGGCTCGGGGCATTATGTGAAAATGGTACACAATGCCATTGAATATGGAATGATGGAATCCCTGGCCGAGGGTTACAGGCTTTTGAAGGAGGGGCCGTATAAAAATTTGGAATTGGCAAAAGCGGGGGATGTATGGCAGAAGCGAAGCGTGATAACATCCTGGCTGAACGGTTTGATGGCGGATGCATTGCGAAAAAACAAAGATATGAGAAACGTCGACGGAGCGGTGGCTGAGTCGGGAGAAGCTCGCTGGGCTCTGGAAACGGCCGAGGATTTGAGTATAAGGACTCCGGCCATACGCGCGTCATTTGACGTGCGCATTGAATCACAGCGGGGAAAAATAAACTTTGCCACAAAGCTTCTTTCTCTCACTCGCAATGCTTTCGGCGGGCATAAGATAAACGAGGCAACGGAAAAGACAAAGCAGGCAAAAAGGAAAAAATGAGCACCGACCAACCCACAATTCTGGTCATATTCGGCATTTCCGGCGATTTAGCCGGACGGTATCTTTTGCCGGCGATCAGCGCCATAAGCAAGGCTAAAATGCTTCCCAAAAAATTTCATATCGTCGGCGTCACCAGGAACTTGGACAAAGCGTATTTGAAAAAACATTTGGACAAAAAAACTGAGATGCTGGAAATGGATCTAGGCAAGGCATCCGAGTATGAAAAATTAAAGAAAATTATATTGTCGGCAAGAAAAAAATTTAAGTCGGAGCTTGACCCGCAAATTCTTTTTTACCTCTCCGTTCCTCCAAACGCTAGCGAGAAAATAGTTGAAATGCTCGGGAAATCCGGGCTGTCAAAAATAAAAAATGCCAAGCTCCTTTTGGAAAAACCCTTCGGATCGGATCTCTCAAGCGCAGAGCATTTGGTGCGACATATTGAAGAGTATTTTGCGGAAGAACAAATTTATCGCATAGACCATTATCTCGCGAAGGAGGCGGCGCAAAACATAATTGTTTTCCGCAATGGAAACTCGTTATTCAAGAAGACATGGAATTCCAATTTTATTGAAAGCATTGATATCCTGGCGAGTGAAAAAATAGGAATTGAGGGAAGGGCAAAATTTTATGAACAGACGGGAGCGCTCCGGGATTATGTGCAGAGCCATCTTCTTCAGCTTGCCGCCCTTATCTTGATGGATTTGCCGGATCAATGCGGCATGGATGCCGTCCCCGCGCTTCGGCTGAAGGCGCTCAAGGGCCTGAAAATAGCCTGCGGCGACGGCGGTTCAAAATGCGTGAAGCGCGGGCAATATGCGGGATATAGAAGCGACGCCGGAAACCCGAAAAGCACAGTGGAAACTTTCGTTTCAATTCAGCTGAAATCTTCCGACCCGAAATGGAAAGGCGTGCCAATAACTGTTGCAACCGGCAAGGCGATGGCCGAACGTTTTACGGAAATCAGGATTCGCTACAAAAAAACAAAAGAGCAGGAAGCTAACGAATTAATATTCCGCCTTCAGCCAAACCCCGGCATTGAGTTCAGTGTCTTTGCCAAGAAGCCTGGATATGAAAGAGAATTATCCGAGCATACCCTGCATTTTAATTTCAATGAGCACTACACCAAGCTTCCGGAGGCATACGAGCAAGTCCTCTGGAGCGCTATCAATTCCGACCACTCACTGTTCACCGGCAGCGCGGAGGTTTTGGAAAGCTGGCGCATTGTGGACATAATCCAGCGAGCTTGGAAAGGCAAGAGCGCAGATTTGACGATATATAAAAAAGGAAGTAAAATATAGGAAAATTATGCCGAAAAAAATCTCATCTCCCGAAAATCTTGGCCAGGGCCTTACTTTTGACGATGTTTTACTGGCGCCCGCCTATAGCGAAGTACTGCCAAAAGAGGTAAGCATAAAGACTCGCCTAACAAAAAATATAACCTTAAATATTCCGCTGTTGTCTGCCGCCATGGATACTGTCACTGAAACCTCCATGGCAATCGCCATGGCTCAGCTTGGAGGCTTCGGCGTCATTCACAAGAATATGACTATTGCGGAGCAGGCGGAGGAGGTTCGCATGGTTAAGCGCTATGAGTCGGGAAAAATCGCGGAGCCTATTACTTTAAATATCAAGGGAACAGTAGCTGATGCCTTGGCTATTCAAAAGAAACATAACATCGGCGGAATACCGATCGTGGACGACAAGGGTATTTTGAGGGGAATCGTCACGCATCGCGATCTGCGCTTTGAAAAAGACGAACAAACTCCCATTAAGGATGTAATGACATCAAAACTGATTACCGGCAAGCCGGATACCACCACCGCAGAAGCGAATAAATTATTTCAGCAATATGGCATAGAAAAGCTTCCGTTGGTAGACAAGAACGGCAAATTGGCAGGGCTCATTACATACCGTGATATGGTAAAAAGCAGGGAATATCCGCTGGCCACTCGCGACAAGCTCGGACGCTTGCGGGTGGGAGCCGCAGTGGGAACATCCGCAGACACCATGGAGCGGGTTAAGGCGCTCGTTGCGGCGGGCGTTGACGCGATATTCGTAGATACCGCGCACGGGCATTCAAAAGGCGTGCTTGATATCGTCAAGAATGTCCGCAAAACATATCCGAAACTGGACATTGTGGGGGGAAATATTGCCACAGGAAAGGCGGCTCTGGCCCTAATCAAGGCTGGAGCAAGCGCGGTGAAGGTAGGCATCGGTCCCGGTTCAATTTGCACTACCAGGATTGTTTCAGGAGTGGGCGTGCCTCAGCTTTCGGCTGTGCTTGATGTTTACAAAGCCTGCGCTCCTCTCGGTATTCCGCTGATAGCCGACGGAGGCATAAAATCTAGCGGGGACATTGTGAAGGCTCTTGCATTTGGCGCGGACACGGTAATGTCCGGCAGCGCTTTCGCGGGCACGGATGAATCACCCGGGGATACAATCGTTTCGGACAATCAAAAGTTTAAAAAATACCGCGGAATGGGTTCCATTGAGGCCATGAAGCAAGGATCAAAGGACCGATATTTCCAGGCTGATCAGTATGACAGCACAAAACTGGTGCCGGAAGGCGTTTCCGCTCACGTGGCGTACAAGGGTCCACTTTCGCAAGTAGTGCACCAGTATCTCGGAGGCCTGCGGTCCGGCATGGGTTATATAGGCGCGAAGGACATAGAGTCCATGCGAAACGCTTCCTTCTACACGATAACCAACGCCGGATTGAAGGAAAGTCATATTCACGACATTTTTATGGTAGATCCCACGCCGAATTATAAAAAAGAATGAGCCAAGTAATTCCCGTAATCGGGCTACAATGGGGCGATGAAGGAAAAGGAAAGGGGGTCGCGCAGATCGCCGCCGGTTTGGGACAAAACGATTTAGTTGTAAGATTTCAAGGAGGAAATAATGCGGGGCATACCATTTACCATGATGGGAAACAATATGTTTTTCATCTTCTTCCTTCCGCCGCTTTCGGCAAAGCAAGCATGCATATGGGAGGCGGGATGGTCATAAACCCTTCGGCGCTAAGGGAAGAATCATTGGCAATTCCGGGCTTTGAGGAATTAAAGAATCGCATTTCTGTTTCTCCGCATGCCGTACTCATACTTCCTACGCACCAGCTTATTGATTCAATTTCCGAGAGCAGCCTGGGCGCCAAGAAAATCGGTTCCACCGGCAAAGGCATCGGACCCTCATACACTGATTTCGTCTGGCGCAAGGCACTGCGAGTCGGGGATATTTTTTATAATGATTTTAAGGAAAGATACGATGGTTTGCGGGACAACCACTTGCGCATTTTGCAGAAGGATTATGATTACGAGCCGGACAAGAACGATTTTGCTGAAAAAGAAAAGAAATTTTTTGAAGGAATTGAATTTCTCAAGACGTTGGTAATGAAAAATTCCGCCGATATCATTGAAGAAGCCCTCTCTAAAGGCAACAAAGTTGTCGCCGAAGGAGCCCAAGGCACGCTTTTGGACGTGCGCTGGGGTAATTATCCGTACGTAACCTCATCTCACACCGTCTCCGGCGGAATTCCGTCCGCTCTCGGGGTCCAGCCTGCTTGCATTGGCGGAGCAATAGGCATTTTTAAGGCATATGTTACCAAGGTTGGAGAAGGGCCTTTTCCCACGGAATTAGGCGGAGAAAAGTCTGCCGTGTGGTGCAGGGACCAGAAGGCTGAGTACGAGAAAGAAAAATATCCAAAAGCGGATCCGAACAGTTCAGACCCTTTTGAGCAGGGAATCGCGCTCCGGCAGATGGGTTCCGAATTTGGGGCCACCACCGGGCGCTTGCGCCGTACGGGATGGCTTGACCTTCCGCTTCTGAAATATGCTGTGAAGGTGAATAATGCTACCGAGCTTGTGATGGCGAAGCTTGATGTCTTGAGCGGATTCAAAGAAATAAAAGTGTGCACCGCGTATAAAGTGAACGGCAAAGAGACAAACAAAATTCCTTTTGATTTATCCCGAGAAAAAATTGAGCCGGTCTACAAATCCTTCCGAGTATGGAAGGGCGAGCTTGCCGATAAAGCCGGCAAGCTCGCTCCCGAAGCTCTTGAATACGTAAAATACCTTGAAAGCGTCCTCGGGGCTCCCATCACCTTTGTCGGCACTGGCCCCGAAGAGCAAGACTTCGTGAGGCGGTATTGGTAAAATACAACCTAAATTTTGTTTTGGGTGTGTATTAAAGGATGAATTTTATTTATTTTGGACAAATTCAAAGTTTTGTTTTAGTATAAAATAAATAGATTTTTTTAATAATTAAATATCAACAATATAGACGGAGGTGTGTATGTTTGACAAAAATTTTCTTATTTTTGTTGCGCTCCATTTGTTAGTAGGTGTTATTCTTTTTTTTGTTTTTCTAGGACCCAAACCCTGGAAATATATGGAAACAAATAACAACAAAAAATAATTTCGCCCGCCTTAACCCGCGGGCATTTAATTTGCAAAATTTGGCACAAATATTGTAATATCAGGATATGATTTCGAGGATATACGTAGCGCAGGAATCGGGAGACAGCCGGGAGAAAATTCTCTTGAAATCGTGGCGCGAGCTGGGCCTCTCCGGCAAGCCGAGCGCAGTTTCAATACTTGATTCATACATTCTGGATTCAGATCTCACAAAGGATGAATTGGATAAGGCCGGCAGGGCCCTGGCCAATTCTGTCGTTGAGGAATACTTCGTAAACGAACTGCCAACCAAGAAAAAATTCTCTTACTGCGTGGAAATCGGATTTCTTCCTGGCGTAACCGACAATGTCGGAAATTCCGCCCGGGAAACTCTGCAGGATCTTCTTGACCAAGACCTTAAAGTGTACAGCTCTAAGGCCTTTTTAATTTCCGGAAAGCTCGGGAAGAATGACGCGGAAAAAATCGCTTCATCAATGTATAATCCGCTGATTGAACGTGCATACATTGCGACCGGCAAGGAATTGGCAAAGGTGAAAACGCTCCCGCTGAAAGCGCCGGTGGTAAAACTTGCCGAAAGAAAGCCGGTTATCAAAATATCGCTGAACGTGCCTGATGCGGAGCTTGAGAAAATCGGGAAAGAAGGAATCATGGATCCGGACGGCACTCGCCGGGGACCGCTTGCCCTGGATCTTGAATCCATGAAAACAATCCGGAAATATTTCAAGGAACTCGGCCGTGATCCCACCGATGTTGAACTGGAATCTCTCGCTCAGACGTGGTCCGAGCACTGCAAGCATACGATTTTTGCCGATCCGATCGATGAAATCAAGGACGGCTTGTACAAGACATATATAAAAGGCGCCACCAACCTGATTCGACAACGCAAAGGCAGCAAAGATTTCTGCGTTTCAGTTTTTTCGGATAATTCCGGTGCCATAGCTTTTGACGATGAATTTTTAATTACCCATAAGGTTGAAACTCACAACAGTCCATCCGCCCTGGATCCGTTCGGAGGAGCCATTACCGGCATAGTGGGAGTGAATCGCGATACCATGGGTTTCGGCCTGGGCGCCAAGCCGGTGGGGAACGTGTACGGTTTTTGCGTGGGAGATCCCGCCGACAAAAGGCCGCTTTATCGCGGAAAGAACAAACAGCAAAAAATGCTTTCCACAAAGCGGATAATGGACGGGGTTGTGAAAGGCATTAATGTAGGAGGAAACTGCTCCGGTATTCCGACAGTTTCAGGATTTATCAGATACGAAGACAGATATCGCGGAAAGCCTTTGGTTTTTGCCGGCACAGTGGGAATTATACCGCGCAAGGTTAACGGAAAGCTGTCGCATATAAAAAAGGCGGAGCCCGGAGATTATGCGGTAATGCTGGGCGGACGAGTGGGCGCGGACGGAATCCATGGGGCCACATTTTCTTCCGTTACAATGGATTCCACTTCTCCGGCAACCGCGGTGCAGATAGGCGACCCCATCACCCAGAAGAAAATGAGCGACGCTTTGGTAAAAGAAGCGCGGGGGATGAATCTTTATGACAGTATTACCGACAATGGAGCCGGCGGGTTATCCTGTTCGGTGGCGGAAATGGCCAAGGAATCCGGCGGGGTGAAGGTTGATCTTGAAAAAGTTCCGCTCAAATATCCGGGGCTTCGTCCATGGGAAACTTGGATCTCCGAATCGCAGGAACGCATGACCCTGGCGGTGCCGAAGAAAAAATGGGAGGTATTCAGAAGGCTTATGGAAAACCGAGGGGTGGAAGCGACCATTGTCGGGGAGTTTACCGGAGGAAATGCCTGCCAGGTATCATATGAAGGAAAAAAAATAATGAATATGGATATGAAATTCCTTCATGACGGGCTTCCAAGCAAAAAACTTAAAACAGTCAGGCATGAAAAAAAGTACAAGGAGCCGAAGCTTCCTGCCGGATCCGCGCGCACCCAAATTTTTGAAAAGCTGTTCGGCACTCTTAATCTGGGAAGCTTTGCCTTCATCTCCGAGCAGTATGACCACGAAGTCCAAGGTTCTTCCGTGTTGAAACCTGTTTCTGGAGCGGGAAGAGTGAACACCGAGGCGCAGGTTTTCCGTCCGGTGCTTGGCTCGCCAAAAGGAGCGGTGCTTTCCATGGCGCTGTATCCGTTCTATGGAGACATAAGCACATACCACATGGCCGGAGCGGCGATAGATTCGGCTATTAGGAGCGCGGTATGCGCCGGAGGCAGTCTTTCCCGACTGGCACTTTTGGACAATTTCTGCTGGTGCTCTTCCAATGAGCCGGAAAGGCTTGGCGAGCTCAAGGACGCCGTGAAGGCATGCTATGACTACGCCGTCGGTTACGAAACTCCTTTTATCTCCGGCAAAGACAGCATGTTCAATGATTTCAAAGGATACGACGAGAAGGGAAATCCAATAAAGATATCAATACCGCCGACCCTCCTCATTTCCGCCATTGGCGTGATGGACGACATTTCAAAAACTGTTTCCCCGGAATTCAAATCCGCCGGCGACCTTATTTTCCTGCTCGGCGAAACGAATGACGAACTCGGAGCAGGCGAATATTACCGCATGCTGGCCAGTGAGCAAAAAAAACCATTTCGATCAAAATTAAAATCCGACACAGAGGTCGGAGATGCAATCGGCAATAACGTGCCCCAAGTGAACTGGAAAACAAACACAAAAACTTACCGCGCGCTGGAAAAAGCGATTGCAAAGGATTTGATAGCCTCGGCAATCTCCGTCAGCTCCGGCGGGCTGGCGATAGCCTTAGCCAAATCGGCTGTGGGAGGAATGCTCGGTTGCAATGCTTCAGTGGAAAATCTTCCGGGTAATGCCGACACTGTTGACGCCAAGCTTTTTTCCGAAAGCCAGGGAAGGGCGGTGGTCAGCATAAATCCAAAGGACGCAAAAAGGTTTGAAAAAATCATGAAGGAGAATGGAGCACACTTTGCCAAGATCGGCGTTGTTTCAAAAAATAGCGGATTTACAATAGACAAAGCGATAAAAACAGACGTCAAAAAGCTTCACGCCATCTACCACAAATTCTCCGATTCGCAAAAATGAACGCGGAAAAGAAAATATGCCAGAATTGTAAAAAGGAGTTCATAATTGAACCGGATGATTTCGGATTTTATAATAAAATAGATGTTCCTCCGCCGACTTTTTGCCATCAGTGCCGTTTGCAAAGGCAATTGCTTTTTAGAAATAACAGAGTTTTTTATCGAAATAAGTGCGCCTTGTGTGGAAAGGAGGTATTAACAGTGTATAATCCCAACCAGAGCTTTGTTATCTACTGCAGAGAATGCTGGTTGTCGGACAATTGGGATCCTGTATCCTATGGAAGGGATTACGATTTTTCAATTACTTTTTTTGAACAATTCCGCTCACTGCAGGCCTCAGTGCCTCGATCAAATTTATATCAGACCAATTTTATTTCAAGCGAATATTGCAATTACGGATTAGACTTCAAGGAAAGCTATCTGCTTTTTGGAGGATACAATAATGAAAGGGTGTATTTTGGGAACCAGGTATTTAACTCTAAAGACTCGCTGGATATTGCTTTCGTCGAGAAGGCAGAGCTAAGTTATGAAATTTTTGAATGTAAAAGGACCAATAGAGTTTTTTTCTCGCATCATTCCGATGACTGCGTGGATTGCAGATATTTGATTGATTGCAATAATTGCCTCAATTGCTTTGGCTGTGTGGGTCTGAAAAAGAAGCAGTACTGTGCATTCAATGAGCAGTTAACGCGCGAGGAATATGCAGATTTCATTAAATCAGAGAATCTCGGAAGCTATTCTGCGCATTTAAAATATCTTGAAAAGCTTAGCACCCTTGAAATGGACTTGCCACATCGCTACGCAAGGATATTTAAATCGGCAAGTTCGGACGGCGATGATTTATCCGAAGCGAAAAATACTCATTTTGCGTTTACTTCTCGCCAGGTTGAAGATTCAAAATTTCTGTTCTTTATACGAAACAACGTAAAAAACTGTTATGATAATTGTTTCCAGGGATTTAACAGCGAATTCCTTTATGAAATTGCCCACGGGTTTGGAGGTTCAAATTCTGCATTCGGGGTAAGAAATCATTACAACCAGAGCGCATATTATTCCGAGGATTGTCATGACTGCCAATATGTTTTCGGCTGCGAAGGATTAAGAAAAAAGAAATATTGTATTTTAAATAAGCAGTATTCCAAAGAGGAATATGAAAAATTAGTCCCAAAAATAATCAGCCAAATGAAAGATATGCCGCATAAGGAATTAAAAGGGACAATCTACACTTTCGGCGAATTCTTTCCTCCATCTCTTTCTCCGTTTGCCTATAATGAAACTATTGCCCAGGAGTATTTTCCTCTATCAAAGGACGAGGCCCTTGCCTGCAATTTCAAATGGGAAGATCTCGAAAAGAGAAATTATCAGATCACCGCGGAAACTAATAATTTGCCGGATCATATAAAAGACACGAGCGATGATATCACAAGCAAAGTGGTAGGCTGTGCCCATAAAGGTAAATGTAAGGAGCAGTGCACTGAGGCGTTTAAAATTACATCATTTGAGCTCCGATTCTATAAGCGCATGAACCTGCCTCTGCCCCGCTTATGTCCGAGCTGTCGGCATTTTCAGCGGCTGAAGCAAAGAAACCCGCTGAAGCTCTGGCACCGCCGTTGCATGTGTGAGAAAGCGGAGCATGGCCACTCCGGACCGTGCAAAGAAGAGTTTGAAACCAGCTATTCACCAGAGAGGCCGGAGGTGGTATACTGTGAACATTGCTACCAAAAAGAAGTGTATTGATATGAAGAAAGTAACGGCCCAAAAATCCCGAGTATCCTCAAAAAAGAAAACTAGAGCCATGAAGCGCCATGTTAAGCCAAGAGCCATGGTGCTTTCAGGTTATGGCCTCAATTGCGAGGAAGAGACGAAGTTCGCTTTTGACTCTGCCGGAGCAAAGGCCGACATTGTGCATATCAATGACATCATCGCCAAGCCCGGAATGCTTTCCGAATATCAGATCCTGGCTTTTCCGGGAGGATTTTCCTACGGGGATGACACCGGCAGCGGAAAGGCCTACGCCAATAAATTTAAAAATCATCTGAAAAAACAGCTGGATGAATTTCTGGCCAAAGACACGCTGGTCATCGGCATATGCAACGGATTTCAAATCCTTACAAACCTGGGAGTCCTGCCCGGCGCGCTGGCAGTGAACAAAAATGGCCGATATATCGACCGCTGGGTGGATCTTAAAGCGGTGGGAAAAAGTCCGTGGCTTTCCGGCATCAAAAAAATTTCGTTGCCGATTGCTCACGGCGAGGGAAGATATGTCGGAAATAAAAAGGATGCGGGATTCGTATATGAAGAAGGGGAGATATGCAAATTCCAGAATTTGGAAAAAAACCCGAACGGATCCATGCATGATATAGCGGGTGTCCTCGGATATAAGGGAAGAGTTCTGGGCATGATGCCCCATCCCGAGCGAGCCATGTTCTTTCACCAGAGCCCAATGTGGCAGAAGGAAAAGGAAAAAATAAAAAGAAGCGGAAAATCCGCCTCAAAAATCGCCCAGAAGGAAGGGGAAGGGCTGCAGATATTCAAGAACGCCGTAGAATATTTCAAAAAATGAATGAATTGAATGAAAAATGCGGAATTGTCGGCATATACGACGGCAAGGATACGAGTATTTCCAAATATGCCTTTTTTGCCCTGTTCGCTCTTCAGCACAGAGGGCAGGAAGCTTCCGGCATTTGCACCAGCGACGGAAAAAAAATGTATAACCATAAAGGCCCAGGGCTTGTTTCCGCCGTATATACCGAGGATGCCATTAATTCTCTAAAAGGACATATTGCCATAGGACATAACAGATATTCTACCTCCCAGGGGAGCGCTATAGCCCACGCCCAACCGGTCATGGACGAGGAGAATGGCTTTGCGCTGGCACATAATGGCAATCTGCCGAGCGTCAAAGCGCTTGAAAATTTTTTATCAAAGGAAGGAGCCTTAAAAGAAAATCGCTCCGATTCTGAATTGATTGCGGATGCCATAAGCCTCTATCTTGCCCGCGGAAAATCTTTGCCGGAAGCGGTGAAGGAAGTTTTCCCGCTTTTGACCGGGGCATTTTCCTTGGTAATGATGACAAAAGATACTCTGGTCGGCGTGCGCGACAAATACGGTATGCGCCCGCTGTCATTGGGAAAGCTCGGAGAAGGATATGTTATCGCTTCTGAAACGTGCGCCATTAAAACAATCGGGGCAGTTCCGGAACGAGACGTGAAAGAAGGGGAGATGATAGTGATAAGCGAGAAAGGGATGGAAAGCGTGCAATTAGCCGAGCCCGAGCCAAAGCATGATATTTTTGAGTACGTATATTTTGCAAGGCCCGACAGCGTGCTGGCGGGCAAACTGATATACGAAGTGCGTAAAAATCTTGGAAAAGCCTTGGCGAAGGAGTGCGAATTGGAGGTGGACGCGGTTGTGCCTGTGCCGGATACGGCCATACCCGTTTCTTTGGGATTCTCGGAGGCCTCCGGCATACCCATTGAAATGGCATTGGTGAAGAACAGATACGTCCATCGCACTTTTATTGAACCTAGCCAGGAATCCCGCAGGCATAGCGTGGCGCTCAAACTTGTTACCTTGCCGGAAGTTTTAAAAGGCAAGAAAATTGCGGTCATTGATGATTCAATAGTGCGCGGGCATACGAGTAAAAGGCTGATAAAAACATTGTTTGATGCCGGAGCAAAGGAAGTGCATCTTTTGATATCCTCGCCTCCCGTGCGTTTTCCGGATTTTTACGGAATCGATACTCCAATGCAAGGGGAGCTGATTGCTTCCCATATGACAGTGGAGCAGATCCGTGAATTTTTGGGCGCCACAAGTTTGCATTATCTTTCCCTGGACGGCCTGATCAATTCTATCGGCCTTCCGAAGGATACGCTTTGCACTTCATTCTTTACCGGAGAATATCCTATTGATATACTGGAGAGGAAAGGCGAGGTGAACTATGATGTCCCCAAATCATAAAAGGAATCACCATTTACGATTGGCTCTGCTCATTTCAGGCGGAGGCACGACAATGGCCGCGATTATCAAGGCCTGCAAAGACGGCCAACTGCCGAAGGTGGAGCCGGCATTGGTAATATCCAGCACCTCATCAGCCGGTGGCCTGGAGAAGGCTGAAAAGCTGGGCATACCAAAAAAAGATATTTTGGTCATAAATCCGAAGGATTTTAAGGACGCCGAAGAATTCGGCAGAGAGATTATAAAGGAATGCGAAAAGCGAAGGGTTAATTTCGTCGGCCAATACGGCTGGATGGCCCTGACGCCCGGGAACGTAATCAAAAAATTCTCCGGCCATATTGTGAATCAGCACCCCGGGCCTTTAGACAACGGGCGTCCCGACTTTGGCGGAAAAGGAATGTACGGCATGCGGGTGCACAAAGCTAGGCTGGAATTTGTCCGCGCTACCAAGCGCGACTACTGGACGGAAGCGACCGCCCACAGGGTTACAAGCGAATTCGACAAAGGGGAAGTGGTGAAAAGAAGGCAGATGTCAATTTCTCCGAATGAAAGAACAGAGCATGTGAAAAAGCGCCTTCTTCCCGTCGAGCATGAAGTGCAAATTGAAACTCTGCTCGATTTCAGCGAGGGGGTGGTTCATCCATTCAAAAGAAAGGATCCGCTTGTAAGGCCGGAGGAAATGAAAATTTTGGAAAAATGCAAAGCGATTGCCCGTAAAGCTTATCCGAACGGCTGAATAATATGGAAGAGAACAAACTGAAAATTTTGATTGTGGGCGGAGGGGGCAGGGAACATGCCGTCGGCTGGAAGGTGGCTCAGTCTCAGAGAATTGAAAAAATATTTTTTGCTCCCGGAAACGCCGGCACCGCGGAAATCGGAGAAAACATACCTGTAAGCGCGACAGACATACCCGCCTTGCTTGAATTCGCCAAGAGGGAAGGCGTCGGTCTGACCTTGGCGCTTCCGGACGATCCGCTGGCGCTCGGCATAGTTGATGAATTCAAAAGGGCCGGTTTACGCATTTTCGGCCCAACCCAGTACGCCGCCAGACTTGAATCTTCCAAGGCGTTTGCCAAAAGCTTTATGGAAAAGTACGGCTTGCCTACGGCAAAATTTAAAATTTTCACAGATGCGGACAAAGCAAAAGAGCACCTAAAAAGTCATTCACTGCCGGTTGTAGTAAAAGTGTCAGGTCTTGCCTTGGGCAAGGGCGTCTTCATATGCCAGACGCTTGAGGAGGCGGAGGATGCGGTAGAAAGGATAATGGTGGAAAAACAATTCGGAGAGTCCGGAAACGAGATCGTTATTGAAGAGTTCCTTACAGGTCCGGAAATTTCCATTCACGCCTTCTCCGATGGAGAGCACTATTCATTGTTCCCCGCTGCTCAAGACCACAAGCGCGCCGGGGAAGGAGACACAGGTCCGAATACGGGCGGAATGGGAACAGTCGCGCCATTGCCTTTTGTGACTTCAAAAATCTTAAAAGAAATTGAGGTGAGGATCGTTCGGCCAGCATTAGTGGGCATGCGCGTGGAAAATTCTTCTTTTCAGGGAGTGCTGTACCCGGGATTGATACTGACCGAAGATGGTCCGAAAATTCTTGAGTTCAACGCCCGCTTCGGCGACCCGGAAACCCAAAGCTATATGCGCTTATTGGACTCCGACATTTTGGATATCATTGACGCATGCATTGATGGAACGTTAGATAAAACGGAGATAAATTGGAAAAAAGAGTCGGCTTGCACGGTGGTGCTAGCTTCAGGCGGGTATCCCGACAAGTACGAAAAAGGGAAAGTAATATCTGGCATTGAAGAAGCGGAAAAGGACGAACGGGTAAAAGTTTTTCATGCCGGCACTATTAAAAGCGGAGACGGAAAACTGCTCACGAACGGCGGAAGGGTGCTGGGGGTGAGCGCAACCGGAGCCAATCTTGAAGATGCGCTCAAGACCGCCTATGATGCAGTAGGCAAAATTTCTTTTGAAGGAATGCAGTATCGCCGGGATATCGGCAAGAAATCTCTTTTGACATTTAATAATACATAATTTAAACTCATTTTATGGATACAAAAGCATTAGTTGGCATAGTAATGGGATCAGATTCGGATTTGGAGGTGATATCCGAGGCGGCCAAAGTAATGGAGGAATTCGGGATTCCTTATGAAATCACAGTCGTCTCCGCGCACAGAAGCCCGAAGCTCGCTCATGAATTCGCCACTAGCGCAAAGTCCCGAGGATTGAAGGTTCTTATTGCGGGCGCAGGCGGAGCCGCCCATTTGGCCGGCGTTATGTCCAGCATGACTCAATTGCCGGTAATAGGAATACCGGTGAAAGCAAAGACCTTGGACGGCTTGGATTCACTCCTTTCCACTGTTCAGATGCCGCCGGGAGTGCCTGTCGCAACGGTTGGCATAAACGCTGCAAAAAATGCAGGATTGCTTGCGGTGCAAATTCTTGCACTCAATGATAAAGAGCTTGAAGCAAAACTGTCCGCCTATAAGGAGAAGCTGGAAACGGGAACGGGAGAAAAGGGAAAGAAACTTTCCGAGCTGGGATACAAAAAATATCTTGATGCAAAATGAGCGAACTGATTGAAGCGATAACCAAGACCAGAAAAATTGCCGAGGAAATCGCGGCTGGGGCGCTAGAGGGCGCGGAAGGAAAATCAGAAGCTGAAATCAGAAACAGGATTTTAGAAGGAATGAAAAACAGGCCGGAAATATATCCGACCGGCTGGTATGATCCGCCACCGGGCGGAGTTGCGGTTATTTTTGATATAAATCCTTATACACAGCTACAGTACGGTTCGTTAAGGAATCAAAAGTTTTGGCCAAGAAAAGATGTAATCTTCAGCAAGAAAACAGTAAATTTTGTTTACCTTTCTCCGGTAAATAAAGGAACGAGCATGTTGGGTGACATGGGCTTTACAATGTATTCCGGAGAAGACGCGGAAATAAAAGAACACATCAATAAATGTTTTGAACTCAATCTTGCAATCGCACAGAGTGCGAAAATCGGAATGAAATTCAAAGATATTGCTTCTCATGCTCTAAAAATTCTTGCAGAAGCGGGCAAGCGCCATAAATCAATTTCCTTGATTAGCGACCCAAATAATTTGAAAGGAATTAATCTTGGGCATACGATTCCAGGATCATTTGAGGGAAATTTAATTTTAGGAAACACATTTGATGAAATCAAAGAAAATATACGTACAAAACGAATATTTCTTGATGAAAAAGCAGATTTTGAAATTCCCAAGACCTGCGCATTTACGCTAGAATCCAGAATCTCAGATATTGAAAAGGATTATCTGCCTTACGCATATTTCCATTTTATAGTAACATTCGACAATGGTATTAAAAATATTTTAATGACAAAATATGAGCGCTGATTCAGAGAAAAAAATATATTCAAAAGACGGGGTAGACGTGGAGGAAGAAGCATCCTTCAGCAGTTTCGCCGGAACCATTTGCAAGGCGAGCTATGAGAATTCTCCGTTTGTGGAAGTGCATGACCTCTCCGGCGGAAACTTCCGCGGTCCCAGGCCGTTTACTTTGAAGAATCTTCCTGAAGGATATTTCGTAGAAATGTCATCAGACAGCATTGGAACAAAGGGAATTGTGATTGATGCGGCAAAGACGCATGCCACCGCCGCCTATGACCTATTGGCTATGACCGCAAGCGATATTACCCGTTATGGAGGAATACCGCTTGTATTCGTTAATATTTTAGACACATCTTCGGTAGGCACAGAAGGGGATGAAATAAGCAATACATACAAAAGCGCGTTGGCTGGTCTCGGCGATGCCGCAAAAAAGGAAAAAATTGTATTGCTCAAAGGGGAAACCGCGCAGATGAGCGCCTCTTTGGGGTCGGAAATCGCAGACTCCAAAACAAAATTAAATTGGGGCGGGGTAATGTTCGGAGCATATCATAAAGATAAAATGATAACCGGAGAAAACTTGACTTCCGGGCAAGTGATAATTGCGCTGAAAGAAAATGGCTTCCGGTGCAACGGGATCAGTTCTGTACGTACAGCTTTGCGAAAAAAATACGGCGAGAAATGGTGGAGCAATCCCGAAGCTCAAGATGACATCCGCAAAGCCGCGGAACCGTCAGTGCTTTATGACCTTTTTGTGAATACCATTCATGGCTGGTTCAATAAGGATTTCAAACCGGAAATAAATATTCATGCCATAGTGCACCTGTCCGGTGGAGCGTTTAAGGAGAAACTGGCAAAGGACATATTGTTTCCAAAGGGTCTGTCAGCCGAGCTGAATGATCTGTGGGAACCGCCGGAAATAATGCGGAAATGCGCGGATTGGCGCGGTATAGGCGATGATGAATTTTACGAAGTATGGAACGGCGGGCAGGGGATGCTTCTAGTCGTTGAAGAAAATCAAGCGGATCAGTGCTTAAGGCGAGCGACTGAATTTGGAATACAGGCAAAGGTTGCCGGGAAAACAACCCAAGAAAAAAATCCGCAGGTTATAATTGAATCAAAATTTACCCCTGGTAAAAGAATTATTTATAAGTAACGTATAATATTATGGATCTAAAAACTATCAAAGAGCACATAAATGACGTCATAAAGGAAACCGACTTTCCGGAACTTGGAGAGAAGCGGGTAGGGAAGGTGCGGGACGTATATACCGCAAGCGACCACGTCACTATGATCGCCACTGACAGGCATTCCTCCTTTGACAGGATAATCGCCCACATCCCGTTTAAAGGCGAGGTGCTGAACCAGATCAGCCTCTTTTGGTTTGATAATACGAAGGATATTATCCCGAATCACGTTTTGAATTCTCCTGATCCGAATGTACTGACCGCGAAAAAATGCGAACCCATCCTCATTGAATGCGTGATGCGAGGATACATCACAGGGGTTACCGGAACATCTCTTTGGACGCATTACAATAACGGAGAGCGGGACTTCGGCGACTTTACCTTGCCCGACGGCATGAAGAAGAATCAGAAGCTCCCAGAGCCGGTATTTACTCCCACCACCAAATCGGACGAACATGACCGGCCTGTAAGCCTGAAGGAAATAATTGAGGAAAAAATGCTGCCGGAAGATTTGGCGCGCAGGCTTGAAAAGACGGCCAAGGCGCTATTTGCCCGCGGGCAGGAAGTCGCCCTTTCCAGGGGATTGATTTTGGTGGATACAAAATACGAATTCGGCATGGATGAAAACGGCGAACTTACTTTGATTGACGAAATCCATACTCCGGATTCTTCCCGATATTGGAAGGCGGGAAGCTATCAGGAAAGATTTGAAAAAGAGGAAGAGCCGGAATATTTTGATAAGGAGTTTCTCCGGCTGTGGTTCAAGGACAATTGCGATCCGTATAACGATAAAGTATTGCCGAAGGCCCCCGACGACATGGTGGCGGAACTTTCTCGCAGATACATAGAGATATACGAGACGATCACCGGCCAAGAATTCAAGCATGATTTTTCTCTCCCGCCGCTTGAGAGGATTAAAAATAATTTAAAGAAAACGCAAAATGCCGCTTAATTCAATTTCCCCAATAGACGGAAGATACGCAAAAAAGACTGCCCCTCTTTCGCCGATTTTCAGCGAAAAGGGACTGATGAGTTACAGAGTGAAAGTTGAAGCAGAGTATCTTATCGCCCTTTCCTCAGCAGGGCTTGGACTGCGAAAATTTTCCGAAAAGGAAAAGAAAATGTTGCGTTCTTTGCATGTGCTTTCCCAAAAAGACGCGCAAATGATTTCCGATATTGAATTGAAAGGTTACAAAAAAATCAAGGCCACCGATCATGACGTAAAAGCGGTTGAATATTTCATCAAGGAAAAGCTTTCCCGCACATCGCTTGCCAAAGCCACCGAATGGGTGCATTTCGCACTGACCTCGGAAGATACGAACAATCTTGCCTATGGACTTATGCTAAGCGAGGGCGTTGAAAAAATAATGGCGCCGAAGCTGCAGGAAATCGTCAGCCGGATGAAGTCTATGGAAAAAAAATATAGGAATTTGCCAATGCTCGCCCGAACCCACGGCCAGCCCGCCAGTCCGACAACTTTTGGAAAAGAAATGGCGGTATTCGCATATCGGCTTCAGAGGGCACTGGAGCATTTGAAGGGACAAAGAATCCTTGTAAAGCTTAATGGCGCTACAGGCAATTACAATGCCCATGTCGCCGCATTTCCAAAATTCAATTGGCCTAAATTTTCAAAAAACTTTGTTGCGGGTTTGAACAAAAATTTAAAATTCAAGCTTGAGCTTAATCCGCTGACCGCGCAGATAGAGCCGCATGATTCGTACATAGAACTTTTTGACAGATTCAGGCGCATGAATACTATGCTGATTGATTTCAACCAAGATATGTGGCGGTATATCAGCGATGAATGGGTCATTCAAAAGCCCGTCGCCGGCACAGTCGGCTCTTCCACAATGCCCCACAAAATCAACCCGATTAAGTTTGAAAACAGCGAGGGAAATCTCGGCACAGCGAATGCGCTTTTTGAATTCTTCGCGCGCAAATTGCCGGTCTCCCGCTTGCAGAGAGATCTTTCTGATTCAACAGTTGAACGAAATATCGGCGTTGCTTTCGCTCACAGTCTTGTCGCCTATGAATATTTACTCGCGGGTCTGGATAAGATTGAAGTAAACAGGAAGAAAATTCTGGAAGATTTGGACGCGCATCCCGAGGTAATCGCCGAAGCTATCCAAACAATTCTACGCAGGGAAGGGGAGAAGTTCCCGTATGAAAAGCTGAAAGAACTGACCAGGGGAAAGAAAGTGAGCTTGGAAGACCTGCGAAAATTTATTGATACCTTGCCAGTCAGCGCCAAGACCAAGAATGAGCTAAAGAAAATCACCCCCAGGAACTACATCGGCTTTGCCGGGAAAATTTGATAAGTTTCGAACATAGCCCCTTGGTTTGTCCCGCTTCCAAAAGGCGTAAAAAGGTGTAAAATGGCGGTATGATCTGGCGCATTTTGGCTTTTTTCGTCCTGCTTTTTTCTATGCTTTTCCTGCCTTTTTGGCTGTCCGTCGTTTTAGCGGCCGCGGCCATGTTTCTCTTTCCGCTCTATCTGGAGGCCGTTTTTATCTTTTTCATATCCGACTTGCTTTACGGAGCGCCCGAAGGAAGATATCTGGGGATTACCATGGTTTCCGCCATCCTCGGCCTGGTTCTTCTGGCGGCCATTGAATTTACCAAGAAAAAAATCCGCCTTTACCCGGAAAAATCGCAATGATAATAGGACTGCCGAAAAAGAACAGATTGAACAAAAAAAACCAGTTCGTAGAACCGGATGAAATTTTTCTTGATTCCGAAAACCTGGAAAACTTCGACAGACAGCAGTTTGAGGGAAGGATTGAAAAAGCTATTTCAAAAAAAACGGTCATTTTTCTCGGAGTATTCATGGCCGTTGCCTTGGCGGCGTTTTTCGGACGGCTTGGATATCTGCAGATCATCGAAGGGAAAGCTTATGCAGAGAAAAGCGCGAATAATACTCTGGAGGAGCAGATAATCTTCGCCGACAGAGGAATCATTTATGATCGGAACGGCGCGGAAATGGCGTGGAATGAAAAAAACGGCGGAAAAACCATTAGGGCGTATCTTTCTCCGGGGTTTTCACATTTGCTCGGGTACGTAAGCTATCCGGCCAAGGATGAAAATGGAAAATACTGGCAGACCTCTTTTGAAGGGAGGGCGGGGCTGGAAAAAGAATACAACGACAGGCTGAACGGGGAAAACGGAGCGAAGATAGTGGAGACGGACGCTCATGGAAATGTTCATTCGGAAAATACGGTGAACACCCCGGTAAACGGGGAGGATTTGAATACGGCCATTGACTCAAGGATCCAAGAGGAACTGTACAAGATCATTTCCGGACTGTCCGGAAGCAATTCATTTGCCGGAGCCGCGGGCATCATCATGGACGCAAATAGCGGGGAAATTCTCGCCTCTGTAAGCTTTCCGGAATACGATTCCGAAATACTTTCCCAGGGAACCGACAGCGCAAAAATTGACGGCTATCTTTCCGACAGGCGGAATGTTTTCATGGACAGAACCATGGCCGGCCTATACACTCCCGGCTCCATTGTAAAGCCCTTCTTCGCCATCGGCGCCTTGAAAGAGGGGATAATAGACCCTCTGAAAAAAATCCTGTCCACAGGATCGATTTCAATACCGAATCCGTATTTCCCCGATCAGCCCACGGTATTTAAGGACTGGCGCGCGCAAGGCTGGGTGGATATGAGAGAAGCCCTGGCAGTATCCAGCGACGTATACTTCTATGAAGTCGGCGGGGGATACCAAGATCAAAAAGGCCTGGGCATAGACAATCTGGACAAATACGCAAAGCTTTTCGGGATCGGAAAGTCAACCGGCATAGACATGCCCAACGAAAATACCGGAGTGATTCCGAGCCCGGCGTGGAAAGAGAAGAATTTTCCCGGAGATCCGTGGAGAATAGGAGACACTTATAACACCGCCATCGGCCAATACGGTTTCCAAGTCACTCCCATGGAAATGATTCGAGCCATCTCGGCTATTGCAAACTATGGCACTCTTCCCCAGCCGCATTTTCTTCTGAACGACAAGGCAATGGAAGCCAAAGCGGAAAATCTGGGAGAAAATATCAGCAGAGCCGACTTTGACGTGGTGCGGGAGGGCATGCGGGACGGCGTACTTTTCGGCACTTCCACGAATCTCGACGTGCCTTACGCGGAATTCGCCGCAAAGACCGGCACCGCCCAGGTTGGCATAGACAACAGCAAAGTGAACTCGTGGATCATCGGATTTTTCCCCTATCAGAATCCGAAATACGCTTTCACCATCATGATGGAGGGCGGTCCGGCTTCCGGAGGAGTGAGCGCTTCCTCGGTGGCCAGAAGCATCTTTGACTGGATGTCGGTTAATACGCCCGGATATTTTAAATAATAGCCGGGTTTTTTCCATTGTCTGAAATTAAATTTACTGCTATACTGGCGGAATGAGCAAGATAAACGCAATTTTAATTCTGGGCGCGTGGACCGCGATCCTGCCCTTTCTGGGTTTTCCGTATTTTGTAAAGAATATATTGTTTTCCTTGACCGGAATCGCCGTAATTTGCCTGGCGTGTTTCCTGCGCAAAGAATTCCGCAAACAGACCCCAAAACAGAAGGCAAGCGTTGAAAGCTTTTCTGAGAACGGGAACTTTATGGAACGCGAACCGCTGAACAGCGAAAGCGTTTCAAATTAGCCATGATTGATCTGAAGTTTTCAAAAAAAACCACATACGCGTCATATTCGGCGCTAATCGCGCTGGCTATTTTTATTTTTGGAGTGTATATCGGATCCGCCAACCGTCCGGAAATACAAAAAGTCGTGGGAGTGAGCGACAAGCAGAATCCGGCGGATATTCAAACCGACTTTTCGCCTTTCTGGAAAGTATGGAACCTTTTGGATGAAAAAAATCCCGACGCGCCGAAGGAAAGCAACCAAGACAAAATATACGGAGCCATTTCCGGCCTGGTAAATTCTCTGGGCGATCCTTACACTGAATTTTTCACTCCGGACGAAGCGAAAATGTTTGAATCCGATATTGCCGGCAATTTTACCGGCGTGGGCATGGAAGTGGGAGTGAAGAACGGAGCTCTCACGGTAATCGCGCCCCTTAAGGACACTCCCGCCTACTATGCCGGCATAAAATCGGGCGATATTGTCCTAAAAATTGACGGCAAGGATACCTCGAGCATGAGCGTTGACGAGGCGATCAAATTGATTCGCGGGCCTAAGGGCACGATCGTTACTCTCTCTATTTTTCGAGAAGGGTTCAAGGAACCGAAAGACATCAGCATTACCCGCGACGTGATCAACGCTCCGATCCTGGATACTGAACAGCGCCCAGACGGCATTTTTGTCATCCACTTGTACAGTTTTTCCGCAAATTCAGCTTCGCTTTTCCGAAATGCTTTGCAGAAGTTTTCCAATTCGGGCGCCGATAAGCTCATATTGGACCTGCGCGGAAATCCCGGCGGGTATCTTGAGGCCGCCGTGGACATGGCCAGCTGGTTCTTGCCCGCGGGAAAGCCGGTGGTGATTGAGGATTACGGCGGCAACCAGAAGGAAACAATTTATCGGGGCCGAGGCTACGACGTGTTCAATAATAATTTGAAAATGGCAATATTGATCGACGGAGGTTCGGCTTCCGCTTCTGAAATACTTTCCGGAGCTTTGCGCGATTACGGCAAAGCGGTGCTGGTGGGGGAGCAGAGCTTCGGCAAGGGTTCGGTGCAGGAAGTGGAACAGGTCACCCCCGACACGATTCTAAAAGTGACAGTGGCCAAGTGGCTGACGCCGAATGGAATTTCAATTTCAAAGAAGGGATTGACTCCTGACTTTGCGGTACCCATTACCCAAAACGATGTCCAATCAAGGATTGATCCGCAGATAGAAAAAGCGGCGGAGATTCTGAACAACTGGCAGAGCGAGGCCGCCGGACTGCTCAGCAAGCCTTCAACAAAGCAATAATTCATCCATGAAAGTGATTTTTTTACAAGATGTCCCCAGGGTCGGGAAAAGGCATGATGTGAAGGAAGTGAACGATGGCTACGCGCTGAATTTTCTTTTCCCGAAAAAAATGGCGGAAAAGGCCACTCCTGACGCCATCGCCCGGCTGGAACAGCGGAAAAAGGAAATTGAGATTGAGAGGGAAGTGCGCGATGATCTGCTAAAGAAAAATCTTGAGGAAATAAAAAACACCGCCGTAACCCTGAGGGCAAAGGCGGATGAAAAAGGGCATCTTTTTTCCGGCATTCATAAAAAGGAAATATGCAAAGCGCTTGAGAACGATCACAAGGCCATGGTCGGAGAAGAATTCATCATGCTCGACAAACCGATAAAGGAAATCGGAGAATACGAAATTCCCGTAGAGGTAAAAGGCAAGAGATCTTTTTTCAAGCTGATCGTGGAAAAGGCCTAGACCACGCTGACTGTTTTCTTTACAGAAGATTTTCCATTGAAGGAGGTCTTTCTTTTCGTGCCGAACTTCACAGTGCCGTCTTTGACTGCGAACAGGGTGTGATCTCGTCCGACTCTTACATTCTCTCCAGCCAAAATCGGGGTGCCGCGCTGGCGCACGATTACCGCCCCCGGCTGCGCTTTCTGGCCGTCCGCAAGCTTTACGCCGAGGTATTTTGGATTTGAATCTCTTAAGTTTTTGGCTGTCCCGCCGGCTTTTCTATGTGCCATTGTTTTTTCTTTATGCTGTCTTTATCTCTTAATGTTTTAATCCGCCCGAGCGGATAAGTAGCATAAGTATACATGGAACATGGGAAAAATCAAGCATTTTTTGACTGAATCGGAAAACGGAAGAAAAGCCCTTTTAATATCAGGCATATTACTGTTTGGAATAGTCGCATTTCTGTCCGGACGCTTGTCTAAAAGCGATAAATGCCCCGGTATTGGCATAGAATACCCGGAATGGCCAAGTACCGGCCCGGAGGAGGGAATAGGCCCTAAAATCGATTATGGCGTTCAAGGCAAGGCCTCAGCCATAAATGCCGCTGAAGCCTTACAAAACGCTTCCAAAGGGAATTATTTCGCATCCAAAAGAGGCAAGAAATACTATTCAGCGGGCTGTACTGCGGGTAAAAGTATAAAACTTGAGAACAGAATATATTTTTATACGGAAAACCAAGCGAAATCAGCGGGATATGAAATGTCCGATTCTTGCAGGTAATTTTAAAGGGGAGCGGACCTGGGTTAAACTATACTACGTCGCACAATATATCTTTTGTGTCGTTATTATATATAACAGGCTCAAAATGCGGCTTATTGATCCATCTCCGGATAATACCCCCGCAATCATTCACATTCAGCGCGTTAGTTCGGCAAGGACGGAGCGGAATTTTGTATTTCCGTCGGTTGGCCGTTCTTTACCCTTTGCATATTATTAACAAAAGAATCCCAAAGCAGATTGATGAACACTTCATTCCAAATATACTCGGCAGGCTTCTTCAAATACTTGTCCCAGATGCTTTGGCTTCCTTCTGTGACATAACCTACGTTCTCTTGGGCCGTAGGACTCTCAACTACGCTCTTGATGCTGATTTTGAAGTAACTGAGCACGAATATAGCCACCACTCCGAGCAAGATAATTCCAAGAATGCTGAAGCCGAATTTTTTACTTTTTGATTTCATTGCCGCCAAGAAAAGATTTTCACAATAATTTTTCCAATGTCTGAAATCCAATTTACGAGATCGCTCACGCTTAGATGGAAATAATTCATGACAAGAACAACGGCAACAATGAAAATAATGAGTTTCAGAATAAATCCTTCCTGCCTGTTTTTTGTCCAATCCCCCGCCATGCAATTATTTTACCACACAATCAACTGTTCGTTCAATAGCAAATGTTAATATTTATTCCAGGCTTTTTAGTATGCCTGCCGCGCCGTTCAATCTGTCCAAAGTCTCTTCCTTACCGAGAATCTCCGCCACGATAAAAGGATCGGGAGATTTATCCAGCCCGGTCAGCGCATAACGCACAGGATGCAGCAGTTTGCCTCGAGCGTCCAGACTGTCGGCGATTTCCATAAGCACATTTTTTATATCCTCTTTCCTGAAATCGGATATTCCGGACAGCCACTCCGCCGCTTTCCGCAGATTTTGAACGGTTTCTTCCGCAGATGCATTTTTAAACAATAATTTGCTTCCGTCAGACAGTTCCGGTTTTTTGAAAAAGAAGTCCAACTCCCCTGCCCCGGCCATCTGCCGAATATCTCCCCACTTTGAAATTCTTTCAAAAAGCACCGGTTCCAATTTCCCGGCAATACCGCTCCGCATATTTTCCGGCAGCCATTCAAGAATGCTATTCTGTATCGCCTCCGGCGAAAGCTTTTTCAAATGTTCCTTGTTTATCCAATCCAATTTTTTTTCATCCAGGCGGGCGCCGGAACGCTGAACCCGATCAAGTTCAAAGGATTTGACCAGCTCGTCCTTATCAAAAATTTCCTGATCCGTGCCGGGATTCCATCCGAGAAGCGCCAGGAAATTCATCATGGCTTCCGGCAGGTATCCTTCCTTCCTGTACTCCAAAATATCTTTGGCTCCATCTCGCTTGCCAAGCTTCTTTTTTCCGTCCGGCGCCATGATTGGAGGCAAGGTTGCGAAGAGCGGCGGCTTCACGCCAAGAGCTTCATACACGGCCAGGAACTTCGGCGTGGATGAGATAAATTCCTGTCCGCGCATTACGTGAGTCACGCCCATTTCAATATCGTCCACAATGTGCGCAAAATTGTACGTCGGATACCCGTCGCTCTTGATCAGGATGAAATCGTCCAGCGCCTCCGGTCCGGCGGAAAGATCTCCGTATACCAAATCATTCCACTTTGTTTCCTTTATCTCCGGGGTTTTAAAACGCAAGGGTTTCTTTTCGTCCCACTTCTCAAATTCAGCGGGACGGTACTCGCGGTACAGGAACGGTTTTTTGTGCAATTCCGCCTGCTCCCGAAATCCGTCCAACTCCTCGTCGGAATACGGATCGGGGTATGCCAGCCCTTTGTTAATTAAAATTTGCGCGTAGCGCTTATAGAGCTCCAGTCGTTCGGATTGGAGATACGGCAGGTGCGGTCCGCCTTTGTCGGGCCCCTCGTCCCAATCAAGCTCCAGCCACTTCAGGCATTCCTTAATATGGTCAATGGATCCTTCCACTTCGCGCTCCTTATCCGTATCTTCAATGCGAAGAATGAAGGTTCCATTGTTCTTCCGGGCCCATAGCCAAGCGTATAACGCCGTTCTCACGCCCCCTACATGCATAAAGCCGGTCGGAGACGGAGCGAACCTGGTGACAACTTTTTTTACATTTGTTTTTCCCATTTTCTTATCTTTCGTGCGCAAGAGCCATGTCTACGAGTTCGCGGGCGATTTTAAGCGCGGCATCAGGCTTATAGAAGGCGCTGGCGGATTTGGCCATTTTATTCCAAATTTCCTTATCCCCCACTATGCGATCGATTTCCGAACACAAAATGTTGGCTGTCATGTTTTCCTCTTCCACTACGCTGGCTGCTCCTTCTCTGGCGTAAGAGAAAGCGTTCTTAAGCGCATGATCGGCGTTTGATTCGGCAAAAGGAATGACAATGGACGGAATCCCCCAGGAGGCAATCTCAAAAATAGTGGAACCGGCCCGGGAAACTACGATGTCAGCCGCGCCGGCGGCCATCTTCATGCCCACTGAACTTAAAAAATCCATTGGAAAATACCTGGCCTTGTTTTCTCTGCCGGAAAGAACCACCTCCGCTCTGGCGGTAACATTTTTGAAATTCTTCACGCCCGTCTGGTGAATGACTTGATAATTTTCAAGAAGTCGAGGGAGAGCGTCCAACACCGTATTGTTTATTATTTCCGCTCCCTGGGATCCGCCCAATACAAGGACAGTGGGAATGCCGGATTCAAACTTGAAATACTTCAGGGCTTCTTCTCTGTCGGCTTTTCGCTCTATTTCCCTGCGCACCGGCTGGCCAATCCAGGCCGTCTTCTTGGCGGGAAAATATGCGGCAGCCTCGGGATATGAAATGGCGATTTTTTTTGCAAAGCGGCTGGCCCACTTGTTCACTCTTCCGGGCGCCGAATCGGATTCATGGATCAGCACGGGAATATGCAAAAAGCGCGCGGCGGCCACCGCCGGAAACGAGGCATATCCTCCTTTTCCAAATACCACATCCGGATAAATTGAGAACATCATATACGTGGCGCTGATCATTCCGAAAAAAGTCTTGAACATGTCTAAAAAATTTCGAAAAGAAAAATACGTGCGGAGCTTGCCTGTCCTAACCGCCTCGAAATGAATGTTGTTCTCAAACAAAAGCTCCCGGTCATAAGGCTCGGTGGAAATATAGTAGAGCTTGGCTCCAAGAATGTTTTCTTCGTCTATTATTTCGTTTACTTTCTGGGCGACGGCGATGATAGGATAAAAGTGCCCACCCGTTCCGCCTCCCGTAAATGCTATTTTCATACTCTCTTTTTCTGAAATTTGGAAACGTTAAGCAGGATGCCTGCGGCAGTCAGATATATCATAAGCGAAGTGCCTCCATGGCTCATAAACACGAGCGGAACGCCCGTCAGCGGAAACACCCCGGTGATAGAAGCGATATTCATGAAAGACTGCGCCGTAATCATTATAACAATCCCGGCGGCTAAAAGTCTACCGAATGAATCCGGGCTTCTGGAAGCCACTCTGATGCCCCGCATGGCGAAAATGAGATACAAAATTATTACTCCTCCGGCGCCTACGAAGCCCAGTTCCTCCCCTATTACCGCAAAAATTGAATCACCCTGCGGCTCGGGAAGAAAGCTGAATTTTTGGATGCTCTGGCCATACCCGCGGCCGAATATTCCGCCGGAACCGATAGCAATCAGCGACTGCTGGATTTGATATGCCGATCCCTGAGGATCATTTGACGGATTAATGAAAGTATCCACTCTGCTTTGGAGATATGGAGTAAAGAACACCAGCCCTCCGAGCAGCACTGCCACAATGGCTCCTGTTCCGAAAAGATACTTGAAGGGCACATCTGAGAGAAAAAGCATGGCTATGCCTGTGACTGTAATAAGAATGAAGCTTTTGGTATCGGGTTGCTTGAAAAGCACCAAAGCGATAACGGCCAGCATTCCCAGAAACGGCAAAATACCGAATTTAAAATTCTGGGCTCGGCGTTTTGCCCAGGAAAGCCAAGCGGCAAAATATATCACAAAGCCGAACTTCAGCAATTCCGCCGGCTGAAATGATATTGGTCCGAGTTCTATCCACCGCCTTGCGCCCTGTTTCAGCACTCCAAGATGAGGAATAAACACGGCGGCGGTAAGCGCGATGGAAATAATAAAAATGTAGAAAGCGTATTTGCGCCAAAATTTATAATTTACTTTCAAGGCAAAATACATGCCTGCAAGCCCAAAAGGCAGCCCAAGCGCAAGCTGGCTTATCAGAACGGAATAAAAAGTGGAAGAGCTCCTGGCAAGAATTCCCAGAGAAGCGGAAAAAAACATGGCCAAACCGATGACGATCAGGAGGCACAGCGTTATCAATAAAAATTTGTCTACTTTCCTTTCCTTCATAATTCATCCCCGGCGGAGGGTTACCCTCCGCCCTTGACAATACTGCTTCCTATTTCCCGATAACCTGCAAAATCACTCCAAGAATCGCAAACACCACCGACAATACCCAAAAACGCATTGTTACCTTATACGACGGCCAGCCGAGAGCTTCAAAATGATGATGCAAGGGAGCAAGCTTGAATATTTTTTTCCCATTGCGGAATTTGCGCGAAAACATTTGAAGAAGCACGGAGCCGGTGGAGAGCACCAAGGGCATGGCAATAATGGGAAGAACCAGCACGGAGTCGGTCAAAAAAGCCAAGGTTGCCAGCGCTATCGTAAGGCCCATAATTCCGGTTTCCCCCATATAAAATCTGGCGGGCGGAATATTGAACCACAGAAAAGCGAGAATCGCGCCGGTTACGACCGCCGAGAATGCGGCAAGGTCAACTTGGTTATTTGCGTAAGAAATCACCGCGTAGGCCGCAAAAATGGAGGCAAGCACTCCGCCGGAAAGCCCGTCCAGTCCGTCTATCACTCCTCCGGAAAATGTGGCCAGCGCCACGACGATAAAGGCGGGAATTATGAAAATCCCGAGGTAAATTTCTCCGCCAAACGGAATGTGAATGGAAACCATTCCAAGCTTATAGTAAAACCAACAACCGATGAGCAAAGCCATTGCCGCCACCATCAGCGCCTTCCATTTTCTCCAGGTAACATTATCGCGCGAAAACTTTCCTTTATCATAAATTTGAATCAAATCATCCCATAGTCCTATAAGCGAGCCGAGAAAAAGAGTGAAAAAAGGAATAAGGGTCTGATTCCTGCTGAGGAAGTTAAGTTTTTCCGAGGTATCGGATGGAAAAACAACGGAAAAAAGATAAAAAAGCAAGGTTGCGGAAAGCGCGGAAATCCAGACGATTGTCCCGCCTATCCTGGGCGTTTTTAATTCCTCTGTTCCGTTATGTATTTTCTTGAAATCATCATTTGCCACCGTCTCGTCCCGCGAATGCTTCCTCCACATTTGATGCTTGAAGAAAAAATGAGTGGCAAAAGGAGTTATGAAAAGACCGAAAAAGAAGGCCAGTACTGTTGGAGCGAAAACTTTCACCAAATCCAATATCATATTGGGCTATTATACAACAATATATGCCTAAATAGTAGCGTTTCGCACGCTAGGGACCGCACTAAATGCAAAATGGAGGCTAATACACTTCCTTGTTGTAACAATCCTTGCAGTAGATGATTTCCGGCCGCTCCGGCGCGTAACTCGTCTCAAATTCATTTTGGCACCGGCCGGCGTGGCCATGGCTCCCCTTCTCGCACATGCATTGGCGATGCCAGAGCTTCATGGGGTTGCGGCGTTTCAAACGAGAATTATGCCTGCACCAGAAGCACCTTCTGGGCAGAGGTATTTCCATTTTTCGGTAAAAAGCTAGCTCATTTTTCGCGATTTTGTAATTTCTCTTGCAATCAACGCAAGCAAGAACTTCATCTAGAATTGCATCGGTTATATCGTTAATGCTTTCAGGAATGTTTTTAGGTTTGATCGTTTCCTTGCCTAATGTGTGCTGAACGCCTTCTTGCCAATTATATCCTTTTTCGCGCGCCTCCTCTCTAGAAATAGGCAATTGCTCCATTGCGCAACTCTCATTATATCCGAAATATGAAAGCTCGATCGGAAAATATTCGCCGTACTTATATTTGATCCCGGCTTTGTCTACGTATGGCATTGCTTCCATCTGCTCAATAATTTTTCTCACCAACTGCTCGTACTCTTCCTTGGAATACTGCTTATTAAAAATACTGTAATTCGAATCACGAAGCCCTACGCAGCCGAAGCAGTGTTTGCAATTATGGCAATGGTGGCAATATCGCACATCCTGGCTTTTTACGGAAAAAAGGCCGAAAAAATTCATCTGAGAATGATCCCCAGTGACGCACTCATAACATTCCGACGCGCCGCCGGTCATGGTCACATCGAAAGAATCCTTCACAGGGTCGTTGACTCCGCCTGTATATTCGCCATATCTGCAGTTCTCAAGGTTTTTTCCGACAAAACAGCTTTTCACGTTTTTGGAATACGAAATAATGTCTCCGATGACGTTGTCAGTATTGTGAAAATTATCGGCGTGTTTGCGGGGATATTTCAATATTAGATTTTTGTATTCATTTTCCGCCTTTTCCATTCCGGAATAGGTATCCAGCCTGTAATCTTTTAATATTTTTTCATACTCTTCCTCGGAATATTGCTTATTCTTGAAATGAAACTTCTTGCCACGAAGCCCGGCGCAAAGGAAACAGTTGGAACAATTCCAGCAATCATAAGTGAATTGCGAATCGATTAGGTTCAGGCAATACTGGGAATATTTTGCCCTGTACGATAAGCTGGTGGTAATGCTTTCATACAACTGTTCGCTTTTTGATCTTATATTCATGCAATCCACCAGATCTCTGCCGGCTAACAGATAAAAGCTGTACATGGTATTCTCCGTGTGCCATCCCGAAAAACACATGTAACAATTTTTTGAAAACCACCAATCGTGGGTATATTCGCAATTCAAGCTGGCAATGCCGTCATCATTCACAATGGCCATGTGCGGCACTGATTTCATTAACGCAGCAAATTGGGCGAAAAACGGCTTAGAAAAATCATAATCGCGGCCGTAACTCTTCGGATTCCATTTATCGCTCCACCAACATTTATTGCAATAAACGATAATACCAGATTCTGAAGAATAAATGGAAATAACGGATTTCCCGCATAGCTCGCATTTGCGATTGTAAAGCGACATATTGTTTCTCCAAGCCCAACGCCTCAACCTCCGGCACTCCGGACAAAAAGTCGGCGGAGGCACGCCGATTTTCTTGTAAAACCCGAAATCATCCGGCTCTATGATGAAATCCTGTTTGCAGTTCCCGCATTGTCGTGTTTCGCTTTGCATGACTAATACACTTCCTTGTTGTAGCATTCCTCGCAATAAATTGTCTCCGGATTTTCCGGCGGATATGTGGTTTCAAATTCGTTCAGGCATCCTTCGCGCATGCATTTGCGGTGAAAAAGCTTTAAAGGATTTTTCTTTTCCAGACGGGAATAACACCGGCAATTCGGGCACATCGCAGGCAGTGGTATTGCGTTTCCACGATAGAACCCGAGCTCGGCCTGGGTGATTTTAAAAGCCGATGTACAGCCATGCGCGCACTTTCCCGCATGCGCGCATTCTATAACCTCATTCAATATGGCATCGCCGACATCTTTAATGTTCGAAGGAATATCTTCATTCTTCATGGTGATACTGTAATTGCGCTCTCCCTGTTCTTTCCAATGCAAGCCGGCTTCTTTCGCTTTCTCATGGTCTAAGGGATAAAATCGCTGGGCGATAGTTTCATTGTAGGCATAAGGAGCGAGATCGTACGGGAAAAACTCCCCGTAGGAAAACACTCTCCCCTTCCCGTCTACGTATGGATTTTTACTCATATCCATGACTATGCTTTCCTTCAGGCTTTCATAATCTTCTTTTGAGTACTGTTTGTTTAAGATGCAATATTTTTTGCTCTGTAATCCTTCGCAGCCGAAAAGAAAGGCCGAGCTCTTGCACATTTCGCAATATTCCAGGTTGTTGGAACCGTCCACCACGCTGGAAAATTTAATATTGGAAACTTCTTCCGGCCCGATGGATTCGTAAATAAATTCGCTGGAACCCATGCCGTAGGCGTCATGAATCTCCTTTGAAGAAAACACCCATACCGAATATCTTGCGTTTTCCAAATCGTATCCGTCAAAAACAGCTTTGCAGTTCCTGGCGTTTTCCAGATGGTCTCCGGTGGAATTGCGGCAGTTGATCAGCTTGGCGTATTTATGCGGAGCCTCTTTTTTCATTTTCTCAAACTTCTGCGAGAGCTCGTCCACCGTCTTTCGATCGCCCAGGTCCAGCGCGCTCATTCTTTTTTTAAATTCATCCTTGGAAAGCTTTTCACCAAAAAATATGTCCGAGCTTCCGCGCTGATTGACCACTCCGCATGAATTCTGGATATTTCGGCAATCGGAAACGAAGGCGCAGTCTATCGCCGCTTCCGATTCTTCCGCATAACGGGAGTTGTAGGATTTTTCCACATTGAAACATTCGTACAGATTTTCAGAATAGTGGACGTATTCTCCATCAATGCTTTTTTTCATTTTTACCGCGTAGGAAATGTTCGTGCAGTCTTCCGAATCTCGGATGGCGAAACATAAATAGCAATTTTTGTTGCTGTATGATTGGTTTGTATATGGAGAATTGTGGCACTGCACCGTCCATATTCCCAAACGCGGAACCTTCTGCTGGAGTTCCTTAAATTGCTCAAAAAAATTCCTGCCTGAATCATATTCTGCCCCATAGGACATAGGGTCCCAGCCGTCTCCATACCAGCAATCTTTGCAATATATGGTATATGGAGAATCCTCGGGATATAAGGCGATGAATGAAGCGCCGCATTTGTCGCATTTGCGCTTGTACATGGTACGTTCATTGCGCCAAATATACCGCCTCTGCGCCCGGCAATCCGGACAAAAAGTCGGAGGAGGCACTTTCATTTTTTCGTAAAAGCCGAAATCTTCCGGATCAATCGTGAAGTCCTCCTTGCAGTTCTGGCAGTTTTTTTTCTCCGCTCTCATCTACAAACTATACAACATGGAATCGAATCAGTAAACTTCTTTTTGATAGCATTCCTCGCAATATACCATTTCCGGCCGCTCCGGCGCGTAGCTTGTTTCAAATTCTTTTTTGCACCGGCCATCGTGTCCGTGACTTCCCTCTCCGCACATGCATTGGCGGTGCCAGAGCTTGAATGGGTTGCGCTTAGCCAGGCGCTCGTAATGCCGGCAATTCGGGCAAAGATGCGGAAGAGGAAGATTCATCCGGCGATAAAAGGCGAGTTCTTCGGGAATGATTTTAAACGCTTCGGTACAGCCGGCCCCGCACTTTGCAGGGTGTTCTCCAATATCATGATGTTCGCACTCGACTACTTTGCCGACAATGGAATCATCAGCATCTTCAATGCGAGAAGGTATGTCCGAGGATTTGATGTCGATGGCATAATTCCTGTCATCCTTTTCCTTCCAAGAATATCCCCGGGCAACCGCCTCCTCTTTGGAAAGCGGAAAAAACTCCGCAGCTACTGATTCGTTATAGCAGAAAGGAGAAAGTTCTACCGGGAAATACTCGCCGTATTTGTACATTCTTCCGTTTTTGTCCTTATACGGCATATCATTCATTTGCTTGATGATTTTCGGAAGAAGCGAGTTGTATTCCTCTTTGGAATACTGCTTGTTAAATATGCAGTATTGCTTGCCTCTTAATGCAATGCATCCGAAAAGGTTTGAGGATCCCGAACAAAAATCGCAATAAGTCAGATCCGATCCTTCTCCGCAAGTGTTTGAAAACATGCTTCTTTGCACTTTCCAAAAACCCAGATAGTCATAGCACATTTCCAGATACTCGCAGTAGTTGCTGTCATAAACATCCTTAGCATGAATCAATCGCACGCTGTAACGGGTATCCTCCGCCTCCTTGACATCAAAACAGTTTTTTGTATTTTTGGATTCTACGATATGATCCCCGGAAACATCCTTGCATTGTATAGTGGTGGCAAAACGATGCGGCGTTTCCGCTTTCACTTTTTCAAATTTTTTCTGTATATACAATAGCCCCTCATATCCCTTTGCAAGAAACTTTTCTTTTTCTTTTTGGAAATCATCCTTTGAGTATGCCTGATTGAAAATATGATATTCCTTGTTCCGCAAGCCGGCGCATCCAATGCAGTCATGACAATTCTTGCAATCATAGCAATGCAGGAGTTCATAGGAAGCGGTGCACTCCTGGCAAAACGAGCACCTTGAAAGCTTTTCGCAATCTATGCATTCGTAGCAATATTCCGATTCCCGCGCAAGGTAAGTATCCACGCAAAATTTAGATTCATACGGACAGCCGTACATGCAATCCTCCACCTCGATGGAACCGAAGCATAAATAACAATTCTTGCCGTCCGCTACATAATTGCAATAATCGCTGTTTTTTGTATTTGTGTTGCGAAGGTTCGGCCTGGGAATCACATTTAAAAGTTCTTGGAACTGCGCAAAAAACGGTTTGGAAAAATCATATTCTTTGCCAAAACTGGCCGGATCCCACTTGTCGCCCCACCAGCATTGACTGCAATAAATGGGAAAATGCGAACCTTCTGCATACATGGAAATAACTTGTTTCCCGCAAAGCTCGCATTTTCTCTTATAAAAATTCCGCTCGTTTCGAACGGCCATCCGCCTCTGCAATCTGCATGCAGAGCAAAACGTCGGCGGAGGCACTTTCATTTTTTCGTAAAAGCCGAAATCATCCGGATCAATCGTGAAGTCCTCCTTGCAGTTTTGACAAGTTTTAGTTTCCGCCTGCATGTCATTTATATTACCACTCCTTCACAAATATTCTAGGGCGGAGGGCAACCCCCGCCCTCTCCGCACTAGAATATTGTTCTCAGTTCATACCGTACAACGCATTTACAATCTTTTCCATATCGGTAAATCTCCCTTCATAGGTTGAGCCAAGAACGGTTATCGCTATCTCATGCCCCAAAGCGTTCTTGAAAATTATGGTAAGATTTCCGCCGGCCATGTCCGTATTGCCGGTTTTGGAAAATAAAAGATTCGGTATTTTGCCTATATCCTCGTCCGTATTTTTGACTGTATGAGTAAAACCCGACAAAGATTTTACAGTAATATCCGGCAGGACTGTGGCGCTGAAAATATCGGGATAGTCTCGAAGAGCGAACAAGGCCAAGACGTTCATGTCCCGCGCCGAAGCGTAGGACCCCGCGCCCACGGGTTCGCCTGTGGCCTTGTTGTCAATATCAAGGCCGGTGGGGTCCAAAAAAACAGCGCTGGAGAGTCCTATGGCTCTTGCCTTGTCATTCATTTTATTCAGAAATTCCTTTAACTGGTCGTCAGCAAGCGCATAAGCTCCGTCGTTGGAAGAAACGACAAGGGTAAGCTTCGCCAAATCTTCCACTCTCCATTTTTCGCCCACAAGAAGGCCGTAATTCCCCTCCCGATTCACGGCGGCGCGAGAAATGGTTATTTCCCCGTCGCGCCCGTAATCGTTAAGCGCAACCAGTACGGTCATGATCTTTGTCAGTGACGCCAAGGGCAAGGGAACGGTGGCGTTTCGGCTGTACAATTCCTCGTTGGTTGAAGCGTCATAGACGGCCACGGCTTTGGCCAGAATGTTCAGGCTGTCCAGCTTCTGCGCTATGAGCGCAAGCCTTTTGTCTTTCACTTGTTCTTCCCTCTGCGATTGCCTGTCATTCTGCCATGTGCCATATAGGAAAAAGGCCGCAAATACAGCCACCGCGATGAATACCGCCGCCAGTTCTTTTTTATGAGCTGCCTTCATCGCTTTCAGATCCGGCAGTAATATTTTCTGTATTTTCCTTCTCTTCCTTCTTTTCTTCCTCTTTCATGTTTTCCCCGGCCTGATTCAATAGGGCGAGGGTTTCCGCATAGCCCGGCAGTTCCTCTACCGATTTCACTCCGAGATATGAAAGAAGCTCGAATGTCGGCCTGTAAACATACCGCCGGCTGTCATTAGGATCCGTTATCTTTTCCACCAAGCCGCGCACGGAAAGCGCCCGGAGGATGAAACTGGAGTTTACTCCGCGCACGTAATCAATCTCGGCGCGAGTCGCCCCGTTTTTGTAAAGAAGGATGGAAAGCGTTTCCAGCGACGCTTTGGATAAATCCTTGTGGAGCTCCTCCTTCTGCAATTTTTCAAAAAGGGAAGACAGCTCCGGCGGAGTTCCGAGGGCCACGTCGTTGTCTTTTTCCAAAAGCACCATTCCCCTGCCGGCAAGGGACGCTTTCAGCTTTTCAATCCCTTCGTTGAGTTCCGTCTGGCCCGCATTCAAAATCTCTCCGAGCCGCTTGCGCGACACCGGCTCCCCTTTCCAAAAAAGCACCGCTTCAATTTTTTGTTCTATATTCATTCCGCTGTTTTTTCTATGATAATATCCTCAAAATTGTTTTCCTGCAAAGCATCCAGGATTCCCTGGCGCACCATTTCAAGCATCGCCAGGAAGGAAACGATCACCGTGACTTTTTCCTCCTTGTTTTTGGCTCCGCCGGCAAAATCTTTGAAGCTCATGCGAATCGCATTCTGTATCCTGCCCGCGAGATTCTCTATCATTTCTTCAATGCTCACCACTTTTTTCACTTCGACTTCCGGCAAAAATTCCTTCTTGGGCATTCGGCCCAGGACTTCGCCCGCCAAGGCCATCATGCTCTCTTTTGTAATCTGCTCGTCCGGCAGAAAAACAACGCTTGCCTGCTTGCGCTCCTCCGGAGGAAAAATCATTCTCTTGCCGAACATGAGCTTTATTTCCGCGCCGAGACGGGCATACATTTCAAAAAGCTTCAGCCGGTCTTGCAGATTTTTGATATCGGTTTCTTCCTCGCTTGAAAGATCAAGATTGGGCAGAAGGGATTTTGATTTTATCAGGATCAGCGTGGCCGCCACTACCATAAAACTCGACACTTCGGCATGATTCGCCTTTTCCAGGGCATTTATGTATTTCAAATAGTCCTCGGTCACTTTGGACAAAGACAGGTCGTTTATGAAAAGCTTCCGCTCCTCCACCAGAGACAGCAGTAAACCGAAAGGCCCCTCGAAAACGGGGGTCTTGACTTTGTATGAATTTTCCAGTATTTCTGTGTCCATCTTCTTCCGTTATTCGGTTGATTTTACCTATGAATGTTAG
>JAKAKW010000004.1 GCA_021824345.1 bacterium
GGCCTTGCTTGATTTATATACGATAAAGAAAGAGTTTGGCCGGCTGGACAATCTGACGATCGCTTTCGGCGGAGATCTTACCCATAGCAGAACATTGCACTCGCTGGTACCGCTTCTTTTGATGTATCCGAACAATGCTTTTCATTTCATTTCTCCGAAGGAACTTGCCTTGCCCGCTGAATATCTAAAAGAGTTGAAAGAAAAAGGCGCGCAACTCAAAGAGATGAGCTCGTTGAACGAAGGCATGCCCGGGGCGGATGTGCTTTATATGACTCGGGTGCAAAAAGAAAGATTCCCGAGCATTGAAGCATACGACAAAGTGAAAAATCTTTTCATCCTTAAAAAGGAAGATCTGAAGCACCTCGGAGAAAAATCAATCATTATGCATCCCCTGCCCAAGATCAATGAAATTGAGCCGGAGGTGGACAACGACCCCCGCGCCGCCTACTTCCGCCAGGCTCAAAACGGCCTGTATATCCGCATGGCGCTTTTGCCTTTCGCTCTTGGCATGTAAAATATGGGACATCGAACCGGGGCGGAGGGTAACCCTCCGCCCTGATTCATTTGCCAGCGTCAATTTTGGCGGCCAAGATAAAATCGTTCTCGGAAAGTCCGCCGATCGAATGAGTGGAAAGATCCAGCCGTACTTTGTTGTAAAAAATATGTATATCCGGATGATGCCCTTCCTCTTCGGCGATTCCCGCGATATTATCCACAAAATTCACTGAGCCGATGAAATCCTTGAATTTGTATTCTTTGGAAATCTGTTTGCCGTCACCTGAAAGCTTCCAGCCGGAAACCTTGGCCAGATATTCCTCGGCTTGCTCGCGCGATAGAGGCGCCATTCCCCCTTCGCACGGCACGCATTTTTTCTTCAGCAGATCGTTCATTGCGCTATTTTAACATAAAACTTTTTCCTGAAAGAAAAGAAAGTAAGCAGCGCCAGAACGGCAATGACAAAGGCAAAAATGAAAGCGTAAGAAGGATTCTGAATCCACAAAAATCCGGCAACTACCGAGGCCGGCACATACACCAGTCCGGTAAGAAAATTATACAATCCGATGGCGCTGCCCCGGCGCTCCGGTTCTATGTCGGCAATGAACGCTTTGCTCTGAGCCTCGTCAATACTGTAGAAAACTCCGAACACAATGAAAAGAATGATTACTTCCCATTGAGCGGTGGCAAAAACAAATCCGGCGGACATGAGCGCGTAGAGCACATATTCCAGCATGATTATGCGAGTACGGCCGATCTTGTCTCCAAGCGCGCCAAGAGGCGCAGAGAAAACCACGAAGGCAAGATTAAAGAGAGCATATAACAAAACAACATCAGCGATGGAAAAACCCACGTCGTACGCTTTCAATAAGAGAAAGCTGAAGCTGAAATACGCCAGTGAAAATATCAGAGCCGGAAGCATATAGAAGCGAAAGCCGGGAGCAAGAAGTTTCCACGACTTGAAAGGATTGTCGCGCGCATGAGGAGCGCCGGGCTTTCCTTTCACCAAGGCAAGCACTGCCACGGCCAAAACCGCCACTATTGCCGCATAGGTAAAAAGCAGTTGAAAAGCGCGCATATTTTGGCCAAGACTCTTCAGAAGAAAAAATGCAAGGATGGGCCCGAGCACGGCTCCGGCTTTGTCCATTGCCTTGTGCACTCCAAAGGAATATCCGCGATTGCCTTGGGAAGCCACATCCGCAAGCCATGCGTCTCTGGCCGGCCCGCGGAAACTCTTGCCCAGGCGCTCCACCACTCGAAAAACCGCCAAGGAAGCCACAGTGCTTGCGATAATCAGAAAAAACTTTGAAAGCGCGGAAAAACTGTAGCCAAGAAGCGCCAAGGGTTTCCTTTTTCCTGTTTTATCGGAGAGCCATCCTGAAAGATAATCCAAAGAGGAAGCGGAAAAATCTGCCAGGCCCTCAATCACTCCAAGTACCGCCGCCGTAGCCCCCACCACGACTGTCAGAAACACGGAAAAAACGGAAAAAATCGCTTCCGAACTCACATCAGTCAAAAAGCTCACAAACCCGAGCTTCACCACGTCTGGATGCACTTTTAATTTTGAAAAGCGGTTCCCTTCTTCTTTTTGTAAATTTTCCATTGTTGAATTATACAACACTTCCGTCGCCGGCCGAATATGTCCCGGACATTAGCGCTTAAATTAGGAAGAAATTTCCGGAGAGCCATCCATACTGCCCTTCTCCCGCAGACGGGCAATTTCATAGATACTGCCTACCAGGAGGATGGAAGCTATCCATTGAGGCCAAGTAAGGAAATTGTGGTACATGACCATATCTATCAGAATGGCCACGAAAGGAAAAGTGAGCTCTAAAATAGTGGACACGTGTACCGAGACTTTCGAAAGCCCTTTGTAGTATATGAGAATGGCCACCATGCCGGTAGACACCGCGATCAGGGCGAAGAGCCCGATCTGGCTCGGAGTAATGATGCCAATGGACGAACTGTTGCCGGAAATGAATATGAAAGGAAATGCCACGATAACGGTGATAAGGAATCTAAAAAAAGTGCTTGCCTGCGAACTGATCTTGTTCAAAAGCATTTTGGAAAAAGTGGTGGAAGTCCCCCAGGCGAATGCGGCTCCGAGAGCGTAAAGCGCGGCAATCACTGTCCCCTCTCCTGTTGCGAAATTTACCAATCCGTTCGGGAAGGTTACGAAGTATGCGGATACAAGCGCCAGCGCCGCCCAAGTAATGTATCTCTTATGCATTTTTTCATGAAGAAAAATAGCGGCCGAGCCTATGGCAAAAAGCGGCTGGAGCTTCTGCAAAAGAAACACTACGGAAAAGGATATATAATTTGTTTTCAAAAGCGCGGTGGTAAACCAGAGAGTTCCTAAAAGCCCTGACAATACCGCGATAAGCGCTACCAAAAACCATTCCTTTTTCCCCAGCCTGGTCTTTATGGCCGCTTTCCAAGCGAAAGGCGCCAGGATCACAAGCCCGATCAGATGTTCAAAAGAGATGATGGTAATAGGCGGAAGAGCGTAAAGAAATCGGCGGATCACTCCGTCGAACGCCCAAAGAAGGGCCGCTATGATTATGAGCGCGGGCCCTCCGATTTTTTTCAGAGTTTTCAGCATTTTTTCAGATCTTGTTTTATCTGTTCAATTAAGTCCTTTTCGCTTTTGTATTTTTGGAATTTTCGAATAAATTTTTCCGGCATGATCGTTGCGTTTCTTCCGTAAGCGTTTCCGCGAAATCCGATAAGGTGCGCTTCCAGTCTGGACAATCCTCGTGAATCCTTCGGCCCGATGACTATTCCCGCACGGTAAGTCTTCCCTCCCATCACCGCCTTGCCTCTATATACGCCCTCGCGCGGCTTTTCTTTCATGCGGGAAAACCGCTTCCGGTCAAGGTTTATGGTCGGGAAGCCGATGGTCCTGCCGTATCTCTTCCCTTTCAATACTTTTCCGGAAATTTTGCAGGTCATTTTTTGTCGTCCTTTTTCTCTATTTTTATTCCAAGCTCTTTGAGCTGTTTTTCTTCAAGGGGCTTTGGCGCATTCATGACTGCGGTTTTTCCCCCCCTGGTCATTGGAAACGCCACTACCTCGCGCAAATAAGATTCGCCGGTCAGATTCATGAGGTTTCTTTCTACGCCAAGGGCAATACCTCCATGCGGAGGAGCGCCGTATTTGAATGCTTCAAGCATATGTCCTATCCTGTCTTGTATTTCTTCCTCTGAAAATCCCATAACTTTGTAGGTGGCTTTTAATATTTCCGGATCATGAGCGCGAACAGATCCTCCGCCGGATTCATAGCCATTGCAGACCAGGTCATATTGAGTGGTAAGGATATCTTCTATGTGCTCTCCTTTTTTCAGCCATTCCACATGTTCGGGTATCGGCATAGAAAACGGATTGTGCGTGAACGTCCATTTTCCCTCATCGGTTTTTTCAAAGAACGGAAAGTTTACAACCCAGGCATAAGCCAGTACTCCGTTCTTTTTTTCTTCCTCTGTTCGAAGATCAAACTTGTCGCCTCCATATTTTTCCATTGCTTCCTTATATGAGATCCGCGGAAACGGCTTTTCTTTTATTTTGAATCCCATTTCCTCCACCACTGTTACCATCATTTCTTCCACCGTATCCATAACCTCATTCATGTCCACAAAAGACATCTCAATGTCCACTTGGGTATGCTCAAAACCGCGATCAGCCCGCAAGTCTTCGTCTCTCAGAGCGCGCGCAATTTGAAAATATCTTTCCATGCCCGCAACCATTAACAGCTGTTTGTACTGCTGGGGCGACTGAGGCAATGCGTAAAAATTGCCCGGATTTAATCTAGACGGCACGACAAAATCACGAGAGCCTTCCGGGGTAGATTCAGTAAGCAGGGGCGTTTCTATCTCGACAAACATTTTGCTGAAAAGAAATTTTCTTGCCAGTTCTACGAATCGGCTGCGCATGCGGATATTTTTCTGCATTCGCTCCGAACGCAAATCCAAATAGCGATATTTCAGGCGCGCATCTTCGTTTATTTCTCCCGTATCAACGGAAATATCAAAGGGCATAGGTTCGGATTTATTCAGTACTTCTATCCCCGTCACTTCCATTTCTATATCTCCGTTCAGCGCATCTTTCTTTACATTCTTCTCTGGACGTTTATTTATAGCGCCGGTTACCTTGAGCACCCACTCGGATCTGACTTCTTTGGCCTTTTCAATCGCTTCAGCATGCGAAGGAAGCACCACGCATTGCACCATGCCAGTCATGTCCCGCATATCAAAGAAAACCATTTTCCCTTGGTCTCGCCTGACACTTACCCAGCCGGCAATTACCGCCTCTTTCCCTGCCATAGAGCTTAGATCATTTATGTAAATTCTGTTTTTCATAATATTTGCGGGAGAAACAAAAATCGCCTCTCCAAACTTATCTATGCTGATAAATTTGCAGGGGCGATGTTTGTCGCGGTGCCACCCTACTTTGTTCTCATTTAGGCTCTGACGGGGCCTCCCGGAGGGTTCTACTTGCCATTGAGCTTTCCTCCCTCGCCTCCCCGGTGTTTGCCGGATCATTGGCTGTGTTTAAAGCATAGCACACCTCATTTATGCCTGTCTAGGGCGGAGGGTAACCCTCCGTCGTATCCGCTGTCTTCCGTCCTTTATGCTATTCAGCTATTTTCCACTGTGCCACAGGGCCGTCACAGATTTGCCGTTGTGCAGGTTGTCTATGAGCTGAGCAATGAGCTTGCCGGTGGAAATCACCTCCAGTTTTTTCACTCTCTTTTTGCTCTCTTCAGAAAGGCACGAGTCGGTAAACCATACTCCCGAAAACGCCACGCTGTTTAAATTTTTTACCGCTTCGCCGGAAAGAATTGCGTGAGTAGCCGCCAAATACACTTTCTTTGCTCCGTTGTCTTTAAGCGCTTTGAAACAATTTACCGCGGTTCCGCAAGTATCGGCGATGTCGTCCGGAACCACGCAATCGTACCCTGCAGGATCACCTATCACTTCCATAATTTTATTTTGGTTCGCTTTTTTATGATCGCGCAATTTGTTCAAAATCACGATGTTCCCGGGAATGCCGAGCTCTCCCGCAATTTTCCTGGCTGATCCGGCCGCGCCAAGATCCGGCGCCACAATCATCAGCTTCTTCAAATCAAACTTCTTGCTTTTTATGTGTTCCACTATCAAATCAGTGGTATCCGCGTCCACAATCGGAATGGAAAGCGGATGAGCGTTGTAGCTGGACGGATTGTGCAATTTAAGCACCACTAGCCGGTATGCTCCGGCCATTTGCAGTTGCATGGGAATTTTCTGCGAAAGCACAGGTTCGCGGTGGTTGCTGGCCCTGTCCTGGCGAGCATACGGCAAAGACGGCATGATCACCGTAACGCGCGCCGGTTCTCCCTGCTTTAGGGCAAAAACTAAGGAAGTGATTTCATCCAGGTCATAGGCAAGCTCTTCCTTGCTTCCGAAGCGCGGCTGGCCGATCACATATACGTCCCTGTCTCGCACCGACTCGGCATGGTGAATGAGAAATTCGCCGTTCTTAAAAAGCTTATAGGAAACTGGAGAAAGCTCGGTATCCAGCAGTTTGGCTACTCTTTTCGCCAGGGCACAATGAGTTCCGCTGGGGGTGGCGTAGAGCTTCAAGGGATACGGATTCACGCTCAAGTGCTTGGCATGTGGCATTGATATCCGAATTCTAGCACAAAGGTTAATGGGGTGCAAAAAATAGCGGAATGGATTTTCCATTTCCGCCATTTTTAATTTCGATGCGCTCGTGCGCATTTTTCATTCTTCCCAACCACCGCCTGTAAGCATGATTTTCACCTCCTTCATACTTTAATGAAAGAACTATTATTTAATTTCCCCCTTTAAATATTGTTCATAAGCGGACATGTCAAAATGCCCGTGTCCGCTCAGATTGAAAAGGATCGTTTTTGATTCGCCGGATTTACGACATTTTTCAGCTTCATCAAACACCGCCTTGATGGCATGAGCGGATTCCGGTGCCGGCACTATTCCCTGATTTCTGGCGAATCTTACCGCAGCTTCAAAAACTCCTTTCTGCTCAAGAGCTACCGCTTCTACCACTTTCTTTTTTACCAACTGGCTGACTATCGGGGACGCTCCGTGGTAGCGCAGTCCTCCGGCATGAATGGGAGGGGGCATAAACTCGTGTCCGAGAGTGTACATCAATAAGTATGGCGTAAGTCCAACCGAGTCTCCGTAATCATATTCATATTTCCCTTTCGTGAGCGTGGGGCAAGATTTTGGTTCCGCAGCAATGGCTCGCAGATTCGGCTTTTTCCCGGAAAGCTTGTCCGCAAGGAAAGGGAACGCCAAGCCGGCAAAATTGGATCCTCCTCCGTGGCATCCGATAACGATATCTGGATAGTCGCCGGCCATTTCCATCTGTTTTTTCGCCTCTTGGCCGATAACGGTCTGGTGCAGAAGCACGTGGTTTAGCACTGATCCCAAAGAATAGTTCGTATCGGCATGGGTAGCCGCGTCTTCTACGGCCTCTGCTATGGCCATTCCCAGGCTTCCCGGGGAATCCGGATTTTCTTTCAACAGTTTTTTCCCGGTCTCAGTTTTTTCTGACGGACTGGCAACGCAATCCGCGCCGTATATTTTCATCATTGTTTTCCTGTACGGCTTCTGATCAAAGCTGACCCGCACCATATAGACGCTGCAATCCAAACCGAAGTAGTCGCAAGCAAAACTCAAGGCCGATCCCCACTGGCCGGCGCCGGTTTCGGTAGCCAGCCTTTTTACACCGGCCTGCTTGTTGTAATACGCCTGGGCCAGAGCGGTGTTCGTTTTGTGGCTGCCGGAAGGGCTTACCCCTTCATATTTGTAGTAAATCTTGGCGGGGGTATTCAGCTCCTTTTCCAGCCTCTTCGCCCGGATGAGCGGAGAGGGCCGAAAAAGCTTGTATGCTTCCCTGACCGGCCCTGGAATCTCAATGAATCTCTCCGGCGACATTTCCTGCTTGATAAGCTCGGCGGGAAAGATTGGAGAAAGATCTTCTGGTGTTACCGGCTTTTTGGTCTTGGGATTAAGCGGAGGAGAAAGAGGCTCCGGCAAGTCCGGGATTATGTTGTAGTAATGGGTGGGAAGTTCTTTTTGATCTAAAAAATATATAGGCATAAATTTAAAGTTAAGATGATAAATAAAAAACGGCGCTTTCCGCGCCGTTTTTTATTTATAGATATCATTCATTCGGAATCAGTTAAGATATCAGAAAAGGCGCGAAAAAGAAGAGCACATTTCGCGCCACCAGCTCATTTCTGTTTGTGAATTTCTTAATATCATTATACTAGTATAGTAGTATAATGACATATGTGAGTCAAGCCCCTTCCCTGTCCGGCTGTGGATAACTCTAGGCCGGGACAAATGTTTACTTTTTAGATAAGCTTTAATAGCTTCAGTACCTTGCGGAATCCGCCTTTTTTGTCCTTAATTTCCCTGGATCCGCGGGTTACAGTGGCAATCCCCAGACCCAATTCTTTGGCAATGTTTTGTTGCCTGTCCCCTTTTGCCAATCGCTTCACTATCTGCCAACGGGACGCAATCGTCTCAAATTCGCCCGGGGTAAGTATATCTCCCAGAAAATCCTCCAAAAGCTTCTTATTTTTGGCGGTTTTATATAGCACCTCTACCAGCTCTTTTTTGTATTTCTCACTATTCCCTTTCATAGCCATAATTCTAGCACAAATAAAAACAGCGGAAAGATATGTCTTTCCGCTGTGTTTTTTTATTTAATTTTTTTTAATTTTCCCGATCTTATTAATGAATTTAACTTTTTAATATCAATTCTGATTGATTGGTTAAATTCGGAAGTTATCAATACCTCATTATTTTGAAAAGAAACCCCTACATGGGTTTCACAACAAAAAAATATTGATTTCTTTATTCCTTCTTCATTGTCGTCCAAAATGAAGTCGGCTATTGCAAGAAAACTTGCCGATAAATTTTTCATGATTTTTATTCCTTATTTTGTTTTCAATTTACTAAACTCCATGTCTCAAATTTGTTGATTATTTGAGGCTGGTGGGGAGATTCCCTTTTGGAAATCCGCTCATCAGCCGCAAAAAGAAAACCGGCTCCGTTTTATCGGAGCCGGTCGCCTTTCGTATTTTCTAGAAACTCACATATTTATACGACGAAAGCAAACAGCTCCTTCTTAAAGAAAGCCCAAAAGAAGAAATTATATGCTTTTGCCGTATCTTTGATCACGTTATATTTATAGCAAAATTATCCCAGACAAGCAAGTTTAGTATGAAAAAAAACGGCGAGAAAGAATTTTGTTCTTCCTCGCCTTCATGGAATTATGTTCCACAGGAAAATTCTAGCTTCGCCTTATAGCCGTCACGTTGATCACAAGCTATATGAGGCATATTCTCAGTACAAAGTTTCTGTTCTTCCGTCTGAGGAAGATTTTTCTCACATTCTTCTTCCTCTGAGGAAGAATCTAGAGCAACTTCTAGCTTATCCATAAGAACTCTCCTTGAATTTTATTAGAAAATATTTAATTTTATGGAACTAATCCACCCAGTCTCAACATTTATTTTCGAGGCTGGTGCATCTGTTCAGGTTTCTAAACGGATGCATCAGGCTCAAAATTTTTCTCACTCCCCTTTCTAAGGAAAAACAGCTCCGGGTTTATTCGGGGCTGTTTTTCGTTTTTATATCTTTTTAAATTTCTTCGGTATAAAAACTAACAGCCCCTCCTAATGAGGATAAAGTTGACGAGCTTGTTAATTTTTATGCCTCCCAATTTCATCGCTCTTTTATTATATAACGCTTGCTTATTCTGACAATACCATGGTGTGGAAAACCTGCAGACTGCACCTGCTTGTATTGTTTTTGGAGGGGGTTTCGAGCGCGACGGCGCGAGAACTTCAGGGATTTTTTCAGCAGAAAAAATCCCGTACCCAGAAAAAATAATACAAACAGGTGCAGTCTATAACTCAACTCCGATTCTTTTCCGCACCTCCGTCATTTTATTCGAAGCAGTCTTTTTAGCTTTCTCTCCACCGGCTCTAAGAATTGCTAAAGCGCCGGGAACATCCTCCGCCAACTTCTTCCTCTTTTCCCGCATTGGAGCAATGAAATTCTCCAAGTCTTCAATTAGCATCTCTTTTAATTCTTTGTACTTGCCGGATTTTGATTCGTATATTGGAAGAAGCTCGCTGGCGGGACGCAAAAGATTGTGGATAGCATAAACATTCTTTGGAATTCCGTCTCCGGAATCGGTCACAATGCCCATTACGCATTTCTTTATCTCGTCCGGCTCGGCGAAAAGCGGAATGGTATTTCCGTAGCTCTTGGACATTTTTTGACCGTCGGTGCCGGGAACCGTTGCCACGTCTTTAAGTATCATCGCTTCGGGCAGTTTGAATGTTTCTCCGAAAATGCGATTAAATTTCTCGGCGGTGTCCCGGGCATATTCCACATGCTGTTTTTGGTCAGATCCTACAGGCACTACGTCAGCATCATAAAGAAGAATATCCGCGGCCATTAGCATGGGATAATTGAACGTTCCCACGCTTATCTCTTTGCTCTTTGCCTCGGCATCTTTGAAAGCATGCGCCCGCTTCAGGTACGGCATAGTGGTAATGGTATCAAAAATCCAAGCAAGCTCCGTGTGCTCGGAAATATCGCTCTGTTTGAAAATAGTCACCTTTTTCGGATCCAGGCCGATGGCAAGATAATCCAAAAGGACGCCGATAATATTTTCTTTCATTTCCTCGGCGTTCTGAATGAAATTCAAGGCGTGATAATCGGCGATAAAAGCGTAAAAGTCATATTCATCCTGCAATTCCACAAATTGCTTCATCGCGCCGAAATAGTTCCCGATATGGGGCGCTCCGGTGGGCTTTACGCCTGACAAAGCTATCTTTTTTGCCATACGGATATAATACCATATTTTCAACTATTCAAAGAAAGGGTGAATATTTTCCTTTGAGCGGGTTGTGAGGCCGAGCGGGCATGGTTCGAGCGCAAGCGAGAGAGCGAGGCCGAACCCCTGAGCCGCCTCGCTGGGGCGGCGAGGAAAGCGAAAAGGAAGAATATTCACCCTTTCTGACCTCTTTTTTTCCACATTTTAATAACATATTAAGCCACTTTTCGTCCTGGCGGGCGGTATACCGCCATGCTAGAATGCCCGTAATGCCCAGAGCAATAAACAACAATCCCGGCCTAAGAACTCCCCCTCAGAGCATCCCTTCAGAGCAGGCCGTTCTGGGTTCCATACTCCTGCGCAAAGACGCGATTTTTGAAGTGGAAGACGTACTCTCGCCCGACTCTTTTTACGTGCCGAAACACAAGATAATCTACCAGGCCATGCTGGACCTTTCTTCGAAGAACGAACCGATAGACACTCTTTCCCTTTCCGCCCGGCTTTCCGAGCAGAAAGTTTTGGACAACATCGGCGGAAACGCTTACATCGCGGAACTGGTGAACGGAGTTCCCTCCTCCACTAATGTTCGACACTATGCGGAAATAGTGCAGAAGAAATATATTTTGCGTTCACTCATAGAGGCGGCAGACTATGTTTCCGAACTAGCATTCGGGGAGAATGGAGGAAACATGGACGAGATCCTGGACGAAGCGGAGCATAAGGTTTTCAGTATTGTTTCCTCCCCTATCAATCAGAAATTCATAACCATTAAGGATGCCTTGCCGGAAGCCTTTGAGCGCATAGAAAAATTGCACGAGCACAAGGGAGATATCCGCGGACTCTCCACCGGATTCCGCGATTTAGACAATACTCTTTCCGGCCTGCAGAATTCCGATTTGGTAATTTTGGCCGCCCGGCCTTCCATGGGAAAAACCACTTTGGCCTTGGACATCGCCCGGCTGGCCGCCACCATACACAAGAAATCCGTCGGCATATTCTCTCTGGAAATGTCCGCCCAGCAATTGATTGATCGTATGCTTTCCGCCGAATCTAGAGTGGATGCTTGGAAAATACGCACCGGGAAAAATCTGCATATTGAAAGCGACTTTGGACGCATCCGAGATGCCATGCATAGGCTTTCCCAATCCAATATTTACATAGACGACCAGGCCGGAAACTCCATCATCCGAATGAAGGCGGCCGCCAGGCGCTGGAAGGCTGAAAAGGGCCTGGATCTCATCGTGGTGGACTATCTCCAGCTCATGAGCACCTCCAAGAGCTATGACTCGATGGTGAACCAAGTTACGGATATTTCCCGCTCACTGAAAGCCCTGGCCAAGGAGCTGGACGTGCCGGTGCTCGCCCTTTCCCAGCTTTCTCGAGCGGTTGAGTCACGCGGAGGCAAGCCCAGGCTTTCAGACCTTCGCGATTCCGGATCAATTGAACAGGATGCGGACGTGGTGATGTTCATTCATCGCCCGGACTTCGGCAAGGACGAATCGGAAAAGACGAACATCGCTGAAATCCTGATTGAAAAGCACCGCAACGGTCCGACCGGAAAAGTAGAGTTGTATTTTGACGAGAAGACCACCACTTTCCTGAATATTGAAAAAAGCAATTTGAACGAGTTCGCCGCTCCGAGCGCGGGCGCGGGGTTGGAAGAATTTTAAATACGTCGCAAGGGAGGGCCTTGCTTCCGAAAGGAAGCAAGGCCCTATTTTTATGGTATGATATCCTTAATATCATGGACACCGCGGACAAGCTGGCAGAAATATTCAAGGAGTTTCCGGGAATCGGAGAACGGCAGGCGCGCAGGTTCGTGTATTTCTTGATGGCCAGAAATCCCGCCTATGTGGAAGGCCTCGCCAAACTGCTTTCCGAACTAAAAAAGGAAACAAGGCGTTGCAAAGAATGCTTCCGCTTCTTTGCAGACAACCCGCGCCGTTCCCCCGCCGCAAAGAGCGTGGAAATCTGCGAATTGTGCTCCGATCCGAACGCGGACCCGGAGCTTCTAATGGTGGTTGAAAAAGATTCGGACCTTGAAAGCATCCGAAAAAGCGGAACTTACGGAGGAAAATATTTCGTGCTGGGCGGGCTGGTGCCCATAGTGGAAAAGGATACTCCGAAATTCGTGCGGATAAAGGAGCTGAAGGAAAGAATGTCGAGAAAGTGGGAGGCCTTGCCTCCCACGGGTGGGAGGCAAGGCCTCCCACGGGGTAATTCCCTGAAAGAGGTAATCCTGGCCTTTTCCCTTTCCCCTCAGGGCGATCACACTGATTTTTACATAAGAAACGAGCTGAAGGAATCAGCGGAAAAATTCGGCATAAAAATTTCCTCGCTCGGCCGGGGGCTCTCCACAGGCACCGAGCTCGAATATTCTGACAATGATACAATAAAGAACGCGCTGAAGAACAGGCAGTAGCGCTGAAAATGCTGGAACATATTTTAAGGAAGTTCAAGACTGATGACGTATCGCGCGGAGCCAAGGTTTTAACGGCCGCCACGGCCATCCGCTGGATAGGCTGGGGCTTTGCGGAAAACCTTATCCCGGTTTTTATTTTTTCCTTTTCGGCAAATTACGCTCAAGCCGGACTGCTGAAGTCGTCTTATGACCTCACTCTTATTTTAATCATGCCAATTCTCGGAATCCTTGCCGATCGTTTTCGGGCATCCACTTTGATCCTGATCGGATATGCAATATACATTATCACCGGTTTCAGTTATCTTTTTGCCGGCATTACCGGTTTGGCTCTTTTTATCATCCTGGCGCGGGTATCCAACGCCTTCGGCTACGGCCTGGACGGAGTGGGCCGAGACGCATATTACCGGCGCAGTAATCCTCCTTCAAAGCTCGCCACCGTTTTCGGATATTTTGACAGCATCTCCAATTTCTGGTGGATAGCCGCTTCTCTGGTTGGAATATTTTTGCTGAAATATTTTTCCATACCTTGGCTTTTGTTTATGATAGTGCCGACGGTTATGATTTCATTCTGGGTTGTATGGAAATGGAGGAAGAAAGGAGAAGAAGTGAAGACCGTCCCGGTCAAGCGAAAGCTGAATTACCGGGAGGTGCTCAAGGAGTTCGGGACTTGGAATTACGAGCTTCGGATGATCATGGTGCTGAATTTTTTCCTGATGATGAGCTGGGCGGTAATCGGATTTTTCCTGCCAATACAAATGTTTACCGAAGGGGCGGGTTATACCGTGATAATTCTGTTCGGGGTATTCACCACTGTTCCTTTTCTTTTCGGCCTGCTTTGGGGAAAATTTTTCGACAAAAAGGGGCCGCGGGTTTTCATATACGGCCTGCTTTCATACAGCGTACTTTTGTTCTTGCTGAGCGTATACAAATCATATTTCCTTGTTATCACTTTCGCGACGCTCATCAGCATTATTCAGGAATTTGTATCCGTCGGAAAGGAAGAATTGATCACGGTTTATGCCGACCCGGAGCACTTCGGCCGAGTGGACGGATTGATGCGCAGCGTCATGAATATGGGCACAATGATTGGACCGCTTCTTGCGGGAGTGATAATTGACGCTACCGGCGGAGAGAAAACTGTGTTTCTGGGACTATCAGCATGTATGATGATACTGACCTTGGGTTTTGCATTGGAAGGCAGGCGCCTGCATATGCGCAAGCTGAAGGCGGCAGCCTCTATTCCCGTCTTTCCTGAAAGCCGGGCGGGAGGAGAATAAAATATATTTATCAAGAAAGGCATTCCGCCTGATTTACCGCACTCATACAAAAAAATCCGGCTGGCCGGATTTTTTTGTATGTTTATTTAATAGAAGTAATCTTCACCTTGAAGTACGGCTGGCGGTGCTGATTGCGTTTCAGATAGCGGGACTTTTGCTTGTATTTCATCACCAGCACTTTTCTGGTGCGGCCTATTTCCGCAATTTCCGCCTCCACCTTCGCGCCATCAATATAGGGAGTGCCGATAGTGGTATTCTTTCCGTCGTCCACCAAGAGGACCTTGTCAAACAGCACTTTGTCCCCTTTCTTGTATTCCTCGTTTTTCGGCGAAGCGGAAGCCTTTATTTTTTCAATAGAAAAAACGTCCCCTTCCGAGACTTTGTACTGTTTTCCGCCCGTTTGTATGACCGCGAATTCCATACTTCGGATATTACCCTATACTTTGCAAAAAAGCAAGATTATCTATATAATTTCCTTATGCACGGGAAAAACACTGAACGGTATTTTTTCTTCGGCCTGCTTGTGGCAACCGTCATTTTTACCTTTTTCATCTTCCAGCCCTTCTGGATAGTAATTGTCCTGGGCGCGTGCTTTGCGGTGGTCCTGCGGCCGGTTTACGAGATGTTCCGAAAAGTAAAGTTTCCGTCCTGGCTCTCTTCGCTCCTGACTGTAATTCTTTTTACCATACTGATTTGCGGACCGCTTTTCGGCCTATCCGTAATCATTTTCAACCAGTCCCAAAGCCTGTACAGCAGCCTGGTGCACGGCGGAGGAGCTTCTTTCCTAGATTCATTGAATCGCTCTATTCAGGAAGTCTTGCCGCATGGAGTAAATCTTGATTTGAACCAGAAAGCGAACGATCTTGTGGGAGTATTGTCCAATAATCTGGGAGAAATATTCAGTACCACCCTTTCCACCATTTTCTCGTTTATCCTCACCCTGCTCGCCGTTTTTTACTTTTTGAAAGACGGGGCGGAATGGAAAAGGTCCATTGTAAACTTAAGCCCCCTTTCGGACTCGGACAACCTTAAAATAATAGACAAGCTTTCACATGCCATAAAGGGAGTGATTCTTGGGTATCTTTTCGTAGCCGCGGTGCAAGGCACCCTCATGGGAATCGGTTTGACTATTTTCGGAGTTCCCAGCCCCGCCTTGTGGGGAGTTGTGGCGGCAATCGGATCCCTTACCCCCACCCTGGGTACCGCCATAGTTTCCATTCCCGCCGTAATTTATCTTCTGGCCACAGGGCACCCGGCCATGGCCATAGGGCTGGCCATCTGGTCCACTATCATAGTCGGAACCATAGACAACCTGCTGAACCCGTACATCGTGGGAAATCGCATCAATATTCCGCCATTCCTTATATTATTCTCGGTTCTGGGCGGAGCGGCCCTCCTCGGGCCGGTAGGCATTCTGATCGGCCCGCTTTCCGTAAGCTTGCTCTACATACTTGTTTCCATTTATCGAGACGAGTTTCAAAAACAAAATGCCGATTAAATTTTTCAACACCCTGGGGAGAAAGAAAGAAGTTTTTGAACCCATCGATCCGAAAGAGGTCCGAATGTACACCTGCGGACCTACGGTGTACAACTATCCGCACATAGGAAACTACCGAGCGTATACTTTCGCGGACATAATTAAGAGAGTTTTGACGTACGAGGGATACAAAGTGAAGCAGATAATGAACTTGACCGACGTGGACGACAAGACCATCCGCGACTCGCAGAAAGAAGGAAAACCCCTCAAGGAATTTACCGAGTTTTACACCGAGGAGTTTTACAAGGATGAAAAAATGATGAACATTCTCCCCGCCTCAAAATTTACCAGGGCAACCGATTTCATAAGGGAAATGGTTGAGATAATCCAAAAGCTGTTGGACAAGGGGTTGGCATACAAAAGCGAGGACGGAAGCATATATTTCGACATCAGAAAATTCAAAAATTACGGAAAATTGTCGGGCGCGGTACTGGCAGAACAGAAGGAAAATGCCTCCGGGCGAATAAAATCCGACGAGTATGAAAAAGACAACATGCAGGATTTCGCCTTGTGGAAAGCGTGGGATGAAGGCGACGGGAACGTGTTTTGGGAGACAAAGCTCGGCAAAGGCAGGCCGGGATGGCATATAGAATGTTCGGCTATGTCCATGGCGAACTTGGGCGAGCAGATTGATATTCATACCGGCGGAGTGGACAACATGTTTCCTCACCATGAAAACGAGATCGCCCAATCTGAAGGCGCCACCGGAAAAAGCCCTTTTGTGAAATACTGGATGCACAACGAGTGGGTCCTGGTAGACAAGAAAAAAATGGCCAAATCCTTTAAGAATTTTTATACCTTGAGGGATCTATCGGAGAAAGGTATAAATCCTCTGGCCTATCGCTTATGGCTTTTAATGGCTCACTACAGAAGCAAGGCTAATTTCACCTGGGATGCCCTGGAAGGCGCGGAAACGGCCCTCAGTCGGCTATATAGACAATATTTGGACCTAGGCGAGGATAATGGTTCCGTCAACGAGGCATACAAGCAAAAATTCAAAGAATACCTTGAGGATGATCTGGATACGCCCAGAGCGCTTACGGTGGTTTGGGATCTTTTGAAGGACGAGAAAGTTTCCCCCGCCAACAAGCGCTCCACTTTGCTCGATTTTGATAAGGTACTTGGGCTCGGTTTGGCGGAACTGAAGGAAGAAGAGGTGCCGGATGAAATTACAAAACTGGCCAAAGAACGCGAGATTGCCCGCAAGAACAAGGACTTTAAAAAGTCGGACGATTTACGAGAGAAAATAAAACAGTTGGGCTACGAGGTAAAAGACATAGAAGGGGGATATAAAATAAGCAAGCTATAATAATTATGACCCAAGGAATAATAAACACAGAGAATATTGATGAGGCGGACGTTGTGCTCCTGGAAGCCCCGTATGAAAAAACGGCCTCCTCGCACAAAGGCACCGCACAGGGACCTGAGAAGGTAACGGAGATGCTGGACACCCAGCTTGAATTTTTCAGCCGGAAATTCAAGACAAATGTCAATGAACATGTGAAGATTGCCAAAATGAACGCGGGCGACTTGGAAAAGCTTTCTCCCGAAGAAACTCTGGCCGTTGTCAAAAAGGCGTACTCGGAACTTTTAAAAAATGAAAAATTTGTTTTTCTTCTTGGAGGAGAGCATTCCGTTTCCATCGGCGCTTTTCAATCGCTCGCCGAGAAATACAAGCCTGAAGACGTGACCATACTGCAGATAGACGCGCACTGCGATTTGCGCCAGGATGACAGCGATTACAGCGAGAACCCGTCTTCCCTCGCCCATTCCACCGTGATGAGGCATGCGAGCGGACTCGGATTTCCAATCGTACAGGCCGGCATCCGCACCTATTCCAAAGAAGAATACGAGTATTTCAGCGATCCGAAAAACAAGGTCGCCGTTTTTGAATGGGAGCTTGAAAGAATTCCGGTGGAAAAGATATTGGACGCAATTAAAACTAAATATTTATACATTACGGTAGATGTGGACGGGTTTGATCCCGCTTATATGCCCGGCACCGGCACGCCGGTGCCGGGCGGCCTCGCCTGGTACTACGGCCTTGATTTGCTTGAGAAAGCAGCGGAAAAATGCGAGCTTATCGGCGCTGATATCGTGGAAGTTTCCCCACAGCCTGATACCGTGCTCACCGAATACGGCGCAGCCGAACTCTGCTACCGCATCATCGCCGAAAAATTCAGAGACCGCTTTTAAAAAATCTAGATTCCTTCTTCTTTTAGTTTTTCCACCAGTTCTTTTTCTTTCCGAGAAAGCTTGTTCGGCATGTTTATATTAAGCTTAATAAGCAGGTCTCCCCGCTTCTTGCCCCCCATGGGGACTCCCTTGCCCTTTATCCGAAGAATTTCATTTATAGATACGCCCTCGGGAACTTTTACGCTGATCTTTCCGTCCAGGGCGTCAATCTCCCGTTCAGTGCCAAGCAGAGCGTCGGAAAGCTTCAGATCTAAATTCATTACAAGATTGTTTCCTTCACGCCTAAAAATCGGATGCGGAGCAACATTTATTTTTACATACAGGTCTCCGGGTGTTCCTTTTGACACCGCTTCCCCCATGCCGGAAAGGCGCATCATTTCTCCGTCGCGGATTCCGGCCGGTATATTCAAGGATATTTCCGTTTCATTGCGAACCACTCCGCTGCCTTTGCAGTCGGAGCATTTTTCCGCCGGGACTTTGCCGCTGCCGCCGCAATCTTCGCATACTTTTGTAGTGGAAAAAGCGCCCAGGAACGATCTTCTGGTTTCGTGAATTTTCCCCTGGCCGTTGCAATGCTTGCAAGTTTCCATCTTGGTCCCAGGCTTCCCGCCGGTTCCTTGGCAGGTTTTACAGACGGATGTCTTGGTCATCAAAAATTTCCTGGTAGTGCCGAAAACGGAATCGCTGAAAGTAATTTCCATCTCGGTGGAAATATCCCTGCCTCTTTTGCTCCCGCCCCTCTGACGTCCCATTCCCCCGCCGAAAAATTCTCCGAAAATGTCATTCAAATTGCCAAAGTCGAATTCCACTCCTCCGTTGCCGAATCCGGCGTTCTGAAAACCGGAAAAATCAAAACCGCCGAAGCCTCCCGGCCCGTATTGGCCTCCGGCCTGCCCCTGGCGCATGTTTTCAAAACCGGGCCCGAACTGATCGTAATTCTGCCGTTTCTGGTCATCGGAAAGCACCTGGTAGGCTTCGTTCACTTCTTTAAACTTGCTCTCATCTCCTCCCTTTTTGTCGGGATGGTATTTGTGCGCCAATTTGTAAAACGCTTTTTTGATATCGTCCTTGGAAGCGCTTTTTTCAACGCCTAAAATTTTGTAGTAATCTTTTCCCATAGTGGAACTATTATACTTACGACCCGCTTGCGGTCAAGTTAGATCATAGGCTCGGCTTCCTGGACTGGTTTGACGGCCTCTCCGGGCTTTTTGCCTTCAATTATGGCCTTTTCCTCGGCGCTGCGTATAATGGTGGCCTCTTCCTCGGCAATAAGCTTGGCAGCATCTTCTTTGGATATGGTGTATTTCCGCCTGGAAGCTTCCACTATCTCATTCCTATACGACGGATGGGTGGGAGGCAGGACTTTCAGGGATTCCGCGGAGAAAGGGTCGTATGACTCGCCGTCTATGGTCATTTTTATGAAAAATTCGGTAATGGCCAGGTTGATCATGTCTTTGATGTCGAAGACGGGCGCAAACTCAGGCTTCATTTTTACCGCGTCCTCGCCGCCGATGCGGAAGGAAATAATGCTCCCGCAATTACCGAGTACGGCGTGATGCACCCGCTCAATGATCTGCCCCACGAATTGGTGGGCGATGGTAAGGCACAGGCCGTATTTGCGCGCTTCCGACAGAATGTTTTCAAAAGTCTGGGTCACCACGTTCTGGAACTCGTCCACGTACAGATAGAAATCGGTGCGCTTGTCTTCCGGTATGCTCGCGCGTTCCATTCCAGCTTGCTTGATTTTGGTCAGGAAAATGGACCCAAGGAATGAAGAGTTTTCTTCGCCCAGCCGGCCTTTGGAAAGATTGATCAGAATTATTTTCTTTTCTTCCATCAGCTTATGAATATCAATTTTGTTCTGCTTCTGTCCGAAAATATTGCGCAGAAGCGGATCGGAAAGAAATTGTCCGAGCTTGTTCACCAGCGGGATGATGGCGTCGGTATCGAATTTTTCCGACCAGTCGGCGAATTCAATGGCAAAGAATCTTTTTACCATATCGTCGGTGATATATTCCACCACTTTCTGGCGGTAGTTTCGGTCCGTGAGCATGGAAATCATTCCGCGCATGGTGGCATGCGGATAGTCCAGAAGCGCGAGGCAGGTAAAGCGGAAGACGTGCTCCAAGCGCGGGGTCCAACTGGCTCCGAACTGCTTTTGAAAGACTTCTATCAGTCCCTGGGTCAATTGGAACTTGAACATCGGATCCACGTTTTGCAGAGGATTAAAGGAAGCAGGGTGTTCAAGATCGGTCGGATCAATAATGCATACGTCTTCCATGCGCTCTTTGGGGATATAGTCCAGCATGGCTTCTATGACGTCTCCGTGCGGGTCAATAAGGCACAGGCCGTGGCCATAAGTCACGTCCTGGCGCAAAAGGAGCTCCATGAGCTTGGTCTTCCCAACTCCGGATTTGCCGATGATATAAAGATGCCGCCTGCGGTCTACTCGCTTGATGCCGAAAATAAATTTCTTCTCTTCAAGCGCGGCCACGTAATTGGTACGCCCTATAAAGGAAACTTCAGCCGGATCAATCCTGCCAAATACCGGGAGCTCCGGCGGCGGGGGGGCGTATTTGATTATCTGTACTCGATTGCCTCTGGGCATATAATCTTATTTTACCATTATTCCCATTATTTTTATAGGGCGGAGGGTTACCCTCAGCCCTTACCTTTCTACCTCAAAGTCTGCTTAGTTTTGCCGAAATTAATACACTTCCTTGTTGTAGCACTCTTCGCAGTATACGGTTTCGGGGCGGTCGGGGGCGAATGCGGTATCAAATTCGTTCAAACATTTGCCAGCGTGGCTGTGGCCGGCTTTCTGGCACATGCAAGAACGGTGCCAGAGCCTGCGCGGATTGCGGAGCAAAAACCGCTCCTGCCGCCTGCAAGAAAAGCATTTGTCCGGTATCGGAATGTTCAGAATCCTGTATAAGGAAAGTTCAAGCGGGGTAATCTTAAAGGCTGTGGTGCATAGAGGATAATTTTTTGCTTCTTCCGGCGAATTCTGTGAAGAACACCCTATTACTTCATTGATAATGCCATCATTTGCTTCTGTGATAGTTTTCGGCATATTCTCACCGGCAAGAGTGATTTTATAATCTCTCTCAGGCCTCTCATACCATGAATATCCGGCCTTCACGGCCTCTTCTTTTGTCAGCGGGAAATAGTCCTGAGCCATAGATTCATTATAGGCGAAAGGCGAAACCTCAGCCGGGAAATATTCTCCCCACTCCCCTGTTTTTCGCATATGCTCTATTATTTTCTCTTTCAGTTCCGCATATTCTTCTTTTGAGTACTGCTTGTTCAATATGCAGTACTTCCCCTTCTCTAATCCGAAACAGCCGAAGCAGTCGCTGGTGCTGAAACACATATCGCAATAGCAGGAATCCACGATAGTGTTGAAGCAGCTGCGGATAAACATAGATCTGTGAGGAGAATCTACTCCCTGTATCTCATAGCATCTCTCACCTACTATAATTTCCGTACAATCCATGCAATCTTGAGTATCAAGCCACGCATCTTGCATATAGGCAGTGTCTTTGTTTTCTTTGCAATTAAATACTTCTTTCGCTCGCTGGCAATTCTCAATATAATCCCCGGTGGAATCTTCCACTTGCGATCCGTGGTAATATTTCACTGGAATTTTTAATCGCAGTTTGTTCCTTTTTTCCTTTGCTTCGCGCACAGAATTCCTATCAAATGAAAAATCGCTTAATTTTTTTTCATACTCTTCCTTATTAAGCTTTTCATTAAACCAGCAATATTGCTTCTTTCTCAAACCCACGCAGCCGAAACAGTCCAAACACCCCTTGCAATCGTCACAGAACCAGAGTGATACGGAATCTGCGCAATCTCGGCACCAAGCGCACTTGGAGCAATGGTCAAGATTAATGCATTCGTAACAGAATTCGCTCTTGAAAACCATATAGCAATCACCGCAGAAATGGCTGTTTTGATTCCAGCTTCCATACATGCATTTCTCACACATTCCGCTGGTCACCAGCATGTAACACTCCTTGTTGTCCTGAGATTGATTAGTGTATTCGCTATTTACGCTTCTGGAATTTACCATCGCCAGATGGGGCGCTTCTCTGCGCAACTCTTCATATTGTTCAAAAAATGGCCGATTAAAATCAAAATTCCGCCAGTACTCTTTGGCCTCAAAAGCGTCCGATTTCCAATATTCCTGCTCGTATACCGGAAAGGGCGCATCCTCCCGATAAATGGAAATTATGGATTTTCCGGTAGCATCGCATTTCCGCTTGTAAAAATTGTACTCGTTTCGGTCCAAAAGCCGGCGAAGATATCGGCAATCCGGACACAGGGTCGGCGGAGGCACGCCGATCTTTCCATAAAACCCGAAATCGTCCGGCTTTATCGCGAAATCTTTTTGACAATTTTTGCACTGTCTTTTTTCTTCCTTCATTTATTTCAGTATACCTCTTTTCTATAGCACGGCTCGCAGTAAATTTTCAGGTTCTTGGACGGGTCATATGTGGTCAATATTTCCTTTCCGCATTTGGAACATATGCGCTTCCATATTTTATATGGACTCCGCTTATGAAAACGCTTCATCAGCCGCGCTCGGGGACTTTTCGCAGGTAAAGGAATGGAATTTCGGCGGTAAAAATCAAGTTCGCTTTTTATTATCCTGAAAGGCCGGCCGGACTCCTGGCAGATTATAGCCATATTAAGAATATCATCCGTTGCGTCTTTTATATCATCCGTAAGATCCTTGCCAGAAATAACCTTCATGCCTTTTACATCCATGCTCACTTCGTAATCCCGAAGACGAGCGCCCAGTTTCCCTGCTTTTTCTTTGGAAACCGGCATCATAGCATACCCGTAAGTGTCGTGGTAATAGAAGAAAGAATCCTCCAGCCGCAAGAACTCCCCGTAATTTCCATCTGAAAGCATCTTTACTTTTATCTTATCCACCAGCTTCCAATATTCTTCGGGAGAGTATTGCTTATTCAGCACGCAGAAATTCTTCTTCTTTAAGCCGGAACACCCGAAGCAGTATTTACAATCCGAACATTCAAAGCAATATTCCACCTGCCGGCAATTACTGACGAAATATGAGGCAATGGCAAGATTGGAAAAAAGCCCTTCGGCAACATTGTAGCAAAGCTCGCCGGGGCCGAATATGGTCACGTCCATGCAATCGTGCGTGCCAATTATGTCGGAACTGTGCCGCACATTCTCATTCCGATAGAAAGTTATCAAATATTTCATGCCGGAGGCATTGTATACATCCACGCAGTTTTTACTGTCTGATATGTGACTGCCGAGCGATCCGGGAGAGTTGCGTATAATAAGATCCCGATGGATAGAGTCTTTTTCTATCATTTCCGAAAATTTACGCTTGTATTCTTCTGCCACCGATCTCCTGCCAAGATCTATTTCAGAAATTTTTTGCATATACTCTTCTTTGGAAAACTGTTTATTGAGAAAACAATATTGTTTGCTCCGCAAGTTTGCGCACATAAAGCAGTCGTGACAATCATGGCAGTCAAACAAAAATTTTGAATTTATACAGCTTTTGCAATTTTGAATATATTGAGACTCATAGATGCGGTCGGAATCTAATATATCGTAGCAATGCTCTAAATGGTCCACTCGCAGGACGTCTACGCAATCCTTAGCATATGCCGCCCATAGTCCATAGGACACGTCTTCGGAAACGCCTATCACGGAAGAAACATAGCAGTTTTTGACGTCCATGCTCTCCACGCTGTAATCACTGTTTATGATGTTCTTGTTGTATCTGGATATAGCCATATGGGGTACGTCGTGGAGCAATTTGTTCAGCTGTTCATAGAAAGATTCATTTGCATCATATACGCGACCGAATCCTGTTGCGTCCCAAGCATTCACATCCCACCAGTATTTGTTGTCATAAATTTTATATTGGCTTTTCGCGTCCAACTGGGAAATCAGGCTTTCCCCAGAATGAGCGGAGCATTCTTTTTTATAGAACTGGAAAATATTGGCAAGCATGGCCATGCGCCTGCGCGCCCGGCATTCCGGACATTCATTGAGAGGAGGAACTCTCAATTTTTTTAAATACGATATGTCCTCAGCGCTGATATCAAAAGAATTCCCGCAAGTTTCACAAGTGCGTTTTTGCGGAGAAAGATTTTCATATATCTTTTCCAGGGCTTCATCAAATTTCGGAGTTTTTGTCTGCATATTAATACACCTCCTTGTTGTAACAATCCTCGCAGTATACGGTTTCGGGGCGGTCGGGGGCGAATGCGGTATCAAATTCGTTCAAACATTTGCCAGCGTGGCTGTGGACGGCTTTCTGGCACATGCAAGAACGGTGCCAGAGCTTCATGGGATTGCGTTTGGCAAGGCGCGCTTCGTGCCGGCAGAAGAAGCATAGATGCGGGAGCGGAACACCGAGTTTTTTATACAGCTTCAGTTCCCCGTCGGTTATCTTGAATGCCCCGCGGCAACGCCCGCCGGAATTATTCCGATTCGCGCATCCTATTACTTCGGAAAGAATCGAATCCCGCACATCGCCCAATCTGTCCGGCAGATCTTTCGCCTCAATGGTGAGGGAATACTCGTTCTGCTTTTTGTCCCGCCACCTGTACCCCCTCGAGAGAGCCTCCTCCTTGGTCAAAGGAAAATAATCCTGGGCCTGGGTTTCGTTATAACAGAATGGAGAAAGTTCCGCCGGGAAGAATTCGCCGTACTTGTATGTCAAACCATTCCTGTCCACATAAGGCATATTCATCATATGCTCTTTGATTTTTGGAACCAACGCTTCATACTCCTCCTTTGAATATTCCTTGTTTAAAATGCAATGCTTCTTATTCCTTATTCCAATACAGCCGAATAAATCGGAACAGCCGTGGCAATTGAACGAATATTCCACGTTATTTGAGCTGTACACCACGCTGGTGAATAAGTTGCGGTAATTTCCAATGCCGGTATCAAATGCTTCATACGCCAGCTCTGCGTCCCCCAGACCCGGTCCAATATCGTAGCCGTCTTTTACCACATGGGCCACCCAATGCGCGAACTTGCAGTCTTCTATGTTGCCATTTCCGTCAAAAATAATATGGCAATTTTTTACCCCGTCCAAATTATCTCCGGTGGAATTTATACTCCTAATCTGGTTTGCAAATCTATTGACGGCTCCGAGTACAAGCTTGTCAAATTTTTCTTTTAATTTTGAAATTTCGGCATAGCTTGTGAGATCGATTTCAGACAAGCGCTTAGTGTATTCTTCCTTGCTTAATGGTTCATTCCACATGCAATATGATTTGTTGCGCTGGTTTGTACAGCCCAAACAATTGGTACAGCCATGGCAATCGTAAAGAAAATATGAATCCACGCAGGCCTTGCATTTCATGGAATACATAAGGCGATAGCAGTCTTCGCAAAACATATCCTCGTAACAGAGTTCTGATTTGTGAGTCACATAAGTGTCTGAGCAGTCTTTGGTCTCGGAGATGCGATTGGAATAGAAAGTACGCTCAATTTTCCATGACCCGGAAGACATGTAGCTTTCTCTTGAATCCTCCGCCACATTGCAGTAATCGCTGTTTACGGCATGGATGTTAGAAAGAGCCTGTTGGGGAAAATCCCTATATAACTCGCTCCATTGCTGAAAAAATGGTTTTGAAAAATCATAGTCCCGCCCGTAAGAAAGTTGGTCCCAATTGTCGCTCCACCAATAACTTGAATCATATGTTTTCAGCTTTTCATCCGGCGGATACATGCTGATTATGTCCTCGTCGTGCCCCGGCGCGTCACATTTGCGCCTGAAAAGAGACATTTCGTTGCGCCAGCTTATGCGTCGAACAGTACGGCAATCGGGGCAAAAAGTCGGCGGGGGCACGCCGATTTTCTTGTAGAAATTAAAATCCTCCGGCTCAATAGCGAAGCTCTGCTTGCAATTCTGGCATTGCCGGGTTTCGGATTGCATATATAAACTTTACCACGTTTGCGTAAAAATTCTAGGGCGGAGGGTATCCCTCCGCCCTCCCTCGGCCCTTCTCCGCCTTGGCTTCCAAATTAAAACCATTGCCGCTAATATACTTCTTTCTGATAGCAAGATTCGCAATACACTGTCTCCGGTTTATCGGGCGCATAGCTGGTTTCAAATTCATTTGGGCATTTGTCTCGGTGTCCGTGATTGGATTTTTCGCACATGCAAGAACGGCTCCAAAGCTTCATGGGATTGCGCTTGGCAAGCCTGCCGTAATGCCGGCAATTTGAACACAGGCGCGGAAGAGGCAAGCCGAGTCTGCGGTAAAATCCCAGCTCGTCCGGAATAATGCGAAACGCTTCGGTGCACTGTTCGTTACATTTTCCTTTGTGCGCGCACTCAACAGACTTGTTTAATATATCGTCTTTTACATCGCTTATATCGTCCGGCAATTCCTCATTTTTTATTTCAATTTCGTAGTTTTTCGATTCTTTTTCTTTCCATCCGTATCCCCTTTCCCGCGCCTCCTCTTGAGTCAAAGGGAAGTATTCTTGGGCAATGGTTTCGTTATATGCCCAGGGAGAAATTTCCATCGGGAAAAAATCGCCGTAGACATAAGCCCTGCCTTTCGCGTCAATATACGGCTTTTCCGCCATTTGCTTCACGATTTCATCCTTTAGTTTGTTGTACTCCTCTTTTGTATATTGCTTGTTTAATATGCAGTATTCTTTTCCGCGCAATCCTATGCAACCGAACAAGTTCGAAGATGCCTGACAAGAAAAACAATACGCGCAATTGTTGGAACTATAGGTGGTAATGATGGCAAGATCGTTCATTCCCACGTCGGTATCCACTCCTTCGTAGCACAGCTCGGTTTTGTAATTGCCGTAAACGTCATAATTTTCCTTGATAAAAAGCGAATGAGCGGAAAATCGGCAATTTTCCGCCTCGTCTGATATATCAAAGCAATTATGGGAATTTTTGGATTTGGTAATGTTATGTCCCGTGCAATTCTCGCATTTTACGATGTTGGCATAGCGGCGAATGGCTTTTCCGCGTATTTCACTTTCATATTTTTCTCTTATTTTTTCTCTGTTTGCATAGCTGGATAGTTTCAAAGATTTTAGTTTGTTTTCATAATCATCTTTAGTCAGCTGTTCATTGAAATAACAATATGACTTGCTGACCAGATTAGAACAGGCAAAGCAGTTATTGCAATTTCGGCATCCGTATAGATACGAAGAATTCACGCAAGAGGTGCAGCTTTCGCTCCCCATCACGCTGAAACATTCTTGGCAATCCAGAATATCGTAGCAGAGTTCATTGTGAGGAGAAGTAAGCATATCTTGAGAATCTTTTGAAAAATTGCTTCGGTTCGAATACCGTACGTTTTCGTCATATCCGCACCCGAACACGAGATAGCAATTCTTGTTACCGTCCACATAATTCGTGTATTGAGAGTTCACGGAATTGATGGTTTGGAGGGCCGGCAAGGGCGTTTTCTTCCACAACTTGTCATATTGCTCAAAGAAAGGTCTGGACGGGTCATATTCAATGCCGTAATCAGTCGGATCCCATTTGTCGCTCCACCAGTACTCCTTATCATACACAGTGTAGGGAGAATCCGGCGCGTACATGCTTAGCATCTCCTCGCTTCTGCCGGGCGCATTGTTTTTTCTTTTATACAGCGACCGTTCATTCCGGAAAGCCATCCTCCTGACAATTCTGCATTCCGGACACCACGTCGGCGCCGGCACCTTTATGCGCTCGTAAAACCCGAAATCATCCGGCTCTATGACGAAGTCCTTTTTGCAATTTTGACATTGCCAGGTTTCGGATTGCATAAGATTATCTTGCTATAATACTTCTTTTATATAGCACTTGCTACAAAATATTCTTGGAGCGTCTTCCTTCCGGTAATGAGTTCTGAATATTACTCCGCAATTATCACACGATCTTTCCCCTAGCGTCATTTGCCACGCCCATCTTTTTATCTTTTCATCAATCCTGCAAAACGGACAACGCCGAGGCAATGGCAAATTGTGTTTCTTTAAAAATTGAATCTCCTGGTGGATTATCTTAAATCCCCGACTGCATGTAGCACATTGTATGGATTCTTCAGTTATATTTTCAGGCGCATCCTTAGAATTATCCGGCAAATCGCCTGATTTCATAGTAATGGAATATTCCCTTGAATCAGGTTCCAGCCATGATAGATGCTTTTTAACTGTCTCCTCCTTTGATTTTGGAAAGAAAAGCGAAGCAAGGGTATCGTTATATGCGTGAGGAGACATGGTTATGGGAAAAAATTCCCCGTATCCATACTCTAAGCCATTCTCGCTTTTGTACGGCATTTCGGCCATCTGCTTAATTATTTTTTCCCTTATCTTAAAATATTCTTCTTTTGGATACTGCTTGTTTAATATGCAATATTTGCCGTTCCTTAAGCCCACGCACCCGAATAAATCAGAGCCGCCAAAGCACAAGATTGTATAGTCCGAGGAATGCAATCCATGGCCTCCGTCCTGGCTGAATTTCACATTTTCTGTTTCAGAGCCGACAGTTACGCATTCGTACATATTTTCTGCGGCTGTCCATCCATCCATATAGTCATATGAATTTTTCACTATTCCGTTTTTTATCAGCATTAGAAATTTAGAGTCCTCCGACAGTGTGACGTCGTAACATTCCCGGCAGTTTTTTGACTGGAAAACATAGTTGCCCGTGACGTTTTTGGAGAAATCGTCATAAATCGGGCGCGGCAGATTTGATTTCCAGAAATCGCGCACTTTTTCTCGCATGGATTCGTAAGTGGAATATGAACCCAAATCTATTTCGCTTAATTTTTTCTCATACTCTTCTTTTGCAAGCTGTTCATTAAAAAAACAGTAGGACTTATTGCGCAAATTCACGCATCCAAAACAATTGTTGCAGTTGCGACAGTCTTTTATGAAATAGCAGTCCATACAGCTGATAGTATTGCCCTCCGCGGTGAAAATGTTATAGCTTTTAAAACCATTCGTAACGTCAAACGTGTTTTCGCATTCCCAAGTCATGGAAGAATCATATATTCTTTTGCTTCTCTTTAAGAAGAAGCCGTAAGCCGTATCTTCGCACCCTTCGGTGAAAAATACGAGGTAGCAATTTTTGCACCATCCGGCAAAGTTGGTATATGGAGAAAGCTTGCGCGTAATCTGATCAATAGGCTGGGCTCTAAGAGGAACCTGTTCAAACAGTTTTGTAAATTGCTCAAAAAATGGCCTAGAGAAGTCGTATTCTATCGCATATTTTTTTGGATCCCATTTATCGCCCCACCAGCAATCATGGCAATAAATACGATATTTATTCTCCGGCGAGTACATGGAAATGCCTTCCTCTCCGCATAAATCGCATTTGCGTTTGAAAAGTTTGGTGGATTTCATCCACACTAGGCGCCTTTGAAGACGACATCTCGGACAGAACGTCGGCGGAGGCACTTTGATTTTTTCGTAAAACCCGAAATCATCCGGCTCTATGACGAAGTCTTTCTTGCAGTTTTGGCATTGTTTGGTAGCGGATTCCATGACTATATTATTTCTTTCTGGTAACACTCTACGCAATATACTATTTCCGGCCTTTCGGGAGAATACGGAGTTTCCATTTCCTTTCCGCAATTGTCGCACTTGCGCTTGAAAAATTTTCTTGGAAGAGTTCTACCGATGCGAGTATTGTGTCTGGCAAGAGGAGCACTACGAGGTATCGGTAGGCCGACTTTTCTGTAAAAGGAAAGCTCCATTGGGATTATTTTATACGCCTTGCCTGTTTCTTCGCATTTTAAAACCTTGTCAAGAATATCGTCGCCTACATCTTTTATATCGTCCGGTATCAAATAATCAGAAAATTCATATGTGGTATCGGATTTGTAATCGCTCCAGACAAAGCCCCTTTCAATGGCCTCTTCTTTTGAAAGAGGAAAATATTCGCAGGCCGCAGTTTCATTGTATCCGTGAGGGGCGAAACCAGCCGGAAAAAATTCTCCGTATCCATATACCTTTCCAGATTCGTCAATAAAAGGCATATCGTTCATGTGTTTCTTTATTTTCGCCAACAGTTTATCATATTCCTCTTTAGAATATTTTTTATTTAGAATCACATATTCCCCTCCCCTTATCCCGGAACATCCGAAGCAATAGCTGGAACTGGTAGTCATATAAGAGTATTCCACATTGGCAATTGTCATTTTCTTCAACGGGTCGCTGGAAGTGCATCCGAGAAGGGCTTTAGAATTATATGCTCCGCCGCTGTGGGCGGACTCGTACACCAGTTCGGCGGCGCCGAAGCAGGAGCAATCCCAGCAGTCTCGTATCCAGCCTCCAATATAGATATTCTTTGAATCCTCAATTTTTGTTACTTGCCAGCAATTCTTCGCATTTTTGCATTCTGAAAGCTCATTGCCGGTTGAATTTACCGTTTTAATTATAAAATTTTCCCTGTGAGGTTGCTTTTCCCAGACAAGACTGCTTTGTTTCTTCCACCATTCAAGGCCGTTATGGGAAGAATACGGATACTCCGCGATAAATTTTTCATAGGCTTCCTTTGAATATTGCTCGTTCATTATGCAATATTGCTTGTTCCGTAGGCCCGCACAAGCAATGCAGTTGCTGCAATTATGGCAGTCGTAACAAAGAATTGAATTGAGGCAGTTCTCGCATTCTTCGGAGAAATGGGTAAAGTAACATCTTTCGCAATGTATATCAAAAGAGCAATATTCCGGATTTATCGCCCAGCAGTTGTCAAAACTATTTTTGCCGTAAAGCTCGTATGTATTGTATGCCGAATCTTCATTATAATGTCCTCCTACATTTAAATAGCAATTTTTGTCGTCCGCCTCCTGATTTACCCAATCGCTATTGACGCAATTCAAGTTATATATAGAGATATGAGGGACTTTGAAAAACAATTCTCTCCATTGCTCAAAAAATGGCCTTGAAAAATCGTATTCCTGTCCGTAAGAATAGGGATCCCATTTGTCGCCCCACCAGCAATTGGTGCAGTACATGGGATATTTTTTATCCGGAGAAACCCTTGATACCACTTCCTTTCCGCACAAATCGCACTTGCGCTTGTACAAGTGCCTTTCATTGCGAAATGCCAGCCGGCGCTGTTCCCTGCAATCTACACAGAACGTCGGCGGAGGCACTTTGATTTTTTCGTAAAAAGATAAATCTTCCGGCTCAATAGCGAAGCTCTGCTTGCAGTTCTGGCATATTCGCTTCTCATTCTTATCATCCATTAATTCAAGAATCGAGCATTTTCCTTAATATGTCTTCCGGCACCTCTTTCACCTTTTTGGAATACGGCGGAACGGGAATCTCATTTTTTCCCGAAGTAGAGATTGTTTCGATATCGTTTTCCGGAGTTGATTCCGATCCGGGATCACTCTGTATCGGTTCATCTTTCTGTTCCGGTTGCGGTTCCTGTTCCGGCTCTGATTCTGGTTCTGGTTCTGGTTCCGACATATCAGGTTCCGCCGGAGAAACCGGTTCCAAAACATCCTTGGCGGGTTCCTCCTCTTTTTTCTCCGGCATTGCTTCAAAAATCAAATCTTTAAGCTTATTCATATCTTCTGCGCTGGCTGCCCGATCTTCTTTTTTAGGCTTTTCAGCTTCAGCGGAATGCTTTTCCTCTTTAAGAGATTCAAGTGAAATTGGTTCCGGCCCAGGATCCTTTGGGCGCTCTTCGCTTTGAATTTTTTCTTCTTTTGGAACAGGTGGAATATTGTCATTCAAGGTCTTGTTCAGTATTTCTCTCAAAGCAGAGGTATCTCTTTCTTTTTTTGCCGGCGGTTCCTCCTTCTTTTGCTGAAACTTTTTTCCGTTCTGGTTTTTCTTAAAAACCGCCTTAAGCGAAGAAAAGCCGTTTGTTTTTTTGCCATTGTTCGGCACAGAGCTCGGCTCTTCCTTGAATTCTATTCCCAAATCCGCCAGAGGCTTGAAAAACCTTCCTTCATCTCGGCCGGAGCCGGTATTGGAGGAGCCGGACAAGGGCTTCAATTCCCCCGCTTTTATTTTGGCAATGCAATCCCGGCAATATATGGGCCTGCCGGGCTCGGGTCTGAAAGGCACCTTGGTCGGCTGTCCGCATATCGAGCACACCGCGTCAAACTTCTCCACTCCGGTAGTGGAACCGGAAGAGCTTGCGTCATCTTCTCCAAGAGACATTCCGCTCCAGTCATTTATCTCCTTTTCAACCGTATCGCGAGGACGGCAGTACAGTTCCCTGGACTTTCTTATGACCTCCGCTTCCGCTTCCGGATTTTCGCCTATTTTCACCATGGGCGGAAGCGTCCGGGCAGAAAACGGGCGGGAGGTGACTCCGTCTATCATCAGCTTGATGTATATCTTGTAGTTCGGGAGATTCACTATGTCCTCGGGGGTGAATTCCGGTTCAAATTCTTTTTCCAGAAATTCAGCGTCGTCCGCTCCCACTCGAAACACGATCATGGTGCCGATGTTGCCGAAAATGGCGTCCCGAACCGAAGAGCTTTCCTTGGTGACAAGCTGGGCGGTGTATTGGTGCGCCACGGTAAGGTTTAAGCGATATTTTCGCGCTTCGGAAAGAATGCCGGCGAAGGCATCGGTAACGAAGTTTTGAAATTCGTCTACGTACAAATAAAAGTCCTTGCGTTCTTCCTCGGGTATGCGCACCCGTTCCATGGCGGCCAGCTGGATTTTGGTAATGATCATTCCGCCGAGAAGCGCGGAGTTGTCTTCGCCTATGCGACCCTTGGAAACGTTCACCAGGAAAATTTTCCCTTGGTTCATTAAGTCAAAAATATTGATGGTGCTCTTGGACTGCCCCACGATATTGCGGATGATAGAGGTGGAAAGAAATTGGCCGACTTTGTTTTGAATGGGAGCAATGGCTTCATTGCGGAACTTATCCTGCCACTCTTCGTACTCGTGCACCCAGAAAGCCTTAATGACCGGATCTTTCAGGTTGCTGATGATTTTTTGCCGATAGTCTTTGTCCACCAGCATCCTGGGAATGCCGAGCATGGTTGTGCCGGGAGTATCAAGAAGCGCGAGAATTGCATTGTTCAAAATGTATTCCATTCGGGCGCTCCAGGCGTTGGCCCAAATTTTTGTGAAAATGCCCATGAGGCCGGATGCCACCAGGTGCTTGTATTTCGGATCAGGCAATTCCAAAACATTGAATCCGATGTGATACTCGGTGTCCGCCGGGTTGAAATACACCACATCTTTCAAGCGATGCTGGGGAATGGCGGAAAGCACCGCTTCCACGTTTTCCCCGTGCGGGTCCACCAAGCAGACGCCGTCGCCGTTCTTGATGTTCTGAATGATCATGTTGAACATGAGCACCGATTTACCGGTGCCGGACTTTCCGAGAATATACACGTGCTGGCGCCTATCCTTCCGCTTTATGCCGAAGAGCTTGTTTTGGTCGCGAAAAGTGGTTTGGCCCAGGTATGTTAAATCCTTGTTATATGGGAGTTCCGTAGCGTCCATATGGGAAAATTATACCCTTTCAAAGAGGTTTTATCAAACAAAAAACCGGCTCAAGACCGGTTTTTTGTCCACTTACGTGAATTTTTACTGTTTGGGCTGTTCCCCTTCGGGCTTATCCCCTTCCTTGAATTCCGCGTCGCGGACTTCGGGGCCTTGCTCTTCCGGAGTTTTAGCCTCTCCAGCGCCAGGGTTTGCTCCCGGCTGTCCGGCACCCGGCTGGCCTTGCTGATTCATGGCCTGGCCGATTTTGGACATCTCGCTGGAAAGCTCTTCTGTGGCCTTCTTGATTGCTTCGGCATCAGTGCCGTCTTTCACGCCTCGCAGGGCCGTAATCTTATCGTTTACGCTCTTCTTTACGTCTTCGGGAATCTTGGCCTCGTTGTCTTTCACAGCCTTCTCTGCGGTGTAAATCATCATTTCGGCGGTATTTTTTACATCCACGATTTCTTTCTTTTTCTTGTCTTCATCTGCGTGAGCTTCCGCATCAGCTTGCATTTTCTTAATGTCTTCATCCTTTAAGCCGGAACTTGCCTCTATGCGGATGGACTGCTCCTTGCCGGAAGCCTTGTCTTTGGCTTTTACGTTCAGAATACCATTGGCATCCACATCAAAAGTGACCTCCACCTGCGGAATTCCGCGAGGCGCCGGAGGAATGCCGTCCAATATGAACCGGCCGAGAGATTTGTTGTCGGCTGCCATAGGACGTTCCCCTTGCACGATGTGAATTTCAACGGAAGTTTGATTGTCTGCCGCAGTGGAAAATACCTGCGATTTGGAAGCCGGGATAGTGGTATTTTTATCAATCAGTTTTGTAGCTACGCCTCCCAGAGTCTCAATGCCCAAGGAAAGCGGAATAACATCAAGAAGCAGAACATCGCGGACATCTCCCTGCAAAACTCCGGCCTGCACGGCGGCTCCGAGAGCCACCACCTCGTCGGGATTTATGGACATATTCGGCTGTCTGCCAAAAAGATTTTTTACCGCCTCAATAATGGCCGGCATGCGAGTTTGTCCGCCCACCATGATAATCTCGTTTATTTCGTTCATCTTAAACGGCGACGCTTCAAGAGCGCGCTTGGTAATTTCAATGGAACGGTCGATAAGATCTTTGGCCAGAGTCTCCAAAGTGGCCCTGCTCATCTTCAGGAGCAGGTGTTTTGGACCGCTTGAATCGGAAGTGACGAATGGAATATTAATTTCCGCCTCAAGGGTGGTGGAAAGCTCATGTTTGGCCTTCTCGGCCGCTTCGCGCAAGCGCTGGTTGGCCAAAGGATCCTTGGTAACATCTATTCCGGATTCTTTCTTAAACTCATCCGCTATCCATTGCACCATTCTGCGGTCAATGTCGCCTCCTCCCATGTGGCTGTCTCCGTCGGTAGATTTCACTTCAATCACATCTTCTCCGATTTCCAACACGGAAACGTCAAAAGTTCCGCCTCCGAAGTCGTATACCACTATCTTTTCATTTTTCTTTTTATCAAAACCGTATGCGAGAGCGGCGGCGGTGGGTTCATTTATGATGCGCTTCACATCCAAGCCCGCGATAGCTCCGGCGTCCTTAGTCGCTTTTCTCTGGGAATCGTTGAAGTAAGCCGGAACGGTAATCACCGCTTCAGTAATCTTTTCTCCAAGCTTAGCTTCCACATCGGACTTAATCTTCTGAAGAATCATGGCGGAAATTTCTTCCGGACGATAGAATTTGTCACCCATCTTTACCTGCACTCCGCCATCTTGTCCCGCTTGAATCTTGAATGAAGCGGACTTTAAGTCATTCTGCACTCCGGGATCGTCAAAGCGATGTCCCATGTAGCGCTTGATTTCAGAAATGGTATTTTCCGGGTTAGTTACCGCCTGGCGCTTGGCAAGAAGCCCCACGAGCCTATCGCCGTTTTTGGTCTGCGCAACCACCGAAGGAGTAGTGCGATTGCCCTCCACATTTTCAACAATCTTCGGCGCTCCGCCCTCAATTATTGCAACCGCAGAGTTTGTAGTTCCTAAGTCAATTCCTATAATTTTACTCATGATATTAATTTAATTATTTGTAATGCTAAGTTCCTGAAAAAATATTCTTTGAGAAATGCCTTGCGCAGGAGCTTAGAAAATTAGGGAAGAAACATGACGGGTGTCATGTTTCCGACCATAATTTTCTTCGAGTGATGAGCAGAGCGGACGGCCAGCAGGCCGGAACGCGTGCATTTCGAGAAGAATGATTTTTCAGGAACTCACTATTCCGACATTATATACTAATGCTATAATTTTGACAAGTTTTTCGTGGTCGCAAAAAGCTTGTCAAAAGGTATAATAATGCTATAATTCTTATATGTCAAGAAAACCGAGCTATTCCCAAAAAATCCTTAAAATATTGGCTCAAAAACCGGCTATTTCTGTTAAATCTATAAAGGAAGATAAGAGCTCAAAGGAAAACTACGCATTGGCAAGATCGGTCAAGAGCCTCATAGATTCCGGTTGTATTGAGGTGGTTTCCTCAGACAATCAAAAGTACTTAAAAATCACAAAAAAGGGTCGGAACAAGCTGAATTGTCTGAAGCTGGAAGGCCAGGAGGCGCTTGTGTCCTTTGCATGGGATGGATTGTGGAGATTTATAATTTTGGACTTGCCGGAAGAGCGGAAAAGCGAACGAGAAGCCTTGCGCTATCTCTTGAAAAAGGCGAATTTCGTATGCGTTAAAAACGCTGTGTGGGCCTCCCCCCACCCTTACGAGCACCTGTTCGGAAGCATTAAAAAGGACTTAGGGCTTGGCGCCGAGATGATGATAATGGTAACAGACTCGGTGGACGAAGACACCAAGAAACTTTTGTTTGAGTCCTTCGGAAAGTAATCAATATACCTCCTTTTGGTAGCATGATTCGCAGTATACTATCTCCGGCCTCTCCGGCGCGTAGCTTGTCTCAAATTCGTTCGAACACTTTCCTTCGTGGCCGTGGTTTCCCTTGTCACACATGCAGGAGCGGTGCCAGAGCCTTAGCGGCGTTTTCATTTTTATCCGTTCCATATGCCGGCAGAGCGGGCAAAGGCGTGGCAATGGAATTTTATTTTTCTTATAAAACTTAATTTCGGAATCTATCAGTCGGAATGCCGTCGCACACTGATCGTTGCACTTGCCTCTATGCGCACATTCAATAACTTCTTCGGTAAATGAATCCGGAACGTCTGATATATTGTCCGGGATTTCTTCCGTTCGGATCGAAATTTCATACTTTTTCTCTTCCGATTCGCGCCATTCGTAGCCTTTTTCCAGAATTTCCTCTTTTGATTTCGGAAAATAGTCCTGAGCCAAGGTTTCGTTATAGCAGAAAGGATAATCGCTTGTCGGGAAAAATTCCCCGTACTCCCCTACCTTTTTCATTGATTCAATAATTTTTTCGGTCAGTTTTGCGTATTCCTCCTTCGTATATTGCCTATTTAAAATGCAATATGATTTGTTCCGCAGGCCGATGCACCCGAAAATATTGTTGCAATCGTAGCAATTATAGGAATATAGGACGTCAAAGCCTCCCCAAATGAAGGCAGAAAAGAATATCCTCTGCCCGGAAATGCTTACCGCTTCATAAAACACTTCAGCTTTATCCCAGGCAATAAAGGCGTCTTGGCCGTCTTTGGAATTATCATGAACCCGAAAAGAATACTTGCAGTCTTCAACGTTGCCTCTTAAGTTAAAGCATTGCTTGCAATTTTTTGCTTCCATTATGTCGTCCCCGGTCACATTTACCGATTTATTGATTATCGCGTATTTCCTGGGAGTTTTAAGCTTTAGTTTCTCAAACTTTTCTTTTGCTTCCAAAAGCTTGGAATAACTGCCATTTCTATATTCCTCGATCTTTTCCGCATATTCCTCCTTACTATATTGCGTATTGAAAATGCAATTATTTTTTCCCCGCAAGCCCACGCATCCGAAGCAATTTGTGCAATTCCGGCAATCATACATGAGCATAGAGTCTACACACGCCTCACAGCTTTGTCCGAAAAAAAAGTGGTTTGATTTTTGGGAATCGACAAGTTCATAGCAAAATTCGCATTCGGGAGACTGATGCAAATCAAGGCAATTCTTTATTCTGAGAAGCCCGCCGAAAATGTAGGCATTGTCCTCGCCCGTGACGCAGCCGGCGCAAAAATAGCAGTTCTTCAGATTTACCGTGTAATTTGAATATTTGCTGTTCACATTGTTCTTCTGCACAAGATTCGGGTGCGGAACGTCTGAAAACAGCTTTTTAAATTGCACAAAGAATTTTTTAGAAAAATCATATTCTCTGCCGTGCTCCAAGGGATCCCAAGCGTCGCTCTTCCAATATTCGTTGTCGTACACTTTTAAGGGAGAATCGGCGGGATACATGGAAAGTATTGATTGGCCTGTAGCATCGCATTTCCTGTGGTACCAATTGCGTTCGTTTCTCCATAAAAGCCTGCGAATGGTCCGGCATTCCGGGCACCATGTCGGCGGAGGAACTTTGATTTTCTCATAAAAAGAGAAATCTTCCGGCTCAATGGTAAAGTCCTTTTGGCAATTCTGACATTGTTTGGTTTCGGGTTGCATAACTCTAATATACTTCTTTATTGTAATGTTCTGTGCAAACTACTTTTTCAGGGCCACCTTCGGAGACGGGAGGAAAAGTGGTATCCACTTCCTTGTCCCCAAAAAAGCACATGCGCTTATGCAACTTCATCGGATTGCGGATCCTGAGCCTGGCATTATGCCTCTCGTCTGGGTGGACAGATGGTAAAGGAAGATTCATCCTTTTATAAAAAGAAAACTCTTGCTCTGTTATTCTGTATGGCCTGCCGGTAATTTCGCAAGCTATAGTTTTTTCCAGAATTGAATTGTCCGCTTCTAAAATGGTGTCAGGTAAATCCGATCCATTAATATCCGTTGTATATATTCCGGATTCATATTCCCGCCACAAGTATCCTTTTTCCTCCGCAGTCTCCTTTTTTAATGGAAAATAGTCCTGTGCAACCGTTTCATTATAGGCATACGGCGATATTTCCGGCGGAAAATACTCTCCAAATCTATAAATTTTTCCCTTTTTATCTTCAAATGGCACGTCCATCATATGCTGAATGACCTTCGGCAAAAGATTTTCATATTCTTCTTTTGTATATTGCTTGTTCAGTATGCAATATTGTTTTCCGTTTAGTTCCGCACAGCCGAAGCAGTCCTTGCAATTATTCATCATGTAGCTGTAATGCACATTATTGGAATACCAAATTATGGAACCGAGCAGGCAATAATTGTTATGCACCCCTATACTTATCCCTTCATAAGTCAATTCCGATCCCCCTCCGGAACCCGGCCCGACGTCGTATGAATCTCGCAATCCTTTCGTGCCTCAATTTGCATATTTTACATTCTCAAAATCCCCTTCGGCGTCAAACACTTTGTAACAATTTTTTGAATTAAATACGTGGTCCCCCACTACATTCACGTCGTTTAATAATTTTAGGTCGCGGTGTATAGCATTTTCCCATACTTCCTTGAATTCTGCTTTTGCTGACGCCAGTCCTTTTATTGAATCCAGCCTTAACTTCTTCTTTTTTTCTTCGTATTCTTCTTTTGAATACTGTATATTTTTTATGCAGTAGTTTTTGTTCCTCAAATTGGAACATAAAATGCAATTGGAGCAATTTCTGCAATCATATAGAAAGTATGAATCAAGACAATTTTCGCTTTCCAGGGAAAAGAAAAGCCTACTTGAGTCCCGGCAATAAACATTTTCATATCCAAACTCCGTGTTGTAGCAAACGTGCGAATCAACGGTGTATTTGCACCCTGATACCCTATTACAATACATGGAGTCTTCGCATGTCCAAGCCGCCGTCACCAAATAGCAGTTTTTCATTTCCACTGTAATATTGCAAAACCTTGCATTGGATGATTTGGAATCGAAAAGAGTAATGTGTGGAACTCGTTCCATAAGCTCCTTGAACTGCAGAAAAAATGGTTTGGAAAAATCATATTCTCTTCCATACTCAAGCGGATTCCATTTATCGCTCCACCACATGTCCTTGTCGTAGACAGTCATCTTTGCGTCGGGGTGATATATAGAAATCAAAGTTTCTTCCTCCTTTCCCGGAGCGCCGTTCGGGCAGCGAAAAAGAGAGTGCTCATTGCGCCACATTAATCTTCTAAGAAGCCGGCACTCCGGGCAAAACGTCGGCGCGGGAACCTTGATTTTCTCATAAAAAGAGAAATCATCCGGCTCGACGATGAAGCTCTTCTGGCAATTCTGGCATTTTCGGGTTTCGGGTTGCATAATCAATACACCTCTTTTTGATAGCAACTTTCGCAATATATTATCTCCGGCCTCTCCGGCGCGTAGCTTGTTTCAAATTCGTTCGAACACTTTCCTTCGTGGCCGTGGTTTCCCTTGTCACACATGCACTGGCGAAACCACGACTGTCTTGGAAGACGAAGAGAAAATCTTCTTCGATATCTGCAATCAGGACATTTCCTGGGCAAAGGAATGTTTTCTCTCTTGTAGAAGGCAAGTTCGTCAGGGATAATGTTGTAGTTTTTAGAACATGAGACGCATTTCAAAGCGGCAGAAAATATATCTTCATTAACATCTTTAATATTGTCCGCCAAGTCCTCCGGCTGTATCGTTTCTTTCCCGAATATTCCGGGTATTTCATCCTCCCAAAGCCATCCCCTATCCAGCACTTCTTCTTTGGATAAGGGCATATAGTAATTTCCCTGGGTTTCGTTGTAACACACGGGGGCGATCGGGGGCGGAAAGAATTCTCCGTACTCCCCCGTTTTTTTCATATGTTCAATAATTTGATTTCGCAGTTTAATATACTCCTCCTTGCTGTATTTTCTGTTGAATATCATGTATTCTCCTTTTTTAATTGATATGCATCCGAATAGATTCTGGCTGTTCTGGCACGAATCGCAATATTGGATATGAGAATTGTCGTAACAAAGATGGGAAAAGAAAGCATCATATACTCTTGTGCATCCGTGATCTTCATATGCCAGTTCAGTATTAAAGCCCACGTGATAGCAATCCATCACGCTTTTCATATCAACTGCTGAAAATATATTCTTGGCGTCATACATTTTATTTACATCAAAGCAGTGTATCGTATTTTTGCTGTTAAATATGAAATTACCGGAAGAATTTACGCTTCTTTCGCTTACCATATATTTATGTATGGAGTTTTCCTGATATAATTTTGAAAATTCTTCCATAAACTTTTCCCTGGCCGCATGCGATCCGAGATTGCATTCCTCTATTTTCTTTGCGTACTCCTCCTTGCTGTATTGTTTATTTTTAAAACAGAAACTCTTATTCCTTAGGTTGGAACATAGGAAGCAATCATTGCAATTTCGACAATCGTATGAATAAAAACAGTTTACGCAATTCTCTAAAAGTACGGAAAATTGGCATCCGAAACCATTATTGGAATCTATGCATTCATAAAGCCTTTCTCCGTGTTTAATTATATAAGAACAATCCATAGAACCTCTTGATTCCATCACATAAGTGGAATATGACACGTCTTCAGTGTCAAAACAGCAAAAAGACATATATGTATTCTTGTTGTCTCCGGAGTGATTGGTGTATTCCGATTTTACGCTGTTCTTGCTGAGCACTGCCATGCGGGGAACTTCCAGCATAAGTTCCTTGAATTGTTCAAAAAACGGCCTGTTAAAATCAAAATCTCGCCCGTATTTTGCCGGGTCCCATCCGTCTCCCCACCAGCAAGACAGGCAATATACCTTGTATGGCTTATTCGGTGAATATATTGTAACCGTGCTCTTTCCGCACAAGTCGCAGTTTCTTCTGTATAAAGTTCTTTCATTCCTCCATGCGTATCGTCTCTGCTGTCGGCATTCCACGCACAACGTCGGCGGAGGAACCTTGATTTTCTCATAAAAAGAGAAATCATCCGGCTCGACGATGAAGCTCTTCTGGCAATTCTGGCATTTTCGGGTTTCGGGTTGCATAACTCTAATATACCTCTTTATTATAGCAGTCTTCGCAATATACTATATCCGGCAAATTGGGACTGTAACTGGTTTCAAATTCGTTTGGGCATTTTCCTTTGTGATTATGGCCTTTCTCTTTGCACATGCAGGAACGGTGGTAGAACTTGCTGGAATGCCTGTGGGCAATTCTTCTCTCGTGCCGGCAATCCACACACAGGCGCGGCAGTGGCACATTCGTCTGCTTAAGAAAAGACAGTTCCGGCGCTATTATCCTGTAGGCCCTGCCGCAACCAGCGCAGGAAATGACCTCCCTCAATATGCTCCCCGTGACATCGCTGACAGAATCAGGAAGATCTGACGCGGAAATTGTTATATCATATTTGTTCGGATCAGAATCGTCAAAACGCATGCCGAGCTGTTCAGCCTCTTCCTTGCCTTTTGGAAAATGTTCCGAAGCGATTGTGTGGTTATAGGCAAAAGGAGAAAACTCCGGCGGAAAAAATTCTCCGTATTTATAGACTCTTCCTTTCTTGTCAGTATACGGCATATCGTTCATATGCCTCTTTATTTTCTCCTTCAGGGCAAAATATTCCTCTTTTGAGTACTGTTTGTTCAAAATGCAATATTTCTGCTTCATTATTCCGATACAGCCGAAAAGATCGGACGCCATGTGTCCGCAAAACATGCAATATTCAAATCCGCTGCCCCCGTCCCAGCACTCCATGCAGAACCTCATATCGGAGCTTCGCCACCCGCAGACCGAGCATTCATACAAAAGTTCCGTCTTGTTTCCTATGATCGTCGCGTCCATGCAATCCTTACTGGAAGGAACTTGGGAATATTGCACATATTTTAAATTTTCACACTCGCGAATGAGGTAGCTCTCTTTTACGTTTTTTGAATTGGATATATACTCCCCCGTTACATTCTGGTTGTGAGTGCCTTCCATGAATTTATTCGGAAATTTAAGCCAGAACTCTTCGGCTTTTTTCCGCGCCAAAGAAAAATTGCTCCATTTTTTAAGTTCCATTTCTTCCAGTTTTTCCTCATATTCTTCCTTTGTATATTGCTCGTTCCAAATGCAATAGCTTTTAGAACGCAAGTTGGCACAGCCAAAGCAGTGTTGGCAATCCCGACAATTTTTCAAAAACCACGACGAAAGGCAATTTTCACACTGCGCGGAAAAATGGGTTTCATAGCAGTTGGTAAGCCAAAAGGAATCATAACACCGCTCGGATTTTTGAATGTGAGAAACATCAAAGCAGTTCCGGCAATAATCCACTCCATTGCCATACGAACAATCCTCCGTGAAGTTTGAATTAAACAACAAGTAACAATTCCGCAAGTCTTCGGCATTGGCTGAGTAATCGCTGTTTACCATTTTTGAAGCGGTTACGGCCCGGCTGTATTTTGGAACCTTTTTTGACAATTCAAATATTTGCTCAAAAAAAGTCCTGGCGGGATCAAAATCCATTCCATATGATAATGGATCCCATTTCTCTTGATTCCACCAGTCGCTGTCATTGTAAATCGTATATCCTGATTCCGGAGAATAAAGGGAAAAAATAGTTTTGCCGGTAAGGCCTTCTTTTTGCCTAAAAAGCTTTCTTTCATTCCTGAAAACCATCCGCCTTTCCTTCCGGCATTCTGGGCACCATGTGGGAGCCGGCACTTTGAATCTTTCATATTGGGAGAAGTCTTCCGGCTCTATCGTAAAGTCATTCTGGCAATTCTGACATTTTCGGGTTTCGGATTGCATAACTAATTTATATTCTGCTTGTAACACTCCTCGCAGGCAATGTTTTTGTATCCCCATTCGGGCGGGTAATATGCCATGATATCTTTCCGGCAGTAATGGCATTTATACGGAAAAGGGTGCAGAACGGTCAGGTATTTGAGCGCATTCCTGGTCCGCAGATCAAAATGCAGGCGCGGCAGAGGGATATTATTCTCTCTATGAAAAGAAAGTTCATTTTGGGCGATATTGAAACGCCAGCCGGTCTCCGGGCAGACGAGCGGTTGGGTAATGATTGAATCTGGCGCGTCCTTGATATTGTCCGGCAATTCGCCGGCGGGCATGCCTTCCGCTTTTTCTGTGTTCGGATCTTCCCAATACCCGCCCAAAGCCAAGACATCTTCTTTTTTTGCTTCCGGAAAATACAATATGCTTGTGGAAAGGTTGAAAGGACCGGCGCTCATTGAATAGGGCAAGAATTGCCCGTATTCTCCCCGCTTTTTCATGTCAGACACTATTTCCATCCGGAGTTTTTCATATTCTTCTTTCTCATACTGTTTGTTCAGAATGCAATATTTTTTCTTCTTCAGTCCTACGCAACCAAAACAATATTCGCATTCTATGCACAAGTCCAGATACTCGGAATACCTGGAGGATGACCAGTTGCTGTATTTCTGCGCATAAGCGTTAACGCAGCTGGCGCAATTGCCCAAGAGCTCGGAATACCAGCAACCATTCGCGTCAATGTCGGACTTGTGCCGAAGCCCGCGATTGCAGTTCCAAGAATCCTCAGAGTCGCTTATCGTGTTGCAATTATGGCAATTCTTCGTATCCATCAAGTAGTTTCCGTCGGAATCATATACCCTATAATTGAAATTGGGCCGGTGCACCGCTTTGTCCTTGGCAATATTTTCAAATTTTTCCTTCAGCTTCTGTGCGGCGGAATACGAACCGAGATCGTATGATTCGAGTTTGGCCTCGTACTCTTCCTTGGAATATTGCACATTCTCTATGCAGTGCGTTTTTCCCCGAAGGTTCCAGCACATGAAGCAACTTTGGCAATTACGGCAATCGTACAAAAAAGACGAATCAATGCAGTCTCGGCAGTGCCGAGAATAGAAAAGGCGGAAAGAATTGTAGCAGTCGCTCGAATCGTAGCATTTCTCCGAATCAAACAGCACATGCACGTCTATGGAATTCCTGACCCGCAGGTTTCGATATGAATAATAAAGTTCTTCGCAATTTTCCATGGAGCGGGCCAGGTAACAGTTCTTTGAATTCCACACGTCGTCGCACCAGTCGCAATTCGTATTCTTGATCCCGTTCTGGTGCGGATGCGGCACTTTTTCCTGAAGTTCCTTAAGCTGATCAAAAAAAGGGCGGACGGGATCGTAATCCTGCCCGAATTCCATCGGATCCCATTTATCGCTGTACCATTCGGAAGTCTTGTAGATCGGGTACCGGCTATTTTCCGGCATGACCGTGATCAGGCTTTCGCCGGACAAATCCGATTTCCCTTTTCGAAACCGGCCGAAGAGCCAGAACGAGAAATGTTGCTTCAGCCTGCAGTCGGAGCAAATGACCGGAATCTCAGTGCCGGTTTTTTCGTATAAAGCAAGTTCTCCAGGCTCTATGCTGAACTTTGACTTACAGTGCTCGCACGTGCGAGCTTCACTTTGCATACAATAACTTTACCACACTTGCGTAAAAAATATAGGGCGGAGGGGTACCCTCCGCCCTACCTTCCGCCCTACAGGTTTTATTCTCCGCCCCCCGCTTCGTATTCAAACACGTTTACCCGGGCCGGGCGAAGAACTCGCTCGCCCAGTTTATAACCTTTTTGAATTACCTGCGCGATTTTATGGTCAAGATCCTTCTTGTCTGTCTTCATTGAATCCACGCTATGGTGTAAATTAGGATCAAAAGCGTCGCCGTCTTCTCCGAATTCCTTTACCCCGTATTCCTCAAAAACCGAATTCATTTGCGAATGGATGTATTCCACTCCCTTGCGCCAATTTTCGTCCACCTTGTTCCAGGCATCTTTGTTGGCAAAAGCCATCTGAAAGCTGTCCATCACTGACAAAAACCTGGTAAGAATCCTTTCCCGCACCGATTCGGAAAAACTGGCTCTGCGCATCTCCTCTTCTTTTTTGTAATTGGCGAAATCAGCCCGCTCTTTTTGCCAGCCTGTAAGGTATTCTTCTTTTTCCTTTTTGCAAATTTTGAGTTCCTCCCGAAGCTTTTTAACGGTCTTTTTCAGATCCTCTTCCCCGTCGGCATTATATTCAAATTCCAAGACCTCCGAATCGTCATTTTTCGGAAGCTCCGGCTCTTTATTTTCGTCTTTTTGCTCTTCGTCTTTCATGCCAACATATTAGCATAGATTATTGATAATTTTAATGCCGGAGCCCGCTCACACTTCCGAGGACAGCCGAGGACTTGTCTGAGCACCCGGAAATTTCTGGATATTTTGCCGGCGTTATTGAGTTAGACCCGGCGACGGTGAAATATCCGTGAAATTCTCCGGGTGTGAGTTCCGCAGGCGTCCGAGGAAGTGGTGAGCGGGCGGAGGTTTTAGATGTTTATCGCTTGGACCACTGAGGAGCTTTGCGGGCCTTTTTCAATCCAAACTTCCGGCGCTCCTTGGAGCGGGGATCCCGTTTCAAAAATCCAAGTTCTTTCATGTTGTGGCGCAATTGTTCGTTGGAAGCCACAAGCGCTCTGGCCAGCCCGTGCCGGACCGCTTCCGCCTGGGAATGCATGCCTCCGCCGGACACTTTTGCCTCCACTTTCCACTTTTCCGTCGTCTTCCCTTCCTCCGCATCAAGGCCCTTGGCCAGCGGATCGTGCGAAAGGAGACGCTCGTCTTCGGTCTGGAAGTACTCTTTTGCATCTTTGCCGTTTACGGTAAAGCTTGCTTTTCCTGCCGGAAAGATGCGCACTCGCGCTGTGGAAGTTTTTCTCCGCCCTACGGCCTCCACGTATTTTTCCTTCGATTTTTCCTTGGTATTTTTTATATCTTTCGGCATCTTGTTTATTCCTCTATTGTTAAATTTTTCATCATTTCTCTTCTGAGTTTATTGCCAGGAAGCATTTGATGAACGGCGTGCTTTACAAGCTCTTTATATCCCTTTTTTTCCGCCACCTCCGTTCCAGATAGTTCCTTAAGGCCTCCGGGATATCCGGAATACTTTTTATGCGTTATGCTTTCCAGTTTTTCTTCGGTTATGCGAATTTTTTTCACATTCACTATTTTTAAGGGGGAACCGGAATATATATGCCTTTCGTACGAAGGATTGTCTTTCCCGGAGAGAATCACGGCAGCCATGCTCGCCAGGCGCCCCAATGTCTTCCCGCTCGCATCCAGCACTTTCTCTTCTTTCTTTTCTTTTGTATTTTTGGCTTTTTTCATAAAAAATTTCTTCCTTTCGCTTATTTCTCCAGAAACTCAATCCTCGCCATTTCCGCGCCGTCTGAAACTCGCGGACCGAGCTTAAATATTCTGGTGTATCCGCCGTTCCTTTCTTCGTATCGCGGGGCAATTACCTCGAAAAGCTTCTTTGTGCACTTCTTGTCGTTGAAAAGGCGCGCGGAAATTATTTTTCTTGAGGATAGGTTGTCTTTTTTCGCCCTGGTAACCAATTTTTCCACGTAGGGGCGCAACTCCTTCGCCTTGGGCAAAGTGGTCTTTATCTTCTCCCGGACAATCAGATTCATCGCCAAAGACTTCAAGAGAGCATTTCTCTGATTCTTTGACCTTCCGAATTTTCTGTTCGCGTTATGGTGTCTCATCTCAAGTTATTCCTTCAGATTAAGCCCGAAAGAAGCAAGCACTTTCTTTATTTCGGAAATTCCTTTCTCGCCAATGCCTTCCACCTCCAAAAGGTCTTCCATCTTCTTCCGAGCCAATCCTCCGAGAGTCCGGATATTGGCCGCAGAAAGGGCATTTTGAGTCCTGGTGGAAAGATTCAGCATGTCAGTGCGAGTCTTCAAGGCTTCCGTGAGGTCTTCCGTTTTTTTGCCTTCTTCTTTCTTCCCTTTTACTTCAATCTCCTCTTCTGTCTTTTCCTCTTCCTCTTCCGGTTCTTTGAAATCAATGATGCCGGAAAGTTGGTTTATCATTATCTCTATGGATTGAAGAAACGCCTGGCGCGGCGTAAGCGTGCCGTCCGTTTCAATGGTCATGCGCAGGCGATTGTAGTTTATTTTGTCGCCTACTCGCATGTTCTCAACTTCGTACGCCACCCGGCGAATGGGAGTAAAGATCGCATCCACCGCAATGGTTCCGATATCCACTTTTTCTTTCTGTACGATTTCCTTCGGCACGAATCCAAGGCCTTTTTCAAGGCGCATTTCAATGTTTAAATTGGTCTTTCCGGTAATTGAAGCGATATGCACTTCCGGAGTAAGTATTTCAACCTGTCCGCCGGCCTTTATGTCAGCGGCGGTCACATCCTTGGGTCCTTTTACGGAAAGAGTGACGGTTTGCGGGTCGTCGGAAAGCATTTTGAAGCGGATCTTTTTTAGATTCAGGATGATCATGATCACATCCTCCTTGATACCTTCCACTGTCTCGAATTCATGGGAAACCCCTTCTATTTTCACATGGGTAATGCTTGCTCCCGGCAAGGAAGAAAGAATTATTCTGCGCAGGCTGTTGCCGAGAGTATGCCCATAGCCTGGATACAGGCCGTCTATTTCAAACACGCCCTTGTCGCCATCCTCGGAAACGATACGGGGCTTGGAAGGCGTTATTATTTTATATTTGTTTTCGGGCATATCTTTAAAAAATTAATTATTAAAATTTATAAAAAAAATTAAAGCGCATTTAAATCAGCGGCTGTAGAACTCAAGCACCGCATTCAAATCAAAAAAGGTGTCAGTTTTTTTCGGTTTGGCAAGAATCTTGCCCCGCATGGCGGACGGATCAAAGTTGACCCAACCCGGGAACACATAATCCTTCATCTTATCGGGAAGCCCGTTCCATATTTTTTTGCCCTTTGATCCCTCGCGGATTTCGATTGCATCGCCGGGCTTCACGGTAAAGGATGGCACGGTTACCTTTCGGCCGTTCACCATGAAATGTCCGTGAGAGACCATCTGCCTGGCAGCTCTCCTGGAGGGCGCAAGCCCCATGCGGTAAACGGAATTGTCAAGGCGAAGCTCAAGTTCCTCGTAGAATTTTTCCGCCGCGCCGGATCCTTTGACCAATTCTGCCTTGCGCACGTAATTGGACAGCTGGCGCTCCGTAATGCCGTAGGAAAAACGGACTTTCTGTTTTTCTATCAGCTGGGTGCCGTATTCAGAGAGCCCTCTCGGGCGCCGCCCTCTCGCGGCGCCGAATTTACCGGAAGCGGCCGAAAACTTCGGGGTCTGGCACTTGTCGTACACTCCCGCTCCCAGTCTTCTGCCTATTTTAAATTTTGGTTTGGAAATCATAATTTAAATCAATTTAATCAAACGACTTATACTCTGCGCGGCTTCTTGGGTTTGGGCCCGTTATGCGGGACCGGCGTCCTGTCTTTGACGGAGGTTATCTCCATGCCGTGCGCCATTATTGCTCGAATGGTGGGTTCTCTGCCGGACCCGATTCCTTTAACTATTACATCAATGTCTTTCACTCCCATCGCTTCCATTTTAGTTCCGATTATGTCCCCCACTTTCGAAGCGGCAAAGGGCGTGCCCTTCTTCGCTCCCTTGAATCCCAGAGCTCCGGAGCTTCCTGAAAAAAGCGCGTTGCCCAGCTTGTCTGTGAAAAGAACTTTGGTATTGTTAAAAGTCGCTTCAATGTGCACAATGCCGGAAGTGATCTTTTTCTTGGACGACCTGCCGGCCGTTTTCTTTTCCTTGCTTTCTTCCTCATGCAAAGCTTCCTCGGTTTTTGTTCCGTTCTCGGCTTCGTCCTCTTTGATTGTAATTTTTGTCTTTCCCATATTTTATGTCTTGCTTTCTTTCCTTCTGCCGGAGGACATCGTTTTGCGAACGTTGCCTCTGATGGTTCTTGAATTTGTCTTGGTCCGCTGTCCGCGCACAGGCAGGCGCTTCATGTGCCTGGTTCCGCGATAAGATTTGATGTCTTTCAGGCGCTTGATGTTTCCGGCGATCTCCCGCTTCAAGTTTCCTTCAATTTTCATGCTCTCGATGATGCCTCTGATTTTGTTTTCTTCCTCCTCGCTCAGGTCTGGGGCTTTCTTGCCGCGCGGAACATTCACCTGGTCCAGAATCTTTCGGGCAGTGGAAATGCCTATGCCGTAGAGGCAAGTAAGGGCGATTTCCAGTCTTTTTTCGTTTGGTACGGTGATTCCTAAAACTCTCATAATTATTGTTTCTGCTTATGCTTAGGGTTTTCGCAAATCACCCGCAGATGTTTTCCGCGCTTCACTATTTTGCATTTTGCGCAAATCTTTTTTACGGATGCTTTTATCTTCATATCTTTGATAATTTTATAAAAAAATGCCGGCCCGTTCCGCAACAAGACAAAAACAAGGGGAAAACCCTTATTTTTCTCTCGTTATCTGGTTATGGCAAACAGTACTGTGTATTATACACGACCCAAAAAAAATTACAACCTCCGGGTAATTCTCCCCTTTCCTCCATAAGGATCAAGAAGGACTTCCACTTTGTCGCCCACGAGCACCTTTATGCGGTGCATTCTCATTTTGCCCGACAAGTAGGCCAGGATTTCTTTTTCCTCCGGTCCCTCTCCGACGTGAATTCGCACACGAAAGAGCGTGGAAGGTAGAGCCTCGCTGACCATTCCGCGAACCGTAGGGTTTTCGTTTTCCTGACCGCTCATCTTAAATCAGAGTAACTATATCAAATGAAACGCTAAAGTCAATTGGAAGCGGGGTAATTTACCTTTACCGTTATCTCTGACGCTCTTTCCGGGAAACTTTGCCGCCAGACCGGCTGGATAGACAAATCCGCGGAAGCCACGTGCGGATACTTGGACATTATTTGTTTAAAGTCGCTCTTGTTCCTTCCAAGAACGTCCGATATCAGTTTGTTTGAATCAAATTTGTACACCGCCGAAGGCGACCCGGAAAGAGAAAATGAAATGGTGCCGGCTGTGGCAAAGTCCACGCTTCCGGCATTGGCAAGAGAAAATGACAGATCCTTCAGATTTGAAATATTCACATCGCTCCCGTCGTAATCAGACATGGTTTTTTGCACGATTTCTTTGGTGATTTCCGCTTCCGGAAACAGGAATCCGTACAATGTTCCGTGAAGGGTGTATGTTGCGGATCCCTGGCTGTCCGCAGGCTTCAGGTCTTCGCCCGTTTCCTCCAAGAAAACCGCGTCTTTCCATAATATGAATCCAGCCGGGATTTGCCCGCTCGCCTTCTTCAATAGGCTCGCCTTGAGCGAATCTTTCATCTCCGCCAAGGCGGCGGATTTTTGTCCGTCGGAAATCGCAACGGAGGTTCCTTGGAAACCGCCGGATATTTGGCCTTTGGATCGGCCGTAAAATTTGTCATATTTCGGACTTCCTTTGAATCCCACTATTTTGAAATCAAGCGGGGAACTGTTGTAATCGGCGCCCGGCATAGAAGCATGAATGCCCACTTCCACGCTGCCGGGAGCGCCTGCAGACAAGCCCGGAACTGTGATTTTTTTGTCCGTTTTATATATCTTGCCATTGGACCCTTCAAGGCGCGTGTTTACATCAAGAGTTTGAGGAGACGCGCTGTAATCGTTATAAATTAGCACGGTTCCCGCAGCCGGAACGGAAACCTGCTTTTCTTCACCTCCTTGGAGAACCTTGCTCTCGTCACCGGACAAGCTGACCAGGTCAAAGGAAAGTCCGGCGGCAGACTTATCTTTGGAAGCTGAGAAATTCCCGTTCAAGGAAAGAGTTTCCGTTTCAGGCTTTATGGTAATTTCAGCCTTGGAAAAAAGAAGCGAAACCGCGAAAAAAAGGAAAATCAGCGCAATTCCGGCCAGCAGCCAAAGCCCGTAGCGTGAACGCGCTTTTTTTCGGGAAGAAAAGCCGCGCTTCTTGAATTTCTTTTCGGTTTTTTCTATCTCGGGAATCCATTCCGGGGATATTTCCATCTCTTCCGGCTCTTCTTCCTCCGGAGGGCGGCGAAGCGGGGCGGCGGGGCGCTCCGGGCTAACGGAAACCCTGCCCGGCGTCATGCGCTGACTGCGTTTCCCTTTCGCCATATCTTCAAAAAATTTCTTTGGCATAGTACTTTATTTTATCAAACAAAACGGCGCAGATAAAGCGAGTGCAGCGCTTCCTTGCTGAAAAAAACGGTTTTGAACTTTGATTCAGACCAGTCATATTGATGCGATTGTTCCCTGCCTATAGCGCGCTGGAAAAATCCGCTGTATCTTGGATCGGTAACAACCACCACCGAGGATGGGGCGGCCACGTCGTCGGAAATGTCGGACAACGCCCGCTCGAATTCGGAAAGCCAGGCATCACCGGCTCCCTTTAAGGCCGGCGCCATGCGCCTGCCGAGCAATCTTTCGGCGTGTCCTCGAACATGCAATGACACCAAGGAAGCCGCTTCTATGCGGGAAGAGCCGAAATTTCTGGCCAAATGTCGGGAAAGGAATCCGGAACCGATGGGAAAAGACAGAAAACCGGAAAGTTCTCCTTTCTTTACCATGGATAAATCGGTTGTTTCTCCGCCGATTTCCACAAGAAGATAGTCGTTTTCAGAAAACAAATCCCGGGTTGCCGAAAATGAGGCGAAACACGAGGACATGAATTTTAAGCTCGGATTGTGAAAATATCCATTTACCGCGCTTCTCATTTTTTCAAGGATATCACTCGGAGCAGCGGAAATGTAAACTGAGACCTCGAGCTCTTTGGCTTTTTTGCCGAGAGGCGAAGCGGCCGCATAACCGTTCAACAAAGTTCTCATGGTTTTGAGTTCGATCGGTTCCATTCCTTCTCCGGATCGGTTTCCGTATTCCGCCATATATCGGCTTTCCAAGAGCTCCGCTTCCTTGCGCAGAAGTTCATCCGCCAATTTGGCGGTAAAGACGAAAGGAACATTCTTTGCCATTTTAATTTTTCGGATTTCAGAAACATACCATGGAGAAGAGAGAAGGCAAAAAATTTTGTCCGGGGCGGGCATGTGCAGGGCAAATACCTCGCCGAGGGCCGCCTTTAGGGAGCGAAGGGTGGCGGCAAGGAAGCGTTCAGGGTCTCCTTCTTCCATGTCTATCGGCTCTCGAACGGAAAAAACATCTCTAGTGCCCGCTTCGCTTGATTCAAGAACCGAAGCTCCTATGAAAGAAGAATCTATATCCAATATCAGTACCCTCTCCGTATCCTTTTTTTCCCGAGAAAAAATTCCCATGGAAGTATTATACAACAGATGCACAGAGGCGGGCAATGAACACTGGTCGAAGGGGGTTTCGAGCGCGACGGCGAGAGAACTTCAGGGATTTTTTCAGCAGAAAAAATCCCGTACCCGGAGACCCGTGTTTATTGCCCGCCTTTAGGATTGTTGCGAAAGAGAAGCTTTTATGCGGCGCACTCCGGCAGAAACAGCTTCTTCTTTCAGTATCTTAAACACGCCCAGTTCTCCGGTGTTATCCGCATGGGGCCCGCCGCAGAATTCTTTTGAAATAATATTCCCTTCATTATCTTGAATGAAATACACGGAAACTACTTCAGGATATTTGGCGCCGAATTCCATTTCCGCTCCGAGCTTTTCGGCTTCGGCAAGGGGCATTTTCTTTCGTATCACCGACAATTTATTGCCAATTTGCTCATTCACCCATTCTTCCGTTTTTTTCTTTTCCTCATCCGTAAGCTTGTGATCGCATACGAAGTCCATGCGCAGGCGCTCATGGTTTATATTGCTGCCCCGTTGTTTTACGGACGGCCCCACCACGCGCTGGAGAGCGGCCAAAAGCAAGTGGTGCGCGGTGTGCAATTTTACGGTTTCCGGTTCATGGTCGGCCAACCCCCCTTTGAACATTCCGGCGGCGGCCGTCTGGGAAAGCTTTTGATGTTCAGCCATTTTTCTATCGAATTCCTCCCGGTTGATTTTTTGCCCTTTCTCCGCAGCCAATTCCTCCGTAAGTTCTATCGGGAATCCGTAAGTGGTAAAGAGAATGAAAGGATCGGTCCCCTTTTCAAATTCTTTCATCCCCCTGGAGAGGGTTTCTCTGAATTTTTCTTCTTCTCTTTTTATTTCTCCCTTGTCATCAAGTTCATATACGCCTTCGTATACTTTCTTTATTTTCCGGATCAGATCCTCAAGCGGTTCATTGGAAAAGCGCACTGCCCGGCGGATCAGCCTGCGCACTATATATCCCCTGCCGGTGTTGTCGGGCTTGGCGCCGTCCGAAATCATAAAAAGGGCCGCTTTCACGTGATCAGCGACAATTCTTTTCTCCTTGGTGTTTTCTTCAAAAAATACGTCCGTATCAAAAATGCTTTTTTTATTCTGTACCGTCGCCAGCAGGCGCTCAAAGCCCATGCCGGTATCTATCCCGAGAGTCTCAAGCTTTCGAAGGTTCGCCTCTCCCCGGTCAAGTTTTTCTCTTGATCCGTCGCAAAAGAATTCGTTAAAAACGATGTTCCATATTTCCACATCCTCACCGGAAGCGTTCTTGCAATAAACCTCCGTGGTCGGCCCGCACGGACCGTTATCTCCGGTTGGGCCCCAAAATACCGCATCCATGCCTTCTTCCCTTATGTCTCCAACTCCGAGATCCTTCCAGTATTTTTTTGATTCTTCATCCTTCGGCACGGCATCAGACCCTTCAAAAACCGTTACGTAAGAAATGGCCAGGCCCAGCTCCTTTGTAATAAATTCATAAGCGTATTTTATGGCCTCCTTCTTGCCGTATCCTCCGAAGGAAAAATTTCCGAGCATTTCAAAAAAAGTAAGGTGCGTGTTGTCCCCCACCTCTTCTATGTCCGGCGTGCGAATGCACTTCTGCACCGTAACGGTATTTTTGCCTCCAAAATCACGAACGGCGTTATTCGGAGCGGTATAGTACGGCTTGAACTGCTGCATGCCGGCGGTAGTAAAAAGAACCGTCGGATCATTCTCCGGCACCAAGGAAGAAGAAGCCACCTTTTTGTGGCCGTTCTTTTCAAAATATTCCAGAAATTTTTTCCTAAGTTCTCTTGAATCCATATCCATTCAACTGTCTCCGCCGTCCCTGATAACTCGGCTGGAATCTCTGTTGTCTATCCTTCTGCGAAGCGGTTTCTCAAGCATGTTTATTATAATAATTACCAAGAGCACCAGCACGGTGGAAATAGAGGCAAGAATTAAAAGTCCGAAGCCGGCCGCTGTGCCAATGCCGGCCGTGACCCAAAGCCCGCCGGCGGTCGTCAGACCGGACAGTTTACCGCCGTGCACAATGATCGTTCCGGCTCCAAGAAAGCCTATACCCACCACTATCTGCGACGCTATCTTGGACGGATCAAGACTTGAGACCCCCGCATATTTTTGAGTAAGAATTTCGGAAACGATCACGAAAAGAGCGGAACCCATTGCCACCATGGCGTGCGTACCCATGCCGGCTTCTTTATGGGCAAAAACCCGTTCCGCGCCGATAAGCATTCCAAGGAGAAGAGCCACTACCAATCTCCATATTATCCCGCCGTTTTGTATAAGAAAATCTTGCATTTAATGATTATACGATAACGCCTCCGCCCATGCAAACATCTCCGTCATATATAACGCAGGATTGTCCCGATGCGAATGCCGCTTCCTTATCAAGCAAAATACAGGCGGTTCCGCGCTTATGGACGGCCGCTTTGCACGGCAGAAATTCCCCATGATACCTGATCTGGGCTGAATATTTTTTTTCTTTCTTGGGGGTTTGGAAAATCCAATTTACATCGCGCAAATAAATATTTTTCCCCGACGGTTTTTTTTGAGAAGATACCGTCAGGGTATTTTTTTTAGCGTTCTTTCCTATAACATAATATCTTCCGTCATCCGGGCTTTTCTCGGTAATGACAAACCCGTGACGTTCCCCCAGCGTATATAAATTGGCTCCTTTATGCCAGCCGATTGTTTTCCCCTCTTCATTCAGCACCTTGCCTTTTTGGGGCTTAATGTAATGTTCCAAAAATTTTTTCAAATCCACTTCGCCCAAGAAGCAAATGCCTTGGCTGTCCTTCTTATCCGCCACCGGCAAATTAAATTTTTTCGCCAAAGCGCGCACCTCCGATTTTTTCATTTCTCCCACCGGAAACAAAATTTTTGAAAGCTGTTTTTTCGTCAGCGTCCAAAGAAAATAACTTTGGTCCTTTGCCGGGTCTGCGCCTTTTTTCAGATTCCCATTTTCATTTATGGCATAATGCCCGGTTGCCACGCGGTCCGCTCCCATGGAAACGGCCTTGTTTAGAAATGCGCCGAATTTCACTTCTTTATTGCACATTACGTCCGGGTTCGGGGTCCGGCCGGCCCGGTATTCCCGAATCATATAGTCTGCTACCGCCTTTTTGTATTCACTCTCAAAATCAAAGGTAAGGAAAGGAATGCCCAGGCGCGCCGCGACGCGCATGGCATCGCGGCGCTCTTCCTCTTCCGTGCAGGGAAGAAAATCAGGATGCCAGGTGCGCATAAATACTCCCGCCACCTCATATCCCTGTCTTTTGAGCAAAGCGGCGCTAAGCGCCGAGTCCACTCCGCCTGAAAGGCCGACAAATACGGTTTTGCCGTTCTTTTTCATAAAGAAATACTATATCATTTTTATCTAATCGGAAAAGCCTAAGGAAGGCGGAGGGGCACCCTCCGCTTTTTATAACTCCATTAGCTTCTTATAAAGTTCAAAGGTGGCCCTGGCGTCGGAAAGAGCAGTGTGAGCGTTCTTATTTTCAATGCCGAATTCTTCGCAAAGGCTGCGAAGGGAAAAATGATTAATGTCCTCCCGTCCGTGCAGCTTGGCAAAAGCGATGGAAATGGTGTCCAGCTTATGGTAATGCATTTTGTTTTCCACTCCGGCGGAGCGAAAGGCCTTTTCCAAAAACATGTAATCGAAAGCGATATTGTGGGAAACCATGATGGCATCCTTTGTCTTATTGGAAAGAATTTTCATGGCCTCCGGCAAGCTGTATGCGAATACCCAGTCGGCAGGGTCATACTTGTTTACCCGCAAAGACACCGGATCGGCGTCTTTAATCCGTTCCGGCTTTATCTTCAGTTCAAATTCTTCGGTTGTTTCAAAAACAGGATGTTCTTTTGTCCAATCCTGGCTTACTAGAACCACTCCGACAGAAATCAGTTCATGCCTGTCGGGATCCAGGCCGGTTGACTCGGTATCAATAAAAGCCAAGACATGCTTCTTCATATTATTGCATTGTACCACAACAGGCAGAGAGGCGTGATCTGTTCCGGAACCGGCGCGCTTTTATTTGAGATATTTTCTTATATTCGCCTCGTGTTCGGAAAAAGTGGCGGCAAAATGCGCTATCCCTTCTTTGTCGTGCAAATAGTAAAGATACGGGGAGCTCTCCGGATAAATGGCATCCTTTATGGATCCCAATCCCGGATTCCCTATCGGTTCGGAAGGCAAGCCTTTCCTCTTGTACGTACCCGGCGCCACATCCGCCTGCAAAGGCATGCCCATTGAAAGGCGTTTCCAAAGAATGCCGGAAATTATCGGCCTGTCTTCTTTTCCTTTGGCTTCTTTCTCCAAAAGCGATGCCATTATGATTATATCTCCCTCCGAATGCCCGGAAGATTTAATGGCGGGAAGCAGCGAACTTATCCGTTTTGAAAAATTTTCCTCCATCGCCCTCAGTACGTCTTCTTCGGTATCCGGACTGAAAAAAAAGTATGTGTCCGGAAAAAGATATCCTTCTTTATCGGAGGCTTCTGCCAAAAATTTTGTCTTGTCAAAATTTGGAAGCTTGGCGGAAAAAATTTCCGCAATCTGTTTAAGATTCGTGCCTTCAGGAATCGTGATTTTTTCCGGAACAAGATGCCTGTCCCCCATGGCCAGCCGCAGGCTGATGTTATAAACCGGAGTCTTTCTGTCAAACAGATAATACCCATCCTTGATGCGTCGATCCCCTCCGGATAGAGTAACAAAAAATTCAAAGGCGGAGCGCGAACGGATCAGATGAAGATCATAAAGATCGGCGGATATTTTTTCCAGAGAGCTCCCTTCTGCCACCTTGTAAAGAGTGTTGGGCGGAAAATTATCAGGCGCGGGAAAAACAAAAAAGAAAAGCCATGCAAAAACAGCCGCCGCCGCGGGCAAAACCCAAAAAACCGGCCGGCGGACGGTTTTTAGGAATTTTCCAAAAAAAGAAGCGGAACTTTCCATAAGTTATTAAATAGGCAGATTCGGAGGAGGCGAAGCTTCTTTCGATTCGATGCGTTCGAGAGTGGGCACCCGAAGAATTCGGCCCGGGAAATGCCACAGAGTGGCCAGCTCTTCGGTATTCATTACCATGGTGTGATGGTGAAAGAAGTTAGGGAATACCAAAGGAGAAATCGGCCAGGGAAGCTTTATCCTATGGCGCATCGGGGGGTGAAAAAATTCCCTCTCGCGGTATTCCTGGAGCATGCGGTCAGCCAAGCGCAATATTTTCTTTTGAGAAAGAGGAAAGAAGCTGGCAATTTTATTCACCCCGAAGGCATCCGCTTGAGTCGAATTAAAGCGCCAAAGCTGATTGGACATAGGAGCCGCGTACTGCCGCCAAATGAGGCGAAGATTTCGGCGATGCCCCATATCGAAGTTTTCTTTCTTTGCGACATAAATCACTCTTATGCCCGTATCAAAACCGACTTTCATCATTTTTTTTGAAGCGCTTTTGGTGGATTCGCCCAAGAAATCCGGGGGGCGTATTTCTTTTCCAAAACCTCCGGCCGGATCACCCGGGGCCCTGGCTCTCGAACCCGTAAATTCCTTTAGAAGCTCTCTGATCGTCAACTCGCTTTCTTTGACCCAATCATGCCACTTAAACCATTTTTCTCCGGTTCTGAATTTCTTTTTGGACGGCGTAATAACTATTTGTGACCACATTTGTTCTCCCTTGCCTAAAGAGCCGAAAAGTTCTATGACCGGAGCAATAGGATCCACCTTCTCTTCTTCTTTCGGATTCTTGTCCAGTCCGAAATCCACATACGTCTTAATCGGAAACGCGTCCGGTTCCTTGTATTTAAATTCGCATCCCCACAAGTTCCACTTGCTGTCCGGAGTAATCTTGTCCACCGCAAGGGTATAATCTTCCACTTCCCTGATCTGAGCTTGGGGATATTGGGAATACATCTCCACTTCTATCAGTTCTTTTACTCGAGACGGCGCGTGAATGTAAAAATGCACTTGCCCTTCTATGGAAGCGATTTCAAGGGAAAACCAAAACCATACCGCTCCCTGCCAATATGTCTCCAATCCGGATTTCTCGCTCCAGTGATATAGGGCATTCGTCAGAAAAAGTTCCATTGCTTGAGGAGATCGGAGAACTTCCCGCGGGGGTATTATTTCAAGCGTCACCCAAGTAATGCCGGAAATGAAGCGAGCCTGCACATAGTGCAGCCAGAACATGTGGGCGGTGTAGACCAAAACAATGGCGGCCGCCACCGGCAAAAGAGTGAGCAGCCCCTTGTACAAATAATAGAATACGAAGCTTATTACATTGGCGTCGCTGGATAACACCACCGCCAGTGATGGAAAAATAGAGGACAAAAACAAGTAAGCCAGAAGCGCGACAATTAAAACCTCAAACCATTTGAACGGCTTTTGCTCGTGTTCCATGCTTGTATTTTAATATATATGGCCGATAAAGAAAAGCGCAAACGGAAAAAGCTCTAAAATATGGGAGTAAAAAGTGGGAGGCAAGGCCTCCCACTTTTTACTCTCGCTTGCCTCCCGCTTTTGAACCAAGCGCTTTTGAGTATTTACGCCAAAGAATAAAGCCCCGCCTTCGTCCGCTTGAAATATTTTGAATTCACCAGATTTACCAAAATAGTGTTCCGTTTGAAATAGCGCTCTTTCATTACCCGTTCTATTATGTCTTCCTTGGAAAGAGGGCCTTCTTTCTTTAAGATGTCGCGTATAACTTCCCGGGCAATGCCGGCCTTGTATCCCCATTCAGCCAGAGCATACAGCCCTCTGCCCACCAATACGAATCGGGGGTCCTTGATCAATTCATTGTGGCAAGTGGCATAATGAGTCTTCTTTCCGAACTGCTTGGTAATGGCATCCGCCACTTCACGAAAATGCATAGGCGAACCGTGCTTGCGCATAATGAGGTACGCGTAATCCTTCACTCCGCGGGTGCGGATATTGTGCGAAGTATATTTTCCCCATTCGCCCAGCGGATTCTTGGCTATGGTCTTGGATATCGCGAGCCATCTCTTGGCGATTTCCTCATCGCGGTAACTGTCGGAAATATCCTTCATGCGTTCCAGGAATTTTTTTACCATCTCGCTTTCGGGAATAATATCTTCGTCATTCAAACTGGCATAAAGATTCTTCAGAGCCTCGTGCACCTTGTCCGCCATTTTGTCGTCCACGCTCCAGCGCGACTTGAAATGGTGATCTTCGGAATGTTTTTTAAAGTAGTCTCCAAGCTCCAAGAAAAACTGGACGTGGTTCTGCACCGACTTGTCCTTGGAAATATGATGCAGAAGATCGTGCTCCGAAACAATGGCTCCCAGGGAATGGATAAGCTCTTTCAGTTCATCAAAAACCTCCACTTCCTCTTTGAAAGCGTCGGATTTCTTTATCATATTCAAAGCCACATTCTCTATTTGGCGCACCCGCTCCCGGGTAATCCCGTATTTTTTCCCTATCTCTTCAAGAGTTTTCTTTTTGGCATCTGAAGTCAGGCCGTAACGATTCAAGATTACGTCCTTAACGCGATCTCCCAGATGTGAAGTTATTTTCTTTGTAACTTGCTTGGGTTTGAAAGATATATTTGACATAAAATTGCTCAAAAAAGATATGCGTGTTTGTATATTTTATACGTTTCCCGGGCGCTTGTCAAACAAGGTTCATTTCTCCCTGTTTGCCCGCACTCGGTCAAGCTCAGTCAGGTATTTTTTGCGCAAACGCACCGAATGAGGGGTAATTTCCAGATATTCATCCTCGTTCATTACCTCCAAACCCCTTTCTATATTCAACACAAAAACGGGATTCAGATATATGGCCTCGTCGCTCCCGGAGGCGCGCATGTTTGAAAGCTGCTTGCCTTTGGTGGGGTTTACTGCCATTTCATCCCCCTTTAAAACATTGCCGACGACCATTCCTTCGTAAACTTCCGTACCGTGACCTATGTATAATATACCACGTTCTTGTAAATTTGCAAGAGCAAAAGCCACCGCCTTGCCGCTGGTCATTGAAGCCATGGATCCATACTCCTTTCTCTTTACCTCCCCGGCGTATTCTCTGAACCCTATAAAGCGGGAGGAAAGGATCCCTTCGCCTTTGGTATCAACGATAAATTCGTTTCTGTAGCCCAAAAGGCCGCGGGTCGGAATCTCAAAAACGATCCGCGCGGTATTTTCTTTCTGGGACATATCTTTCATAATTCCTCGGCGTTTCCCCAGCTTTTCTATCACCGTTCCTGAATACTCGTTGGGCACATCAATGATTGTTTCCTCATAAGGCTCCTTTTTAACGCCTGCCTCTTCTTTGATTATCACCTCCGGCTGAGATACTTGCATTTCGAATCCTTCCCGGCGCATGTTTTCCAAAAGCACCGCCAGGTGCAGTTCGCCCCGGCCGTATATTTTGAAAAAGGACGGGCCGGAATGCGTTCCTTGTTCCGGAGAAAAATCCACTTTCAGCCCGACGTTCACCTCCAGCTCCTTTTCCAACCGCTCTTTCAGCTGGCGGGAAGTGACAAACTTTCCTTCCCTGCCGGCGAAGGGTGAATCGTTCACCAACAGATTCAGCGACATGGTCGGCTCGTCTATGGCGATGGCCGGCATGGCGAGGACTGATTCGTCTTCACATACCGTTTCTCCGATAAAAATATCCGGAATGCCGGCTATCATGACTATGTCCCCGGATTCGGCGGAGGGAACCTCCTTTCGGCTCACTCCCTCAAAACTGAACAATTTTGTAATCTTTCCCTTTCTGGATCCTTTTTCATTTTTTATATAAACTTGAGAACCGGACAGAATTTTCCCGGAATATATCCGGACTATCGCCATGCGTCCGAGAAAGTTATCATATGCCAAATTAAAAACCTGGGCGGACATTTTTTCATCCTCCCTCCCGGAAGCAGGCGGAACTTTTTTCAGTATTGAATCCAAGAGAGGAGAAAGATCCGTTGAGGCATCTTCCAGCTTCCGCTTGGCAATGCCGTCCCTCCCGACGGCATAAACCGTTTCAAAATCAGCCTGCTCGTCAGTGGCGCCAAGCTCCAAAAACAGTTCGAAAATCTCTTCGTGCACTCTGGCCGGGTCCGCCGCGGGCTTGTCTATTTTATTTATTACGACTATCGGCTTAATGCCCAGCTCCAGAGATTTCTTAAGCACGAAACGGGTTTGAGGCATGGGGCCCTCCGCCGCATCCACCAAAAGGAGAACAGAGTCTATTGCTCGCAGCACTCGTTCCACCTCCGAGCCGAAATCCGCGTGCCCCGGGGTATCTACTATGTTTATCTTGGTGCCTTTGTAATATATTGAAGTGTTTTTGGAATAAATGGTGATGCCGCGTTCCTTTTCCAAAGCATTTGTGTCCATGGTAAAACCCTCTTCTTCGGTTGCGCCGTTTTGGCGCATTAAAGCGTCGGTCAAGGTTGTCTTGCCGTGATCCACGTGCGCAATTATTGCGATGTTTCTGATTTCCATGCTTGCTAAATAGAAAAAGCCTTCCGGCTTTTTCTCATAATAACACAATTGAAGAAAAAATAATAGCTTTGTGACTCCGGCAGGAATCGGACCTGCATCATAAGTTCCGGAAACTTACGTTCTATCCATTGAACTACGGAGCCGGGATGCTTGTGCGCCGGGTAGGATTCGAACCTACGTAGCCCGAAGGGCGATTGATTTACAGTCAATTGCAATTGACCACTCTGCCACCGACGCATTATCCGCCGTTTTAAAGGACGGATATAAAATACCACAAAAAATGTTTTCTAACAATCCACTAAGGAATTGATTTTATCGGAATGGCGCTTTTGGTGCGCCCGTGTTTCGCTTCAATTGAGAGCTCCCCTCCGCGTACGTGCACGAATATAGTATCACCGCTTGCTACTCCGTTTGAAATGATATAGGAAGCCACCGGGTTCAGAATCTTGTTCTGAATCAGGCGGTTCAACGGCCTGGCCCCGTAATGAGGATCGTATCCTTCCTTGGCCAGAAGCGACAGCGCTTCTTCTGAAATCTTCAGACCGATGCCTTTCTGCCCCAGCCGGTCTCCCACCACCTTGATGCGCAAGCCGACGATTTCCTTGATTGATTTTTCCGACAAGAGGTCAAAGACAATGGTCTCGTCTATGCGGTTCAAAAACTCCGGGCGGAAATGGTCTTTAAGCGTTTCTAAAATTTTGTCTTTCATCTGATTGTAGTCCTGCTCCGCTTTGTTGTTGGAAAAACCGATGGACTCCATCCTTTCCACGAAGTGAGAACCTATATTGGAGGTCAGAATGATAATGGCATTCTTGAAGTTCACCATCCTCCCTTTGCCGTCCGTCAAACGGCCTTCGTCTATCACCTGAAGGAGCATATTAAAAACTTCCGGATGGGCTTTTTCAATTTCGTCAAAAAGCACCACGGCATACGGGCGATGGCGGATTGCTTCGGTCAGCTGGCCGGATTCTTCGTAACCCACGTATCCGGGAGGAGAACCGATTAGTTTGGAAACGGAATGGCGTTCCATGTACTCGGACATGTCCACCCGAATCAGGGCGCTTTCGTCGTTAAACATGAATTGAGCCAGCGCTTTGGTAAGCTCTGTCTTGCCAACTCCCGTCGGACCCAAGAAGATGAAGGAGCCGATGGGCCTGTTCGGATCCGAAATGCCGGCCCTGGAACGCCGGATTACATCCGAGATCCGCTTAATGGCGTTGTCCTGTCCGACAACTCTCTTTCCGAGCTCATCTTCCATGTGCTCGAGCTTGGCTCTGTCTTCTTCAAGCATCTTGGTTAGAGGAATTCCGGTCCAGCGCGAAACCACTTCCGCCACATCTTCGGAATTCACTTCTTCCTTCAGCACTCGGTGGGATTTCTGAAGTTTCTTTAATCGAGAAAGCTTGATGTCGAGCTCCTTCTTCAAGGAAGGTATCTTTCCATAGCGTATTTCCGCCGCTTTGGACAGATCTGAACGCATCTCCGCGTTTTCCGCCTCAAGGCGCATGGATTCCAGCTCTTTCTTTATGGAACGTATTTCCATCACTATTCCCTTTTCGTTTTGCCACTTCAGCTCAAGCTCTTTCGTCTTTTCCCGCAGATCGGCAATTTCTTTGTCGATATTTTTCACTCTTTCCTTAATTACCTTTTGTTTGTGCTTTTCCTCCGCGGTCAAGATTCCGCTAAAAGCGGAAATTTCATTTTTTAACGCTTCCTTTTCCACTTCAAGCCGCATGATCTTCCGGTGGGTTTCTTCCAAAACCGGCGGCTTGTTTTCAAGAGCAATTTTCAGAGAAGAAGAAGCTTCGTCAATAAGGTCCACCGCTTTATCCGGCAAAAACCTGTTGGTAATATAGCGGGTGGAAAGATTCACCGCCGCCACAATAGCATCGTCCGTAATGCGTACGCCATGGAAAAGCTCGTACTTTTCCTTTAATCCGCGCAAAATGGTAATCGTATCTTCAATGTTCGGCTCATCTATGTAAACGGGCTGAAAACGCCTGGCCAAAGCGGGGTCCTTTTCAATGTATTTCTGATATTCGCGCAAAGTGGTGGCGCCAATGGCCCGCAGTTCCCCCCGGGAAAGAGCAGGCTTTAACATATTGGAAGCATCCATGGTGCCTTCGGTCCCTCCGGCTCCCACTATCGTATGTATTTCGTCGATAAAAAGAATGACTTTCCCTTCGGCGCGCTCTATTTCCTTCATGATACCTTTCAGTCTCTCTTCAAATTCTCCGCGGTATTTTGTGCCGGCGATAAGAAGCCCGAGGTCAAGGGATACTATCTCCTTGTCTTTCAAAGATTCGCTTACATTGCTTTTGACGATGCGCTCTGCCAGGCCTTCCACTACCGCCGTCTTGCCGGTACCCGCTTCTCCTATCAGAATCGGATTATTTTTTGTGCGCCGGGAAAGAATCTGCATTATGCGGGTAATTTCATTGTCCCGCCCGATTACCGGGTCAAGCTTGTCCTCCTTGGCAAGCTTGGTCAAGTTGCGAGTATATTTTTGGAGGAGGCGGAATTTTTTCGGTTCGCTCACATCGGTAATATTTTGATTGCGCAGCTCTTCCAGCACTTTCATCACCGCATCCTTTTGGATTCGATACCTTGAAAGAACTTCCCTCGCTTCGCTTGGAACTTCCAACATGGCTATGAACAAATGTTCGGTAGACACAAAGTCATCCTTCATGAATTCGGCCAGTTTTACCGAGTGCTCAATGACCTGGGCCAAATCGGGATTCAGATATATCTGGTAAGAGGGAGTGAGAGTGCTGTGGGCCTCCGGCAACTCTATGGCCTCCAATATGGAGTCTGACAGCAACACCGTGTCCACTTCCAACTTGTCCAGGATGGAATTCACCATGCTTTCTTCCTGCAAAAGCAGAGCGGCAAGAAGATGCGCCGAAGAAACGTGGTTTTGTCCGCGCTCTATGGCCAGCTCGTGAGCTTTTTTGATGGCCTCCCTTGATTTGGCTGTAAATTTGTGAAGTGGTGGCATAAATTTGTATAAATTAAATTGTTATATGTTTTGTATCGAATTAAGGACGCTATTCACCGCCGAAAGAGGAACAAATCCGGCCCCGGGAAAAGCAAAACCGATAACTTCCCCGTTTAAATCCAAGACTATCGAATCCCCGAAGCTTCCCGCTTGTCCGAAACCGTCGGCGCCCATATCCAGGCTGGGGCTTCCGTTATATATGAAAGAAGAAATATTATCCCCCAAAAGCACTATTTTTTGTCCGGCTTTCAAGCTGCTCAAATCAGCTTGTTTCATCTTTGGAAAAGAAAGCTTGTCCGTTCCATTTACCGGCGCCCCTATTTTCAAAAGAGAAAATTTGTTCTGGCCGCTGGGAATGAAACTTGCCGTAAATTTTCCGCTCTGGTTTTCCACGAAATATGTTCCGTCACTGGGCACCTCTGAAGCGTTTGCCGCTATTATTCCCTTGTCCGACACTGCGAATCCGTCTCCGAGTCTCGTTTCAATAATTTTTCCGTCAGCGCCGGACGTTCCCATGCTGATGGAAAACATTTCCGGCTTGTTGTCCGCCACGGCGCTTACCACCAAGTCTTCCTCCTTTACCACTACGGTATTGACCACCGGCTTCCCGTCCTGCGGCACTATTTTGTCCACCGTCTCTCTCACTACCCGGTTTATGGGAACCGTAACCGACTGCGGGGCCTGCTGCATCAGAGTGACGGTGGTAATACCCGTGGCCAGCGAGGTCACAAACGACAGAAGAAGCGCCAGGAGTATCAGCTGGGATCTGCTTAAATCTTTTATGTCCATTGGGGTCAATTATACCACTTTTTCAGTTTTTTCAAAACTTCTGAAACCGCTTTAAAGGCATAATCAACTTCTCCTTTTTTTACTCCGGGTCCGAAGGAAAAACGCAGGGATCCCATATTGGCCGCACCGGCAGTATGAGCGGAGGGTAACCCTCCGCCTCTTTTAACGAGCGGAGGGTTACCCTCCGCTTTGCGTATCGCCCGGATCACGTGCGACGCTTTTTTATCGCCCGATTTGCAAGCGCTCTTCTCCGAAACCATTACTCCGCGTTCGGATAGCTCTATCACCATAAGATCGCTCGGCATATTCGGAAAAGTGACATTTAAATTGTTCGGCAATCTGTTTTCAATGCTTCCGTTCACTATTACGTCCTTTCCGAGAATATCTTTCGCGGATTTGGCGATTCCGCGCAGAAAATAATCGCGAAGGCCTGCGATCCGCTTCGCCTCTTTTTTCGATCTGCCTCGCGCGGACTCAAGAGCCTTCGCAAACTTTGATATTTCAAAAAGGTTCTCCGTTCCCGGACGCAAGCCGTGCTCTTGCCCGCCCCCGCCAAAAACCGGAGAAAGAGGCGTTGATTTTCTCTTAAAAAGAACTCCAATTCGCCCGGCTCCGGAAATCTTTGCTCCGGAAACGGTCATCATGTCCACGCCGAGGCGTTCCACATTCAAATCCAAATAGTTTGCAGCCTGCACTGCATCCGTATGAAAATACGGAAGAAGGCTTTTTTCACGCTTGCGCCAATGCCTTATTTCCTTGGCGATTTCCCGGATAGGCTCCACTGTGCCTATTTCATTGTTTGCATACATGACTGAGACGAGAACGGTGTTTTTTTTGATCGCTTTCTTCACTTTTTTCGGATCTATCCTTCCATCCGCCTCCGCCGGAACGACTGAAACCTCCGCTAACTTTCTTTTCTTCAACATATCGGCGGTCTCAAGCACGGAAGGATGCTCAATATTCGTGGTAACGATATGCGGCATCTTTTTGGAAAAAGCCAATACTGCCCCCTGTACCGCCAGATTATTGCTTTCGGTTCCTCCGCTCGTGAATATTATTTCTTCCTCCCTCGCCCCCAAAATACCCGCCGTAATTTTCCTGGCTTTCTTCAGTTTCTTCTTCGCTTCACTGCCGGCCTCATGAATGGAACTCGGATTCGGTTCGGCGGAGGAAGCGTAATCCATATATATTTTCCTTGATTTGGGCATGGAAATAGTATATATTGAACCAGCATGAATACAAAACTCCAAATCGTTCTTTTCGCCGTTCTTGCCCTGATAATTCTTCTGGAGACCGGCTGGATGATAAAGACGGAAAAGCGCCTGAAGCGGATTTTCCTTGGAAAGAAAGGAAAAGATTTAGAAGAATCGATTGAAGACATGCAAAGAAAGATTTCCGTTCTTGAAGAAGCGAAGAAAAATCTAGAAAAAGAAACCGGGACGATCAACGCGAAGTTGAAGAAAAGCATCCGAGGGCTAGAGACCGTGCGCTTCACTCCTTTTCGGGGCGAAGGCGGCAATCAAAGTTTTGCCATCGGCATGTTGGACGAAGAAGGAGACGGAGTGGTTATTTCCAGCCTGTATTCCCGCGAACGTATGAGCGTGTTCGCCAAGCCCGTAAAAAAGGGGCGCGCGGAATATGAATTGACAGCGGAAGAAAAAGAAGCGCTGGAAAAAGCGAAAGTGTAGCGAACCCCGGGGGCTCCGTACCCGGAAAAGATTATACCAAAGGGAGCGTCCCGTATTTTTTTGTTAAGAGCTTCAAAGAAAGCCATGGAAAAGAAAAGCGACAATTTAATAGAGCGTCCGCCGGTTGTGGCCGTGATGGGACACATTGACCACGGCAAAAGCACCCTGCTTGACTATATAAGGAAAACGAATGTGGTGGAAAAAGAAGCGGGCGGCATAACTCAGGCTATTTCCGCATACGAGGTAATGCACAAGGATGAAGAAGGCAAGGACAGGAAAATAACTTTTCTGGATACTCCCGGCCATGCGTCCTTTTCAAAGATGCGCGAACGCGGCGCCCAGGTGGCGGATATAGCCATTCTTATTGTCTCGGCCGAGGACGGAGTGAAGCCCCAGACCATAGAGGCAAAGAATACCATTGAGGAAAGCGGAACCCCCTACCTTGTGGTCATCAATAAAATAGACAAGCCGGGCGCCAACATAGAAAAAACCAAACAAGAGCTTGCGGAAAACGAAGTATATCTTGAAAACTATGGCGGAAAGATTCCTTGCGCCGAAATCTCCGCAAAAACGGGCGAAGGAGTGGACAATCTTCTTTCCCTTATCAACATTATGGCTTTGATGGAAAATTTTACCGGCGATCCCGGGAAGGAAGCTGCCGGATTCGTGATAGAAGCGAATTTGGATCCGAGACGAGGAATAGAAGCCACCCTGATCATTAAGGACGGCACTTTAAGGAAAGGAATGTGCGCTGCTTGCGGAGAAAGCGTGGGATCTACCAATATCATGGAAAATTTCCTGGGGAAATCTGTAAGCGAAGCGAGCTTCTCTTCCCCTGTCCGCCTTGTGGGTTGGAGCAAACTGCCGGCGGTTGGATCCCAATTCAAATCCTTCTCCAGCAAGCGGGAAGCGGAAAAATGCGCCACGGAGGAAAAAAGCAAGATGGACGAGGCGAGAAAAAAAGAAAACGGCCTGGCCGCTTCTTCTGAAACGGAAGAAGGCGCGGACGCGTCGAATAAAAAAATCATTCCAATCGTCTTAAAAGCCGATACGCTCGGAAGCATAGAAGCGATAGAGAAAGAAATCGCCGGCATCAAGCGGGACGGCGCAGAGTTTAGAATAGTGCAAAAAGGAGTGGGGCCGATATCCGAATTCGATATCAAAACGGTATCATTTCCGGAAAATACTTTAGTGGTCGGATTCAATGTAAAAACGGACAAAAGCGCCATGGAGATATCCCAGCAAAAAGGAATAAAAATTTCCCTTTTTGACATAATTTACAAGCTTACCGAATGGCTGGAAACGGAAATTAGCGAGAGAGAACCCAAAAAAGACGCGGAAGAAATACTCGGCAGGGCTAAGGTGCTGAAAATTTTCAGCCGGACCAAAGAAAAGCAAGTGCTGGGCGGCAAGGTATTGGAAGGAAAAATTTCCGCGAACGGCGCGATTCGGATCATGCGCCGAGATTTTGAAATCGGACGGGGAAGAGTGGCCAACCTGGAGAAAAACAGGGCAAAAACGGGCGAGGTGGAGGAAGGAGCGGAATTCGGAATGATGCTCGATTCAAAAACGGAAATCGCTTCGGGAGATATTTTGGAATTTTTCTCCGTTAACGCCAGATAAAAAATACATGCCAGGAAAAAGAAATGAAAAAATGGCCAGTTTTGTAAAAAGCGCCGGCGCGGAGCTTTTGGAAACAGAAAGCAACGGCGAGGCTCTGATCACGGTAACCTCCTGCAACGTATCCCCCGACCTCAAAAACGCTACTCTGTACATAAGCGTACTGCCGGAGGAGAAGGAAAACGCCGCTCTCGGGTTTTGCAAGCGCCGGCGGGCGAAGCTGCGCCAGGCGCTGAAAAAGAATCTCCATACTAAAGTCGTCCCTTTCGTGGACATTGAGCTCGATATGGGAGAAAAAAACCGCAGGAGAATTGACGAACTCTTGCGGGATTAGTTATTTTTACTTTTTTCTTGCAAGATAGGATTTTACCACTTATAATTTAATATGTGGGAGTTAAATATAATGTAAATGAAAAGTTTTTTGAAAAATGGTCTTCAAGCATGGCTTATGTATTAGGGTATATATACGCTGACGGAACTTTGATAAATGCTCCTTATATGAGAGGAAAATATATAAGCCTAACAAGCAAAGATAAGGATTCTTTACTAAGAGTTAGGGGATGGCTGGACTCCGAGCATAGAATTGTAAAAAAAAGGACTTCCGGTTTCATAAAAATGAACGTTATATATTTACTGAGAATAGGAAGCCACAAAATATATGACGATTTGGTAAAACGAGGTCTATTTCAAAATAAATCCTTAACAGTAGGTTTTCCCAAGGTTCCCCAAAAATATTTAGGGCATTTCGTAAGAGGATATTTTGACGGAGATGGGTGCATTAATTTTCAGAAAGGGATTGGCAGTAAGAATCAAGTAATTATAAAAAGGATTCGAACTATATTTACATGCGGAAGTAAAAAATTTTTAACAGGATTAATGGAAAATCTTGAAGAAAATGGAGTTAAGAATGGAAAAATTTATTTCAGTCAGAGAGCTTATCAATTAAAGTACCCAAATGGCGATTCTATAAACCTTTTTAAGGTAATGTATGGAAATGCTGGCACAAATTCATTTTTTATGCGAAAATTCAGCATATTCAAAGAATACTTTGAATTAAGACCGCAAAGGGTTGATTTAAAAATAAAAAAAATATTAAGTTATCATTCAAATGGCCACGTGGTGAAGTAGCTAACACAGCGGTCTGCAAAACCGTCATTCGCGGGTGCAAATCCCGCCGTGGCCTCATGTGCCCGGTAATTTGAAAATCCGCTCGAGTGCCGGAACTGGTATACGGAATCGACTTAAAATCGATCGGGCGAAAGCCCTTGTGGGTTCGACTCCCACCTCGAGCACAGAAAGATTGTTGAAGCAATCTTTTAAAAATGATATAAATTGTCAGTGACATATCCGCCCATAGCTCAGCTGGTAGAGCACTCGCCTCTTAAGCGATTGGTCCCAGGTTCGAACCCTGGTGGGCGGACAAGGAAAAGGTTAGACAGGAAATATTCTTGCTGGGGTGGTGAAATTGGTAGACACGTCAGTTTTAGGAACTGATGCCGAAAGGCTTGGGAGTTCAAGTCTCCCCCCCAGCACAAAATCGCCAAATATGAAAAAGTTCATCATGACTTGACAATTTTGTTCAAAAGTGCTATACTGGCGCAATGAATAAAATTATGAAAAACCAAATAAATAAAGGATGGAATGCGGTTCTGGGAATCATTGGAATTTTGGCCTTATCGGCCGTTATTCTGGCGGGCATCCCTAACACTGCAAGCGCCTATATGACTTTTTACTCTCCGGCGCCTTTTTCCAACACTGTTGATTACACCAACAGCTACGGCACTTATAACAACGGCTATAGTTATAACAATAACTACAACAACGGCAATCAGGGAAACAATTACAACAGCAATTACAATAATTATAATAACAATTACAATAATCCCTCCCCTTACATCAACAGCATAACCCCTAGCACCACCACCGCTGGCGCGGGAGGCGCGGTAATTACCATTAAAGGAAACGGCTTTGTCTCCACTTCCATCGCTCAGTTTGACGGAACAAACTATCCGACTACTTACGTAAGCTCCAGCGAGCTTCGGATGGATGTTTCTTCCGCTGCCATCAGCAATTCCGGGCGCTATTATGTTTCCGTCAGCAACCCCGCTCCGGGCGGAGGATTCTCCAATCCTGTTCCTTTTACGGTAAATAAGCCGGTCGCGGTAAATTCTTCCGCTTCATCTTATACCGGATCTTCCACCGCCGGGTATGCCAATACTTCGTCTTATAATTCTTCCAATAATTCATATTACGGAGCCAGCGCCGGAACCGCTTATCGCAATAACTATGGATATGCCGGAACGAACTTCGCGGATACCTCCGGAGAAAGCGCGGCGGCTCTGACCTCCAACGCCATCTTCGGATCCGACAGTTTCTTGCCTACCGGAATTCTACAGTGGATACTTTTCATCATCCTGGTACTGGCCATCATCTTCATTTGGCGCCGATTTTTCGGAAGCACGGCCAAATACCACGCCACTCCCTTGAAGCACGCGTAAGAAAAACGTAGAATGTAAAAAGAAAAACCATCTTATGAAAGATGGTTTTTCTTTCATAAGATGGTTTTATTGATTTTATTTTTCCGCCTTTTTCCTTAAGAGATATTCTTTATTATAGCTCTTTAAAGGCTCTACCTGGCTGAAATGGGGCAATCTACTTTCTAATTCTGGCAATACCTGCAACGCAAATTTTCTATATTCTGACCAGGTTAGTTTGCAATCATGAGCAGCTTCATCCCAATCATCAGGAAAATACCCTGAAGGCGAAAAATAATAATGGTATTTATGAGTATCAAGACTTGAAACTTTTACATTTCTATTTTTTTTGTCCTGATTTACACAAGCCTCTGCCGTAAAATACGCTAACAAGTTTACTATCCGCACAATTTCATCTTGGGAATGACTTTCATGTATTGAATCTAAGCTTACTCCAAATTTTTTTTTGCAAAAGTAATCTAATTTTTTTGTCGTTTTTTGCTCCATTTGTTGCTCAAAAGAATTTTCACTTTTTTTCATTATCTTCTCCCATTCTAATCTTTTCCTGGAAGAAAATGGACGCAAAAGATATACTCTTTCCCTTGGACCACCAAGTAGAAAAGACAAGGCGTACATTAATGCAAAAAAAAGTATTAATGGAATAATAATTGCTATTATTTCCATAACATTTTTCCTTTCCGATGTTCAACATCGAATTTCTGTATCTGAATTGGTACAGGCCTGGAAATGTTCTTCATTGCCAGGCATAAAGCACAGATGCCTTATGTCTGGCAATGAATTATATTGTCAAGTTGCTTATTGTTAATACAATACAATTTTTAATGATTAGTCAATAGCTTGACTTATTTATATTTTATGTTATACTACCTATTAAATTAAGCTCACTGACAAAAGTTATTTTTCAGTTTGTTTATTTGCGACATAAGGCGAGAGAAATATATAAGCTTGCTTATATATTTCCTAGCCGAGGAACGAATATAGTTTCCGCAGCAATGCGCAAATCTAAAATTTTGTTGTCTGTGATTTGCTGCGGGAACTATATTATAGCGCCCGAAAAGTTTAAATAAAAAACTAAAATAATAACAAATAAAAGGAACGCAAAATGGTAACTGCATTGATAATACTAGGAATTGTCCTGGCAGTAATGTTCTGGGCGGCTGGTACTATTCTCGAAATCAAAAAACTAGCCAAAAAAGACACGCACCTTACCACAATCATGCCCGAAACGGGCAAATTGGTAAAATTAGGGGAAGACATAGTAAAAGTCCTAACCAATATGAGAGACGGACACTATAACGATAAGGGAGACTGGCGTCCGGTACCTAAATCACTCGGTCATCTTTTTAAAGAACTTGGAGTAGTATTTTTTGGAATATCACCTATATACGAGATATATAAATTTGATTTCCGGTTTTCTGAATACGTCGAAAAAGAATCTCAGGAAGTGACGGGAATGACGTATAAAATCGTACACAGGAAGGAGACGGTTGATTCTTTCAAAAGATACTATACTCACGCAGTGGAAAATAAAAAGATTGAACTCAATGACGGATCAAAAATAGATATGGTTGTATTGGTAACTTTTGAAATCTTAAATATCATAAAAGTTATATTTAAGATAAAACCTGATGGTATTATTCTTGCCCAAGCTGAGGCAGGCATTCAGTCGGCGATAAATGATGAGATGAGAAAAGAAAGCTATCAGACTTTTCGAAATACTCTTGATAAAAGCAATCCTGATTCAGGGTTCGTGAAAGAGGTTATTAGCAGGGCTAATAATATCATTGAGAGAGAGTTCCATCTCCGTGTTCTTTTAATTGAAGTTAAGTATTACGATTTATCTGAGGGAGAACCTGGGGATAAAGAATTCATCCAGGCTCAAAAATCAGTGGAACTTGCAAGATTAACAGGGGAAGCAAAAGTTGAAGCAGCAAAACAAAGACTGCAAGCTAGAACTATTGATGCAGCGGCCGACGCACATTACTTTGATTCAATTAAAAAAATAGTTGGAGAAAAAAACATAGGAGAATATGCAAACTTGGAACAGGTAAAAAATACAAAGCTCCTTGTTTATAATTCTCCAGAAACTGCCCTGGTATTAGACCCAAGTAAAGCAAGCGGAGGTCAAGATGATAAAATTTCTTAAATTCTTGGCATATATTCCAAATGTGATTATTGGAATATTTTCCAACGGTTCTTCAACAAAAGGAGAAGAAACTGGAGAGCAGGAAAAGAAGGATATTACCCACTCTTCTGGCAAGCACACAAAAAAATCCAAGCTCGGAACTACTGTAACAATATTCGGCATCATCGCCGGCATTCTATTCATTATATGGTTGGGAACCGGCGTAGTAAGTTTTGTTAAATACATACTGACTCCTTCTCCAAAATACTGTTTTGAGGAGCAGTATGTTCCAGTAGATTCAGGGTTTGTAAAACCTGGCACTAGCTGGATTACTTCCGAAATAAACTACAAATTCAGGTTCGGAAGCACGGGGAATGCTCACAACTTTTTCGTCCAGTTCACCTCCCAAAAAGGCGGCTGGACAGATTCATTATTGCTAAGGGCGCATGAATTCAATCCAAACATGCTAGCGCCCTACATGACTCAAGGTCCCGCCAGAGTGACCGCGGGACCGGAAGAAAAAGAAGGTTTTATGGTCACATTGTACAAACAGACCGTGGTCCGAGTGGCCGCGGTAAAATAGAAAGGAAAAATTAAACGCAAGAGGGAAATTTTGCTAAAGCAAAATTTCCCTCTTTTTTATTTCCGTACTTTTTCCCGAACCTTCTAAGGCGTCCCGACCGGCGGAATCTGGGGATTATAGCTGTTCAGATGAACTGTCCCCTGCTCCGGGGTAATTCCCTGGATACTGAAAGTATTCAGAATTATGTTCATAATTGCCCACACGCCGATCATAATAGTCATTCCAATTATTCCCCAAAGCACATGGTTCTTTCCTTCGGTCCTTTTTTCTTCATTGTCCGCATTCGCCACGAACTGAAATACCCCATAGAGGAAGAAAACCGTAGCCAGCGCGAAAAGAAGCACTATCAGCGGATTTATGATCAAGGTATCCACCTTGGTCATGAAATCGCCCAGCTTGTCGGCATAAGCCACGTTCGGGGAAAAAAGGTCAAACATGTATAAAGTCTTTTAGTAAGGCAGGGCCGGAGGAGCTACTGTTGCGGAAGTGTTCAATCCGAAAGTATTGGTAACGATTCTAACGATTCCCCACAAGGCGATAATAACCGCCAAGCCGATGATGCCGTAGATCATTTTGTCCCTTCCGCGAGTCTTTGCCTCTTCATCTTGAGAAATCACGAACTGCACCACGCCCCAGACGAACAGAATCACGCCTAATGCGATCAATACAGGAAGAAGAACTCCCAGGATATTGCTCACAACGCAGATGATTGACTGAATGGTGCTAGGCTGAATGCTCGGATCAGAACAAGATATCTGCGCCGAAGCGGCGAATGGAATCACGCTCAAACCGACCAAAGAAGCTGATAATACTGCTAATTTGCTTTTCATAATTATTCCCTAATTAAGGGATTAATGATAATGTCCGCCGGCATTTGCCGTAGCGGAAAGCGACCTTATAACTTCACTTATTAATTTCAAAGCCCTGTTTAAGCTTTTTACAATTATATCATAAAAATAAGGACGGAAGCGAATGCTGTGGATTACTCTCAGATGCTTTTACTGGTTTTTTACTTGCGGTAAGGCATATTCAATGTTAAACGTATTTCCCACTATCTTCACGATTCCCCATACCGAAACCATCACTGAAAGGGCGATAAGCGCCCAAATCATATATTGTCTTCCCCTGTCTTTCTGTTCTTCGTTTCCGGCAGAGATTACGTATTGCACCACGCCCCAGACGAACATAAGGACCGCCAGAGCCAGGATGAGCGGAATTATGGAGCCGGTGATAAGGCATGTGGCATACCCGAACACATCAGCCAGTTTGGCGCCGGTAGCCGGTATTCCGTGACACCCGCCTGCGCTTGTTCCGAGAGTGGCCGTCTGATTCAAAAACTGAGTGGCCACTCCGCTGTTATTTAAATTGAAAGTGCTGGTAACCACGTTTACCAATCCCCATAAAGACGCTATGACCACAAGACCGATAATGCCGTAGATCATCCGATCCCTGCCTTTTGTTTTGGCTTCTTCGTCGTCTCCTATCACATATACCACCACTCCCCACACGAAGATAACCACTCCCAATGTGATTAGGAACGGAACAATCCTATTTATTATGTCCCCGAGTTTGCACAGCAAGTCTCCGATGTTCTGAGTGGTCGCGTTACAGGCACCGGCAGGAGCCGAAACGGGTATAAGATTCTGCGGAATGCTATTGTTCAAGCCAAAGGTTCCGACAACTATATTCACTATTCCCCAAAGCGCCACAATGGCCACAAATCCGACTATGCCCCAGATCATTCTGTCCCTGCCTCTGGTTTTGGCTTCTTCGTCTCCGCCTATCACGTATTGCACCACTCCCCAAACGAATACGACTACTCCGACCGTCATAAGGAACGGAACAATGTTGTCTAATATGTCAGCTACTTTGCCTAAGAAATCTATTAAGTTCATTTCACTTGATAAAAATTACAACGCGATAACGGTGTTAGTAATAAGCTGAGCCAGCGCCCAGGCTCCCAAAAGTATGGCCGCGCCGATAATGGTATAGGTCAAAGATTTTTTTGCTGTTTCCAATTTTTCCGCTTTGCCCTGGGCCGCCACGAACAGAAAGCCGGAATAGATGATGGCCAAGGCTAACAGGGGTATTCCTATACGCAAAGCTCCTTGAAGAATGGTCGCAATTAAATCATTTATAGTTTTGGCGCCAATAGGATTTATGATAGTGGTGGTAGTATTTCCGCTCAGATTTCCACCACCTTGGCCGTCATTTCCTCCTAAATTTACGCCACCTTGCTGCGCAAAAGAAACAACCGGCAAAACCAGCATGAAAGCCAAAACCGATAGCCTCCGAAAATTCTTTTTCATAAATTGTTTTAAATTATACAACATATTAAAAGCCTATCCAAGAACCGTCATAGCCTACTATGGACAGCACCGTGTGCACTATTACCCATGCTCCGGCGGCAATAACCAGGCCTATGGCCACATTGATAATGATTTTCTTAGCCTGAGTCCGCTTGCTCGCTTCCCCGCCGGAGAACATAAGAAGACCGCCGGCATAGGCAAACATGATGGCCGCCAGAGGTACTGCCAAGGTGAACAGAATGAAATTAACTACTTTGTTTATAAGCTTCATAATGCTGTCCCAAGTACAAGGATTTTCCGACGTTCCGGTGCACGGCACCAGGCCGGTGGGGCCGGGCGGAGTAGAATTATTATTGTTATTATTGTTTCCGCCTCCGTTTCCATTTCCGCCATTATTGCCGGAAGCCACCGTTACATACACATACGACGCGGGACTCTCCTGGGTTTGCAAATCAATAGTTTGATTGTCGCACACAAGAGCATAAGTCTTGGACTCGGTTATATTATTAAGCGTCTGGTTTCCAGTAAATGTTTGACCGCCTGTGGTATTTTGCTTGGTACCTGTCCATGCACTGTCTCCGACCCCGCGGCAATAATTTGCGCCCGTCACCGACCAAGAAAGAGTAACGGAGCTTCCCGGGGTTACGGTGATACTGCTTCCTGATGTTTTGGAAGAAGGTGAACTGGCTGTGAAACTGTTTATTACCGGATCCGGCGGATTTACCTTGATCGTCACGGAAGCCGTATCGCTTTTAACCCCATCGGCATTCAGGCAATATATTGACACGGTTCTGTCTTTTGTAAGCGGTCCCACATCAACCCCGTTTGCGGACACTAAATCAACCGAAACATTCTGAGTGTTGTCTGCGTATATATTGGCCGCAAAGCAGCTCTTGGCGCCGATTGAATTCCAGGTGACATTTGAGGTGCCTCCCTTATCTACAATCTTTGGATTGGCGTATACGGATATTGTCGGCTTGGGAGAAATTGTACGCTGGGCGGAAACCGGCGCGGAAGAAAAAGCGAAAAACAAAAGCAAGACGGTTGAAACGATCGCTCCATTTAAAAACAATTTCAAATACGTATTTTTTTTCATTTATTATTTGGATAGCAAAACGTTCAGCTTTGCGCTGGCATCATTTATGGCGGCTTCGGGGGTGAAGTTTCCCGAAAGGACGTTTTCCACCATATCCTTAAAAACCTTATCTGTATCAACCGGAGACGGGTCCAGCCAGCTTTTGGCGTACAGTGCGGAAGAATATATCAAGCTCTGATACGGGTCATTGGGAGCGGGTGAAGCAAGAAGGTTGCGCCTTGCCGGCGCCAAATTTTCCGCCGAATCATATTCCTTGGCAAAATCACCGGTGGCCAGAAGATCCGCCACCATAAAGGCGCTGTTCAAGTTCTTGGAAAAGGCGGATACGGCAACCCCGGTTATCCGCCCTGAAGTGAGTTTGAAACTGGCCCCGCGAATCTGCGGCAATGGAGCAATTCCGAAATTCTCGTTCGGATTTTTTTCGGAAAGAATTTTTTCTTCGCTGCCCAGGCCGAAATAAAAGGCGAGATTTTCCGCGCTGAAGGCGTTCTGGGAATTCGGCAAGGACTTATTCCAGCTGTAAACCGCTTTCAGCGGATCCGCAAAGTCGGTATAAGAGGCGAGAACCTGAGACAAATTGGAAGACTGGTTCAAGGTGGATACGAACACTCCGCTATTTTGAGCCACGATCGGGTTGCCCGCCTGCATGAAAAGGGCGGAAAGAATATCCTTGGCATTGTTAATGTTTGAAAATTGGCCCAAACCGAAAGCGCTTTGCTTGATCTGGCCGGAATCGTCTTTCTTGCTCAAAGTGGTCGAGAGAGCCGGCAGTTCATCCCAATAAGTCGGAGGATACACCACGCCGTTCGCGTTCAAAATACTTCGGTTGTAGTACATCATCAATGGATCGATGGCGATCGGAAAAGCAAGTATTCCTTGCGAACTTAAAAATATGCTTCCCGCTCCGGCAAAATCGCTGTTGAAAACGGAAAGAGGAAAACTTTTGTATGGAATGGTGAATATTTTATCGCTATACTCGTGCACCAAATCATCGCTTATGAAAAAAAGATCGGGGCCTTTTCCGCTGGCCAGAGCCTCCAGAAGATCTTGATTGAAACTCTCCGGTTGCTTCTGCACATATTTTACGGTATAGGCGGTATTCACCCGATTGAAATCATCCAAGGCTTTGGAAATATTTGAAGCTTTTGCCGTGCCCCAAATCACCACTGTTCCCCCGGACCCCGCTTTGTTTCCGCTCCCCCCTATCGGCAAGGCTCCGGAAAAAGCGAGCACTCCGACAATGGCCGCCACAATGAAAACTATCAGGATGATAATCTGGAAATTCTTCATTCTTTCCTTGACATAATCATACCATAATGATGGCTTCCCGCGTCAATCTCCGATTCCACCTTGAACCCCCTTTCCTCAAACATTTCCTTCGTTTTCTCCTTGGAAACAGCGGACCTGATTTTTAAATGAGAGGACTCCGGATCATGCTCAATGAGCAAAAGCCTGCCTCCGGGCTTCATTATCCGTTTTATTTCATCCATAAAACCGCGCTTGTCCTCCACCTGAAACAATATATTTGAGCAGATAATCCGATCAACTGATTTATCGGCCAGCTTTGTGCCTCCCGCCTTTTCCACATTTCCCCATATGGCTTCCACGTTGGAAAGGCGCGCCTCTTTCACTTTCGCCCTTATTGTGTCCAAAAAGTCCTTTTGAATCTCAATGGCATACACCCTGCCTCCTTGAGCCATCTTCCCGGCCGCAATCGAATAAAAACCGGTACCGGCTCCAAAATCGGCCACTGTCATGCCGTCGCTTATTCCGAACGCTCTCAAATTTTTTCCAGGATCGGAGAACATAGTTTAAGGCCGGAGGATGCGCAATGATTTTGCGATGGTCTGGCCAAGCCCGCCATTTGCCATTTTTCGAATATAATTCATATGCATACAAGAGTTGCAATATTGTCTCCGCTTCTCAATCGCATCACCGTCACGCCCTGGGTCTGCCTGCCAAGAGCGGAAATGTCTGAAAGAGCGGTGCGAATCACCTGGCCTTTCTTGGACATGGCGATAATTTCCGTTTCGTTTCCGGAGAGAACCTTGCCCACTATCAGCTTGCCGGTCTTTCCAGTTACTTTTGCCGTCTTTATCCCGGACCCTCCTCTCTTCTGCACCTTATACTCGGATAGCTTGGTCTTCTTGCCGAAGCCGTTTTCGCTCATGGTCAAGAAGAATCCTTCTTTATTGTCTTTTCTTATCGTATCCACTCCGATTACCTCGTCCCCCTTGCCGATTTTTATTCCCCGCACTCCCCCCGCCGAGCGTCCCATCTGCCTGATATCCGATTCCTTGAAGCGAATGGACTGCCCTTCGGCGGTCGCGATCATTACTTCGTCTCCTTTATCAGTGAGAAACGCTCCAACCAAACTGTCCCCTTTCTCCAGGCGAATGGCGATAATCCCGCTGCGGCGAACATCCTTGAAGCTGCCTGCTTGCGTTTTCTTTGCCACTCCTCCTTTTGTAACCAGCATGAGCGAAAGCGCCGATTTATCCAAATTTTTCGGCATTGCCAAAATGGAAGTCACTTTTTCTTCTCCGCCGAGAGATAAGAAATTCATGATTGACTTTCCGCGCGTGGCTCTCCGGCCCTCCGGGATATCGTACATCTTCATTTGGTACACCTTGCCAAGATTGGTGAAGAAAAGCAGATCAGCATGAGTGGAACCGAATACGAGCATAGTGACGAAATCCTCTTCCTTTGTTTCAAGATCCATCACCCCGACTCCTCCGCGCTTCTGGGCTCGATATTCGGAAGGATCGGTGCGCTTGACGTAGCCTCCGGCGGACAGGACCATCACTGTTTCTTTTTCCGGTATCAGGTCTTCGTCGTTTATCTCCTTCACTCCGCCTTTTACTATTTTCGTACGGCGTTCGTCGCTGTACTTCTCCCCGATTTCAGTCAATTCATCCGATATGATCTTGAGCATTCTTTTAGGGCTGGCCAGAATGCTTTTCATTTCCGCGATGAATTTCTGCTTTTCCGCAAGCTCGTCCATAACCGCCTTGCGCTCAAGGCCCGCCAGTTTTGCCAGCTTCATTTCCAAAATTGCGGTCGCTTGGAGATCGGAGAATTTGAATTCTTTGATAAGTTTTTCCTTGGCGACGGCGGCATCCTTGGATCCGCGAATAATGGAAATCACCCGGTCTATTTTATCCAGCGCCTTCTTTAACCCCAGAAGAATATGCTCCCGTTCTTCAGCCTTGCGCAAATCAAACTGAGTGCGGCGCTTTACCACATCCTGCCGATGCAGAACGAACTGCGCCAAGATCGATTTTAAGGAGAGAGTCTGGGGCACCCCGTCCACCAGGGCCACCATGTTGAAATTGAAATTGGACTCCAGCTGAGTGTTCTTGTATATGTAATTCAAAACCTTTTCCGGGTGAGCGGTTGATTTGAGATCAATGGCGATGCGAATGTCTTTTGTGGATTCATCCCGCAGAGCCTTTATGCCTTCCAGTCTTTTTTCCTGCACCAGCTCGGCAATGGACATAATCAGATTCGCTTTGTTCACCCGGTAAGGTATGGAAGTTATGATGATTTGAAAACTCCCTCCTTTTTGTTCCATTATTTCCGCTTCCCCTCTGCACACCACGCCCCCGCGTCCGTTAGTGTACGCATGCAGCATGTCCTTGTATCCGTAGGCAATTCCGCCCGTCGGGAAGTCGGGACCTTTGATGAATTGCATCAGGTCTTCGGTTGTGGCATCTTCGTTGTCTATCAAATATTTGGCTGCCTGTATCACTTCCCCAAGATTGTGAGGAGGAATATTGGTCGCCATGCCTACGGCTATGCCAAGAGTTCCATTCAAAAGCAGAGACGGCACCGCCGAGGGCAGCACTACCGGCTCTTTCCGGGTCTGATCGTAGTTCGGCCTGAAATCAACCGTTTCTTTTTCCAAATCCCGCAGAAGCTCATTGGAAATTTTTGACATTTTTGCCTCCGTATAACGCATTGCCGCCGCGGAGTCTCCGTCAATGGAGTTGTGAACAAACACGCCGGCATCCAAAGCAAAGTTGTGAGTGCCTTCAATAGTAAGATCATAAACATCCTCATATTCGCGCAAAAAGATAATTTTCTTTACTGAATGGTTAACCGATAATCTTGAAAACAGATTCTCTGAGTCATTTTCGTAATATTTTTGTACGCCAATATCCCAAGAAGTAGCACGGCCGTACGGGTAGACAATGGACCTGAACTTTTCATAATTTTCCTTAGTAAGCTCCTTCCCTTCTAAGATCAACCGCTTGCAAATACTGTCAAATTTCAGCTTACCGGTGGAATTTGTTGTGTGATTTTTGTTGCCCTTGATTATTTTCTCATGCATCAAAGACTGATATTCCGGTTTCTGCCACATTTTTTTTAATGTAGCCGTCATGCGCCGGCTGTTAATTTTCCTGACTTCGGGATGTTTTTCCACATATTCTATATTCACTCTTCGGAGAGTTTCCGTCATTTGTTTCCGATACTCTGGATTCTGCCAATTTTCCCTATTTCTTTCAGCCAGAAGCTCGCCGTTTCTTTTCAAATTTTCTTCTTTTGCCCAAAAATCCCTTCTGCCCTTGCGAAGTTTTTCAACATATTCAGGATCATTCTTGTGTCTCCAGGCAGTAAGTGAAGAATGCAGGTTCCAATGTTCCAGCCACTCAAGCCGGGTAATATTTTCCGGACTGTTGTTTAATTTTTCAAAATCAATATGGTGCCGGACTTTTCCTTTTTTTTCCGTGTAAATTCCAAGTTTGATATTGTAATCATCTGAAAGATGGTGCACAAAATCCCAAACATTTTCTTTGGGCTGCAACACCATTTTATAACCGCGCATATCGCTAAGGGGATAATCCCCTTTCTGAGAAAGTCTTGTATACAAAGGCATTAAAGAAGCTCCGGGTTTTAAATTTTGAGCTTCCTCATACTTTCCATTTTTCAACAGAAATTTATGATTAGGAGTGCATTTTATTTCCTCTCCGCTGTCTAAAATAACTTTCATTATTTCCGCTTTTTCCCTGGTCAAACGCGGGTTCTTTATCAAGGCAACCTGGATTTTCCCCTCTTTTACGGTAAAAGTATAATTTCTTTTTCCTTCCTTATTCTCTTTTACAAGCTCCCCGAAAGTCAGGCTTCTGTTATCCAATAATCGGACTTTTGTATCTTCTGTAAAGCAGCCCCAGTTGCCTTGCCCGACGATCAAAGGATATCGAAAGGAAAAATCCTGAGCCATTCCGACCATGGTGTCATACACGGCAACATCGCCGTGCGGGTGGTATTTTCCCAATACGTCTCCCACAACCGTGGCTGATTTGCGGAAACGGGAAGAAAAGGTCAGTCCCATTTCATTCATGGCAAAGAGAATTCTGCGATGCACCGGCTTTAAGCCGTCCCGCACATCCGGCAGGGCCCGGGAGGTTATTACGGACATGGCATAAGAAAGGTATGATTCCTTCATTTCCGACACCACGTCAACCGGAATCACGCTTTCTCCGCTGTCGTTTGGTTCAATTGTTTTTTCGTTCTTTTTCGCCATTTTTTCTTTCTTAATTCAAATAAGCAAACAGGGCTAATGCTGGGTGCCGCTCTTCGGCAAAAGGCTGTCCTTTAATAATGAAAACGGCTGAAGATCTTGTTTGATCTGGATATGAGTTTCGGGACTGGAAAAATTTCTCCCCAGGCTGTACCCCCATAAGACAAGCAGTACGGCAGCGATGACAAAAATAACTATGTGCAGTATGTGCCTGCGCACGTCTTCGGGTTGTTTTCTTAAGTGATGAATTATTTTTCTCATTTCTTTTTAATGAATTTTCAGCCCGCTTTTACCACCATCACTTCCCCCTCTTTGCCTTCCAAATCTTTTCTCTTTAAGGAAAGCTTGTCTGTTACCTCGGCGTTTTCTTCTCCCATTTCCTTCAAAAAACTTTTCAGGGAAGATTGGTCGTAATCCATGGGTAATACCAGTTTTGGCTCGAGCGCCGCCACGATCTTGGCGGAAGACTTTGCGTCCAGCACTTCTTTGTTTCCCACGGGGACAAAAAGAATATCCGGAGACTCTATGGATTCGCCGGCTTCTTTGGATAGCTCAACGCTGGCGAGCGCCCCCAGAAAGACAATATTGATCCCGTCCACGGAAAGCGAATAGATTGTATTCACATACTTCTTGCCGGCAATGGTGACGCTTGAAGCCACTCCTTTTATAAAAATTCCTTTTATTTCATAATCCCCCGGTCCTTCAATTACAAATGGCATTCGATCTCCGTAGGAAAGCTGATCGGCGCCGTTATAATCCGGATGGTTTACCGATATTAAAGCTATGTCTGCTCCGAAGCGGACCGCTCCGCCGGATTTGGATTCTTTGCTTATCGGATTGAAGGCGAGCGTCAGTTCCCCCTGGGTTATCTTCCAAAACTGTTTGCCGTAATATGTGATTATCATTATTTGCATTTTAGCACATTTTCAGCTATATTGGAAGCGCATTATTAGCAGGATTTAGGGTAACATCCCGATGACCATTGGGAAACCTAAGCCTTACATCCCGCTTCAGGCGGGAATTTTTGTTTCATCAAGGGAGGATGCCCGGGCGCTTGCGCTTGCCGCATCCAAACGCCGGTGAAATATGCCTTTATTAGAAAAATATTATGAAAAACGACGAAATTGCAGCGGAAAATCCGGTACTGAAATCCATCGCGGAAAGAAGCGCGGAAAAACCGAAGGTTGATTCCCTGGTGGAAGGACCGGTTATTTTGGTAAAAAAATCAGCCGTATACGTGGACCTGTCTCCTTTTGGAACCGGAATCATTTACGGCAGAGAATTTCAGAATGCCAAGGATATCATAAAAAAAATAAGCTTGGGTGATTCCATCAAGGCCAAGATCATTGAGCAAGAAAACGAGAACGGCTATGTGGAACTTTCGCTTAAGGAAGCAAAGCAGGCTTTGATTTGGAGCGAAGCGGAAAAGTCCATCAAGGCGAAGGCCGTCTTCAGTTTGGAAGTGAAAGACGCCAACAAGGGAGGATTGATATTGGAATGGCAAGGCTTGCAGGGATTTTTGCCAGCCAGCCAATTGAAGGCCGAACATTATCCAAGGGTTCTGGATTCGGACAAAGACAAAATATTAAAGGAGCTGAAGAAGCTGGTTGGGGAAAAATTGTCTGTAATGATAATTTCCACCCTGCCGAAGGAAGGCAAGCTTATTTTTTCCGAAAAGGACAACAATCCCGAGGAAAAAAAGGAGATTCTTTCCAAATACAATGTGGGAGACGAAGTGGACTGCACGGTTTCCGGCATTGTGGATTTCGGAGTATTTTTGAAATTGGAAAACGGGTTGGAGGGACTGGTGCACATTTCCGAGCTTGACTGGGGTCTTGTGGAAGATCCTCGAACAATGTTTAAGATCGGAGACAAAGTCAAAGCCAAGGTTATAGAAATCAAAGAAGGCAAGGTATCCCTGTCCATAAAGGCTTTGAAGGAAAATCCGTGGAAGGAGTTTGAAGGAAAACTCGCCAAGGGAGACATTATCCAGGGAGTGGTAATCAAATACAACAAGCACGGAGCTCTGGTTTCCATCAAGGAAGGAGTGGCCGGCCTTGTGCATAATTCCACCTTCGGACTGGAATCAAAGCTGCGGGAAAAATTGGAACTTGGGAAGACTTATAATTTTCAGATCACCTTGTTTGAACCCAAAGAGCACAAGATGACCCTGATGTATCTTGAAGACAAGAAATAAAATCAGCCCAAAAGAAAAAGCCCCCTCGGGGGCTTTTTCTTTTGGGCAATCTTTACGCAGCTTCCGTGTAAATCAGATCCTTATCTCCTATCTGCCTCATGATGTACATAACCTGCGAAGCGTATTTCGGAACGATGGAAGGAGGATTATAAGCCAAAAGGATTCCTTCGGTATCTTTTCCTTTGTAGTATTTTTCAGTACCTGCGTCTTTTCCGGCAAGATTCCTTGCAACCGTATCAATAGCGTCGGAATATGAGCTGAAGCCTATATTGCAAGAAGCCCAGCCGAAAGGATTGAATTTGTCGCCTTTACAGGCGTACTTTCCTCCCGTTGATTCGCGCACCGCAATTGCAGGCAGAAGACGCCAGTCCAAACCGTATTTTTCGGCCGATTCGGCAAACAATTTTCCCGTGCCGGCGAGCGGCATGTCATATGCCCTGAAATAGGCGTCAATCGCCTGACCTCTCAATTCCACGGTCTTGGCCAGAAAATCCGTTTCCTTGTTAAGGACAGAAGGAGTTTTGGCCGCTGTATTCTGTTTTTGGACTAATACGATAGGAGCACTGCCCGTTAGATTGATTCCGAGCACCGGCTGCTTTGAAAGGCTTGCCGAGAAGGGCGTAGCCCCAAGTATAGGCAAGAGCGCCAAAGAGTGCAAAAATCGTATTAATTTGTTCTTATACATATTATGGCGGTATCTGCTCCGCCAACCGCTTTCCAGTCAGAACTGCTTTACTGAAAAAGCCCTTATTTATAAGGCTTTCGCCTATAACTAAGGACGTGCCATAATGGTAGCATATTTGTAAACAAAAGTCAATAGTTATACAATGTTTTTTGTACATGTCAAACAAAAAATATGTTGAAAAATAAAGGTATTTTCACTATTGCAACTTGACAAAATATGGTAAAAAATGCGTAAAAATGGAGATGTTGATAAGTCTAACTGCCGACAACTTCCCTTCTCAACCATATTTGAAGCTAAAGACGAATGGCCGTCATGTTGCCAATAAAACACAATCAAAGTAGTATGTTCAGGATGCCAAAAGAATTAAAAAACGGTATCTCCGCAATAATAACGGAGCTCAAAAAGGAAAATAAAAATCGTTTGGCCGGATGCATATCGGAAAACTGGAACAAAACCTGCCTTCAATATTCAAAAGAACTTTTTGAATGGGAGCCGGAACACCCGATGGAACCGGAGATGAAAGCGGCGATGGAGTCGGAGATATCAAGAGTGGGACTGTCGGAGGAGGCGCCGAAAATTGTCTCATTTCTGTCCAAGCACCGGGTGCTTCAGACGGCACCCCACCTCGTGCTCACCCTGAATCCCAGAATGCTGTGCATAGAATGGCTCGGTTCCTTGGGAGTTCCGGATCAGGGTTACTATGTGTCCGCCACATTCTCGGGCATCCCTTTTTCCAACAGTTTTCGTCCGGGAAGGGTTAACAGGAAAACCGGATCGGTAAATCTGCTCCCCTCTTCCATGCAAGACGCTTTGGTTTACAGAAGCAGGATACCGGACAAATTGCCCGGGATGCTTTCTTCCCTTCCCGAGCCGATCGCAAAAATGCTCGATGCGCCCCATCCGGGAGATTCCTTTACCCGCTGGGCGCTCAAGGCGGGAAGAAAAATTGAAGGTAAAATTTTTGGCAGGCGGAATATTATTCTTGTGGACATTAATGAGATAACCGCGGAATATTTGAAATTGGTCCTGGGCAAAAAAAACCACCCTGTGCGCGAGGTGTTCTTCAACCCCGTCGTCCGGCGGGAATTCGTGAAAATTTTTCCAAACGAAATCATGTTCTACTCCCCGGCAAAGAAAGGAAAGTACGACTCGATGGAGAATCTAAGAATGAAAGACCTTGAATCGGATTTGGACTCCTCCGGGCCGGAAGGATTGAAGAAAAAAATTGAAAAAGAGAATCTTTGCCCCGGCCTTCTTTTGGTTTTCATCGCCACGGCTTTTTTGAACGGTTTTAAATGCTACGGATCATTTTCTCAGGTTGAATATCTTCCGGAATATCAGAAAAAACTGGGAAAAATGGAAATTTTTAAGCCGTACGGCATAGAAAAGGTGCCTACGGCAAACCTTACCACCGGCGTGTTCCCGGGAACAAAAGAATGGCCGGCTGATATAATAATAGAAGGCAAGGAGATAAATCCCGACCCGGAAATGCTTTTTGGAGAGCTCCTGGCAGGTATGAAAGACACTCTTTCCGCCGGCAGAAAAAATAAATGAAAAAAGCGCACTTCATGGGAATATGCGGTATGGGAATGGGGGCGCTGGCGGTCCTGCTTAAAAATTCCGGCTGGACCGTAAGCGGTTCGGACGAAGGCTTTTACGAGCCTGCCGCCGGATATTTAAAGAGACACGGCATTTCAATACTCACTCCATACAGGGCCGGAAATATTCCGAGCGGCGCGGACCTTGTCGTGATCGGCAAGCACGCAAAGCTCTCCGCGGAAGAAAATGAGGAGGTCCGAAAGGCCTTGGAGGCTCCCGAGAAAATAAAATCGTTTCCCGAAGTGCTGGGAGAAATTACCGCCGAAAAGGAAAACATAGTGGTAGCGGGAAGCTACGGCAAATCGACCTGTACCGCCCTTTTGGCCTGGTGCCTGCGGGAAAGCGGAATCGACGCCGGATATTTCGTGGGAGCGGTTCCGATAGGCATGGAGGAAAACGCCCGCCTCGGCTCGGCGAAATATTTTGCGCTGGAAGGAGACGAGTACCCGGCATGGAACGGAGAATCGAAATTCCTGTACTTTCATCCTCACGACGTGCTTCTTACTTCCGGAGAACATGACCATGTGAATGTCTTTCCGGATGAAAATTCGTATCTCGAGCCGTATAAAAAGCTGATGAAGCTGGTTCCGAATGACGGCCTGCTTGTGGCGGCAATTGAAAATCCGAACGTAAAAAAAATTGCGGAAGAATGCGGAGCGCGCGTTGTAGGTTACGGATTCAAAGAAGGCGCGAATTGGCGGGCGGTAAATATAAAATACGCGATGGAAACTTCTTTTGAATTGTGGAACGGCGAGGAGAAGGTCGCGGAGCTCCGCACGGTTCTTTTGGGACGGCATAATATAGAAAACATCGTCGGCGTTTCCGCCATGCTGCTGGAGAAAAAAATAATTTCAAAAGATCGGCTGGTCCGGGCGGTAAAAAGCTTCCGGGGATTGGTGCGCCGGCTGGATTTGAAAACTAAAAAATCCGCAGTGCCGGTGTATGAGAGCTTCGGCTCTTCCTATGCCAAAGCCAAAAGCGCTTTCCAGGCCATAAAGCTGCATTTCCCTGGAAAAAGAATAATAACTATATTTGAGCCGCATACTTTCAGCTGGCGCAACCGAAACAATCTCGGATGGTACGGAAACATTTTCAAAGACAGTTCCGTAACCATACTTTTGAAACCGCCGGAACACGGCAAAGATACTCACGAGCAAGCCAGTTTTGAAGAAATCCTGGGCGAAGCGAAAAAAGGATCGAAAAATGTGTACGGATCCGCGGAAAAACAGGAAGTTATCCGCCTCTTAAAAGAGAATGTTCAAAAAGACGATGTGGTAATTCTCATGACTTCCGGCGATTTGGGCGGGCTGATAGAAGAAATTCCCGCGTTAATGGAAAAAATGTTTCCGCAAGCCGGTTGAACAGAACGGGCGGAGGGTAACCCTCCGCCCTTGGCTTACATTAGCTTTTTGTATTCTTCCTTGTCGTTGAAATGGCTGCGCTTGCCTCTTATTTCTTGATAAGTCTCGTGGCCTTTTCCGGCGCACACGATGATGTCCTCTTTTTGCGCCAAGCGGAACGATTCTTTTATGGCCTCCCGGCGGTCCGGATTGATTTTTACCCTGAGGAGCAGTTCTTCCGGCACTCCGCCTGTCATTTGTTTTATAATTTTTTCCGGATCTTCTCCGCGCGGATTGTCTGAAGTGAAGATGGCAATATCGGAAAGCTCCGCGCCTATCTTGCCCATTTGGGATCGCTTCAAAGGATCCCTGTCTCCTCCGCACCCGAAAACGGATATAAGCCGGCCGGCGCCGAGCTTCACGTCTCTGGCCGTCAGCAGAACTTTTAGAAGAGCGTCAGGAGTATGAGCGTAATCTACAACCACAAGGGCGCCGGCCGGCGTCATAAAGTGTTCAAACCTTCCCGGAGGGGGGTCTATATTTTTCAACTGACCGGCAACTTTTTCCATGTCAAAATCGAGAAGCTGGCAGGCGCTCCATACGGCCAAAAGATTGTAAGCGTTGAACTTGCCCAAAAGTTTTGATTTTATCTTTGTCCCGTTTATATCCAATTCCAAACCGGAAAAATCCAATTTTTCTATTTTCCCGTAAAAATCGGCGGGGTTCTCCGCGCTGTAAAGGAACTTGCGCGCGCGAATGCCGGCGAGCATGTCTTTTCCTCTTCCGTCATCCGCATTTGACAGAGCGAAGGCTTCCGGCGGAAGCGCCTGAAAAAGTTTCTTTTTCGCCCGAAAGTATCCTTCCTCGCTTTTATGATAATCAAGATGATCATGAGTAAGATTGGTGAATATGCCCCCCGCGAAGCTGATCCCGGCCGTCCTTTTTTGATCCAGGGCATGCGAAGAAACTTCCATAAAAACATATTCGCACCCTTCCTTGGCCATTTCCTTCAGTAGCCCGCTTAAGCGCATCGGATCGGGAGTGGTAAGAGTGGCGGGCAGGCTTCTGCCGCCAACCTTGTTCACCACCGTTCCTATAAGACCGGACTTATGCCCCAATGCGGTGGCAATCCTGTATAGGAGCATGGCAGTGGTTGTCTTGCCGTTGGTTCCCGTCACTCCAATTACTTTCATCCTGGCGGAAGGGTTGCCGAAAATATGAGCGGCGGCGGCCCAGGTGTATGCTCGCCGGCGAATCTTCAATTTTTTCAGTGGATTTGTCATATCCGGCGTTTCTCTTTATCTTTAAGCCCGATAGTATGGCGCTCCTGCAAGTACATCAGGTCCTCGGCAGATCGGGAAAGCGACCGTATCTCCCACTCCCGCCTTTGCGGAGAAGCATTTTCCGCGGAAATACTGTCCTTGATTAAATTTAAGACGGTGGCCAAGGTGCCGAAATAGTCTCCTTTTTCAATGTGGAACAAAAGTTCTTTTCGCGCAAAAGGAGCGCGGGAGTATTTTTTTTTCGATTCGTCCCTTAATAAGCGGTACTTGGGATAATGGATTGTATAAAAAGACTCTGCAAGCATGGCTAATTTCCGATGCGCCTATTGATAATCAGCCGGAACGCTTCCGAAAGAGTCTCTTGTCACGATCACGTGATCTATCAAGTCCACCCCGAGAAGCTTCCCAGCTTCAACAAGCTGTTTGGTTACGGCAATATCGGCCTCGGACGGCTGAATCTCCCCCGAAGGATGATTATGTACCAGGATTAGCGCGACCGCGGAACGTTCAATGGCCGGCTTGAACACTTCCCGCGGATGGATTATATTGCCGTCAACCGTGCCGATGGAAATGGTTTCGTCGTGAATGACTTTATAGCGCGCATTGAGGTAAATTCCTCGCAAGTGCTCTTTGGATAAATTGCGCATGTCGTTTACGTACTCAAAAACTTCCCGGGCGGTGCGCACTATCGGCATGGACGATTCATTCTTTTGGAAAAATCTCCTGCCCAGTTCCGCGCAAGCGACAATCTGCATGGATTTGCCGATAGGCAAATCAAAATTTTCAGCCATCTTTTTCGGATCTTTTTCAAACATAATGCTTCCTTCACCGTAGTTCTTTATGATGCGGGAAGACATGGCCAGCACATCTTCTTTGGTAGTGCCAACGGACAGAACTAAGGCCAGAAGTTCGGACACGGAAAGAGCCGAAACGCCGTGCTGAACCAGCCTCTCTCTGGGCTTTTCTTCCGCCGGCAAGTCGCGGATCTTTAATTCATATCTCCTACCCTGCCCATCCAGAATAAGATCGTGATTTTGGACCGTATAATATGACTGGGTCATAACCATCGTATTGTACACCTTTTATTCGCTCTTGTGGTATGGGGCTTTAATTAGGCCACATTTTTTATATTTATACACCTCCCCCGTTTCTGGGTTTATCGCCCCGCACGGACAAGGATCGTTCCGTCCGACCCTTTGAACAGAGCTTGCCGGATTCCCGGCGACCGTCCCTGTGCTTGAAGAATACGCTGCTTTTTCAACTCCTTTATCAAAGACGCCGCTTTCTTTCCGCGTCTCTCCCACATCCGAAAATTCCGCAAGTTCAGCCTGGTTTAATAACACCAGAGTTGGTCCGGTTTTCGGGGCTTCCGGCTCAATTTTCCGCACAATATCGGTATTGATGCTGCTGATGAGAGAAAGCACTTGTTCCCGGAAAGATTCTTCCATCTCCCGGAACATTCGCAAGCCTTCTTTTTTGTATTCCACTATCGGTTCTCGCTGTCCGTAGGCGCGGAGATTCACCGAGGAACGAAGATAGTCCATTTCCTCCAAGTGCTCCATCCATAGGGTATCGGTGGTATAAAGCGCGATTCTTCTTACCGTTTCAAAAAACGCCTGATCGCCGATCTTTTCTCTTTTTTCCTTTATTATTTTTTCCGCCTCCTCCCCGCCTTCGGATATTTCTCCCAAAACTTCCTCAATCCCTTCCTTTTCGGCAAAAAGCATCTTCCGGCGCCGCGCATACACTACGTTTCTCTGGTGGTTCATCACGTCATCGTATTCCAGGGTATGCTTGCGGGCGTCAAAATGAAATCCCTCTATCCTTGCTTGAGCGTTTTCCAGCTGTTTGGAAATAAAACGGTTCTCGATCGGCTGATCCTCGGGAATGCCGAAGCGCCCCATCATGGCTTTTATCCTCTCCGATCCGAATACCCGCATCAGATCGTCCTCCAGTGATACGTAAAATTGCGTCTCTCCAGGGTCTCCTTGCCGTCCGGAACGTCCGCGGAGCTGATTGTCAATGCGCCTAGCTTCATGGCGTTCGGTGCCGAGCACAAAAAGCCCGCCAAGTCCTTTCACTTTTTCATATTCTTCCGCCGTATGAGGATTGCCTCCGAGCTTGATGTCTATTCCTCTGCCTGCCATGTTGGTGGCGATGGTAACCGCCCCGTATTTTCCCGCCTGGGCAATAATCTCCCCCTCTCGTTCGTGGTTCTTGGCGTTCAGTATGGTATGTTGAACTCCTTCCTGGCGCAAATACGCGGAAAGCAGCTCGTTTTTTTCTATAGAGATCGTTCCGATCAAGACCGGCTGGCCTTTTTCATTCAAGTTTTTTACTTTCTTTGCTATCGCTTCAAACTTTCCTTTCTCGCTCTGGTAAATCAAATCCGGATCGTCTTTGCGGATCATTGGTTTGTTGGTGGGAACTATTACCACTTCCAGGCCGTAAACTTTTTGAAACTCTTCCGCGGAGGTGGCCGCCGTCCCCGTCATGCCTGAAAGTTTTTTATAAAAACGAAAATAATTTTGGAAAGTAATGGAACCGGAAGAACGGGTCTCTTTCTCTATTTTCACCCCTTCTTTCGCTTCAATAGCCTGATGGATGCCTTCGCTCCAGCGCCTTCCGGGCTGCAGGCGGCCGGTAAACGGATCAACTATTACCACTTCTCCTTCTTTGACCACATAATCCTTGTCGCGCTCAAAGAGAGCCTGCGCTTTAACGGCCGTTTCCAGATGATGCACGTATTTTATTCCTTTTTCCGTGTATATATTTTCCACTCCCAGCAGATTTTCCGCTTTGGTAATTCCTTCGTCGGTGAGCTGAATTGCGCGAAGTTTTTCATCCACTGTGTAATCCTCGTCTTTTTTAAGCTGTTTGGCGATCCTGTCGAATTTTATGTAAAAATCCTCCGATTCTGCGGAAGGGCTTGAAATAATCAAAGGGGTTCGCGCCTCGTCAATGAGAATGGAATCCACCTCGTCCACGATCGCATAATGGAATCCGCGCTGAACCAACATATCCACAGAAGTGGCGAGGTTGTCCCGAAGATAATCAAAACCGAACTCGTGATTTGTGCCGTAAGTGATATCGGCGGCATAGGCATCTTTTCTCTCGCACGGCGAGAGAAATTCATAAATTATCTTAAACTCCCCAACTTTGTCGCGCTCCCCGTCTTCCTCCGTATGAGAGGGATCATAAAGATAGGAAACATTCTGCGAATTTATCACCCCCACGGAAAGCCCGAGGTAGTTGTATATCTGCCCCATGAGAACCGCGTCCCGGCGAGCAAGATAATCGTTGACGGTTATGATGTGCACTCCTTCGCCGGTGAGAGAATTCAGATATGCGGCCAGAGGCGCGACGTTGGTTTTACCCTCTCCGGTTTTCATCTCCACGACTTTTCCTTGATGCAGGGCGATGCCTCCCAATATCTGTACGTCATAGTGGCGCTCTCCGAGATTTCTTTTGGCGGCCTCGCGCACCAAAGCAAAGGCTTCGGGCAATATGTCGTCTAGCGCCTCTCCTTCCTTTAATCTTTCTTTGAATTCAAGAGTTTTTTTGGGAAAATCCGCGGCCGAAAAAGCGGAGAATTCCTTCTCCAGCTCGTTGATTTTCTTCATTATTCCCTTGGTCCGATTCGCGAATTTGGCGCTTGAATCGCCGAAAATGCCCGTTATGGCCGACATGCCCAGATTCTACCATAAAAATAAAAGAAAAACTTCTCCGACCGGAGCCGGAGAAGTTTTTCTTTAGGTGGGAACCAAGACTAAGCGCGCTTTTTGGTGCTCTTCTTCTTGGTGGTCTTCTTCTTAGCTTGGACAGCTTTCTTTTTCTTTGCCATTTATCTTTTCGTTTTTTCCGGTGCCTTGCCGGAAGGAACGAGATTAATTATTAAATTAGTCTGCAATAATTACGACCTGAAAATATTTTCGAAAACTCCGAAAATATTTTCTGAAAAAATTATTGCGAGGAACAGTTTAATTATCCCGCAATCGGAATACAAATACAATGCTTTTCAAGCGAAACTGTGGAAAACTTTTTTTGAGAATCATTTTCATCTGTGGCGGGTGATGGCGAAACTCCGACATATGTGCCTATGTGAGTGCGATCACCCGCCGCAGATGAAAATGATTCCCTTGCACGATAAAATTATATCACAGTTCCATCCGTCTTTATCAAGAGTGGTCGGATTTTTCTTTCTCCTGAATATTCCAAATCAATCCGGCGATATTTCGCGGTTTTCCGGAAAGAGCGTAATAATGAAGGTCTATAAAAGGCAGGGTGTTACCCTCGATTATTCCCCATCGCTGGCTTTCCGCCGGCTTTTCCGGATCCGGAATTATGCAGTCGAACCCTATGACCGCAAGACCGGTGACACTGGCCGCTTTTTCCAGGACAGGAACAAAGCTCGGATGCAGCTCATCCAGCATTTCCCTTGTAAGCCCGCCAAAAAGCCGTCCGGTTCGGTGAGAAAGCTCCAGATCCGCGCCGGACGGAAGAATGTCTTCCATCTTCCATCCCTGGCGGGAAATATAATCTTCAAGTTCCTTGCTTAGTTTTATTTTTTCCACTCTCTCCGGCCTTTCATCGTCCTTTTTGCGAATAAGTTCGGAGATTGAATCCCTGCCGTTGCCGGTCACTTTGGCCGGCTCAGCCCTGTAAAACCCGGACAGCTTTCCTCCTATGCAAGTGGCGCGGCACACGTATCCGAAAAGATGTTCTTCCGCCACCGCTTTAGGACAGATTACAAGAGCCAGCTTGAATGCCTTTTCAAACTCGGGAAATGTGCGGACATTGGTGGTGGTATGGCGCCCGCGGGAACCTACTCTGGGCTTTACGATGATCGGCTTCTCTAATTCATCGAATATTTTTTCCCGACCGTTTTTTGAGGCCGGGATTTCAGCGCACTTGGGTACAGGTATTTCCATTTTTTGAAACTGCTCGTTTAAAAAAAATTTATCGTCCCAGTTTTCCTTCTCGCCGAAAGGGCGTTCGGGCAGCGGCAGGCTGTTGAAATAAATATGGCGGCCGTTCACTTTGGCGCGGAAATTATCAGTCGGCTTTCCAAATACCACCACCTGCCGCATTTCAATTCCGCGCCGGCGCGCCTCATCCCATGCCACCCTGGAACGCAGAGTGACTGCCCGTTCCGGATCATCCGAGAGCCGGATGGCGCCGAGCAGTCTTGAAATTTGGAAAATCCCCTTCAAGAATTTTTCGGCTCCCCGCACGGCGAGCTTGGGAACCAGCAAGGAGATACTTTCAAAAATCGGATCCAGAAAAAGCGAAACCACGCCTCCAAAATATGAAAAAGCGTGGTTCACGGGCGCGTCCCCGCAGTAAGGACATACCTCTTTCCTTTTTCGTTCTTTTCTCATAAAAACGCAAAGAGACAGCTTGCGCTGCCTCTTTCCATAAACTAGTGGCCTCCCAAGGACATGATAAATTTTCGGGTTAATCCTTTTAAAAGCGACCTTGTTTCTATTATACTACATTTGCGACAAACAATTCCTCCGCTGTGGAAAAACAAAAAATATGAATTCGGACTGCTGGGAATCGAACCCAGTCTACACGAACCCGAATCGTGTGTACTACCGGTATACTACAGTCCGTTATGCGTTTGCCCGTCGAGGGTCTGCTCTAAAATGTGCCCTATCACATGGTGCGGCTCCGCTCCGACCGAGCGGCAGACGGCCGTGAACGAAGATCCCTCCTCTAGATTCGGCGAAAATTCCAAATCTGTCAAGTACACTTTCTTTTTCGAAGCCAAAACAGCGTCCGCTGAAACATAATCCGATCCGCCGATGTATTCATGCAGATCTTTTGAAAAAGAAAGCAGGAGTTCCTTTTCTGGAACGGTAAACGGTCCCGCGGGGGGAAATATATATATGTCTTTGCCCCGGAAGCCCCGCACTGAATGCATCTTCACGCTTTTTCCGGAAATGTACTCATCCACGAGAATGCCGGTGTCCCCGCGAGCGACCTTTTTTATCGCTTCCGCCAACTCGGGAAAATTTCGGGCCAAAATCACATCGGCGCTCCGGGCGTAAGGAAAAGGACGCACGCGCCATGGCGGAGAAAATTTTTCAAACACTTCCCTGGCTTTCCGCCGAGCATAGCCTTCCAAGGGTCCGTCAATATCATGGAAATATGCGGGGAACGCCAAATGGCGCGGCACGCCCACTCCTATCCGCTTCATATGTTCCGCCAGCATCTTCCTGCTCTTCTCCGGAAAAGAAGACGAACCGCCGGAAACATTTGCCACCGGCAGGCCTCTCAAGGACATGTACGCGTCCGATCGGGTAGTGTCCCAAAACAAATCCGCTTTTTGGGAAATTTCTGCGACGTCCACGGGCAAGCCGGATGCGTGCCAATTTCCTTCTCTGTCTATCAGAATATCCACCGGCCGGAATTTTTCGGACAGCTTTTCAAGAATGTGGAATATGATCTCGCTTCCCTCTTTGAGAGACGCTTCAAAAAATCCGCCTGTTCCTCCACGTATAACGCCCACTTTCCTTTTTTCTTCAGCCATTACAACAGATATTATACAAAAAACGCCCCCGCGAGGCGAGAGCGCTTTTTGCTTTTGACCGACGCTTGTCGGCTTTCCGGCTTGCGCCGGTGCTGTTCTTTGTTTTGTTCCATTCCTATAACTCAAGGTCTTTCCCTTGGGCCAGGCTCTTTTTAGGACTTTTGAACCATTGTCCATTGCACGCTCAATTGAGGCGCACAATATCGACTCAATCATCCCGATGTAAATCGGGAGAGTTTCAAATTGAATTATTCCACGACCAGCTTCCGCTAGCCGTGCCTTGTTCATGTGTTCCATAGTTTTCACTACGGCATGGACTATATCTTCACCCCGACTTAAATCGGGGGCCAACGTGTGAACCAGGATTACTCCCAGCTCTCACCCTTTCGGGATCAGTCTCTACGGGGCTAAGGAGAGTTACATATTCAACCGATCTTATATAACATGGATTCTATAATCAAGCCGTCGATTAGTCTTGAAAATCTTTCTTTGCCTCCGGCACCTATGTATATTCTGTATTTTCCATGATTTTTCATAACCATTGAATCAATAGCATACACTTCTTTGAGTGCCTGTATAAGGATCAGATTCTCTTTCAAACCGAATGATTGAGTGTTGAGATAATATCCATACACTTTTTCTTTGACTTTGCGGATATTACCATCATCCATGAACCAGACAGCGAGCGTAATAGGATTTTTTATCATCATACTTATATTCTTCGGAACCGATTTTTTACCATGAGGATAAAAAATATTATAAAATTCCGTGAATTGAGCATGGCTTATAGTGCGAAATGATATTGATTTTGTTTTTTCATAAACTTTAGGCTTAGTAAGAACAAAATTACTTAATATTTCATACTTCCATAGCAGATATTCTGTTTGTTTTATGGAATGGCCTATTCTTAATCGAAAGTTGGTGTTTGACCAATTGCCGCTTAAGTTGCCATCCCCTAAAACAGATCCTATCACCAATGCTTTCTGCAGATCATTCATCTTCATACTCTTCAGATTTCTTATGTCCGTTGAATATGTAACTCTCCCAGCTTCCCTCGGTATTACCTTCATTCCTCCAGTATATCACTAGAGAGGAGGGCTTCACCGATACAGTTGGATTTTTCAATGCGATTTCTCGCAAAGGTCGCAATAAAAGGCAGAATGCCTTTACGACTTATTCCCTGTCACCGAGCTTACCGTAGTCCCTGCAAACGCAGAGCCTTCGGGCACTCCCGGCTCCCTTGAATTGACGGGCGGTGAGTACAAGACTTGAGAACGTATTCACCGCGGTTTAGCTGACCCGCGATTACTAGCAATTCCAACTTCATGGAGTCGAGTTGCAGACTCCAATCCGAACTTGGGCCGCTTTTTTACGATTAGCTCAGAGTCGCCTCGTCGCTGCGCGTTGTAACGGCCATTGTATTATGTGTGTAGCCCAGGGTATCAAGGGACATGCTGACCTGGCGTCATCCTCTCCTTCCTCCCCCACCAAAATTCGCGAAGTTTCCGGAAAATCCGGAACTTCGTGCGCTTTGGTGGGGGCAGTCTCGCGTGACACTTGTAACACGCAATGAGGGTTGCGTTCGTTAGCCCACTTAAGGGTACAATTCAAACCACGAACTGACGACGGCCATGCATCACCTGTCCTACTGCCTTGCGGGGTCCCTACTTTCATAGGGATTTCAATAGGATTTCTAACCCTGGTAAGGTTCTTCGTTTACCATCGAATTGAACCACATAATCCACTGCTTGTGCAAGTCCCCGTCTATTCCTTTGAGTTTTAGCCTTGCGGCCGTACTTCCCAGGCGCTTC
>JAKAKW010000011.1 GCA_021824345.1 bacterium
CCTATACTGTAACAGTCGAGCTTTTAGCAGAAATAACCTTGCAATATTATGTCGCAGGTACAATATCTTAAGGCGCTGGAACGGGAGATCCAGGAGATCAATAAAAAAATAGATCTCAAAATACTCCGGGGCGAGTCTTATGCCAAAGAGGCGAGGGACCACAGGCTTCTGCTCAAGAAGGTGCGTTATAATGCCCGCCGAAATTTTATGCAGAGAGTTTTTCCGACCTTTCTTTCGGCTTTTTCTTCCTAAACACGCATGGAAAATTCATACAAAGCAAAAATTGAGTCATTCTATAAGGGACACAATAGAATGCCTACTTATTCAGAAATGATGAAACTGTTCGGTTTCAAGTCCAAGAATGCCGTGTTTAAGCTGGTGGAAAAAATGATTGATGCGGGATTGGTGGCAAAAGATCATTTGGGCCGTCTTATTCCATCCGAACGATTCGGAGAAATATCAATGCTAGGACTGGTAAAGGCGGGTTTTCCCGCTGAAGCGGAAGAGATAAAGGAAAGCGTCAGTCTGGAAAATCTTCTTGTCGGCGATCCGGAGAAAACATATATGCTTGAAGTGGACGGTGATTCAATGATAGACGCGCACATTGAGGAAGGGGACATGGTGCTTGCCGAAAAAACTTCCCGAGCAAAAGATGGCGATATAGTAATTGCCGAAGTGGATGGAGAGTTCACCATGAAGTATCTCCGGCAAAAGGGAGGAAAATCATGGCTGGAGCCAGCCAATCTGAATTACAAGCCCATATATCCGGAACGCAGCTTGAATGTGATAGCCAGAGTTACTGCCGTGATCAGGAAATATTAGCTTCCCGGATTTTTGCCGAGTTTTTTCGCCAGCCTTGAATTACGCGAAAATGGCTCGGACGCAAAAATCTCCCGATGGGGGTCGGGAGATTTTTGCGTTTTTCAGTATTCTTTTCGCGCGAAAAGAATTTATTTTACCGCGTCCTTCAGGGCCTTGGCAGGGCGGAATTTCGGAACTCTGGTTGCGGCAACCCGCACCTGCTCTCCGGTCTTGGGATTGCGTGCCATTCTGGCAGCTCTCTGCTTTACGGAGAATATTCCGAAGCCGGCTACGGAAACCTCTTCGCCTTTCTTTAAGGTATTAACTATGGAGTCAAACAGTCCGTCCACGATTTCCTCGGCCTGAACCTTGGTACCTCCAAGCTTTCCATGTACCCACTCCGCTAATGCTTGTTTATTCATACTGTAAAAATGTTACTTTTAATAATCTAATAATCTTTCGACCCTGTTAAAGTACTATAAATATAGTATATATCATGGATTTCCTGGCGCAAGGGCTTGATGAATTTGCCGTTTCGGAAGAAAAATTACCTTGCGTATTCTATAACCCTGTTTTCTCTGATCAAGGTAACCTTTATTTCTCCCGGATACTTCAATTCCTGCTCGATTTTTAAGGCGATATCTCGTGCCATGATCTTCGCTTCAGCATCGGAAACCTTTTCCGGCGTGACAAATATGCGTATTTCCCGTCCAGCCTGCAGGGCATATGATTTTTCCACCCCTTCAAAACCCGTCGCAATGGCTTCCAGGTCTTGCAGGCGCTTGAGATAGTTTTCTACCGAGTCCCGGCGGGCCCCCGGCCGGCCGCCGGATATGGCATCTGCCGTCTGCACTATCACCGCCTCAATGGATTCGTAAGGATAGTCTTCGTGGTGCGATTTCATTGCAGTAATGATTTTTTCGTCCGCCCCGAATTTTTGCAGAATGCGGATTCCGATCTCCACGTGGGTTCCTTGCACTTCATGGTCCAGCGCTTTTCCTATGTCATGCACCAAGGCTCCGGCTTTTGCCACAGCCACATCTGCGCCCAATTCTTCCGCGATCATTCCGGCGATATGCGCCATTTCAATTGAATGTTGAAGCACGTTCTGTCCGTAACTGGTGCGGAAATAAAGGCGTCCAAGAATGGCCACAATGCGCGGATCAAAGTTGAATATTCCGCATTCGTATACCGCCTGCTCTCCTTTTTCTTTTATTATCTTGTTTATATCCTCTCGAGCCTTTTCCACCAGTTCTTCTATTTTTGCCGGCTGGATGCGCCCGTCCATGATGAGGTTTTCCAAGGCAAGGCGTGCCACCTGTCGGCGCACCGGATCAAAAGAAGAGATGATGATAGAACCCGGAGTGTCGTCTACAATCAATTCAACCCCGGCCGCTCTTTCAAAAGCCCGGATATTCCGCCCTTCTTTTCCTATCACCTTTCCCTTAATTTCATTGTTGGGAAGGTTTACCGCGGTGGTCATGAGTTCGCTCGCGGTGCTGGAGGCAAGCCTCTGAATGGCGGTGGCAATAATTTCCTTGGCGCGGTTTTCCAGCTTTTCCCCGCCCGTGTTTTCCAGTTTCTGCATTTTTACCACAAGGTCCTCCTCATATTTCTTCTCAATTTCCTTCATCAGCTCGTTCTTGGCCTGCTCTTCGGAAAGATTGGCCACGCGCTCCAATTCTCCTCTTTTCTCCGCCTCTACTCCGAGCACCCGTTCCTGGATCTTCTTTACATCTTCCACTTTTTGCTTGATGGCTTCTACTTCTTTGTCCATCTCAAGCTGGCGCGAATCCAAGAATTCGTCCTTTTTCATCAGACGCTTTTCTCTCTCCTTAAATTCCTCTTCTTTCTTCTTTTCTTCTTCCCGGAGTTCGGCCAATTTGTCATCGCTCTTTTTCTTGGCTTCCTCCGTTATTTTCTGCGCTTCTTCTTTTGCCGTCACCAACATCTGCTTGATGTCCAGCTCCAAAGATTTTTTCTTGCCCAGGGCCACGGTCATGCGGATGTAGTACCCTACGCCCAGGCCGAAAAGGAGTACCGCTACTCCCAAAAGAATTATTATTGTTTCGCTCATAAGCTTCTATCGAGCTTACAAGAACACGCCCTACATTGTGGTCTATTGTTCTCTCTATTTAGTTTCTGCCTAGCGAGATATTGGAATTTTTCGCCGAAATTTTCCTTTGCAACAACATAATATGTGTATTCCTATAAACCGATTCAAATAATTGCTAAAAGTCTACCTTATGAATTTAACAGAAAAACGCCCGAAAGTCCAGATTCGGAGAAGACATATAAAAAACCGCTACTCTGAGCGGTTTTTTACCCCTTTTTTAATGACTACTTTCCGCTCTTTGATTTGGTCACAATTTCGTCCACTATTCCGTATTTCTTGGCCTCGTCTGCGTCCATGAAGAAGTCGCGTTCCACGTCTTTCTCAATTTGCGCCATGGGCCGGCCGGTATTTTTTGCCAGCATCTTGTTCAGGTTGTCTTTCGTCTTCAAGATGTGCTTGGCGGTGATGGCGATGTCCGAGGCCTGTCCTTCCACTCCGCCGAGAGGCTGGTGGATCATTACTTCAGCGTTGGGCAAAATGTATCTCTTTCCTTTCTTTCCCGAAGAAAGAATGATGGCGGCCCCGCTGGCGGCCAAGCCCACGCAGAAAGTGGAAACGTCCGGGCGTACGTGGTTTATGGTATCAACGATGGCCAAAGTGGAAGTAACCGATCCTCCGGGGGAATTTATATAAAAGAAAATGTCCTTCTTCGGATCTTCCGATTCCAAAAAGAGAAGCTGGGCGATTACAATGTTCGCCACATTGTCGTCTATCGGTCCGGCCAAAAATATGATGCGCTCGCGCAAAAGGCGGGAGTAAATGTCGTACGCCCGCTCGCCGAACTGCGATTTTTCTATCACTGTGGGGATTAACATGCTTTGATTATACTCCTTTTTAGGCCCTTATCAAGCGGACTTTTTGCCTTGATTTTCCAAAAATTGGAATACTTTTTCGTTGGTGAGCACGTTTTCGGCGTGCATCTTCGCGCGTTCGGGGTCCGCGTCCTTGTAGTGCTCAAGAATATGCGCCACCTCGTCGGCTACCTGTTTTTCGCCAGGTACCAACTTTTCCGCTTCGGCTATTGTGTTTAGGACGAGCGAAAGTTTCGCCTTTTTTTCCGCGTCCGGGCGGAAATCCTTTTCAAGATCTTCCTTTGTTTTCTTTATCTGGGCAAGATAGTCTTCAAATTGGAGTCCCATGGCGCTTATATCCGATTCCATGCGGTAAACAATCTTTGCGATTTCCGACTGCGTTAAAATTTCCGGAATTTCCGCCTCGGTTTTTTCCAAAATGTTTTCCATGATTTTGAGGCGGGTCTTTTCTTTCAGGCGATTTTCCTTTTCCAGCTTGATGTTTTCCCGCAGTTTTGTTTTGAAATCTGCCACGTCCTTGAATGGGCCCAGGGCCTGCACAAACTCGTCATTAAGCTCCGGCAGTTCTTCTTTCGGCTCGTATGCTTTCTTTTTTTCTCCGCCTTCTGTTTCTCCGGCGCTTTCCGATCCTGTCTTTTTTTCCTCCTCCGTTTTTTGAGCTTGTTCCGCCGCATCCTTCATGCTTATCTTCGGCGCGCGGGACTTGCGGATATCCATAATGGTGTCCTCCACCTCCTTGTCCGTAACTTCCAAGTTTTTATCCTCGGCGGTCATCTCTTCCGCGGTTTTTACCGCAATTTTCTTGTAGTCCGGCAGTTTTATCTCCGGCAGTACCGCCGTTTTTATCTTGAAGCCCAAGGGATTTTTTCTGGCCAATTTCACTATTCCGATCTCCGGCCGGCCGATGGCGTCAATTTTGTTTTCTTCCAGGATTTTCACGTAGCTGTCGGACATGGCCATCTCGGCCGCTTCTTCCAGCACGTGCATTTCTCCCACATTTGCCAGAAGCACGTTTTCCGGCGCTTTGCCTTTGCGGAATCCTTGAATCTCCACGTTCTCGCCGAGCTTGGCCAGCGCCTTCGGGAAATACGACTCAAAATCCTCCGCCGAGAGCTCGCCCTCAATCTCTACTTCGCTCTTCGGCAGTTTTTTAACGCTTATTTTTATGTTCATGGGCCTACTTTATACTAAATCGGTTTCTTTTTCAAACTTGCCTATGCCTAAAAATCTCCGTTGGAACGGAGATTTTTAGGCGCATACTCTTCTAAACTTATTACGGCAACCCCTGCGTTTGGGAAATCGCGTCCTGGGCCGGAATGCCGTTTCCTCCCGAATGGCTTTTGCCGATTATATATATTGCTCCGATTACCAGAATTATGATTATGATAATGGAGCCCAGCAGCGCGCCGCCGGATGTTTCTTTCTGTTCTTCCGCAGCCCATCCGCTTTGCGGAGAACCGCTTGATATTTGATTATTTGTCTCCATATCTTTGCGCGTTTCGCTTATTTTTTATCGGAACGCGGTATTAATTGGCTGATAATGAGCTTGTAATCTTTGTTTTCAATCCTTGGATTGCCTGGGCCAGGTATCCCTGCGCTTCCTCCAGCGCGTTTTTAAGAGAATCTATTTTTGCCTTCAGGTCGGACAGCGAAATATTTGTTCTCGTGCCGGTCTTAATATCACCCAGGATATTTTCCGCTTGCTTCATATCCGCTTCCGCTTGGACTATGAGATGCATTTCGGCCGAAACGTCTAATCCTTCCCTTTGCATATTTTCCGCTCTGTTTTTTATCTTATCGGCGATATCAGAAAGGTCTTTGGACAGCTTGGAAAAGTTAGCTGAAGCTCTTTTGCCCGCCATTGTAAGTATATCATTCGTCACAATCGGCTTTTGCACCGAGGCCTGGCTGGTTTCGGCCAGCGCTCGTCCCGTTCCCAAGACAAAAGCAAAGGCAAAAATTGCCGTCAAAATAGCGTATTTTTTCATTTTTCCCGCTGTCTTTTTCATGAGTGGTTTATATATGTCCGCCGTTTAGTTAGCGCTCGCACATACAATAATAGAGACGAAGAAAGGCGCCGCGTTCTTACAAAAACGCATAAAAAAAGCGGGAAAAGCGGGAAAAAAGTGGGAGGCCTTGCCTCCCACTCTCCCGCTTTGTTTTTGCCGTATGACGGAAAGTTTCTCTCTGCCTCTTAGGGCGGAGGATTACCCTCCGCCTGTCTGTTTTCTTTGTCCTTATACCAGGAACGCTACCAAGAGCAAGGCGATAATATTCAGAATTTTGATCATGGGGTTGATGGCCGGGCCGGCGGTGTCTTTATAAGGATCGCCGACAGTGTCTCCGGTGACAGCGGCCTTATGAGCCTCGCTGCCTTTGCCTCCATGGTTTCCAGATTCAATATGCTTCTTCGCGTTGTCCCATGCTCCGCCTCCGCTGGTCATGGATATGGCCAGGAAAAGACCGGTGATGATGGAACCTACCAGAAGTCCTCCGAGGGCTATCGGACCCAACAGAAAACCGACAACAATAGGGGAAAGCACCGGAATGAGAGCCGGAGCTATCATCTGCTTGATGGCGCCTTTGGTAACTATGTCCACGCAGGTGCCGTATTCCGGCTTTCCTTCTCCCGTCATTATGCCTTTGATTTCCCGGAACTGCCGGCGCACTTCCTGCACTACTTGTCCGGCTACCTTTCCAACCGATTCCATGGAAAGGGCGGCGAAGTAATACGGAAGCAATCCTCCGATGAAGAGGCCGACGATTATTCTCGGGTCGCTCAAATCAAAGCGCATAATGTGGCCGGTGATGGAATGAATTTCTTCGGTATAGGCGCTGAAAAGCACGAGAGCCGCCAAACCGGCGGACCCTATGGCGTATCCTTTTGTGACAGCCTTTGTGGTGTTTCCGACCGCGTCCAGGGCGTCGGTAATGTTGCGCACTTCCTCGGGCAGTCCGGCCATTTCGGCTATGCCTCCCGCATTGTCCGTAATCGGTCCGTATGCGTCAATGGCCACTATGATTCCCGTCATGGAAAGCATCGCCATGGCGGCTACGGCTATTCCGTACAAACCGCTGAAATAATATGTGAGAAGAATACCTAGCACGATTGTGATAAGGGGCCAAGCGGTGGATTTCATGGATACGGCCAGTCCTTGGATCACATTCGTGCCGTGGCCGGATACGGACGCGGCCGCGATGGATTTAACCGGCTTGTATTTGGTGGAAGTAAAATATTCGGTAATAGCCACCAGAGCTCCGGTGACCAGAAGGCCCACGATGGCTGAAAGATACAGCCGGGTAACGCTATATCCGCCTTGGATTCCGGACATGAGCCAGTTGGTAACAGGATAGAAAGCGATAGCGGCCAAAATTCCGCTGGTGATAAGCCCCTTATATAGAGCTCCCATAATATTCACTTTCTTACCGGACTCTTCAGTTTTCTTGGAAAGCTTCACAAACCAGGTTCCGATGATGGAAGCGAGAATAGATACTCCGCCGATGGCCAGAGGGTATATTATCGCCTTGTCGTTTCCGGCAAAAAGGAGCGATCCTAGGAGCATGGTGGCCACGGAGGTGACCGCATAAGTTTCAAAAAGGTCCGCTGCCATTCCCGCGCAGTCTCCGACGTTGTCTCCGACGTTGTCCGCGATGACGGCGGGATTTCTCGGATCGTCTTCCGGAATTCCGGCTTCAACTTTTCCAACCAAGTCTGCGCCCACATCCGCCGCTTTTGTGAAAATTCCTCCTCCCAATCGGGCGAATACTGAAATCAATGATGCTCCGAAGCCCAAGCCTATCAGCGCTTTCACGTCTCCGGTAACGGCATAGAGTCCGGCCACTCCGAGAAGCGCCAGTCCTGCCACCAGAAGTCCGGTGACCGCTCCTCCGGAAAAAGCCACGCTCAAAGCCTTGCCCAATCCGCCCTTTGCGGCCTCGGTTGTGCGGGAGTTCGCCCGTACTGATACATTCATGCCCACATATCCGGCCAAAGCGGAAAGAACCGCTCCGAGCACGAATCCTATGGCGGTAATAAATCCGAGCGTGAGAAGCAGGATTATGAAAATGGCCGCTCCGATGATGCCGATGGTCTTATATTGCCGATTGAGATATGCCTTGGCTCCCTCGCTGATGGCTTGAGATATCTCTTTCATCTTTTCGTTTCCGGGATCTTTTTTCAAAATGCTTTTTGCCAGAAACAGGCCGTAAACGATTGAGACGGCCGAACAAACGATTGAAAACAAAAGAAACGTATTCATATCTTTTCTTGTCCGGGGCGGAGGGTTACCCTCCGCCCCTTTTATTAACTTATAATTTTTAATTATGCTTCCTCTTTATTTTCCTCCTTATCTTCTTCCGCGGCAAGCAGTTCCTTTTCTTCTTTTTCTCCCTCCGCTTCCTTCTCCTCGGACGATTCCTCGTTGCGTTCTTCAGCTTCCACCTCTTTTTCGTCTTCTTCCGAAGAAATCACTTCGCCGGATCCGTCGCCTTTTATGTCTATGCGCCAGCCGGTGAGTTTGGCCGCCAGCCGAACGTTCTGTCCGCCCTTGCCGATGGCGAGCGACAGCTCTCCTTCGGAAACTTCCACCAGGGCCTTATGCTCTTCTTCGTTAATCTCTATTGAAAGCGCCTTGGCGGGGGAGAGGGAGTTGCCGATAAAGGTTTTAGGATCTTCGGACCAAGGGATAATATCTATTTTTTCCCCGGAAAGCTCCTGGGAAACGGTGTTTACCCGAGTTCCTTTCTGCCCCACGCAGGAACCCACAGGATCAATATGCTCATCATTGGAATATACCGCGATTTTGGAGCGCGATCCCGCCTCTCTGGCAATCGCCTTTATTTCCACCACTCCGCTTTCTATTTCCGGCGCCTCCATGCTGAACAGCTTCTCCAAGAATTTCGGATGAGTGCGGGAAAGGCGCAAGGAAATTCCTCTCGGAGTGTCTTCTACCGAGTACAAGTATGCCTTTATTCTCTGGCCTCTCTCGAAATATTCCCGAGGAATCTGCTCTTCGGACGGAATTATGCCCACCGCGCGATTGAAGTCCACATAAATGTTTCCTCTTTCGATTTTTTGCACGATTCCCGATACTATCTCGCCTTCCTTTCCGCCGTATTCGTCCATGATGGAAGAGCGTTCCGCTTCGCGGATCCGCTGAATGATGACCTGTTTGGCCGTCTGGGCGGCGATTCTTCCGTAATCGTCCTTCTGTTCCAGGGGAAAGATCATCTCGTCGTTCAGCTGGGCGTCGTTCTTGATCCTTCGCGCGTCTTCCAGGAGGATATGATGCTCGGCGTTCCAACGCACCCGCTCGTCATTCTCGTCTTTGATTGAATATTCCTCCTCCCCTTCCTCTTTTTCCGGTTCGTCCATGCGGGCGATCGTTTCGTCCACCACTATTTTCACTTGGAAGAATTGCACTTCGCCCGTATCCGGATCAAACTTGGCTCGGACGATCTGTCCGCGCTTGCCGTAATCTTTTTTGTAGGCGGCAGCCATAGCCTGCTCGATGGCGTCCAGAATTTTTTCTTTCGGAATTTTTCTTTCCGTCTCCAATTGTTCCAACGCACTCTTGAATGTCTTTATGTCCAACATAATATTTTATTGTGCTTACTATTAAATTGTTCAGTCTATCGGGCGGCTCCCCGATATGCATCGGGGAGCCGCCCTTCCCGCCCCGGCTTTTCACTAAAAAAAGCCCCGGCAGGACAGGACTTTGATGAAAAAAGCATAGCACGGAATGTATTTATTCGCAACAGGCCCATATTTTAAACGAAACGCCATAAATATCGGATATATTAGTTGTATTTCGCGAACCGGCATGTGTGGAAAAACCCTCAATTTTGTATTATATGCTTATTTAGCAATACATTTTTAAAATTCTTTTCCACAGCATATCCATATTCCTTGACAAACCGTTTTAAAATGTTGTACAATACAACAAAATACGCACTTTGTCAAAAATTTATTTTGGTTAGTTAATAAAGGGCATGAGTCGAAGCTCGCGCGCTTTAGTAGCTAACTAAAAATAAATAATAAAAAGAAAGGAGCTAAAATGAAAGCTCTTATAACTATTACGTTTTTTATTTTCCTGATGGCTGAAGTATCAGCTCAGGAAAAGTGGGAAATAATCAATTATGGAATTCCCATAATTGATTATCCGAATTGTACGGTATCGTACAATTCTGACGGGTCAGTATCGTTTAAGACATATTTGACCACTCCTGATCCACCACTAGATCCAAAGCTGGTGGTTTACTGGAAGTCCACTCTTACAGTTCCAACAACTGTAAGAAACTTAATCTCTGGCAACTTCTCCTTGTTGGGAGATAGTACATTATTGGGAGTCCAGATCGGGTTTGGAATATCCCATGACGGAGAAAATTGGGCGTTTGTTTTTGGAACAAGCAAAGGAGATACAATGTTCCCCGGACAAAGCACATACTTGACGTGGGATATGACTAATCTCACTAAATATGGCGTCTCGTTGGATAGTGTGAAGGCGATAACAATCATTATCCAGTTGTTGACATCAAAGCCCGAATATACTTGGGCGACAGTCAAGATGTGGAATTTGGGATATTCTAGTGTGACTGGAATAAAAAATCCTCACAAGAGGGAGGATTTTCAACTGAGTCAGAATTTTCCTAATCCATTCAATCCGACAACTACGATACAATACCAGTTGCCCAAAGCTGGTAATGTAACTATAAGGGTTTATGATATTTTGGGCAATGAAGTAGCAACACTTGTTAATGGAGAAAAGCCTGCCGGCGTTTACGAAACGAAATTCAACGCTAGCAATCTTTCTTCCGGTCTGTACATCTACCAGCTCAAGGCTGGAAATTTTATGCAGACAAAAAAGATGATGCTATTGAAATAAAAAAATAAAGAAAGGAGTTATACATTGGAACAAAATTACCCGGCCTTACTTTTCATTTCAACAATATATCAATATATATTGGAAAAGTAAGGCCTTTCTCGTTTTTAACCGTTTTTTATAAATATGGGGTTTTCCACACGCAAATGGCGTATTTTTAATGCTTATAAAGGTATAATAAAGACTATTAATGGAAAAGAAAGACAAACAACCTGTCTAAATCAAACTATATTTATGCGTAAAAAAATTTGGATAATTTTACTGGGAGTGCTTGCTGTGGCTATCGGTTCGTTTCTGCTGTACGGTAAAATCTTCGCGGCCCTGCCTCCCGGACCGTTAATCTCAATTACCACTTCCGTGCCGGCCAATGTGGACCAAGGTTCTACAGTTTATATAGGATATACCGTGGATCCGAGAGGGTATACCACCACCTGTCAATGGAACAATCTGGGCGGGAGTCAATCAATTACAAGTATCGGCCCGTCTCTTGTCTACACGGACAACAAGATGCCACTTTATGGCTTTAGCTCTAGCAATTCAACGGCATCAATCACTTGTCAAAATGCGCAGGGAACCAATACGCGCACTATGGCTTTTAGTGTATGGAATAAAGTTTCCTTTAACGTTATAAGTGGCGTGCAACAGTACGTCGTGCCTTCGGGAGTAAGCACAATTGGAATTGCGGTGAAAGGCGCCGGAGGCGGACAAGGGGGCGGTGAAGGCGGAAGCAATAGTTATCCGGGCGCAAATGGAGGCAAGGGCGGAGTGACCGTTCAGTTTGTGAATGTTACCGCGGGAAGCGCTATAAATATAGTTGCGGGAGGAAAGGGACATGGCGGAGGATACAACTCGGGTGGCGGGGGCGGAGGAGCATCTGCGGCTTACTATCCATCTGACGGTTCCAGCTTTAAGATAATAGCTGGCGGAGGCGGAGGGGGAGGGGCTGATGCATGGGACGGCAACAAAATTTATGGCGGGGTAGGCGGTATGGGCGGTACTACAACCGGCGGTGGCGGAGGCGGAGGAGCCGGCAACGGAGCCGGAACCACGCTGGTTGACAACAATTCTTATGCCCAAGGAGGAATAGCAGGAGGCGGAGGAGGAGGAAGCGGTTATTACCCCGGAGGTACCAGTAGCGCTACTGGCGGTTACGGGGGAGTAGCTATCGGAATCTTTTCGGCCGGGCAGAACGCAACCAGTTCTTCCGGATGCGGATTATATGGGAAGGGAGGCAATGGCGGAAGTTTGCTTGACGCAGCCGGAGGAGTTTGTAACAGAGCCTCTCCTACCGCGGGAGGAGACGGGCTTTATTCTGTTACGGGCAGTGCCATAACTACCAATCTCTCCAATGCGTTTTCATATGGCAGTGCCTCAAGCGGAGGAAGCGGGGGATTGCAGGTGGGAAATGACGGTTCCGACGGGGCAGTCTATATCTTTACACCTTCTCCCACCCCTCCACCGCCAGCGCCCATAATTGAACTTTCCGCGCAGAATGTGACGATGAATACGAATTCTACCGCTTATTCTAAAATAACTGCGTTGACTACAAATGTTTCTAGGCTTGATTGTTCAGTTATTGCTCTTCCAAGCTTCTTATCTTCTCCTTCTGCCGATTGTGCTCAAGTAGCCATTAAATCTGGTTCTACTGCTACAAGTCCGAATAGCCCAGCACAAGTGTCAATTCTCGCAAAAGGATATGATTTAAATGGTAATGCTATTACTAGTTCCTCATCTTGTTTAGGTACTGCTGTATGGAATGGTCAGCTCGGAGGTTGTCTAGCCACTTTTGACGTTACAGTCGTCTCCACTCCATCTTGCACTACAACATCCCAAGCTTCTAATCTAACTTCCACGTCTGCCACCGCAGGCGGAAATATTTCTGACACTGGCGGGGTTCCCATAATTAATCATGGGGTGTGTTACTCTACAAGCGTTGGCAGTATCCAGAGCAATTGTCCGTCTGACACCTCTTCTGTCTCTACCGGCTCTTTCGCAGAGTCTTTATCTAACCTCTCTCCCGGTACTTCTTATTATTATCAAGCATTCGCCCAAAATTCCGTTGGTACTACATATTGTACCAATATGGGTTCGTTTACTACGCCACAGTCAACCTCTTATCTCCCAGATCTTACGCCCGACCCTAATTATCCCGGGGTTACGTTTCCCACTCCCGTAGTTGCCGGGAGTTCTACAACGTTTTCCCAAAGGATAACAAACATAGGCTCGGCGTCTTCCGGCCCGTTTTATACCCTTGTCCGCTTTGACAATGACGCCAACCATGCCACATACAATACGTCTCTCTCAAAAGAAATTTTCTATCCAAATAATTTGGTCCCGACAGGCATAGCGACTATCTCCGCTTCTCAGACACTTCCCTCTGCCGGCACCTGGTATGTTCAAGCGTGCGCTGACATAAGCAACGAATCTACCATGACCGGTACGATTTCCGAATCAAATGAGGGTAATAATTGCGGGAATTGGACGCAGATCACGGTGACATCAGCTCCGGCCGTTCCCACTTGTACTTCTCCTGTTGTTACTAACATTACTGACACCTCGGCCACCGTAGGTGGTACCATTACTTCAGACGGAGGCGCTACGATCACTTCCCGAGGAGTGGCTGTTAAAAGCAGTACCGGTTCTTATATATACACCGATTTGGGCGGAACAACAGGTCCGGTTACGAGAGATATTATCAATCTTACGCCCGGTGCTACATACTATTTCCAAGCATGGGCGAATAATAGCGTAGGGAGAGGATATTGCCCAGAAACTTCTTTTACCGCGTTAAGAAATACCACGATCAACGGTGTTTGTGCCCCTGTCCACTATAACTGCGCCGCGGGAACAAGTAGCAGTAATGCGCTATCTTTTAGCGGTCTTAACAGTGTTTATTCATGGGGTTGTCTTGGTTCTAACGGAGGAGTTCCCGCATCCCCTTCATGTTCAGAAACATTGTCTATGTCCGGCACTCTTACATCCGATGCCCCTTCCTGTGTAATTCAATCCGGCCAGAGCAGTTGTAATGTTACTTTGACATGGGGTACTACAAATCCTCAAGGAGTTTCCTCTGTTACGAGTCCGACAGACAGCACAGGAGCCTCGGTGTCTACTAGGGTGGGGACGGGGGATTCCGGTAGCCAGTTGGTTTCTATACCCTATCCAGGCAGGACTTTCTTCCTTTACAACAATACCAAATCACTTGTTCCGACTTCTGAATCTCCTACCGGCTCTGGATTGCGAATTACTGCGACTAATAGTGCTCCTTCCGCCCCCGATCTAATCGCTGCAACGGTTTCCCCCACGGCGGCTAATACCGGGGTCTCCACCACCTTCTCCGCCACTATCACCAACCAAGGCACGGCCGCGACCGGCACCAGCTTCTACAACTTCTTCCAGAAAGCCACCGGTTCCGGAGGAACAGGGACGGTAACTGATCTCACCGCAACCCAAATGTCTGCCCTGGCGGCGGGAGGGACCGGCACGGCATCCGTCTCCACTTCCTTCCCCCCCGCAGGCACCTACTCCATGCGCGCCTGCGCGGACAAGAGTTCTTCTTCCAATACCGGCACCATCACCGAATCAAATGAAAACAACAACTGCGGACCCTGGACGGATATTACGGTGACGACGCCGACAACGGTAGCTCCCGACCTCGTCGCCGGAGCGGTTGCCCCGACCACAGCCATCGCGGGTGACATCCAGCCTCTTTCTTCCGTGATCTCCAACCAAGGCAGTCTCTCCACTAATTCAAGTTTCTCCGTCAAGTTCAGCGTCTCCGCTTCTCCCAGCGGTACCGGGGCTTCCACTATCAACACAACCACCATGGCGGCCTTAAACAGCGGAACCAGCGCCACCGCCACTGTCTCATATACCTTCCCTTCGGCCGGCACCTACTATGTCCAGGCCTGCGCTGATTCAACTAACGTAATCACCGAATCAAATGAGAACAACAATTGCGGGCCGTTGACGACTATTGCTGTATCGGTGCCCCTCCCCGTCTGTTCCGCTCCCTCCGTCAGCACCGGTACCTCCGCCTCCAACATTACTTCCAGTTCCGCCACCGGTACCGGATATATCACTTCGGACGGCGGGTGCGCGGTAATCGTGAGCGGAGGCGTATGGAGCGTGTCTCATATCCCGACTACGGCGGATCCCGCTACTTTAAGTCATACCACCGACGGCTGGGCAAGCGGGGGACCGTACAACATCAATATGACCAGCTTGTCTCCAAGCACTCCGTATTATTATCGCGCCTATGCCACCAACTCGGCCGGCAAGACGGGATACGGGTCTGAAACACCCTTCACTACTTTGTCCATAATTCCGCCGACCTGTTCCGCTCCCTCCGTCAGCACCACTTCTCCGGCCGCGAGTATTACCCAATCATCGGCGGTCGGCGGAGGAACCATCTCTTCGGACGGCGGGTGTGCCGTCTCTGTGAGCGGAGTGGTATGGGGAACTTCCAACAATCCGACATTCAACCCGAATTCCGGCCCGCTCACCGGTTCTACGGGCCAGACGACCGACGGCTGGGCCTCGGGCGGACCCTGGACCGACAATATGACCGGTCTTTCTCCGAGCACCCCATACTACTATCGCGCCTACGCGGAGAATAGCGCCGGTATCGCCTATGGCAACAATGTGTCTTTCACTACCTTGTCCGCCGCTTGTTCCGTTCCTTCCGTTACCACCGGTTATCCTCTGAGCAATATCGGCTACAATTCCGCTACTGGATCCGGAGCCGTAACCTGGTTTGCCGGCGACTGCCCGGCGACTGTGAGCGGGGTGGTATGGAGTACCGCGAGCGATCCGACATACAATCCCAATGCGGGCGCGTTTTCCGGTTCTTCCGGCCAAACCACGGACGGAACGACGGCTCTTGGATCTTCTTGGTATGACACCATGACCGGTTTGTCTCCCGTCGCCAATTACCATTATCGCGCCTACGCGGTGAACAGCGCCGGAGTCGGATATGGCAACGATGTGGCTTTTTCCACCACCGTGGCGCCGCCGAATGCCATGACCGGGACTCTCTCCCCGAGCGCGAATTCCTGCGTCATCAGCCAAAACGGCAACTCTTGTTATATAAACCTTTCCTGGAACACGACCAATCCGGCGGCGACGTCGGCTGTCACCTCATCGTATCCGAGCGCCAACACTGTTTTATTCAGCGGCAATTCCGGGACGAATGAGCTGGTTTGGATTCCATACAACTCCAGAGACTTGTATCTGTACAATAACGGCACTCTTTTGGACAGCAAGAACATAACATCTTCTTGCGCTCCCGGCACGACCTGGAACAACAGCGCTTGTATTCCCTCAGGCAGTCCGGTTTCCGTTTCCATTACCGCGGATTCTACCCAGATAGCCTTGGGCGGTTCAACCACCTTGCGCTGGACATCCGCGGGCGCTTCTTCCTGTTCCGTCACTTCCACCCCTCCGGGATTTTCTTCCAATCTCACCGCCGGAAGCGCCACTATCCAGCCTTCCGCTACTACCACCTATACGGCGCATTGCGGCGATAACCTTGGAAATTCCGCGAGCGATTCGGTCACTGTGCGGGTTTCTCTCTCCGCTCCATCGGTTACTCTGACCGCGAATCCGGCCGCTGTCGCGCAAGGGAGCCCCTCCACTCTTTCCTGGACTTCCGCCAACGCCAGTTACTGTTACGGGTCCAACTTCAATGTTCCCGCAAGCGGCCCCAGCACTTCCGGCTCCGTATCGGTGAGCCCGGCCGCCACCACAACCTATACCATCATTTGCGTGGCGCCGGACGGCACCCAAGTGACCGGTTCGGCTACCGTTACCGTTTTGCCTCCGGGTAATGGAGGAAAAGCGCCTGTATATAAGGAAAAGTAATACGGCGAAAAACAAAAATCCTCCGGACTTTTCCGGAGGATTTTTGGTATACTGTATTTATGGCAAAAAGAACATTGATCGCCGGAAACTGGAAGATGAATCCTCCATCCGTCCGGGAAGCGGAAAAAATTTTGAAGGGGGTAATGGCGCGAACGGCGGGACTCCGCAAGACAGAGATAGTGATATTTCCGCCCTCCGTTTTTATCGAAAGGCTGGTGAAAATTGCGGGCCGGAGCAAAATACGGCTGGGAGCGCAGGATGTATCGGTCCAATCAGGCTCGGGAGCCTTCACCGGCGAGGTTTCCGCGGATATGTTCTATGATTCCCGGGCCAGATATGCGATAGCGGGACACTCGGAACGCAGAAATCCGTCCGCAGGCAGAGGGGAAAGCAATCACGAGATCAATTTTAAAATAAAAGCGGCGCTTGCCGCGGGCCTTTCTCCGGTGTTGTGCGTGGGGGAAAGGGAAAGAGACCGCGACCATGCGTACTTGCAGCTCATCAAATCGCAGGTGGAGGAATGCTTGAAGGGAATATCCAAAAAATCTATGGAAAAGATGATAATCGCTTACGAGCCCGTCTGGGCCATAGGCAGGAATGCCGTCCGCGAAGCCGTGCCGGAAGAATTCCAAGAAATGAAAATCTTCATTAAAAAAATACTGGCCGACAAGTTCGGTATAGTTCCGGCGGATACCGTACGCATATTGTATGGAGGATCCGTATCGCCGAAAAATGCTGAAGGATTTCTGCGCGAAGGCGAGGCGGACGGTTTTTTGGTCGGAAGAGACAGTCTGTCCCCGGACAAATTCGGGCGGATAGCAAAAATCGCGGAAGACGCGGGGCAGTGGCGCCTTTCCTGAGTAATTCACAAAAATTTTTTGAAGTTTTATGAAATCAATAATCAAATTGAAAAATCTGAAAGGAGAAACGGCGCTTTTGCGCGCCGGTTTTGACGTTCCCATCAAGAACGGCCGGGTTGCCGATTTCAGAAGAATCAAAGCCGTTTTGCCGACAATAGAATTTTTGATGAAAAGGGGATCGGTGGTGATAATGGCGCATCAGGGCCGGCCGGGCGGAAAAACAGACGCGCGCTTTTCCCAGAAACCGGTGGCGCTCGCTTTGGAAAAACTCTTGAAAAAGAAGGTTAAATTCTCGGATGATTGCGTCGGCCCGTCTGCGGAAAGAGCGGTGAAATCCCTTAAAAAAGGCGAAGTCCTGCTTTTGGAAAATCTTAGATTCCATCCCGGAGAAGAAAAGAACAGTCCGGCTTTCGCCAGGGCGCTTTCCAGGCTGGGGGATGTCTATGTGGACGATTCATTCCCGGACGCGCATCGCGAGCATGCTTCCATCGTGGGCGTCCCGAAATATTTGCCGGCTTACGCCGGCTTCCGGCTTCTGGACGAAATAAAATATTTGTCGGCCTTGTCCAAAGATACCAAGCATCCTTTCCTGTTCATCTTGGGAGGGGCGAAGTTTGAGACCAAATTGCCGGTATTGAAGAAGTTTTTGAAAAAGGCGGACAGCGTCGCCATATGCGGAGCCTTGGCCAATCAGGTTTTCAAGGAAGAAGGATATGAGACGGGGCTTTCCCTCGTCGAGGACAAGAAATACGGATTGTCATCCCTGGCGCGAAATGGAAGAATAATCCTTCCGGTTGACGTCGTGGCGGAGAGTTCAAAGGGGAAAAAAATTAAATCGCCCTATGAGATTTCTAAAAATGAAAATATGGTGGACACGGGTCCCCAAACGGCGGATATTTTGGAAAAGGAAATAAAAAAGGCAAAAATGATCCTATGGAACGGACCGCTCGGAAAATCATCAGCGGGTCATCCCGGAAGCACCAAAGACATAATCAAAGCAATCGCCAAAAGCGGAGCGGTTTCGGTCATCGGCGGAGGAGATACCATTGACCTCATCGCGGGAATGAAAATGGAAAAGAAATTCACCTTCATTTCCACCGGCGGAGGAGCCATGCTGGATTTCCTGGCCAAAGGGACTCTTCCGGGCCTGGAAGCTCTCAAGTAGCCGCCGATTTCCAGACGGGGGAAGGGCGGAGGGTTACCCTCCGCCCTTCCTTGCGATGGTTTCGGCCTGTCAAAGCGCTTGGCTGATCTTTTTTGCCACTTCTTTCGCTTCTCCATCGGCATAGTCTCTTCGGCCGTGCCATGGGCCGAAGCCGTCGCTTGAGAGGCGCGGTATCACGTGCACATGAGTATGAAATATGACTTGTCCAGCCGCAGAATCGTTGTTCATGGTTACGTTTATTCCGTCCGCCTTGAGCTCTTTTTTGACTGCCATGCTGATCTTCTTTGCCGCTCGTATCAGCTTGCAAGCAATTTCCTCCGGAGTTTCATATATGTTTTTGAAATGTTCTTTGGGAATGATGAGGGTGTGTCCGATATTTACCGGCTTAATGTCCAGAAAAGCAAGAGTATGTTCATCCTCATACACCTTTTCACTGGGTATTTCTCCCTTCACTATTTTACAAAAAATGCAGTCATCCATGGGCAAATTATAACACATATTCCAACGTGGGAGGCCTTGCCTCCCACGTTTTTTTATGTGGTCAAATAAAGGCGCGTTCAACGGATTTGCCTTATTCGTGATAAAATCAACTTTATGCAAAAGTACGGCGAATTGCTGAGAACCCTGCTTGAAAAAAGGGGAATTATGGATCCGGAACAGGCGGAAATATTCTTGAATCCGGATTACGAACGGGATCTCTATGATCCCTTTCTGATGAAAGACATGGAAAAGGCGTGCCGGCGCATTTTTGATGCAATACAGAAGGGCGAAAGAACGGTGATTTACGCCGACTATGACTGCGATGGAATGCCCGGAGCGGTCATTCTGGAAGATTTTTTTAAGAAAATCGGGTTTGGAAATTACGAGGTGTACATTCCCGAGCGAAATTCGGAAGGATACGGATTGAACAAGGAAGCCATAGAAAAATTCGCCGAAAAAGGCGCGAGCCTTCTCCTTGCGGTGGACCTCGGTATTACTGCGGTGGAAGAAATAGCCTTTGCCAAAGAAAAAGGCATGAATACCATTATAGTGGACCACCACCTTCCGCCGGAAAAACTTCCCGAGGCTTACGCCATTCTGAATCCGAAAATAGACGGCTATCCGGAGAAAATGCTTTGCGCCGCGGGAGTGGCTTTCAAGCTGGTGCAGGGGCTTCTTGCCGCCGCGGAAAAAATTGACACGTTTCCGAAAATCCCCGCGGGATGGGAAAAATGGCTCATGGACATGGCCGGAATCGCCACTCTTTCTGACATGGTTCCGCTTTTGGGCGAGAATCGGGCCTTGGCGCATTTCGGAATGAAAGTCTTGCGCAAATCTCCCCGGCCGGGACTGCAGAAGCTTCTGCAGAAAATGAGGGTGGAACAGCGCTTTCTTTCCCCGGACGATATCGCATTTATGGTCGTGCCGAAAATAAATGCGGCCAGCCGGATGGATGATCCGCGCAGAGCTTACGAGCTTCTTTCCACTGATGATCCGGCTGAGGCCGGAGCGCTTGCGGACCATCTGACCAAGATAAACGACGAAAGGAAAACAATCGTAACGGGCATAATGCGGGAAGTGAACCGAAATTTTGAGAAAAGGAACACGGAGGAAAGCCTTCGGGAGGTGATAGTGGTTGGCAATCCGAATTGGAAAATAGGGGTTCTGGGCCTGGTGGCCGGCCGGCTTTCGGAAGCTTATGAACGGCCGGTTTTCGTATGGGGGGCGGACGAAAACGACTGTATCCGCGGGTCCTGCCGTTCCGACGGCTCGGTGTCAGTGGTGGAACTTATGCACGAAACAAAGGAGTATTTTACCGAATTCGGAGGACACGAGCTGGCCGGAGGGTTTGCCGCGGAAAGGACCAAGATTCATTTTTTGGAAGACGCTCTGCTTTCTTCTTTCGCCAAAGTGAAGAGAGAAAAGCCGGAAGCGGCCGCCGATTATGATTTGAAGCTCGGCTTGTCCGATGTGACTATGAAAAACTGGAAGGAACTCCAGAAAATGGAACCGTTCGGATCGGGAAATCCGAAGCCGGTGTTCTTATTTGAAAATGTGAAGACTGAAAGCGTGAAAAAATTCGGAAAGAATGGCGGAGAGCATATTGAGATAACTTTCTCGGACGCCGGCGGACGCAAAATTAAAGCCGTTTCTTTTTTTTCCGGCGAAGATTCGTTCAAGGCGCACGTCTTTCCCGGCTCGTACGCCAATCTCCTGGCCAGCTTCGACCTGTCCCGATTCCGGGGAAGGGAGGAGCTCCGTCTGCGTATTGAGGATATATATTAGGATTATATGAGGGATTTTACCCTTGTATTTTATATATCATATACGATATACACAGTTTTCTTTGACATGCTGGAAATGGGCGTAGTAAAATATGTGCAGAGCCGTTCAGTTCCTTCAAAACATAATAAAATCCTATCATTATAGATAGGTACAAACTAACTGAATGGCCATATTTTTTAATTAATATGGTCATTTCTTTTTTTAGTAGAGCTTTTTATTTTTTTATACTATGATAGTGGATATGCCGAAAGGAAAAATGATTATATACACTGACGGAGCGGCGCGGGGAAATCCCGGACCGGCCGGCTGGGGCGCGGTGGTTTTGATACAAGAGCCGAAAGTGCTCGGCAAGGGGCCGGAGGTTCTTCATCGCGGCAACCAAAAGCCGAAGCGCGAAGTTGCGGCGGAACTGGGCGGAGGGGAAAAGCATGCCACCAACAACCAGATGGAGCTTACGGCTGCCATTGAGGCTTTGAAATACGCGAAGGCAAAAAAATCCGATATGCCCCTTGAAATATACGCGGATTCAAAATACGTGCTTTTGGGCGTGACTGAATGGATAAAGAAATGGGTGTCCAATGGGTGGAGAACGGCCAATAAAAAGCCGGTGCTGAATGAAAAGATGTGGCGCGAACTGCACGCTCTGTCGGAGGAATTGCGGCCGTCCTGGTTTTATGTGGAAGGGCACAGCGGGGATACTTATAACGAACGAGCGGATGAGATCGCCACGGCTTTTGCCGACGGAAGGGAAGGCGAGATTAATTTGAAAAAACCGTGAGAAAATGAGAGAAAAAATATTTTATATAGTTTGCTTCGGATTTCTTTTAGGAACGCTCGCGCGTTCCTTTCTTTTTGTTCCCGCCCTCGCGCCGGATATTCCGGAAGGAACATTTGAGGGCATGGTGGAGGAAGAACCGGATGCCGGGGAGAATAATCAAAAACTGGTTGTGAAAACCGAAGGAATGAAAGTTCTGGTTACAACGGGGCTGGAGCAATATTTTCGTTATGGGGACGAAGTGCGCTTGTCCGGCAAGCCTAAACTGCCGGAAAATTTTGTTACCGACCAGGGCAAGGTTTTTGATTATGTGAATTACCTTCGCAAGGATGGAATCAGGTATGTCGTAAGCTATCCGAAAATTGAGATTCTCTCGCGAGGGCGCGGAAGTTTTTTGCGGAATGCGCTTTTCTTTGCCAAAGAAAAGTTCATGGATGCTCTCAAAGTTTCCATCCCCAGTCCCGAATCAAAACTTTTGGGCGGACTCATCCTCGGAGACCGTTCTTCTTTCAGTTCGGATATGCGGCAACAATTTGTGGATACCGGCACTATTCATATCGTGGCTCTGTCCGGGTATAACGTGACTATCGTCGCGGAATGGATCATGAAAATATTTTCGTTTCTGCCTCGCCTGGCCGGGTTCGGGGCCGGCATCCTGGGCATCATACTTTTTGTAATCATGTCCGGCGGGACGTCCACGGCCGTGCGGGCCGGGATAATGGCGGTATTGGGCATTCTGGCCAGGGTGCTTGGCCGGCCGTATGAAGCAGGGCGGGGCCTTATTCTGGCCGCCGCGGCCATGTGCCTGGCGAACCCGCTGATCATTGCCTACGACGCGTCTTTTCAGCTGTCGTTTTTGGCCACGGCGGCCGTTATTTTCGTCCCGCCTCGCATAGAGAAGCATTTTTATTGGATTAAATGGAAATGGCTGCGTGAAATCACGGTCACCACTTCCTCCGCGTATGTTTGCGTCGCTCCATACATATTTTGGCAGATGGGCAATCTTTCCCTGGTCGCCATTCCGGCCAACCTCCTCGTTCTGCCGGCCATCCCCCTCACCATGCTCCTCGGGTTCGCCGCCGGTTTCACCGGGCTTCTTTCCCCGATTCTTTCCGCGCCCTTCGGGTATTTTTCATACGCGCTTCTTCATTACGAATTATGGATAATAGGCGCCATATCAAAAATCCCGTTCGCTTCCATAAGCGTCGGGGATTTTCCGCCGGTATCCATCGTTCTGATCTACGCTTTCCTTATTTTGTGGCTTCTACGAAGTTCTTTTCAATCTCCTCCCAGTTAAGATTCTGAAAAAACGTGTCAATGTATTTTTTCTTTTCCGAAGAAGCATAATCGTAAATATATGAGTGTTCCCACATATCCAGGGCCAGAATCCATTTGGCGCCGTTTAATTGTCCAAGATGCTGTTCGTCTATCCAGCTCGTTACCAGCTGGCCGGTGGCCTGGTCCCAGGCCATTACAGCCCAGCCTATTCCGCGAGTGGCGGCCATTTGCTTGAACGCTTCGATAAATACATCCATGGGCACATCTTTTTCCAGCTCGGCTTTCAATTTAGAATTTGCGGGCAATGGTTTGGCTCCTCCGGAAAGGGATTGGAAATAATATTCATGATTGCGTACTCCGTTGAACTCAAAGGCGAAGCGCCGGTGCAGTTCCCCGATCAAGAAAGCGTTGCCCGCAGGATCCTCTTGATAAAGTTTGCCCAGCTTTTCCCGCACCAGGTTGGCGTTTTTTACGTATCCTGAATACAGTTTCAAATGTTCTTCAATGTTTTTGGCGGAGATCCCCGAGAGTTCTCCGATGTTGAATTTTTTTTCTTCAAATATTTTCATGGTTCTTTAATAGTTATTTATAAAGCATGCATATACTGCTTGTACGGAGCAATACGGCTCCATATTTCAAGCCATTTGCATATCAGCGCATTATACCATGAATTCCAAAGCACTTATAAAAAATGAAAAGAAACCGCTTGCCGAAGGGCGGAGGGTAACCCTCCGCCCTTCGGCGCCCCAGAAACCCGTAAAAATTTTCCCCCTATATGCCGTTTTTGCGCTTCTAGCAATGGCTATTTTCCTGTTTTCGCTTGATTTGCGGAATTCTCGCCGAGGGCTAACTTTTGCCATGCTTGACGTGGGCCAAGGAGACGCGCTTTTTATAGAATCTCCGACCGGCACTCGGATTCTGGTGGACGCCGGGCCTCCGCGGAAAATATTGGGACAAATGGCAAGGGTAATGCCCGCCCTTGACCGCACTTTGGATGCGGTGATAATCACTCATCCGGATGCCGATCATATTTCCGGATTCGCGGACATTTTGGAAAATTATAAAGTAAAAGAAATTTTTGATCCCGGCATCGCGGATGATTCCGCGCTGTATCAGAACATAAAAAAAATTGCGGAAGAAAAATCCGTGCAGAACATTCCCGCCAGGCGAGGCATGCGGTTAAATATTGGCGGCGGCGCGGTTATTGATATTTTGTTTCCCGACGCTGATGTTCGCGACTGGGAAACAAATGCAGGCTCCGTGGTGGCGCGCCTCTCTTATGGCGATACCTCCATACTGCTTGCCGGCGACTCTCCGATAGATACCGAAAAAATCATTTTGGCGCAAACACAGAGGACGCTTCTCAAAAGTACGGCGCTGAAAGTGGGCCATCACGGTTCCAAAAATTCCAGTTCGGCCGAGTTCATTGAAGCGGTCGCGCCCAAGTATGCTCTCATTTCCGCGGGCAAAGAAAACAGATACGGCCATCCGGATCCCGCGGTACTGGACATCTTTGAAAAGTCCGGGATACAAGCGTTCCGCACGGACGAACACGGAACCATTCTCATGCGCTCCGACGGCAAGACTGAAGCCTTTTCTTTTTATAAATAGCACTATTAAGCAAAACTTCCGGTACTCTCTTCGGAGGGGGTTTGGCGAGCGGCGGCGAGCCAACTTCAGGGATTTTTAAGCTTCAAAAATCCCGTACCCGGAGAGGAGAGTACCGGAAGTTTTGCTATATGCTAGAATGGTCATATGAAAGATAAACAAGTAGAAAATCTGATCAAAGCCGAAGAAAAAAGGCAAAAAAAGGTCATCAATCTAATCCCGTCGGAGAACTACGTATCCAAAGACGTACTCATAGCCCTCGGCTCTATTTTTGACAATAAATACGCCGAAGGATATCCGCACGCCAGATATTACGGAGGCCAGACGAATACGGACAAGCTGGAAGAGCTCTGCAAGGCAAGGGCCCTCAAGCTTTTCAAACTCTCTCCAAAAGAATGGGCGGTGAATGTCCAACCGCTTTCCGGCGCTCCGGCAAACCTGGCGGTATATTTGGGATTGGTTTTGCCCGGAGAAAAAATAATGGGAATGACTCTCACCGCGGGAGGGCACTTGAGCCACGGGCAGAAAGTTTCCATTACCGGAAAAGTCTGGCAGCAAGTTCCCTATGGCGTAGACCCCAAAACGGAGACGCTTAATTACGACGAATTGAAAAAGCTTGCGATGGAAGAGAAGCCGGCGCTCATTGTGGCGGGTTACACCGCCTACCCTCGGGTAGTGGACTTCAAAAAATTCAGGGAAATCGCCGATGCTTGCGGAGCATATCTCATGGTGGACATGTCCCACTTCGCAGGGCTGGTGGCCGGCGGAGCGTATCCGACTCCTTTCAAATATGCCGATGTGGTAACCAGTACCACGCACAAGACCTTGCGCGGTCCGCGCGGGGCTTTGATTTTTTCGAAAAAAGATGACAGGAAGCTGGACAAAAAAATTGACAAGGCGATCTTTCCGGGACTTCAAGGCGGTCCGCACATGGGCCAGATCGCCGGCATTGCCGTGGCTCTGAAGGAAGACACGGCTCCGGCTTTTAAAACTTACGCAAAGCAAATAGTGAAAAATGCCCGGGCGCTTGCCGGGGAGCTGGAAAAGCTAGGTTGGCGGATTATTTCCGGAGGAACCGATTCGCACCTGATCCTGATGGACACTTGGATGGAAGGCAAGGGCCTGCCCGGCAAAGACGCCGAGGCTCTGCTTGAAAAAAACGGCATCATCTGCAACAAGAACACCATTCCCGGAGAGACCCGTTCCCCGTTTGATCCTTCCGGCATCCGCATGGGCACTCCCGCCGAAACCACCCGCGGCCGCAAGGAAAAAGATTTTCTGGCTATCGCCCGCAAAATCGACAAGATATTGAGAGCAGGGAAAAAATAAGAAAAGAACATGGATCAAAAAGGCAGAACAATTTTAATCACGGGCTCTTCCTCTGGCATAGGGGAAGCAACAGCCAAACTTGCCAAAAAATACGGATGGAATCCGATTTTGCACGGAAAAGACGAAAGCGAGAAACTCAAAAAACTTGCAAAAGAACTTGAAGCTGAATATATTTTCTGCGATGTATCTAAGAAAGAACAATGCGAAGAGGTTGTAAAGAAACTGTTGGAGAAAACTCCCAGAATAGACGCTCTTATAAATTCTGCCGGAATTGCAGCGCAGGAATCTTTTCTGGAAAGTACTGACGACGAATGGATGAATATGTTTAAAGTTAATCTGCTTGGTACGGTGCATCTCTGCCAACTGATAATTCCGGTGATGCAGAAAAAAAAATATGGCAGGGTAGTGAATCTAGCTTCAATACGCGGACATTCCTTCACTGCCAGCAAGGAAGGTCTGATTTACTCTGCAACAAAGGCAGCAGTGATGACACTGTCTGCTAGTTTGGCTAAAAGATATGCGCCAGAAATTTTGGTGAATTCAGTATCGCCCGGTTTCACACAGACACCGATAAGCAAAGAATGGTCGGAAACAGGATGGAGGAAGAGCACAGAAAATCTTCTCGGCAGGGTGCTTCAGCCCGAAGAAATAGCGGAAGTAATACTGTTTCTCGCAAGCGATAAGAATACCGCCATTACCGGCCAGGATATTCTGGTAGACGGCGGATACGGAGCGTTTGATAAATGAAATGCCGCATATTCATGAAAAAATAGATTTTTGTGTTGAAGTATTCATCGTACACAGGGACAAAGTGCTGTTGCGAATGCACGATAAGCATCACATATGGCTATCGGTCGGCAGACATATTGAACTTGACGAAGACCCCATTCAAGCGGCGGTTCGCGAAGTAAAAGAAGAAGTCGGCCTTAATGTTAAAATATTCGGCCAAGTGTCGGATACAAAAAAAGAGGCGGATTACCAGCCTCTTCCCGCTCCGGCATTTCTAGGTTGCCATGAAGTGAATAGCACGCATAAACACGTGGTACTTGTGTATTTTGCCACCGCTAGTTCAAACAAAATATCGGAAGCGGTGATGAAACACGAACGCACTGATATAATTTGGGCGACAAAAAAGGACCTTCTGAAAATGGATCTCAGACCCAATGTGAGATTCTATGCCGAACAGGCTTTAAGGGTATTGGGAAAAAATAAATGAACCTGCAAGTCGGAGCCGATGGACAAATACTTCAAGGAAGTTTTAGAAAAAATGCAACAATAATATGGAAAATGAAACGGATAATCAAAGACCGAAAATCGGCATAGGCGTAATGATATGGAAAAACAATAAGGTGCTTATTGGCCGCAGAAAAAATCGTCACGGAGATGGAGAATATTCTTTCACCGGAGGACACCTGGAATATTCACAGTCATTTGAGAACTGTGCCAAGCAGGAAACTCTTGAAGAAGCTGGAATACATATAAGGAACATAAAGTTTCTATGCGTAGCCAATGGTACGCAGTACGCGCCCAGGCATGATGTCTTGGTGGGGCTCTCCGCAGAATGGGAATCCGGAGAACCAAGAACGAACCCGGAAGAACGGATTGGGGATTGGAAGTGGTACGATCTTGATGAGTTGCCCCAGCCTCTTTTTGCCTTCGCGGGGATAATGGTAAAAGCATATAAAAGCGGCCAAAATTATTTTGATATAGAAAAATAAGATATTTTCTGCTATATTTTCCCTATGGCAAAAACTAAAAGGAAAGGGAAATTCATTGTGTTTGACGGAACGGACGGCAGCGGAAAGGCCACGCAAGTGGCGCTTTTGGCGAAACGCTTGAAGAGGGAAGGCAGAAAAGTGGCGGTGCTGGATTTTCCGGAATACTACAAAAATTTTTTCGGCGGGTTCATCGGCCACTGCCTCTCCGAGCAATACTACAATTGGACCAATATTCATCCGAAAATCGCCGCAATAGCATACGCGGCGGATCGCTGGGAATCTTCCGAAAAAGTGCGCAAACTTCTTGCCGAAGGGTATATCGTGCTTTCCAACCGGTACATGAGCGCCAATCAGATCCATCAGGGAGGAAAGATAAAGAATGCCGCCAAGCGGGCGGCATTTATCAAATGGCTGGACAAGATGGAATATGGCACTTTCAAGATTCCAAGACCGGACAAGATTTTCTATCTTAGCGTGCCCATTCCGACCATCCTACGGCTGATCAAAGAGAGGGACGGAAAAAAGCGCCGGGCATATACCGGCAAAAAGAAAGATATAGTGGAAGGGGATATCAATTATCTGACCAATTCGCAAAAGACCGCCGAATGGCTGGCCGAGCGGGAGAAGAATTGGATAAAGATAGACTGCACGGAAGGCAACAAGCTTTTTTCACAGGAATCCATTCACCAAAAAATATATGCTAAGATAAAAGGCATTATAAAGTAACAGAACTCCAAGAGAGCCATAAATGATTTTTTATGGTTCAAATCAGGGTTCGGTATGTAAGCGATTCCATTCAAGATTTTATTAAATCCTTAGACAAGCGTACTCGCATTGCGTGCCGCGAAGCTGTCGCCGCGCTTGCAATCTATGGCAATGAACTGACAATGCCTTTATCAAAAAATATTGGCAATGGTCTTTTTGAGCTTAGGGTAAAAGAAATAGCAAACATTAGAATTATATATACTTTTTATCTTAATTCTGCGTGGATCCTCCATGTGTTTGAAAAGACGAGCAATAGAATTTCAAAAAACGACATGGCTATATGTTTGAAAAGAAAAAGGATGTTGCTTGCATAATATTACATATATGTGATATTATTACTTTATGGAAAATATGAAGAAAAAAATTAAAAAAAGAAATGGCACTTACGACGAAATAAAAGAAATAAGGCCGGTTGATTTTGAGGACGATTTGGCGGAGGAGCTGAAAGACCCCGAGTTCAAAAAAGAATTTCAAAAACTGGGCCCAAAATACGCTCTCTATGCCGCCGTCGTAGAAAGCAGGCACCAGAAAAATATTTCTCAAAAAACTCTTGCCAAGCGCCTCGGCACCGGCCAGTCGGCAATTTCCCGTCTTGAATCCGGCAAATACAACCCTACCTTTGAATTCATGCAAAAACTTGCAAAAGCCCTGGAAACCGACATTACTATAACTTTCAGCAAATGAAAATCAAAGTTAAAAAACTGAAGGAAGATGCGAAATTGCCGAAGTATGCCCATCCCGGAGATGTCGGCATGGATTTGTTTTCCATGGAAACAGTGACTATTGCGCCGGGAGAACATCACCGGTTCTGGCACGGATTTGCCCTGGAATTTCCCGTCGGCCACGCGGCCATCATAAAAGACAAGTCCAGCATTTCCAAGGCCGGTTTGCATACCATGGGCGGAGTTTTTGACGCCGGTTTTCGCGGGGAATATAACACTCATTTGGTAAATCTGTCCGACGAACCGTATTCAGTGGAGAAAGGGGACAAGGTTGCCCAGCTTTTGATTGTTCCCGTGGAAATTGTAGAATTAGAAGAGTCGGACGAGCTTGCCGATTCCTCCCGCGGCACGGGGGCCTTCGGATCTACCGGCAGGAAATAATGAAGGAAAAGATAAAAAAATTAGTGAGCGAAGCGCTGGCCGAATTGAATTTGGGCGAGGTTTATTTTACCGTTGAACATCCGGATGATTCTGTAAACGGTGATTACTCCACGAACGTCGCGCTGGTTTTGTCCAAAAAGCTTAAACAGAATCCCAGGGAGGTGGCGGAAAAAATAATATCCGGCATCAAAAAACCGCCTGAGATTTCTGCGATAAAGCCGGCGGGCCCGGGCTTTATCAATTTCCATCTTTCACGAAAATTCTTCGCCGACACCATCGACGAAATTCTGGAGAAAAAAGAAAACTACGGCAAGAATAAAAATCTGGCGGGACAGAAGGTAATAGTGGAATACACCGATCCAAACCCGCTCAAAGAGTTTCATATCGGCCACTTAATGAGCAACACCATCGGCGAAGCCATTTCCCGGGTCGTTGAAGCCAGCGGCGCGGAAGTTAAGCGGGCCTGCTATCAAGGCGATGTCGGAATGCACGCCGCCAAGGCAGTGTGGGGATATTTGCACGAAAAAAATTGGAAGACCGCCTACGCATTCGGATCCAAGGCGTACGAAAAGGACGACAAAGTGAAGGAAGAGGTGCTTGCGGTCAACAAAAAACTGTATGAACGATCCGACCCGGAGCTAAACGCTATCTATGACCAAGGCAGAAAAGCTTCCCTGGAAAGTTTTGAAGAAATATATCGGAAGCTCGGCACCTCTTTCAATTACTATTTCTTTGAAAGCGAAACGGGCAAGCTTGGGAAGGAAATCGTGGAAGAAAACACCGGCAGCGTTTTTGAAAATGGAGATAAAGGCGCGATCGTATTTCATGCGGAAAAGTTCAATAAGAAACTGCATACCCGCGTCTTCATAAATTCCGAAGGCTTGCCCACTTATGAGGCGAAAGAACTGGGACTGGCGAAAATCAAATACGGCAAGTTTCCATACGACAAATCCATTGTTGTCACCGGCAATGAAATCAACCAGTATTTCCAAGTGCTTTTGGAGGCCATGAAGCGGGTGTTCCCGGAGCTCGCGGAGAAAACCAGACATATTTCCCACGGCATGCTCCGCCTTCCCACCGGCAAGATGTCTTCCAGGACAGGTGATGTAATCACCGGCGAATCGCTCATATCTTTGATTTCGGAAAAAGTGGTTGAAAAAGTGAAAGAAACCAATCGCGGAGAAATGACCGAAGAATTCATAAACCAAGTGGCCGTGGCGGCCCTGAAGTATTCCATTCTGAAGCAGTCTATCGGCTCGGACATCATTTACGACTTTGATAAGTCCATTTCCTTTGAAGGAGATTCCGGTCCGTACTTGCAGTATTCATACGCCCGGGCCAAATCCGTGGCGGAAAAAGCGGAAAAAGAAGAAATTTTTATGAACGTGGAAAATCCGCCCGAGGAAATTTCCGCTCCCGAGCGTTTGCTTTATATTTTCCCGGAAATTGTGGAAAGATCCGCCAGGGAATTCCAACCGCACCACATAGCGAATTATCTGATTGAGCTGGCCCGCGCCTTCAACGCATATTATGGGAATAATCGCATCGCGGACAAGAACGATGAAAGCTCCCCGTACAAAGTGGCCCTGGCCAGCGCCTTTGCCATTGTGATAAAAAACGGCCTGCGATTTCTCGGCATCCAGGCCCCGGAGAAGATGTAACTAAGGAAAATAGGGATCTTTATTCTTCAGCACCAATTTTTTTGCTTCTTCAGCTAGGCGTTTGAATTTTTCTTCATCCTCATCCGTGAGCGAGTTTAATTTTTCAAATATTTCATTGAGCTTAGCTGTTCTTTTGGGATACTTTTCGATTCCGTTTTTCATTCTCTTATATTCAACAGCATCATCCCCGAACTTATTTTTTACTTCTCCCAACAATTTTTCCATTGTAGGAAAAAGATTTTCTTTTATTTCTTTATTAACCTCTGCAAATTTCCCATTCTGTTTTCTTAATTCCCTTACAAAATATGTGAGTGTAATTAAACATTCCTCAAAACCCAGGTTGTCAGGCACAGTCGTTAGATCTTCCTTCCCAGCATTCGTTTTTTCCATCTCGTTTCCATTCATATCAATATTGTACATTTTTTATATCAAGATGTAAAAACAAGGCCTTTATGATAGAATCATTTCCATAATGGCTTCCGGTGAAGAATCTAAAAAATCCGAATCTGCTCGGCGCGAAGAGCGGATTTTGGAGTTCTGGAAGGAGAATAAAATTTTTGAAAAAACTCTGGGAAAGCCGTCCCCCAAGGGGGAATTCGTTTTCTACGAAGGTCCGCCTACGGCCAATGGCAAACCTCACATAGGGCACTTTGAGGCGCGTTCTTTCAAGGATGCCGTTCCCAGGTACAAGACCATGCGCGGATACCATGTGCGTCGGAAAGGCGGATGGGACACCCACGGCCTGCCTGTGGAGCTTGCGGTGGAGAAAAAACTCGGGCTTAGTTCCAAAAAGGGGATAGAGGAATACGGAATTGCCAAGTTCAACGAGCAATGCAAGGAAAGCGTATGGGAATATGTGAACCTATGGGAAAAGTTCACCGAGCGCGTGGGATACTGGGTGGATCAGAAGGATGCCTACGTCACTTACCATAACGATTACATTGAATCTCTTTGGAATATCGTAAAAAAAATAGATGAACAAGAACTGCTTTACAAGGATTACAAAGTGGTTCCGTGGTGTCCGCGCTGCGGGACGGCCCTTTCCTCGCACGAATTGGCGCAGGGATATGAGGATGTGAAGGATCTGTCGGTGTATGTGAAATTCCGCGTGAAATCTTCGCCTGACGCTTTTGCGAAGGTCCTCGGTTCCCCTCGCACAAAGCTTGCTCCTTCGGAGCTGGAAGCTCGGCCAGACCATTCGCAAAAGCATTCAGTCGAGGATTTCACATATATTCTGGCATGGACCACTACCCCCTGGACTTTGCCGGGCAACGTTGCTTTAGCGGTAGGAAAAGATATTGATTACACCGCTTTGCGCGTAAAAGGGGTTTCCGAATTGTATATTCTCGCAAGCGATAGGGTAAAGAGTGTCTTTGAAGGGCAGGAAATTGAAATTGTGCATGACAACATAAAAGGATCAGATCTTGTCGGCCTGGAATACGAACCCTTGTATCCGTATTTCGCGAACACTCTTCCTGAGAGCGAAAAGTCCAAACTTCCAAAAGCATACAAGGTTTACGAAGCGGATTTTGTGACAACCGTTGACGGCACGGGCGTGGTGCATACCGCCGTGATGTACGGACAAGACGACTTCGTGCTGGGCACCGCTATCGGTTTGCCCAAGCACCATCTCGTGGGTCTGGACGGGAAATTCCTGGCCGGCACTGATTTTCTTGAAGGAAGATTCGTGCGAGACGAAGATGTGGCAGTGGACATTATCAAAGACCTTGCGCACCGGAACCTTTTGCTAAAGAAAGAAAAGTACGAACACTCATATCCTTTCTGCTGGCGCTGCCATACCGCGCTCATATATTACGCGCGGGACTCGTGGTACATAAAAGTTTCAGATCCGCGGATTAAGGAAAAGATGATTTCTGAGAATGAGAAGATAAACTGGGAGCCGGCGCACATTCGGGACGGGCGTTTCGGAGAATGGCTGCGCGATATCAAGGACTGGGCGATTTCCCGCGAGCGGTACTGGGGAACTCCGCTTCCGGTGTGGACATGCGAGAAATGCAACCAGAGGATTACCATCGGAAGCATTGAGGAACTGAAAAAGCATACGAAGAAATCCGGCAATCGGTACTTCTTTATGCGGCATGGAGAAGCAGAGAGCAATGTTAAGGGTATGGTGGCTTGCAGAGTGGAGGATAACGATAATTTAATCGAGGCCGGGAAACAACAAGTATTGTCTTCGGCAAAACAACTAAAAGAAAAGAATATTGATCTTATTTTCTCCTCGGATATTTTGAGGACGAAAGAGACAGCTGAAATTGTTAAAAAAGAAATTAGTACTGAAAAAGAAATAATTTTTGACAAGCGCCTGCGCGAGTGGAACGTAGGAAAATTTGACGGAAAAACATGGCACGAATATAAAAAATTTGCGCGCCAACACGATGATTGGTACAGTTTTATCCCTGAGGGAGGCGAATCATTCAAAGATATAAAGATTAGAGTTTTTGATTTCATTTACGAATTGGAGAATAAATACCAAGGGAAAAATATCTTGATCGTCACTCACCAGGCTCCGATTGTAGTTATTCTTAAGGGTTTAGATAAACTTAATGATGAAGATACAAAGGCAGGTGATAGCGATGTGAACTTAAGATTCAAGGGAGGAGAGTTTAAAGAGATAGATTTTACCTTACTTCCCCACAACAAAAACTACGAGCTGGATTTGCACCGGCCATACATAGACGAGGTTCCGCTGGTCTGCGATTGCGGAGGAAAACTTTCTCGTACACCGGAGGTTATGGACGTCTGGTTTGATTCCGGTTCCATGCCGTTTGCCCAGGATCATTATCCTTTTGAGAACAAAGACTGGATTGACGATCACGGATATCCGGCTGATTTCATATCGGAGGCCATAGATCAGACTCGCGGATGGTTCTATACCCTGCACGCCGTGGGAGCGCTTGTGGGGAAGGGCAGGGCATACAAAAATGTAATCTGTCTCGGACACCTGATGGATGCCGAGGGAAAGAAAATGTCAAAACATATCGGCAACGTAGTGGACCCCTGGGAGATGATAGAGAAATACGGGGCGGATACTTTGCGATTATGGATGTACTCCATAAACCAGCCGGGCGAGTCCAAGAATTTTGATGAAAAAACGGTGGTGCTTCTCCACCGGCAAATGTTCGGTCTGCTTTACAATGTGCTTTCTTTCTACGAGCTTTACCGCGACAAAGAGCTTGAGACGATGGGAGGCAAGGCCTCCCACCGGCCTGCCTCGGAAAATATTCTGGATAAGTGGATAATTACGCGATTAAACGAGCTGGAGATTCTGTGCACGGAAAATCTTGAGAAATATAAATTATTGGAACCCGTGCGGGCCATGCGCGATTTCATCGACGATCTGTCCACTTGGTATTTGCGCCGATCCAGGGAGCGCATTAAGGACGGGGACAAGGATGCCAAGCGCACTTTGTACTTTGTGTTGAAAAATCTTGCCAAGCTTCTGGCCCCGTTCGCTCCTTTTGCCACCGAGGATATATGGCAAAAGCTTAAAAGCGATGAGGACCCTGCAAGCGTTCATTTGTCCGAGTGGCCGTACAAGGACCAATCCCTTTTGCAAAAGCTTTTCGGAAAGAAAGAAAAAGTGGATTACTCAGTGCTGGAAAATATGCGCCGAGCCAGGCAGATTGTGACAATGGGCTTGGAAGCTCGGCAGAAAGCGGGCATAAAGGTGCGCCAACCGCTCGGACTTTTGAGGATAAAGGATCGGAATCTTTCATCGGAGTATGAAGAGCTCATCAAGGACGAGCTCAATGTTAAAGAAATTGCCAAAGATGCCGGCCTAGAAGGAGAAGTGTTGCTTAATACTGAAATTACTCCTGAACTTAAAGAAGAAGGCGACTATCGCGAACTGGTTCGCGCTATTCAGGATATGCGCAAAGAGGCGGGGCTCTTACCGAGCGACATGGTAACGCTTCTTTTGGATACTGATGAATCTGGCGAAAAGCTGGCCAAAAAATTTGAAGAAGATCTGAAGAAAACTGTTAGCGCCGAAAAAATTGAATTCACGGAAAGCGACGGTCCGGAAATCAAAATCGGCAATTCAGCGTTTAAGATAAAAATTCAAAAATAGAATGGAAATTCCTAAGCCGAAATCCAAACAGCCGATCCCGGAGAATGCGAAATGCGTGTTTCATGGAGAAATTTTTGATGTGTATCAATGGGAGCAAAAAATGTATGACGGAAGTACTGCGACCTTTGAAAAACTGAAGCGGCCGGACACAGTAGTAATTTTCCCGATATTGCCTGACGGGAAAATTCTTCTTGTTGAACAAGAACAACCCGGGAAAGATCCTTTCATAGGGACTCCTGGGGGCAGGGTGGACCTAGGAGAAGATATACTGGAAGCCGCCAAGCGGGAGTTACTGGAAGAGACCGGCTATGAAGCGAAAAAATTTATTTTATGGGATGCTCAACAGCCGGTAAGCAAGATTGAGTGGTCTGTGTATACCTTTGTCGCCAAGGGTTTGAAAAAAGTAGCGGATATGAATTTGGATGCGGGAGAAAAGATAGAACTGAAACCAGTGACATTCAATGAATTTATGGAAATAAGTGTAAAACGAAATTTCAGCGAGCGGGAAATTGTATTGAAAATAATGGAAGCAAGATTAATTTCCGAGAAAAGAAAGGAACTTCAAAAGTTATTCTCTCCGGAATAGTTCGACGTGGCAGGTCGGAATTTTTCCAGGGCGGAGGGTTACCCTCCGCCCTAGACAGCATTGTATATTTATAGCAGTGAAATTTTTAATATTTTCGGTGGTATAATATAGTGATATGAAAATCACAAAGCTTGGGCATTGTTGCCTCATTATTGAAGAAAACGGAAAGAGGATTATGACTGATCCGGGTTCTTTTACCGCGGAAGAGCAGAAGAAAGAGAAAGATATCGATGTCATTCTTTTTACCCACGAGCACGGCGACCACTACCACCTTGAATCGCTGAAGGAAATTCTGAAGAACAGTCCGAATGCGAAAATAATCACAAATGCCGGCGTGGGGAAGCTTCTGGACGAAGCCGGCATAAAGTATGAAATCATGCCGGACAAAACTTCCAAGGAAGTTTTGTCCGGCATAGAACTGGAAGCGCATGACTGCAAGCATGGGGAAATTTTTGAAGAATACGGCCAGGTGCCGAACACCGGCTTCTTTATCGGCAAGCGCCTATTTTATCCTGGAGACTCATATTACAATCCCGGCAAGCCAGTGGAAATCCTTGCGCTTCCCGTGGCCGGCCCGTGGGCGAAGGTGGCGGACTTTATGCGCTATGCATTGGATGTAAAACCGAAAGTATGTTGTCCGGTGCATGATGGCATGCTGGGAAAATATTCCGGGCTTGCGTATTGGGTGCCAGAAAAAGTGCTTCCTGAGAATGGGATTTCTTTCAAGATTCTTGAAAAAGGCAAAACGGAGGAATTTTAGTTTCTAAAATGCACCACATATACCATACTGAAGGGATTATTTTGGGAAGCCGAAACTACGGCGAGTCCGGGAAATATTATTATCTCTTTACTCGCGATTTGGGAATGATAACGGCGGCCGCCCGCGGGGTGCGCAAGATGCCTTCCAAATTGCGTTATATTTTAAGTGATTTTTCCTACATTAAAACAGACCTGGTGCGGGGAAAAGATTTTTGGCGGATCACCAGCGCGTCCAAAACCAATACATTGGAAAAAATTTCCAAGCATCCCGAAACTCTGAGGATTTTTGCCGGTATTTCCCGCCTGCTTAGGAAACTGTTGGCCGGCGAAGAGCCCAATACTGAACTCTTTGACGACCTATTAAAAGGCCTGGAAGCGCTTGAAAAATGTTCCGATGACGGGGAGCTTCGCGACATCGAAGCGGTGGTGGTGCTTCGGGTCCTGTACAAGCTCGGATATGTGGGCGCAGACGAATCCGTGGAAAGCCTCGCGCGCTCTCCTTTTGCGGGGGACATGGCATACCGCGCGGCTTCCCAAAGAAAAAAAATTCTCTCCGAAATCAACAAGGCTCTGCGGGAAAGCATGCTATATGGCGCGTAAAGCGCCTTATAACAGCCAGCAAGGGCGCCGAACAAATACCCTTCGGGCATTTGTTTCCGTCCTCGCTTGTTGTTATAATTACAAATTATGGCAGGAGACTCAGACAAATTAAATCGGCTGGAAGAATTAAAAACAAAGCTTTCCGGGAAAAATTATCGAATGAAAATCGGCAACCGAGAAGACTTTGTCCATCCATACAAAAGCGAGATATCTGATTCATGGGGAGGAAAAGAAAAAGAGAAGGAATCATTTTCGGACAAATTTTTTACCCAGACCTCCGCTTTCAAAAAATTTTTCATTTTTTCCATAATATTTTTCATACTTGCGGCCGGGTTCGCCGCTTTCACTTTTTTCTTCAAGGGCAATACCATTTCCAACAGCAATATCGGAATATCCGTGCTGGGCAATCCATTTGCGGCCGGCGGGGAGCCGCTTTCTCTGCAAATAGAAATTACGAACAAAAACAGTTCGCCTCTCGAGCTGGCCGATCTTTTGGTGGAGTATCCGAAAAGCGCTTCGGACAGCCTGGCTTCAAACGCTGAAAGGCAAAGAATAAACATCGGCACCGTTCCCGCCGGCGGGGTGCGGGATGAGAATGTAACCGTGGTGCTTTATGGCGAACAAGGAAGCGTGAAGCCGGTGAAAATAACTCTGGAATATCGAGTGGAAGGATCCAACGCCATCTTTGTGAAAGAGAAGGACTATCAAGTTTCCATCAACTCCACTCCTTTGTCTCTTTCCATTGATGTCCCTCCGAACGTCAGTCCGAATCAGAATGTTACCTTGAACATAAAAACCACATTGAATTCCACCATACCCGCAAAGAACATATTGGTCAGCGCGGACTACCCGGTGGGATTCCAGTTTGTATCGGCCAATCCCGCTCCGTCTTTCGGGAACAATGTCTGGACCCTTGGAGATCTGGCGCCCGGAGTGGAAAGGGATATTTCCGTTACCGGAAAAATAATAGGGGCGGCCAGCGGAGAGGACAAGACTTTTCACATATACAGCGGTTCGGAGAGCGATACCGATCAGTCAAAAATAGGCATAATTTTCAATTCACTTTCTCAGACGATAGCCGTGGAGAAGCCTTTCATTGCCGCCATGCTCTACCTCAACGGATCATATCAGGATCAGTATGCGGTAGACGAAAGCACTCCTTTGGTGGGGGAGATACATTGGGCCAACAATCTTGATACCCAAGTAAACGATATGCGAATTACCGCCAAGATTTCCGGCAACGCCATGGATCCCGCTCAGATATCTTCCCAAGACGGGTTCTACGATTCCACCAAGGATTCCATCGTCTGGGATAAAAATTCGGACAGCGATCTTTCACAGGTGGCTCCGGGCGGATCCGGGGTGGTGAAATTTACCATGTCTCCGCTGCCTCTCTACGGATCAAACGGACTCCTGTCCAATCCTTCCATCCGCATAGATGTGTCGGTCTCGGGGAAACAGCCTCTTTCGGGCAATGCCTCCACCGATTTGCAAAATTCAGAATCAAAAACAGTTAAAATAATTTCGGATGTGGGATTGTCCGCCCAGGCCTTCTATTCTTCCGGACCATTTCAGAATTCCGGACCGGTTCCGCCGAAAGTCGGACAGAAAACCACTTACACTGTCACCTGGTCCGTGACCAATACGGCCAACAATATATCCAAGGCGCAGGTAAAATCTTCTTTGCCTCCATGGATAGATTACGCCGGGATAGTTTCTCCCCCTTCAGAGGATTTCAGCTATAATCCTTCCACCAAGCAATTGGTTTGGAATGTCGGAAACATCGCCAAAGGGACGGGTATCACCGGCGGCAGCCGGCAAGTGAGCTTCCAAATAGAGTTCACGCCGTCGCTCTCCCAAGTCGGGGCCGCTCCCACCCTGGTGAACGACGCCGTTTTGACCGGGCATGATGATTTTGCTAATGTAGACGTGACGGTGAACAAGACCGCCTTGAGCACCAGGCTCGGCAGTGATCCGAATTTCCCGGCCAGCGGAGAAAGGGTAGTGCAGTAGAAAGAAAAAATGAGCAAAGAAAAAAAATCGGAAGAGAACAATTTGATGGAAAAAATCGTGTCGCTCTCTAAGCGGCGGGGGTTCATTTTCCAAGGATCGGAAATATACGGAGGCTTGGCCGGCACCTGGGATTACGGCCCCTTGGGACTGGCCCTGAAGAAAAATATAGAAAGCCTGTGGTGGAACCGCTTTGTGGATTCGCGGGAGGATATGTACGGCATCGACTCCGCGATACTGATGAATCCGCGAGTGTGGGAGGCGAGCGGGCATGTGTCCGGTTTTTCCGATCCTCTGGTGCAGTGTGAAAAATGCAAGCGCCGTTTCCGGGCGGATCATTTGGAAAACGCTTCAAAATGCCCGGATTGCGGAGGAAAACTCGGGGAACCCAGGCAATTCAATATGATGTTCAGAACCTCCGTCGGTTCGGTGGACGGTTCGGATATGGCGGTATATTTGCGTCCGGAAACGGCGCAGGGAATGTTCGTGAATTTCAAAAATATTATTGATTCATATCATCCCAGAATGCCTTTCGGCATAGCCCAAATCGGCCGGGCTTTTCGGAACGAAATCGCTCCCCGCGATTTTATCTTCCGGGTAAGAGAGTTGGAAATCATGGAATTTGAATATTTTGTTCGGGAAGATGAGTGGAAGGGCATTTTTGAGTATTGGCGCAAAGAAATGCTTTCCTGGTTTTTATCGCTCGGTTTTGAAGAAAGCGACATAAAGGAAGTGGAAATACCGGAGGAAGATCGAGCGCACTATTCCAAGCGCACCGTAGATTTTCATTTCAATTTCCCCCATAAATTTGATGAAATTGCCGGCCTCGCTTATCGCACCGGTTTCGATCTGGAGAACCACATCAGGGAGAGCGGATCGGATTTGTCGTATTTGGATCCGGTGTCCGGCGAAAGATTCGTCCCTCACGCGCTTGAGCCCACTTTCGGCCTCGGCCGGCATCTTTTGGCCGTTCTATCCAAGGCTTATACCGAAGACAATCTCGGCGGAGAAACAAGAGTTTTTCTAAAATTCCCCGCAAGGCTGGCACCGATCAAAGCGGCCGTGTTTCCTTTGCTCAAAAACAAGCCGGAATTGGTAAAAAAAGCGAGAGATATATATGAGACCCTGAAGAAAGAAGTGCCTCAGACTGAATTTGACGACAACGGCAACATCGGCAAGCGCTATCGCCGGCAGGATGAAATCGGCACTCCCTGGTGCATTGTGGCGGATTTCGACACCTTGGAAGACGACACGGTTACAGTTCGCGACAGGGATACCGGAAAACAGGAGAGGATGAAAATTGCGGAACTGTCCGGATATATTAAAGAAAAGCTGGCGGCAGGAAGTTTGCGATAGGAAAACAGCGGGTGCACGGCAGCAGCGGGAGAGTGGGAGGCCTTGCCTCCCACTTTTTAATATGTGTCCTGCCAGGCCACGACTTCTAGGAGTGGGAGGCAAGGCCTCCCACTCTCCCGCCGGGCTTCCTACAAGCTTTTGATTATGGTATGTTTTATGGATGAAAATCTCCAAGAAAATTCTTTCCAACGGCCTTCGGGTGGTGGCCATACCGATGAAAGACAATCCGACTGTTACCGTGCTGGTGCTGGTGGAAGCGGGATCCAAGTACGAACCCGCCCGGCAGAACGGCATCTCCCATTTTTTGGAGCATATGTGCTGGAAAGGCACCCTGAAGCGTCCGGGGTCCGTGGATATTTCCCGGGAACTGGACGAGCTCGGCAGTTCATACAACGCTTTTACTTCCCACGAATTCACCGGATACTACGCCAAGTCCGACGGCCGGCACTTCCGGAAAATTTTTGAATTGCTGTCGGATATTTATCTGCACCCTGTTTTTCCTGAAGCGGAAATAGAGAAGGAAAAAGGAGTGATCATGGAGGAAATGAACATGTACCGCGATATTCCGCAGCGGCACATTGACGATCTGTTTATGAAGCTTCTTTACGGGCCTTCTCCGGCCGGGCGAGGCATCTTAGGCTCCCGGGAGAGCGTTTCCGGGCTCAAACAAAGAGATCTTTTGCGCTATCACTCCATGCATTATCTGCCGGAATCCACCGTAATTGCGGTGGCGGGAAAAGTTTCCGAGAGGGAAGTGATGGAAGAAGCGAGGAAGATATTCGGGAATGTGAAGCGCGGAAGAAAGGCCGGCAAGCCGAAGGTGCGGGAAAGCCAGAAAAAACCCGCCGTTTTGATTGAATACAAAAAAACCGACCAGGCGCATTTCATGCTCGGAGTCAGAACTTACAGCATGTTTGACAAGCGGTCGCCGGCTCTTGCCCTTCTTTCCTCGGTGCTTACCGGAGGAATGAGTTCCCGCTTGTTTATAAAATTGAGAGAAGAAATGGGAGCGGGATACTACGTGCGTTCCGACAATGATACTTTTACCGACCACGGATTCTTCCAGATTTCCGCCGGAGTGGACAAGAAGAGGATAAAAGAAGCGCTTCGGGCGGTGCTGGCCGAATGCCGGAAGCTGGCGGAAAAAGAAGTTTCCAAAAGGGAACTGGACAAGGCGAAAGAGATCTTGATAAGCGGAATGAAATTCTCTCTGGAATCCAGCGACGACATCGCCGATTTTTACGGAGGACAGGAAGTGCTAAAAAGGAAGATGGTTTCTTCCGAAGAGAAAGCCAGAAGGATCAGGGCCGTCACTCCCGCCCTGCTTCGCAAAACAGCCGAGGAAATTTTCAAAGACGGGAGCCTGAATCTGGCCCTGATCGGCCCTTTCCGGCAGAAGGGAGAATTTTTGAAAATGCTCAAATTCTGATATTATATCAGTATGTCCGACGGGAAGAACAAACTCTCCATCTCCATATCCACCGACACCATGCTTCGGGCGGTTTTGGTGGCGCTCGGGGTGTTTCTCATTTGGCGCCTGCACGATCTGGTAATGGTTATTCTGACCGCAATCGTGGTCGCTTCCTTTGTGGAATCCGCCATTCCCCACCTTCAAAAGCTGCGGCTGGGAAGGGTCGCGGGGGTTGTCATACTTTACATTATTACCCTGCTTATTCTCGGGGGGCTGTTTTATATCTTCGTCCCTCTTCTGATCGCGGAGATCTACAATATTTCAAGCGTTCTTTCCAACTACATTCCAAATGTGGCATTTCTCGACGCCCTCAAGGCCGGCTTTTCCGGAGCTCAAAATATCGTGTCCAGCCTGCCGTCCGGCAACATCACTTTTTCTTCCTTGCTTTCCACGTCCAGCGCCTTTATCGGGAATCTTTCGGGCGGATTTTTCCAGACTTTATCTCTTGCCTTCGGCAGTATCGTGAACGTGGTGCTTATCATCCTCATTTCTTTCTATCTTTCCATTCAGAAAAACGGCATAGAGAATTTTTTGCAGATAATCTTTCCGGCCCAGTACGAAGAGTATGTGCTTGACCTATGGCGCAGAACCAGGAGAAAAATCGCCTTTTGGATGAGGGGACAGATGCTCCTCGGAGTGATCATCGGGGTGCTGACTTATCTGGTCCTGACTCTGCTCGGAAGCGAATATTCACTGCTCTTGGCCATCATCTCCGGCATCACCGAGCTCATTCCTTACGGCATTCTTATCGCCCTCATTCCCGCCGTGTCTTTTTCATACATTTCCGGCGGAATTTCCATGGCCCTCTTGGTGGCCGGCGCGTATTTGATAATTCACCAGTTTGAAGCGTATCTCTTTACTCCGCTTATCATGCAGAAAGTGGTGGGGCTTTCGCCTTTAGTGGTAATCCTGGCCGCCTTGGTGGGACTCGAGCTCGGCGGATTCTGGGGCCTGGTGCTGGCCATCCCGGGCGCGGTGTTTATCATGGAACTGGTAGGCGATTTGGAAAAAAGAAAAGCTTTCCGAAAAGAAAATCCCCGCTCGGAATCGTGAAAAATTTCTATATTACAACCACTCTTCCTTATGTAAACGCGCCCCTGCACATGGGACACGCCCTTGAGTTCGTGCGGGCGGACGCCGTAGCCAGATACAAGAAATTGATCGGCTTTGAAGTATTCTTCAATACCGGCACCGACGAGCATGGAATGAAAATTTTCGAGCGGGCGGAGGACGAAGGCATGAGCCCCCAGAAATTCGTGGATGAGAGCTACGCCAAATTCCGCGAGTCGGTGAAAATTTTCGGCATCATGCCGGAGGCGCATTTTATCCGCACCACGGAAGAGAGGCATATAAAGGCGGCCCGGGAATTCTGGCAAAGATGCAAGGATGGCAAGGATGAAAACGGGCAGTCGTATATATACAAGAAGAACTACAAGGCGAAATATTGCGTCGGCTGCGAAGAAGAAAAATCCGATTCGGAGCTGGAGAACGGAGAATGCCCGCTCCATCCCGGCCGCCCGCTTGAGGTCATTGAAGAGGAAAATTATTTCTTCCGATACAGCTCGCTTCAGAATAAATTGCTCAAGTTTTATGAAGACAACCCCGATTTTGTCGTTCCCGATTTTCGCTTCAATGAAGTAAAACAATTCGTCTCCGGAGGACTGCGGGACTTTTCCATTTCGCGTTTGAAAGAAAAGATGCCCTGGGGCATTCCGGTGCCCGGGGACCCTGACCATGTGATGTATGTGTGGTTTGACGCTCTAACCAACTATATTTCCACTCTCGGCTGGCCGGAGGACGAAGACGGGCTCTTTGAAAAATTCTGGGCGAACGGAACGCCCGTTCAATATTGCGGAAAGGACAATACCCGCTTCCAGGCGGCCATGTGGCAGGCCATGCTCATGGCGGCCGGCGCGCCCAATTCGCACAAGGTAATAGTGGACGGCTTTATCACCGGCGAAGGAGGAGTGCGCATGTCCAAAACCATCGGCAATGTGGTGGACCCGAAGGATATCGCCGAAGAATACGGCACCGATGCCCTGCGATATTTCCTTCTCGGGGAGGTATCAAGTTTTGAAGACAGCCCGTTTACCATGGAGCGATTCAAAAACGCATACAACGCCAAACTGGCGAACGGATTGGGAAACCTTGCTTCGCGCATCCTCACTCTTTCCGAAAAATATTTGGAAAAGTGTCCGGAAATACCGGAAAAATCCATACCGCAGGAATTTTTTGATTATTTTGAAAAGTTTGACATGCAGAAGGCGGTTGAATTCGCATGGAACAAAATCCAGGCGCTGGATAAAAGAATCCAGGAAGAACAGCCGTTCAAAGTAGTGAAGACCGACGAGGAGAAAGGGAAGGAGATAATAAAAGAGCTGGTGCTGGAGCTCTATGCCGTTGCCCGGATGCTCAATCCTCTTCTGCCCGAGACGAACGTGAAGCTTAAAAAACTGATTCGCGAAAACAAAAAGCCCGAAACTCCGCTTTTTCCCCGCAAAGATTAGCCATGCCGAAATACATAGATATACATTGCCATACGAACTTTCAGGTGTTCAAAGAAGATTATAAAGACGTTATAAAGCGGGCGCTCCGGGGCGATACCTGGCTCATAAATGTCGGCACCCAGGCGGATACTTCCCAAAGGGCCATAGAAATCGCCCGTGAATATCCGGAAGGAGTTTATGCTTCCATCGGCCTGCATCCCATTCATACCGGCAAGTCATATCACGACGAGAAGGAGCTCGGGGAGGGAGGCGCGGAATTCACTTCCCGGGGAGAGGTTTTTGACCATGATACGTATCTTGCCTTGGCGAAAGATCCGAAGACGGTTGCAATAGGGGAATGCGGCCTTGATTACTATCGCACCGAACCCGAATCCATTGAAAAGCAAAAGCAGGCGTTCATCGCGCAGATAGAATTGGCCAATGAAGTTGGCAAGCCTCTCATGCTTCATGTGCGCGACGCTTACGAAGATACTCTGGAAATTTTAAAAAAGTATGCCAAAGTAAAGGGAGCGGTGCATTTTTTTGTCGGCACGCCCGCGCAGGCGAAAAATTTTCTGGATTTTGGTTTTATGCTTTCCTTTACCGGAGTGCTGACTTTCACTCATGATTATGATGAGGTTGTAAAAGCCGCTCCGCTTGATATGATTTTGAACGACACTGATTCGCCTTATGTGGCTCCCGTGCCGCACAGGGGAAAACAAAACGAGCCGGCGTACATACGGGAAGTGACAAAGAGAATCGCCGAGCTGAAAGGAATATCTGAAGAAGAAGCGGCCTCCGCCATCATGGCAAACGCCCGGCGGCTGTTCAAGATCTAGAAGGGCCGGGGAACGCACAGGAGTTCTGCTAGGTCCTCGTTCTCCTCGCTTTAGGTCCGCTTCTACGAAGCTGGAAGCTCGGCCAGACCATCGCAGAGCTCCTGTGCGTTCCCCGGCCTATTCATATTCCTTTCGGCCTGAAATTGGACTTTTAAAGCCCTTTCTGTTAATATGCAGCATATGTCAGAGACGGAAAACGATGACAAAAAATCCGCAGAAATCGCGGAAAATAAAGACACGGCCGAATCGGCAAAATCCGCCGGGAAGCAGATATACGAGCTCGGCTATCTTTTGGTGCCCACCATTGCTGAGGAAAACGCCCCTGCGTTGTTCGGCAACCTGAAAGAATTAGTGGTTTCTTTCGGCGGAGAGATAATTTCCAGCGAAATGCCCAGAATGATCCGCCTTGCTTATGTAATGGCCAAAACCATTGATAACGTAAAAAACAAGTTTGATACGGCATATTTCGGATGGATAAAGTTTGAGGCGGAAAAGAGCGCCGTCGCTGAAATAAAGAAGAAGCTTGACGCAAACACCGACCTTATCCGCTTCCTGATCACCAAAACCGTCCGGGAAAACACTCTTGCTCCGAAGAAGTTCAGCGGAGGCGGTTCAAGCAGGTATCGCGGATCCGCCGAACACAAGGAGGAAAAAGAGCCCTCCGCTCCCATGGATGAAGAGAAAGTGGACAAGGAAATAGAAGCCCTGGTAACCGAGGCGGCTTAATTATCATTAACCAGCCGCGGAGATGGCGCTTATAAAAATAACATGTATCTAAACAAAGTCATTCTAATAGGAAATCTTACTCGCGATCCGGAGCTGCGCTCTCTGCCTTCAGGAATAAAAGTTTGCTCTTTCTCCATAGCCACTAACAGGGTATGGAAGGACAAGAACGGTTCCCGCCAGGAAGCGGCCGATTATCATAATGTGGTTGTGTTCGGCAGGCAAGCGGAAAACGTGGCCCAGTATATGAAGAAAGGAAATTCCATGCTGGTGGAAGGCAGAATGCAAACCCGCAGCTGGGAAGACAAGCAGAGCGGAGAAAAAAAATATCGGACGGAGGTGATCGCCGATCGCACTCAATTCGGACCGAAAGGCGGCGGCGGAGGAGGAAGCGCCGGAGCTTCTCAAGGGGCCAAAGGCAAGCAGGAAGAATCCGGAGAAGTTGATTCCATAGAATATCCGGAAGAAGACATTAACCCGGAAGACATACCATTTTAATTTAAAGAAATATGAAGCAAGATTATTTTTCAGCCAACAATATCAAATACATAGATTACAAAGACGTGGAAATCCTGAAGCGCTTTCTGAACGCCAACGGCAAAATTGTGAACCACAAGCGTTCCGGAATCACTTCCAAAAACCAGCGCAAGCTGGCGACCGCCATAAAGAATGCCCGCTTTATGGGGCTTCTGCCTTTCGTGGCGAAATAGCGAATTTTATAAGTTTTAATGAAGGTGGGAGGCCTTGCCTCCCTAAAGGAGGCAAGGCCTCCCACCTTTTCTTTATATTATGCTTGCATACAACGAAATTCGGGAAAAGAAAATAATCATTTACAACGGAGAACCATGCGAAGTGGTGGATTCCCATGTGGCCCGCACCCAGCAAAGGAAGCCCCAGAACCAGGTGAAATTAAAAAGCCTGATTTCCGGCAAGACCATAGCCGCCACTTTCCATGTATCGGACTCCGCGGATGAGGCGGAAATAGACCGGAAGGAAGTAAAATTTTTATACCAAAACCGCGGGGAGTATTGGTTCTGCGAACCAAGCGATCCCAGCAAGCGCTTCAAGCTCGATGATTCTCTGATCGGCGCGTCGGGAAAATTCCTGAAGGCGAACGAGAATGTTTCCGTCATGGTATGGGACGACGAGGGAGAAGAAAAAACCATCAAGCTGGATCTGCCCATCAAAATGGAATTCAAGGTAAAAACGGCTCCTCCCGCGGTAAAAGGCAACACCGCCCAGGGCGGAAGCAAAGTAATCACTCTTGAAAACGGCACTACCATTAACGCTCCGATGTTCATCAGCGAAGGGGATACCATCCGGGTAAATACCGAGACGGGGGAATACGTGGAGCGAGCGTAATATTCTTAACCGCCCGCCTGTTCCGAGAACTTTTTTCGGATATCCTTCAAAATCTGGCCCGCGATTTTCGGATTTTCTTTCAAAAATGTCCGAGTGGAATCGTAGCCCCGTCCGAGCTTCACTTCCTCTTCGCCATCCGGCTTGCCCGCCTGCCCGGTTGGCTTGTATGAATACGAACTGCCGGACTTTTCCAAGATCTTAAACTTTTCTCCGAGGGCGATGAGTTCGCCTTCTTTGGAGATGCCTTCGTTATAAATGATGTCGAATTCCGTCTGCTTGAACGGCGCGGCTACTTTGTTTTTTACCACTTTCACTCGTGTTCGCGATCCCACCACTTCTTCTCCTTTCTTTATTTGGGCGATGCGCCGGATGTCCATTCGAACACTTGTGTAAAACTTAAGAGCCTTGCCTCCGGGCGTTGTTTCCGGCGAGTTGCTGACCAGGCAGCCATCCGCAAAATAATTGTGGTTATCAGCGACGCTTATATCAAATCTTTGCCGGCTTATCCTCTGGCCATCATGGTACGGCGTACGGGTTCTGATTTCTTTTATTATCATCGGGCGCAATATCTGGCTTTGCTTTGATTGTTGAGGATCCGTCTGATGATAGCGCCCGCGGTATTTTTCAGGAAGCTTGTATTCCATGGACTTAGGAACGAAAGGGGATATCAGTTCAAAGAATTTATCCGACTCTGCGGCACTAAAACCCAGCACTTGATATTCTCCGCATTTCCTCCATTTGGGCGCAATATCATAGCGGGCGAATATCCGGTTGATTCTGTCAACGCTCTCCGGCTGATTTCCGAAGGCGTTGGCGTACAGCCCGGCTCTCGGCCGCCGCGCGTACCATTTTCCTTTCCATTCTGAAAGTCCGGTCTGCATTGTTCCGTCTCCGCAGTACCATAAAGCTATCATGCGAGGAGTAATTTGCTCCACCAAAAACTCCGGCACGATCTTTTTTTGTTGCGGATAAAACAGTCCGTGTAGGTCTCCGATGCGCAGAAGATGTTTGGTTTCCACAATGGCATTTCCCCTAGAATTTTCCATTACGACATTGCTGGCGATATCGCCCAATTCCTCTGCGAGCCATGACACGTATTGGGATTGTTCTGCTCCATGTTCCTCCCTGAAATATGCGGTTTGTTCGTTAAATTTCTTAATGTTTCCATCTCCCAGCAAAGAGCCGATGATAATCTCCTCTTGTTCCGGGGAGAGGTCTATATTATTTATATTCACTGATATCTCATCTCCGGCTTTCAGTTCCTTGGCCTTTTTCCAGCCAGCCGGCGTATATATTTTGTGGTCGGGAGTGCAGGAAAATCCTCTTCGTCCGTTTCCCGTATGGTTTTGAACAAAAAACTGCAAGAATGAATCCGTTTCTCCGTTTATGTGCCAGTCAGTTATGAACTTTGCTTCTACGCATTTCTTTTCAAAATTATAAGAAAGCACCTTCACTTTTTTAGTTTGATTGACAATTTTCCCGATTTTTTCTTTCGTTCCGTCGGCCAGCAGCACTTTCGTATCGTAGGAAAAACATCCGAACATCACCCCGATCTGCATTCTGATTTGGTTTATGAAAATCACTACGGTCTTGCTTCGCGCCACGATTGCCGTGAGCTTGCGCAGAGCTTGGGACATAAGCCGGGCCTGCTTGCCCACATGATATGCTCCCATATCTCCCTCGATTTCATCTTTTGGAGTAAGGGCTGCCACCGAGTCCACCACCACCACGTCAATCTTGCCGGTGCGCACAAGCGATTCCACTATTTCCAGCGCCTGTTCTCCGGTATCCGGCTGGGAAATCAGGAGTTCGTTTATGTTGACGCCGAGACGTTTGGAATATTCCGGATCCATGGCATGCTCCGCGTCAATGTACGCGCATATTCCGCCTTTCTTTTGCGCCTCCGCCACTATATGCAGGGACAGGGTAGTCTTCCCGCTGGACTCCGGGCCGAAAATTTCGATAATCCTTCCGCGGGGAATGCCTCCGACCCCCAAGGCCATATCCAGGCCGATTGAGCCCGTGGGTATTACGTTCACATCCACCTTCGGGGTATCCCCGAATTTCATAATAGTGCCTTCGCCAAACTTGGTCTGCAGGGCTTTCAGGGTGTCTTCCAATCCTGAAGCGTTTCCGCCTTTTCCGGCGGAACCCTTTTTTTCTTCACTTATTTCCTTCTGGGGGTCGGTTTTTGTTTTTTTAGGCATAGCTATTAAAACGTTAATTTATAATACTTTTCATCCTTATGGCCGAATTTGTCTTCGGCTTGGATTACCATCATATTATACCCCGGAAGCAGGGCCACCGTATCTTCAAAATTACCCTTTTCATCTATAGGTATTTCCCGTCCGTCCAGGTACAGTTTCAAGGCATTTTCCGCGCTTCCTTTTACTTTCATTATCCCGTCCCGGGTCTGGTCTCGTTCTGCGATGTTTACGTCTTGTATCTTCACCCCGAAGACCAAAGCCTTGGTCCGATAGAAAGCGTACAATACTATTAATAAAGAAAAGATAAAGAAAATGGAGATCTTCAGCAGTTTCTTCGCGTCAGTGGTCATGGCATATTCTCGCCGTTCTCATCGCGGGTGATTTTTTCAAGCACTTCCCGGGGCTTTGCGCCTTCGCCCGGTCCCACCACTCCGTGTTCCTCCAGCTGATCCATAAGGCGCGCCGCCCGAGCGTAGCCGAGCTTTAGCTTTCTCTGCAAGAATGAAGTGGAAGCCTTGCCCGCTTCTATTACGCACTGGCGAGCTTCCTCGTACATTTCATCTTCTTCCTCTCCGCCGTCCAAAGTGCTCTCAAAAATGCTCTTGTCGGGAGATATGGAACCCTCGGAGAGGGAAATTTCATCACCAAGCTCCTCTTTATACGCATCTGAGAGGAATTTAACCACTTTCTTTACTTCGCCTTCGGAAATGAAGGCGCTCTGCAAGCGTTCTATGGAAGAAACTCCGGAAGCGTAAAGCATATCGCCTGCGCCCAAGAGCTTTTCTGCCCCGCCGGCGTCAAGAATGGTGCGAGAGTCTATTTGAGAAGAAACTTTCAGGGCGACTCTTGCCGGAATGTTTGCCTTGATAAGTCCGGTGATTACGTTCACTTCCGGCCGCTGGGTGGAAAGCACCAAATGGATGCCGACCGCCCTAGACATTTGGGCCAGACGCACTATGGCCGCTTCCAATTCGCGGGGATAGGCGCTCATAATATCCGCCAACTCATCGATGATAATCACTATGTAGGGCATGCGATCTTCCCCGGATTCTTCCATGATTTCACCTTCGTCATCCGTTTTCTGCTTTTTTTGCTTTTTGCCCCAAACATTCTGGTGGTACGACTCAATATCGCGCACTGATTCGGCCTCCAGGATATCATAACGGCGATCCATTTCCTTGGCAGCCCATTTAAGCGCCAAAATGGCTTTCTTTGCGTCGGTTATCACCGGCGTAAGCAAATGGGGAATGTTCTTATATAGAGTGAGCTCCACTCTTTTCGGATCTACCATTATGAATTTAAGGTCTTCCGGGCTATTGCGATAGAGGAGGGAAACGATCATGGCATGAATAGTGACAGATTTTCCCGCTCCCGTCGCTCCAGCCACCAAAATATGGGGCATTTTTGCCAAATTTCCGAATACCGCCCGGCCCGCAATAGAACGGCCCAGGGCAATGGTCAGGGGCTTCGCAGATTTCTGGAATTTTTCGTCTGACAGCATATTCGCCAGTCCCACGATAGATTTCGCCTTGTTCGGTATTTCAATTCCAACCAAAGATTGTCCCGGGATGGGGGCTTCTATGCGGATGGGGTGGGCGGCCAGGGCAAGGGAAAGGTCGTTCTGCAGAGCGACAATGCGGGAAAGCTTCACTCCCTCGGCCGGTTTCAAAGCATAGCGGGTTACGGTGGGCCCGATGGTAATCTCGTCCATCTCCACTTCAATTCCGAAGTTCTGGAGCGTTCGCTTTATTATCACAGAATTCGCTTTCACATCGCCGGTGTTCGGCTTGCCCATGTCTCCCTCCAAGAGGGAAAGGGGCAGGCCGGAATACCCGACAGCCACGGCCCGGCGTTTCGGAGAAATCTTTTTGAAAAATCCGGCCTCCTCTTCCTCTTCTCCCTTCTTTGTTCCGGTTTCGCTTTTCTTTTCGTTCCTGCCGGCATTTTCCGCGGCTTCCATTTTCTTTTCTTCCGCGCTCTCGGCCAAGGGAAGAATGACCGTATCCGATTCTTCGTCGTCTCCGCTTTCGATTGATTCCAATTTTTGATCAAGAGCTCTCTTGTTGCTGGTCATCGCCTGCCAGAGCTTTTTGAAAGTCGGCGCCAGGTTGGGCTTTGCGTCAAACATGGCCAAAATGGAAACGATAACTATGGCTCCCAAAAAGACAATGCTTGCATATACATCAAACAGGGAAACAAATGGAACCCCCAGAACTTCCCCCAGCACTCCGCCCGCATGATTGCGGGAGACCGCGTCGATTATTCCGAGCCCGGCAAGTATGAACAATACGGAAGCGAACATTTGCATAATGCCGAAGCGGGAATCTTCTTCTTTTAAAAAAGAAACTCCCAGAAGCACGAACAAAATCGGGATGATGATGTATCCCACTCCCACCAGATAATGCAAAGCGTCGTAAGCGGCCGAGCCGGCCTTCCCGGCCAGGTTAAAGAGAGACATCAGAAAAAAAACTGCCAGCGCGAAGAAGATGATTGCCGCGATGCCGTGTTTAGTTTCTGATTTCAGACGGGCTCCGCCGCCGCTTCCTTGACGATTTTTTGCGGAAGCGGACCTGTTTTTCTTCTTGCTGTTTTTTGCCATGTTGATTACATTTTATCACAGTTTGAAGTTGTCATAAAGATGGAATGAATATCAGCCTGCGTCCGCCTGTCTTCCGAAAGCGAGCGAGAATTGTTTGGAAGGGGGTTGAAAATAGCTCTCCGCGAATCATTGCGCAGGAGTCTATCAGAGATACTGATTGGAAAGGCAAATATTTGCCTTTGAGCGGGTTGCAAGCCCGAGCGGGCACGGTTCGAGTCCGCTGGCAAGCGGACGAGAGAGCGAGGGCAAGACCCCTGAGCCGCCTCGCTGGGGTGGCGAGGAAAGCGAGAAGGCAGAATATTTGCCTTTCCTTACTTGTAGAGCCATTGCTTTTTTCCTTGTCCTATATATAATGGACAACATGCAAGGCGAGGGAGACAACATAAAGGACACTCTCAAGGACTCCTTAAAGGACACGAATTCCGCGCCTATTTCTATTGATTTTTCTCCCATTTCAGTTGGCACATACAACAAGACTGGCAAGCTTATTGCGGCTCTCTATATGGTAACAGACATAATGGACAGGGAAGAGCCCATAAGGGGCAGATTGAGAGCCTTGGGTTCGTCCATCTTATCGGACGCGTATTTGCTCGCCACTCCGTATAGGACAGGTTCTCTTCCCAAATCATCCGATGTCCTTGAGATAGAGAGAAAAGTAATGGAGCTTGTTTCATTCCTTGAAATTTCTTCTTCCGTCGGAATGATTTCCGAGATGAACTCAAATATCTTAAAAACCGAGTTTCTTGAATTGAAACAGTCTTTAAAGGTTTTGGATACCGATCTCGAGTGGTTGCAGAAATTCTTTGATAAGAACCATAATCATTCTTCGGAAGAAATATCCGGCACCTCTGCCAATCGCCGGTTTAGTTACCTTCCAAATCGCGCTCAATCTGAACAAAATGACTCTCAAAATGTCCAAAAGAAAAATACCGAAATTCCTGAAAAAATGTCCGATAGGAACAATGGAAATTCCGTAAAGGACATGGAGGTTCTTAAAGGACAAAGAAGGGAAGGAATTATAAAAATCGTTAAAAATATGCCGGAAGGAGCCACTATAACGGACATTCGATCAAAGGCGACAGGTTCCTTGCTTTCCTGCGGGGAGAAGACCCTCCAGAGGGAGCTCTCAGCCATGGTAAGCGACGGTGTCCTTAAGAAAGAGGGGGAGAAGAGGTGGAGCCGCTATTATATCAATAATTGACAACGTATTTTCTCGTGTTCTAAATATGGGCGAAGGTAACATTTAAAGGCCGGATTTCGTCATATATGTCAGATTGCAGATTTCCAAAAAATATGCAATCATGTGTAAGCCTTGTGGATAAGGCTTATTTATCCACATAATATATTGCCGTATAGTCGCGTGCAGTATATTATATTGTTACTGCAAATTATGGACGAAAAAAGGCGTGCGAAAGCGCGCTGATTTGGGTCCACAATTTGCGTTTAGTTTTAATCTGTCCATTGTTTCTCGGTCCGCCTAGGCGGGGAAACAATGAAAGATAGAGACATGCGCTTTTAGTTTTGTCCTCTCATATTAAAAATGTCAGGACAAGTCGAAACTAAATTAATGGCGCATAACCCCTGTGGAGGTTTCTTAAAAATTATAAGTTTAGGAAACGGCCTCGGGATTAATAATTAACATTATGAGTAATTTATCAAAATCAAAAGTCCTCTTGGGATTGGCGATCGCGGTTGCAGTTCTTGTTGTCGGAGGTACCTTCGTCAGCGCTGCTTACACCCAGACTGTCACTCTTAAGCAGGGCATGACCAGCCCTCAAGTTTTGAGCCTTCAACAGACTCTTAACGCCAATGGCTATCTGATCGCCACCACCGGCGCGGGATCTCCTGGAATGGAGACCTCTTACTTTGGTTCTAAGACCAAGTCCGCTGTTATGGCTTTCCAGACCGCTAAGGGCCTGACTGCAGACGGAGTTGTCGGTCCTCAGACCGGCGCCGCTTTGGCTGCTTTGACTGGAACCACGTCTTCCTCCGGACTTCCGGCTGGATGCACCTCTGCCACCGGTTATAGCGCCACCACGGGCCAGCCTTGCACTTCCACTTCCAGTTCTTCGACTCTTCCGGCCGGTTGTACTTCAACCTCCGGTTACAGTCCTACCACTGGCGTAAAGTGCGACAGCACCACGTCTACGACTCTTCCGGCCGGTTGTACTTCAACCTCCGGTTACAGTTCTACGACCGGTGCGAAGTGTGATGGAACTTCAACCCCCACCACTACTTCCGGAACCAGCGGTTATCTGTCCAATATAGTCAATGATTCTGCCAATCGTGTTTCCACGGTGTACGAATCTCAGACTGATCAAGTAGTGGGCGGATTCCAGGCTACGGCCAGCTTGGCTGACCAGACGGTGACCCGCGTTCGTGTTACTTTCAATAACACTGACACCGTGTCTTCCGCTGACCTTGCTAAGTACATTTCCAGCGCTTCTCTGTGGTACGGTTCTACCAAGATCGCGACCATGCCTGTTTCTCAGGCTGACCGCTCCAATGCCGATGTCTTTACTTTTAACTTCACCGGCTTGAGCGCGAAGATCCCTGCGGAGCAGATCGGACACTTCTACGTTTCCGTTAGCGCCAATGGTTCAATTGACACCAACGACACTTCTGCCGCTTGGACGGTTAAGTTCGTGGCTTCTGGCGTGAGCGCTACGTCTCCTGATGGAACTTACGACACTTATCCTTCTTCTGACCTTACCGCTCAGACCAGCCTTGGATTCGGCAAATTTGCCGCTCAGGGCGTAAAGGCTACTGTCAACCTGTCTTCCAGCAATCCTGCTGCCAGTTCAGTTGCAGTATCCAGCTCGGCTTCCACCACGGATGTCCCGCTGTTGGCCTTCACCATTCAGGCGACCAACTCTGATCTGACCTTGAGAAAGGTTCCGATCCAGGTTGTGGCCAGCGCGGACGGAGTAGGAAAGATCATCAGCACCTTGAAGCTGTATAAGGATGGAACAGTAGTTGATTCCGTTGACGCCACCAGTGGCGAGTACACTGTTACCAGCGGAGCCATCACTTCCACCAATGCAGCCAGCGCTACTGCTACCACTGCGGGTTACTTCTTCAGCAACATTTCGTCTCCTTACAACGTAATCAAGGCCGGTACTACCGCCGAATTCGTCATTAAGGCTGACGTTAAGTCTCAGAGCAGTAACTACACCGCGGGCGATACGCTTACCGCTTCCTTCACCAATGCTGACGCTATCACCACGAACTTCTCTGTTCTGGATGGCAGCGGCAATCAGCTTACCACCGGCTCCACCTATCGCGTAGGTTCGGCTGTGGGTAATGTTCAGACTCTTCTGATTAACGGCGTGAACGTTGTGATGGGTACGGCTACTATGAGTCAGCCTACTTACAGCGGAAGCGGTGCTACCAAGACCGCCAGCGCTTCCTGGACGATTCCGGTCACCGTGACCGCCTTCGGACAGACCTTGTATGTCGGTCAGACCGTTCAGTTGGCTTCTACCGCGACGGCTTCCAATGCCTTCGCAGTGACCTTCTTTGACGGAGCTACCCCGACTACGGCTGACACTACGTCTTCAGCTACCTTGTCTATGACCACTTCTGATGCTACCTTGGAGAGCAATGGTTATCGTTTGGATAGCGGAACGGCTAAGCACTTCACTTTGACCGTGCTTATGACCGCTCCTGCTACCGCCGATCACCAGTATGGAGCATGGATTCAGCAGATTCGCACTTTCACCTCTTCCGATATCGGAACTGGTGCTGCGAACCAGAGCTTGGTTCCTGCAACTTCCTTCAAGACCGGCATTCAGAAAGTCCACAGCTAATCTAGCTTTGGCATAGGTCCAGTACAATAAAAGTACGCAAAAAACCGCCTTCGGGCGGTTTTTTGTTTTTGTGTTTCAACTGTTTTATTTGTATAATGTACGAATGAATTTAAAAGACAAGGTTCTCAAATATGCCAGTTTCATTCTTGTACTCCTTATTCCCGTCGTATATTTCGGAGGAGCGGCATATCCGAGCATCGCGCCTAAGATTTTTTTCTTTTACGGAGCAGTTGAATTGATGGCCGCCTTTTGGATATATGCTTTACTCACCGATCCGGAGTATCGATTAACAAAGAAAACTCTCCTTTATTTTATCCCCATATTTGCCTTTGTGGCATGGATGACCGTTTCAGGCGTCATGGCGGTCAATCCGCGTTTGGCGTTCTGGGGTACCCTGGCTCGAGGAACCGGCCTTATTGTTCTTTATCACGCCTTCATTTTTTCCGTTATAATGGCGTCTCTGTTTAAGAAGTTCGGAAAGGAATATTTGTACAGGCTGATGAAATGGTTTGTGGCGGGAGGGTTTTTGCTTTCAATAACCATATGGTTTGGGGCGTCAGGTTTCAAATTGCCGTATCAGTGGTCTCAAACCGACGGGGGAGGAGGATTGACCGGCAATTCGTCTCTTGCGGCCGCCTACCTTCTCTTTGCCATTGCTTTTGGAATAATTTTGTTGCTTTCACGCTCAGTTTCTAAGAAAGAGAAATGGCTTACTGTGGGCGCCCTTACTGTTACAATCTTTTCTCCTCTTTTTATAAACTTGGTTTTCTGGATGTTCTCCGGCCAAGGTTTGATGGGGAATGCCCGCGGAGCAACAATAGGGATGTTTTCCGGAGTGGCTGCAGCTCTTGTAATTTATGCTATTTTTTCCGGTAAAAAAACTTGGCGAGCAATTGGCATTATCCTTGTTATCGCAGGGATTGCCAGCTTTTCATATCTATGGAATCGGTTAGTTACGCCCGGCACCTCTCTTCATGAGACATTTGTCCAAGATGCTACTGGTACCCGTTTCATATTTTGGAATGTGGGAAGCGAAGTTTTACAGGATAGTCCATGGTTTGGCTACGGGCCTGAAAATTACATGATTGCTTTCCAAAGGCATTTTGATTACCGAATGCTTGAGGCAAAATATAACCATGAGGTATGGAACGATCGGGCCCATAACATCTATTATCAGACCGGAACGGATGGCGGATATCCTGCCATTGTTTTATACGCGCTGTTTCTGGCAGGCATTCTATTTGCATTGTATAAAGCATACAAAAAAGAACGCCTGAGTCTGAAAGAGGCGTGCATCCTTGCCGGCTTGATCGTCGGATATGTTATCCAAAATTTGGTTTATTTCGATTCCACCATATCACTCATGGCTCTTTTCCTTGTGGCAGGAACAGCATACGGATTTCAATTTGACACCGCAAAACAAAATGAGGAAGTGTGGAAACTAAAGTCTATTCCAATCCAAAAGATCACATCCGTTATCATCTTCATATTTTTTGCCCTTGCTTTCATTGTTTTCGCCTGGAATCCTTTTATGAAAGACATAGCGTATGTAAACGCCTTTGAACATCCGTCCGAACAATCCTTCAAAGCCCTTGAAGACGGATCTTCCATTGGGGAAGATTGGGATGTCAGCGGATTTGCCAATGATATGTATAAGTTCTATGCTTCCCATTCCTTGTCCATAAAAAGCGACAAAGCCAGAAATGAACGTGCTATTCAAAGTATTTCATACACCCTTAACTATCTTGAATGGCTGGCTCCGAGAGAGCCGTATGATTTTCGCCTTTATGCGAGCATGGTACTTCTATACAATACCAGGACTTTCCTTTCAAATGCTTCATATGATTCCGCGCAAGCGGAACACTTGCTTGCGCTTCTGGCTCATGCGGAAAAGCTGTCTCCCGGGGACCCAGAGATGTATTGGAATGAGGCCCAGATAATGGCCTGGAAGGGCGATTTGCAAGCTGCGGCAAACGCGTATGAAAAGGCGATAGAGGTTGCGCCAAAATTGTCCGTATCGCATGAACTGCTCATTAAGTTCGCACGGGCTCTGGGCGACAAAAATCTGTATAACTTTGCGGTAGATCAGGCAAAAAAGTATGTTCCCAATTTTGTAATTCCCAATTAGCAGTGTTTTGACGCCATTTTCAAATGAAAAAAATTGTGATAACCGGAGGGGCAGGCTTTATCGGATCCCACATTGCGGATGCGCTGATTGAGAAAGGATATGAAGTCCATGTGGTGGACAATCTTTCCGCCGGGAAGAAAGAGAATGTGAATTCCAAAGCCATTTTGCACGTCGCGGATATACGCAATGGCATGGAAATGCTTAAGATATTTGAGGGAGCGGAATATGTTTTTCACGAAGCCGCTTTTCCGAGGGTGCAATATTCCATTGAAAATCCGGTGGAAACGCATGACATAAACGTAAACGGAACTTTGAATGTGCTGGAAGCGGCGCGGCTGTCCGGAGCAAAAAAAGTGATCTTCGCTTCCTCCTGCGCGGTATATGGCAATCCGACAAAATTACCAGTGGATGAAACTGGCGAGATTTCTCCCATGTCTCCCTATGCGGTGCACAAATGGATGGGGGAAAAGTATTGCCGAATGTATTCGGATCTGTACGGCCTTAAAACTGTCTGTCTCAGGTACTTTAACGTATACGGTCCGCGTATGGATCCGGAGGGAGCTTATCCAATGGCGATCGGTAATTTCATCAAGATGCGTAAAATAGGCAAGCCTCTTCCCATAACCGGCGACGGAACGCAGACCAGAGATTTTGTGAATGTAAAAGATGTGGTAAAGGCCAATCTTCTTGCGTTGGAATCAGACAAGATTGAAAAAGGAGAGGTGGTGAATATAGGCAGCGGCGTAAAAACTTCCGTCAATCGCCTCGCCGAGCTTATCGGTGGACCTGTGGAGCGCATTTCTGCGCGACATGAACCGCACGATGTGCAATCTGATGTTTCATTGGCTGAAAAACTTTTAAGCTGGAAAGCGTCGGTAGTTATCGAGGAAGGACTTGCGGAATTAAAAAAAGAAAATAGTATAGCTTGAGCGACTACTGGCTCACAACGCTTTTGAAATACTCAATGGTTTTCTTTAGGCCTTCTTCCAGGGGAATCTTCGGTTCCCATTTTAATTTTTCTTTTGCGAGGGTTATATCCGGCTTCCGGCGGCGGGGGTCATCTTCAGGCAAGCCCTTGAAGACTATTTTTGATTTTGATTCTGACAAGTTTAATATCTTTTCTGCGATATCAAGCACGGTTCTCTCATCCGGATTGCCCAAGTTAACTGGTCCGGTAAAATCGCTGTTCATAAGCTTAACGAGTCCTAAGACCATATCTGAAACATAACAGAAAGATCGTGTTTGCCGTCCGTCGCCGTATACCGTCAAATCTTTTCCTTCAATTGCCTGCACAATAAAATTAGAAACCACTCTTCCGTCGTCTGCATTCATGCCGGGTCCGTAAGTGTTGAAGATTCTGGCAACACGTATCTTTGTTCCATACTTTCTCTGAAAATCAAAAAAAAGAGTCTCCGCTATTCTTTTTCCTTCGTCATAGCAGGATCTTATGCCGATAGGGTTTACGTTTCCTTTATATTTTTCATTTTGCGGACTTTCCAAAGGGTCACCATAGATTTCGGATGTTGAGGATTGGAGAATTTTTGCATTATTTGCTCTTGCCAGTTCCAGGACATTAAGCACGCCTATGGTGTTTGTCTGAATGGTGTGCACGGGATCAAGTTGGTAGTGTACGGGAGACGCGGGACAAGCAAGATTGTATATTTCGTCTATTTTCTGTTTTGGAAATTCTGCATTAATAATGTCTTTCTTTATGAATGTAAAGCGTTTTTCTTCCAAGAGGTGCCGGAGATTTTCCATGCTTCCAGTCAATAAATTATCAACCCCGATGATTCTATAGTTTTCATTTTCAAGAAGATAACGGGAAAGATTGCTACCGATAAATCCTGCGCAACCCGTTATCATAATTGTTTTTGTCATGTCGGTCTTTATACTAACACCCGTTGTATTTAGTGGCAATATGTCTTAGTATAATTAAATTAATTGGGCGGAAAATGCAGGCGCGCAGAAAATGGTATAATATGAATGATCTAAAGGCAATTTTCCGAAAGTAAAAATAATAACATAAATCAATATGACAAAAAAATTTAATAAAAGAAATCAAAAAGTAAACAAACGAGCGCTAATAATAGGCATAACGGGCCAAGACGGCTCGTATTTGGCTGAATTCCTGCTCTCTCGCGGATACGAGGTGCACGGCCTTATACGGCGCTCTTCCAGCTTCAACACGGGCCGTTTGGACGATATTTACCAGGATCCGCATGAAAGCCACCGCAGGCTCTATTTGCACTATGGCGACCTAATTGATTCTCACAGCCTATTAAATATCATCAGCGAAAGCCAGCCGGACGAAATTTACAATCTCGGGGCGCAGAGCCATGTGCGCGTCAGCTTTGACATTCCGGAATATACCGCCGACGTGGATGCGCTGGGAACCACCCGCCTTTTGGATGCGGTGCGGGCGAGTAAACTGCCTGCAAAAATTTATCAAGCAGGATCCAGCGAGATGTTCGGGAAAGTATTGGAAACTCCGCAAAAAGAAAACACTCCATTCAACCCTCAAAGCCCCTATGCATGCGCCAAAGTATTCTCGCACTTCATTTGTAAAAATTACCGCGATTCATACGGAATGTTCATCGCCAACGGCATACTTTTCAATCATGAATCTCCCCGGCGGGGAAAAACTTTTGTGACCAAGAAAATAACCGAAGGCCTTGCGGACATAAGACTGGGGAAGAAAGACAGAATATATCTTGGGAATCTGGACGCCAAGCGCGATTGGGGATACGCGCCGGACTACGTGGAAGCAATGTGGCAGATGCTCCAGGAGGAAAAGCCGAATGATTACGTAATATCTACAGGGGAAACTCATTCAGTGCGCGAATTTGCCGAGGAAGCGGCACGTCTCATAGACATGGATCTGCAATGGAAGGGAAGCGGGCTTGAGGAGGAAGGCATAGACGCAAAGACGGGCCAAACAATCATCAGCATTGATCCAAAGTATTACCGCCCTAGCGAGGTGGATGCCCTTCTCGGCGATAGTTCCAAGGCAAAGAAGAATCTTGGCTGGGAACCAAAAGTTAAATTCAAGGAGTTAGTGAAAATTATGATGGTAGGAGAGTTTGAAGAGAGAAAATTGGACAGTTCCGCATATTTGTCTTGATCATGGAAAAGAACTCCAAAATATACGTTGCCGGACATACCGGACTTGTCGGTTCGGCGATTGTACGAGAACTTAAAAAACAGGGATATGAGAATCTAATATTTAGGACTAGCAAAGAGCTAGACTTGCGCTCGCAATCAGACACCTTAGATTTTTTTAAGAAAGAACAGCCCGAGTATGTCTTTCTTGCCGCCGCCAAAGTTGGCGGTATAGGGGCAAATGATAAATATTCGGCGGATTTCATTAGGGACAACCTAGAGATAGAAGACAACGTAATTGACGGCAGCCACCAAGGGGGAGCAAAGAAACTGCTTTTTTTGGGCAGTTCATGTATATATCCAAAGCTTGCTCCCCAGCCTTTAAAAGAAGAATACTTGCTCACCGGTCCGCTTGAAGAGACAAATAAAGCGTATGCGGTAGCAAAAATAGCCGGAATCACCATGTGCCAGATGTATGATAAACAGTATGGCACGAATTTTATTAGCGCCATGCCTACTAATTTGTATGGTCCCGGGGACAATTTTGATCTTGAAACTTCGCATGTTCTGCCCGCGATGATTCGGAAGTTTCATGAAGCAAAAGAAAGCGGGGCTAAAGAAGTGACACTGTGGGGCACGGGCAATCCTAAACGAGAATTTCTGCATGTGGATGACTTGGCAAGCGCATGCGTTTTCCTTATGGAAAAGTACGATAGTCCGGAGATAATAAACGTGGGAACAGGGGAAGATGTTTCAATAATGGAGCTGGCAGACAAAGTAAAAAAAATAATAGGGTGTTCCGGTAAAATTGTATGGGATTCAGACAAGCCCGACGGAACGCCGCGTAAGCTGCTGGATACTTCAAAAATCAATGCTCTCGGCTGGAGACCGTTAATTTCCATGGACGAAGGTATAAAATCTACATACGAGTGGTTTTTGGATAAATATGGAAAATAAATATGACATTGTAATAGTCGGCGCCGGAATTTCCGGCGCTACTCTGGCAGAGCGGTACGCTTCTTTAGGAAAAAAAGTGCTGGTGATAGAATCTCGGGACCATATCGGAGGAAACTGTTACGATTTCATTAATGAAGACGGAATCTTGGTGGCAAAATACGGGCCGCACTATTTTCATACGAATTATGAAGACGTGTGGAGATATGTGAACCGTTTTTCTGAATGGGTCCCTTTTGAGGCTCGAGCCGTCAGTCATATTGACGGGAAAAAGGTTTCTTTACCCATAAACATAAAGACAATAAATCAGGTCTTTGGCTTGGAGATTAAAGAAAAAGAAGAAATGGAGAAGTGGGTAAAAGAAAATACTGAACCAAAAAGGCACCCCAGAAATTCTGAAGATGCGGCAATAGGCCGGGTAGGCAAAATCCTATATGAAAAGGTATTCAAGGAGTACACTCGAAAACAATGGGATAAGGATCCCAAGGAGCTTGACCCTGAAGTGACAAACAGGATACCGATTCGCCTAAACGATGACGACAGGTATTTTACCGATGTCCATCAAGCCATACCAAGGGAAGGATACGCCAAGCTTTTTAAAAATATGTTAAGCAATGAAAATATAGAAGTTCGCCTCAATACCAAGTGGGAAGATGAAAAAGACAGGATTACTTACCGGGAGAAACTTTTTTTTACGGGGAGGATTGATTCATATTTTAAAAAGAAATTCGGCCTGTTGGAATATCGCTCGCTTAAGTTTGAGTTTGAGACTTTTAACCGCGAATATTTTCAGGAATACGTGCAGGAGAATTACCCGTCACTTAAAGTTCCCTTTACCCGAATTGTTGAATACAAGCATATGACCGGTCAGAAACATCCAAAAACGACCGTTTCCCGCGAATATCCTACTTGGGAGGGGGAGCCGTATTATCCGGTTCCTTCGACAAAAAACAGGAAGATATACGTAAAATATCAGCATGAGGCGAAAAGGTTGGAGAAGAAAAACATTTATTTTGTCGGCCGACTGGCCAATTACAAATACTTTAATATGGATCAGGCGTTCAAGAACGCCCTGGATTTGTTCTATAGGCTGGAAGGAAAGAAAGAACGCGGATCGGGGATGACGGTAAGACTCGCCGGGGGAATGGGAAACCAGATGTTTCAATACGCACTTGGCCGGAAGCTTTCAATAAAAAACAACGTACCCTTGTATCTTGATTTGACGTTTTTAAATCACAGAGTCAAACTACCGGAGTTTTTGCGCCCTCATTTCGTTTTTCATGATTTGAAACTTGATGTGTTTAATATCAAGGCTGACATCGCGAATCCCGCCCAAATTGGTTTTTGGAACCGTCCCTTTTTATCTGGAAAGATCATGATATTGATTGACGCGATTTTGCGCAAGCTCGCGCTCTTCCCAGGATGGGAAAAGTCATTTTCTTTTAACAAGAAAATCCTTGATTTAGGTCCTGGCACGTACCTGGAGGGATATTGGCAAAGCGAAAAATATTTCAAGGATATAAGCGAAACGCTTCGGAAAGATTTTTCCTTGAAAGCGCCCTTGTCCGGCAAGGCAGCGGAACTTTATAAAGAAATAAGAAACTGCGCGTCCTTATGTATATTTGTGCGCAGGAAAGACATGGCAGATAAATCTTTTCACGGCACCGTGCCCATTGAGTATTACCGTGCCGGCATAGAATACATAAAGAAGCGTCAACCTATTGAAAAAATATACGTGTTTTCAGATGACAATGAATGGTGCCGGCAGAATCTGAAGTTTGAATATCCCACCTTGATCGCCGAAAAGGAATGTTCCGGCAAGAAATGGGAAGGGCATCTTATTTTAATGAGTGCGGGCCGGAATTTCATAATCGCCAACAGTACTTTTTCCTGGTGGTCGGCATGGCTTTCAGATAACCCGAACAAGATAGTCGTTGCCCCTAAACAATGGTTTGGGAACAATAGGCTGGACGATTCCGATTTAATACCCGAAAGCTGGGTAAGATTATAAATCTTTCATTTTAAGGATATTTATCAATTCTGATTTGTTGTTTTTATTCTTAATATAGCTTAGTATTATTTACATATGGCAAAAAAGAAACTCCGCATAGGATTTATCGGACAAGGATATATCGGGAAGAATTATGCGGATGATTTTGAACGCAGAGGATATAAAGTTACCCGATATTCAAAAGAGCGTCCTTATATCAAAAACAAAGAAGAAATCAAAGAGTGCGACGTAATATTCATAGCGGTTCCGACCCCTACGCGCCACGGATCCTTTTATGACGGAGTATTGAGAGAAGTTATTCCTCTGGCCGGCCGAAATAAGGTTGTGGTCATCAAGTCCACTGTGAGCCCAGGCCTCACCCGCATCTTGCAAAATAAATTCAAAGACCGCCTCATTATTCACAGTCCTGAATTTTTGAGCGAGGATACCGCCGCCAATGATGCAAGCAATCCTTTTTTTAATATTGTCGGTATAAAAAAGAATTCCCGAAAGCATAAAAAGGCGGCCTCGCTCCTTCTAACCATACTTCCTCCTTCTCCGTTTTTCTCCATAGTTTCATACGAAGAAGCCGAGCTCATAAAATATATTCATAATTCTATGGCCTTTACCCAAATTGTTTTTTTTAATCTTATGTATGATTTGGCCCTAAAATTTGGCGCCGATTGGGCCAATATCAACAGAGCCATAAAAGCGGATCCGTTAATACCCAACAGGTACTCCGAACCTGTGCATAAGAGCGGAAGGGGTGCGGGCGGGCATTGTTTCATAAAGGATTTTGCAGTCATATCCCAGGCCTATGAAAAAGCAGTAAAGGATCCAAAAGGAATTGATGTATTGAAAAGCCTGGAAATAAAAAACATAGATCTTCTTAGAAAGAGCAAGAAGGATCTTGAATTGCTTCGTGAGATTTATTAAATTTCCTATATGAAAAAAAACGCGGTTTCAGAAAAAATTTCGGCGGTTGTGGTAACGCATAATAGAAAAGAACTCTTAAGGAATTGTTTGAATGGAATTTTGCGGCAAACTGTCCCTGTCAACCATATCTTTATAATTGACAACGATTCTAAAGATGGTACGGAGGATATGATCCGGGACAAATTTGGAGATAATCAGCTTGTAGAATATAGAAATCTCGGTAAAAATACCGGAAGCGCCGGTGGCTTTCATGAGGGTGTGAAGATGGCCTACGAGCGTGGATCGGAATGGATCTGGCTTATGGATGATGACGTAACACCTCGCCCTGATTGTCTGGAAAAAATGAAAAGCTACGGGCATATATCAAAATGTATCAATGCAAACAAAGTTGATCCATCAAACAAGGAATATGAGTTCATGTTTGAAGTTATATTTGATCCTTCAATATGCAGAATGACTTTTATGAATAATATCTCCTTTAAAAACGGCAAAGATTTTGCTTTTGTCAATGTCGGATGTTTTGAGGGAATGCTTATTCACCGAGATATTGTTGCCCAAATAGGTTTTCCTGACAAGCGATTTTTCATTTATAGCGATGATACCACTTATGGATTTATCGCTTCTCTGTATACAAATGTTATTTTTGTGAGAGATGCGTATTTTGATAAAAAAGTTTCCTTTAAAAATACTGCCACGCCGATTTTTTCATATTACGCGATTCGAAACCAATTCTTACTTAAGGAATACCTAAAGAAATACGGCATTTATAATGCGCGCCTGTTTTATCTTGGAATAGCATTATTCGCCGGTCTGGCTGCCACCAAGCAGGCGGTTAGAAGCAGAGACATCAAGATACCATGGTATGTTCTTCGGGGATTATTTGACGGCTTAAGGGGAAAGTTTTATCAGATTGGGACACACAGAAAATGAATCTTTCCTGGGAAAAGATAAACAAGGGACTTTTACTTCTTGGACTTGTTGCCCTGCTATATAGGGAAGGGAACTTTGCCGGCACGTTTATACCAAAGCCCTTTGAAATAATATTTGTGATCTTGTGTGTTTCCACAGCTCTTTTCATGTTAAAGGGCTCAAAAATGAAGGATTTTTTCGCATCAATACCGAGAAAAATATTAATTGCCGTATGTGTAATGTTGGGGTCAGTATTTCTGGGATGGATTTCGGCTTCATTGTCCGGCATGAAGCCCAATTTCAATATGATTTTGGAGCTAGGAACTTTTTTAATCGGAATTGGCATTTTTCTTTTGATTCTTTTTTATGCTCAGGGGAACAAAGCGTATGCGCGATATTGCTTATATGCCATGCTGGTTCCGGCGATATATGCTTTTTTTATTTTCCTGTATCCCGGCACATATCTTGGCATAAATTTAAAAATACATTTCCTGGGTTTTACGATAAATCCGAATACCATTTCAAAGATCTTATTGATCCCGGCAATGTTTTTTGTTTCTTATTCATTATTCGAGCATCGGAACAAATGGATAAAGGCTCTGTATATTTTCTTGTCCGCTTCCATGGTTTCTCTAATATTCTGGACGGGGTCAAGAGGGTCTTTGGTAAGCCTTATAATAGGAATGGGTTTCATTTTAGTCGTATACATATTTCATGAATTCACCTGGAAAAAAATCTTCTTCGGTTCCGGAGTAATCTTAGCTATACTTATTTTGGGTCAGGGGATGTTGCCCATAGATCGACAGGAGGCATTCGTGCACAGAGTGGTCCTCACTTTTATTCATCAGCCGAATATAGTTTCCACCTTGCGAGAATATACTACTGGGGTAGTTATATATCAGAATAAAGAGGAAGAATTGGAAGGAACGATTGACATAAAACTCGTTGAGCCTAGGCTCATTGCGTGGCCGTTCTATTTGAAATATGTGCTTCTTCATCCCCTTGGCATAGGTCCGGATACGCACAAAGATTTCGGACTTGTAGATAAAAAAGGCAATCCAATAAATTCAGGTCCTCATAACACCTATCTTGAAATATGGCTGTGGGGAGGCATACTAGGCATCCTAAGTTTCATATACTTATTGTATTGCGCTTTTAAAAACTTAACGGAAAGGATCAAATCTTCCTTCAGCCTGACAAATATTGCGCTACTGGCGATTCTTTTTGCTTTATCCGTATCTATTTTCTTTGATGACAGTCTTTCATTTTATTGGTTTTTCATAATCTTGGCGTTTGCCTTAATTGAAAAGGAGACTATTGCGGTCAGCATGCATATGGGAAAAGAAGAGCTAGATATTTTTGCAAAGCTGAGTTGGAACTTCAAAACGGTTTTTGATGTTGGTTCAAGAGACGATATTGATTATTTTAAGATAAAAAACGACTGCGAGTATCATTTGTTCGAACCTAATACGGAGGCTATTGCCTCAATAAAACGGAAAATTTCGAATTTAGGCGAGCACAATATAATTCTCAATGAATTCGGACTATCAGACGCCGACAAAGACAACTGCGTTTATTACAAGAACGTTCAGTCATTTATCCCGCATTGGAGTTTAGCCTCTTTTGACACTGGCGAACGTTTTTCTCTGCGTAAAATGGATGATTATGTGGAAAATCACGGCATATCCTTCATTGATTTTCTGAAAATAGACGTTGAAGGAATGGATTATCAAGTAATACTCGGGGGCATAAATACTATTAAGCGGAACAACAAAGTATCTTTTATCCAGCTGGAATGTTCCGGTGGCAGCAGGCAATATATCGAGCTTCTGGATAATTTTGATTTTTACTTAATTATGGATCCTAGTCTGCTGAAAGTGATCAATACTTTAAACAGAACAGGCATCGACTTCAACAAGCAATTGATCAAGATGGATGAGGATGTAATAATTTTTTTGGATAAGACTATGGCTGAAACTGGCGCCGCGGCTTGTATTTTAGGAGTGAATAAAAACATTGATTTTTCTTTAATAATTCAAGAAAGAAAACTGGCATACAGCATAGTTTCCGTGAACAAATCGTACAGTGGAATGGCTCTGGATTATTTTAAGATCTTATACGGTATCAAAAGGCGCTTGCGGAAAATAAGGAAGACGGTCAAAAATTTCCTCTTTACTTGAAAAGCTTCCGGTATTTATCCTTGTTTTTCAAAACGTAGTCCGGCAAATCTGATTCGTCGGTCCAGTATTTGAATTTTCGGCCTCGATAATCCACGTTTTTATTCACTCTATCTTCTAAAGTTTCCAGCCAGTCTGCATAGGCTGGGTGCCGCCATTCCGCCATTTTTCTTTTTGCTCCTTCCACTCCTCCCATAAATCCGAAATGCCATCCGCCATCGTTAACCTCGGCATATCTAGTCTTTTTTCTGGTACGCAGATCATTCAGGCAATTTTCTTTTATAGTTTTGTATTGAACGGCAATTGTCCCCGTCCAACCGTTTACTTCGTTACAACGATTGTTTAAATAGTAATAGTATGCAAGCTGCTTTGGGCGGATTATCTCGCTTTTTGAAAAATCGGTAAGCCCTTTTAATTTTATTGGGTTCCATATTTCATCCAAGTCGGACACAAATACCACGTCCGTGTCATTCAGATTAAGCTTCGCAAGTGCTTTTTTCGCGCTTTCTTTCTGATAGAATTCCCGTACCCAGTAATGCTCTCCGGCGCCTACGTTGCTGTTATTCTTTGCCATTTCAAACAAGGAAGTGTCTTTAGGAAAATCATTCACCACGTAATAGGTTATCTTGTCTTTCCATTTTGCGAACCGCTCCTTGTGTTTCTCGTATTGCAGTTCATGGGGCATTCCGGAAAAAGTTTCCGTGCTCTCCACGATCACGAATTGGTCCACGTAATCGTTCAATATATTAAGCCTGATTTCCAGGAGATCAAGTTCATTGAGCAGATAAAACAGGTCGTATACCTTGATCCTTTTCTTATATTCGTCCAGTTCTATTTTTGATACCCAGGCCTTTTGCCTGACTTTTTCTTTTTTCAGTTCAAGGGAAGTTCTTACGAAGTTTTTTGCGCTCTGCATCTTGTAAATCACCGCCCTGGCGGCCCTTCTGGCGCTTTTCGGAAGCAATTGTTTGGCTTTTGCCTTCATGCCTTTTGGGGCCGGCATGAAAACGGGAGCCTGATTTTGATAATAATCTTTATGTCTTTCCATATACGCCTTCAGTTCCTTTAAGCATGTATCATAATCGTTGAGATTCCCTTCCCGGTCCAGGTAATTCCACCCTTTCGTAATGTTGTATCCCAGGCTCCAGTATCCGTCCGAAACGTTGTGCCTGCCCCAATATTTCGGTGCAATGCAGAATTTTAGACTCTCGCTAAGCCAGGCGGGAAACCAAGCGAAGCTGGAATTGGACATGATGAGATAATGGGCGTTTTTAACCACGACATAATCCTTTGCAATACTGAAATGAAATACCCCGAAATCCGGGAAGAATTTTTTGGCTGTTGAAACATCTTCGGTAATTACAATGAATCGGAAATTCGGATTGATTTTTCGCATATGCCTTACGGCATCTTCCCAATATTCTTTTCTCAAAAAAAATTCCGGATGCCTGACATACTCTCCGCCCCGGAAATTTATGACGCAGGTGTTGTCATCGGCGTAGTCATAGCATTCATATTCTTCCTTCACCTGGAGCCATTTTTTTATTTCATCCTTTCGGTGAAAAATATATTGCTCGTCTTGCATTAATCCGTCTATTTTTGTGCCATCTTTAATGTTTACCAGATTTTTGTCATATGTTCTGATGTCTGCTCCGGAAAATGGGTGGATGATTTTTCTTTCAGTGTAATAATACTGCATGCCTTCGGGCAAGGTTTTGGGCGGTCCGCCCTCCGGGCCTTTTCCGCCTGTCACCTTACATCCGAAATCAAGATTCATAAAATTTCCCGCCTTAAATTTTTCAGGGGATTTGATACCAAAATCATATCCATTATCTAAGGAAAAAACTCTCGTTGCCACATAGCAGGCAAGCTGGTTGCCCAGTCCTTGGCCGTTGTATAACTCTGTAATTATCATAAGTAATCCTTCGGGATATAAACTCCTGCCTCTTTAACGTAATCGTCTACATTATTGGGCACCACATCCGGGCGCGTTCTTTTTGCCAACTCAAACATAGTCTTGCGGCCGGTTCCCAAATACTCCAGCGAGCTGGTTTTTCTGTCCCATTCTTTTACTCTTTTGGCCAGAAGTTCGGCAATCACATCCACATAATCTCCTTGGGTATATTGATCAATGTAAGCCATAGGGAAAGGGAAAGGATTCGGTTTGAACAACGTGCGCAAAATAAGGTGCCGGGGATGCGCCTCTACTATCTCCTCGGCCAGCTTTTTACTTAAAGCGTATACGCTGAACGGATATTTTGCAGACTCGCTGGAAACGTATATGAAAGGCGTGTTTTTGTAGTGGCTTATCAGATTAAAAGTGCCATAAACGTTTACCATAAAACATTTTTCTTTATCTTCATGCTCGGCCCTGCGCACGTCCGTGTACGCGCCCGCATGCACAATCAGATCATATTCCGCTTCCGGTATTTTCCCGGTAAAGTCAAAGTCTTCTGTTCCGACATAGTGCCCCGCAAGATGTTTTTGCAGTTCTTTGCCCAGCCGGCCGGTTCCTCCCGTGATTAATATTTTATTCATGATATTTTTTCTTCATATATTTAATTTCTTTCCTTTTTTCCCAAAAGCCTAAATGTTTGGTTGTCTGGTGCTTTCCAAGCCCGATGATAACGTTTATGTTGTTTAAAACGGTCGGCTCTCCATATTTTTCATAAAGTCTTTGGTAATAATCGCAATCCAGCACCCAGGTCAAATTTTCATTAAACCATAAAGGATTTTCATTTGTAATGGCAAGCACCGAAGGGCTCCCTATGGTATTTTCCCCCATTTTTAACTTATTATTGAAAGATGGGAAATGCGGTTTCATTATTTTGCCATTTTTTTCACTGTGCGCGCAGGCGGTAACCAACCAATGGCCCTTGAAATTATCCACAACCTCCTTTAAAGAATTTTCTCCGCTCAAAAAATCGTCCATATATAATATTTTTATCAATTTTCCGGAGGCGGCCCTTATTGCTTCGTTGGTGTTTGCCGATATTCCTTTTCTCGGATTCTTGGAGTATTTAATATTTAACGAAGCATATTCCGGCCTCTCGCAGAAATTCTTTATGTCATCATTATCGGAATTATCGGAAACTACTACTTCAAAATCTTTGAATGTCTGCTTTTTAAGCATATCAAAGCTCCTGGAGAGCAATTCAATGGCTCTACCATGCGCCTCAAAAGTCGGTATGCATACGCTTACGGCCGTTGTTCCCATGAGAAAATATTATCATGTATTTACCTTATATGCATTCGTAGGATATAATTGACGGGTTATGGTCCAAAAAACTTTACGGGAAAGAATTTCCTACGGCATAAGGTTTAGACTACAGAGCATGTTTTTGAGGTGCTTCGCCATTTTTAATTATTTAAGGTCTAATGGCAATGTGTATGATGAACCGTCGGTGTGCGCTTTCTATCAATGCTACAAGAGGCCCAAATGTGTCATTACTGTCCTTGATTCATTCAGGAAGGTATATCCCTCAGGCACAGTTCATTTGTTTTGCGATCAGGGGGACGATATGAGCCATATAGCCGCGCATTTCAATTGCAAGTATGAGTACATGACCAACAGATCCGGAAACGGCACCACGCTTTTTTTCTTATCCAAAGAGCGGTTGATGTCTTATCTGGATAGATTGCTGTATGCCGCGCAAAATTCAAAAGAGGATTTTATGATGATTCTGGAAGACGACTCTTTGGTTCTTGGGAAAATAAGGAAGCTGAAATTCGATTGGAATTGCATCAAATCAAACCACCATTACAGCGGGGGAGGGGTAACTTCAATATTAAGGATCCGAAACAAATCCATCCCTTGGTATGTTCGGAATATGTACTTTGCCGGCTGGGGAGGAGTGATGCTCAATAGGGCTTTTTTTGTTGAGCACTTTTCTGACAAGGAAAAGCTTTCGGATGCGATTGACATATTATCTCCGCAGATACAGATGCAGTGGGAGGGAGCGTTGCCTATGGACGCCATCGTAACCGCTCTCATTATTTATTTCGGCGGTACGGTTGGGTGGTATCCGGGTTTTGCCGAAACCCAATATTGGAGATATAAGCTCAGACCTCTCTTTGGAAAGATTGACGTTGTGCACAATGCAAAAAGCTTTTACAATTCTCCGATGTCAATAGAAGAAGAAAAAATATTTTATGGCAATCAATGATAGTCTGTGGTATATTCTCCATTATTCTTTAAGTCAATCCTTATACGTGCTGCTGCTCTTAAAATACTATATGGAATTTCCTGTTTTTTCACATCTCCTTTTTTCGAATAGTTTAGCAATCTTTCCGCTTCTGCCACAAGACGCTTTCTCGTATCTAGATCATCCATGTCTAATGGTTCGTCAGCTGGGCAGTTTATGTATTTGATCTCCGGGTGTTGTTCTTGAAAAGTGGCCCAAGCCCTGCGCTGGTGAATAGGGCGGGAAACTATGATAATCTGCTTTGGATCTATGCCGTTTTTCCTTATGAAAGGAATAGCTTCTCTCGCCTCTACTAGAGTGTTATCCGAAATGCTTTCTGTCAAGATGGCCTCAGGAGGCACTTTCAGCTTTTCTAATACTTCTTTGTACTTCTCATTTTCAGGGACCTCCCAGTCTTTGTTGCTGAATGATCCTTTTGTGGCAATAGCGACTACATGCTCGGAATACCCCTTCTTGTATAGTTCAGCCCCCTTCTCCGCTGGACCGACGGTAGATCCGCCAAATAGGAAGATTGCATCTGATCTTTCAGGTTTATCTTCTACTTTTAAATACTCAAAGAATGTCTGCATCGCCTTTTTCAGCTCCTCTTTTTTTTCGCTTTCATTTTTGTTGCTTATTTCTTCATTCATATTATTTTTGATTTATCAATATTTTTGAAGATCTTTATATTGTAATAATAATCGTTTGAAAAATCTCCATATTCATCTATATGTTTGTATATATCCCTGACGATATCCTCTATGCCGTATCTTGGGGCATATTCAAGGACTGATTCGGCTTTTTTTATACTTACTTTATAATTTCTGAAGTCTTTTATTCCTTTTACTTCCATAATTGCGTCTCTTTTTGTCACTTTCTTTAATTCCGAGTGTACGATATCTGCCACCTGCCCTACAGTATAATTGCCTGACGCTATGTTGAATATCCCGCTCATGGAATAGTCTGATTCCACTGACTTAACGTATGCCTGAACAGCATCTCTTATATCAAGCACAGGCCTCCATATATCCGGATTGTTCACAATAATTTTTCCGTCAGCCATTATTGACTTAAACAAAGTATTGACGAGCAGCTCAAACCGCATGCGCGGGCTGTATCCAGAGACCGTACCCTTGCGTAGCGAAATCACAGAGAAATTATCATCATGCATTTGCATTACTCCTCTTTCCCCTTGTAGTTTTGATATTCCATAAGGATAATCGCAGATAGCAGGAGACTCTTCGTCGAAAATCTTATCTTTTGTATAGCCGTATACTGAGCAGGAGGAAGCATAAATAAATCTTTTTATTCCCGCCTTTTTCGCTTCATAAGCCAGGTACGATGGCAAAGCTCCGTTGTATACGAAATTCTTGGCCGGATCGTATTCAGCCATTGGATCGTTTGACAATCCTGCCAAAAAGATGAACTGATCATACCCCTCCATATCTTCATGGGAGATGTCAAAAAGGTCTTTTTTGATTACCCGCACTTCTTTCGGCAAGTGATTACCGAACCAAAGCAAATCTACAACGTCAACAGTATGCCCTCGAACTATTAGTTCGGGTATCAGTCTTGATCCTACATATCCGGCCCCTCCGCCGATTAATATTTTCATATCTTTATTTTTAGCAGTTTATTCTGCTTGGCGCAATTCAGAGAAGTGTCCCTTGGAATTTTAAAAGGAACATCTTTTCTACGGATCTTGCCTATTTTTTTATCCCGGCTTACCTTTTTTGCATATTCAAAGACAGTTTTCCTCTCTCCTCCTACGTGATAAACGCCTCTAGCGTTCTTTTTTATCAGTTTAAAAATAATATCAGCCACTACTGACACTTTTTCCCTGCTGGTCCATTGATCGACAAACGCCTGCTTATAAGGAAAAATGTCCGGTCCGAAAGTGGTTCTTATTATAAGCACATTATCATGCATTCTTGCGGCGCATTCTCCGCCGAGCTTTGACCAGCCGTATTTGTTTATCGGATATACCGGATCTTCTTCCTTATATATTCCTTTATCTCCCTTGAATATATAATCAGAACTTATATAAACCATTTTTATCTTGTGCTTCATGCATAATTTGGTCACATTAACTGTTCCGCCGATGTTTGTTTCCAGGGCTCGCAATGGATCGCGATCTATTTTGGGAGGGGAAATAAAAGCGGCAGAATGCACAATCATTGAAACACTCTTGTCTTTCAAATACTTCTCCATTGCGCCGTAATCTGCAATATCGAATTCAGCATGTGAAGGGAACAGTCCCTCAGGAAATATTTTTCTGAATTCGCCTCCCAGAAGCCCGCTTCCGCCGGTGAAAAGAATTTTTTTCATATCAACAAAGTTTCTTTTGAATTAACTCCTCATAAATGAAATTTTTTGATCTATCATCCCTTTCCCAATCGCTCAAAGAAAATCCTTTTTTGTCCTTGTCGGAAAGAAGGCCCTTAGACGATATTTTGTCAAATTCTTCTTTGTCTTTTTTATCACAAAGAAACCAATTGATGTCTTTTGCCAATGGAGAAATTCCAGCTTCGCTGTTCTCGTTATATTCACCGGTACAATAGTATTCCATTATTGAATCTTCTTTATAAAAATTGCCGTGAGCGAAGCCGGGCGGAACCCAGATCCATTCATCGTTGTCTTTTCTAACATCTGTTCGCATGTCATAGCAAATAGATTTTCCGAAGGTTGGCGACCCTATGCGTATGTCAAGGATTATCTCAGTCATGCGCCCACACACAATGTGTACCAATTTACCCATATAAGGATTCCACTGAAAATGCAGGCCGCGGATAGTATTTTTTTTTGAAAAAATTTGGTTTGTCTGGACAAACTCAGCATTTTTCAAGCCTTCCAAGCTCGGGATGTTTAATAAATCGCTTTTGCGAAATTTTTCCGTAAAATATCCTCGGTCGTCGCAAAATCTGGCAAATTTGATAATTTTTATTTCAGGTATGGCTAATTTTTTGATTTCTAATATTTTCATTCAGACTTTATGTGATTTACCCATTTTGTATTATTCTGATACCATTCTATCGTTTTCTTTATCCCTTCTTCAAAATTTACCGATGGTTTCCAGCCTAGTTCTCTCTCTATTTTTGAATAATCCATAGCGTAGCGCATATCATGCCCTTTGCGGTCTTCTACAAAAGTTTTCAAGCTTGCCGGTTTGCCGAGAGAATTCAGGATTGTATCGGCGATTTCAACCCCGTTTCTTTCGGAATCTCCGCCGATGCAATATGTTTCGCCGATTTTCCCGTCGTGCAAGATCAAATCAATTGCCTTACAGTGGTCAGTTACAAAAAGATAATCTCGAACAGCTTTTCCTTGCCCGTAAATGGGGAGGTTTTTATCCTCAAAGGCATTTGTGATGAAGAGGGGAATTATCTTTTCAGGAAATTGGAGAGGTCCGTAGTTATTGGTGCAGTTTGATATGGTTGCGGGAATACCGTATGTTTCTATAAAAGCTCTAACAAGGTGATCTGAGGCAGCTTTGGATGCAGAGTAAGGGGACCGCGGAGCATACGGAGTTTTTTCATTGAATTTCTGGCTTTTGTCTTCAAGGGGCAGAGTCCCGAAAACCTCGTCCGTGGAAACGTGGTGAAATCTTTTGATTCCCAGATCCAACGCTGTTTCAAGCAGGATTTCTGTGCCGACAACATTGGTTTCTATGAAAACAGAAGGGCCGGTTATGGACCGGTCCACATGGGATTCGGCCGCGAAATGAACAACAGCATCGCATTCGCTCATCGCTTCTTTCACGGCCTTTCTGTCGCAGATGTCGCCTTTGATGAACTTGTATTTCGGGTTGCCGGATACGCTTTTCAAATTCTCTAAATTTCCGGCGTAAGTAAGTTTGTCCAGATTTATAATTTCGTAATCCGGATATTTCTCCATCATGTACAGGATGAAATTCGAACCTATGAATCCCGCCCCGCCTGTAACTAAGATTTTCATATTATTAAAATTGGATGTCGCAATCCTTTAAGAGGGGAGCTTCCCGATCCCGTTCCGAAAGGATCGGATTTGTTGTTCCCCACTCAATGCCGATTTCCGGATCGTCAAAACGGATCACTCTCTCTGATTTGGGATCGTAATAATTGTCAACTTTATATTCTATCTCAACATTATCGGTAAGAGACAGAAAGCCATGGGCAAACCCTTTCGGGATGAACAGCATATTTCTGTTCTGTTCAGATAATTCAACGAACGCCCACTTTTTATAGGTAGGCGATTCTTTTCTGAGATCTACCACTACATCCATAATTGCTCCTTTGACGCATCTGATCAATTTTGTCTGAGTGAACGGCTTATTTTGAAAATGCAGCCCTCTTAAGGTATTTTTTCGCGCGCTAAAAGAATGATTATCCTGCACAAAATCAGCGTCAAGGCCGATATCCTTCGCCTTTTTTTTATTGAAGGATTCGATAAACCATCCGCGCTTGTCTTCAAACACATCTGGATCAATAATCAAAACCCCTTTGATATTTGTCGGAATTGCCTTCATTTTTTTATCCCCGCTATTTTTGAAAGATATTCTCCATATTGAGAATTGCCATATTTTTTTGAAATGCGAAGCAGGGTATTTCTGTCGATCCATCCGTTATCGTAGGCAATCTCCTCTATTGCGCCTATTTTCATATTCTGCCTTTCTTCAACGATTTTCACGAAATCGTTCGCTTTAGTCAGGGAATCTATGGTTCCCGTATCAAGCCACACGAAGCCGCGGCCAAGAAGCTTCACCTCCAGGTCCCCGGCGTCCAGATACATCTGGTGCAAACTGGTTATTTCAAGTTCTCCTCTTTTGCTTGGTTTTACTTTCTTCGCGAAATCCGATACCCGATTGTCATAGAAATACAGGCCGGTGATGGCGTAATTGGATTTCGGCATTTTCGGTTTTTCCTCAATTGAATTTACCGCGCCCTTGCGGTCAAAACCCACCACCCCGAATCTTTCAGGATCGTTTACATAGTATCCGAAAACTGTGGCCCCGGTCTTTTTTACCACTGCTTCTTTGAGAAGCTTGGTTAGCCCGTTTCCGTAAAATATATTGTCTCCCAAAATCATGGCAACATTATCTTTCCCGATGAATTTTTTCCCTATTATAAATGCCTGAGCCAGGCCGTCGGGGGAAGGCTGTTCGGCATAAGAGAGGCGCAGGCCGAAATCTTTTCCGGTGCCGAAAAGTTTTTTAAAATTCGGCAGATCTTGAGGCGTGGAAATGATCAATATGTCCCTGATGCCGGCGAGCATAAGGACGGACATCGGATAGAAAATCATGGGTTTGTCATACACGGGCAGAAGCTGTTTGCTGACAGCCATGGTCAGAGGATATAGCCTTGTGCCGTTTCCGCCCGCCAGTATTATTCCTTTCATATGCTTAGATTATACATAAAATTAAACTATATGAAAGGTTTGGAACGTGTTACAATGGCGAAGATATGCCGGAGAAAAACGAACCGGAAGTAACGATTATTTTACCCGCTTACAACGGCGGGAAGTGGATAAGCAGGGCGATAAAAAGCGCTCTGTCTCAAACTTTTGACGATTTTGAATTTATAATAATTAACGATGGTTCCAGCGATGATACGGAAGCCATTGTTTTGCGATCGGCCGGAAATGATCCGCGGATAAGATTTTTAAAGAATGAACGCAATCTCGGGGTGCAGAAAACAAGGAATGTTGCGCTCGGAATGGCCCGGGGAGAATATATAGCGGAAATTGACCAGGATGACGAATGGTTGGACGAAGACAAGCTGCTTAAGCAAGTGGATTTTCTTAAGAAGAATCCGGAATTAGCGCTGTGCGGAACTGGGGCGGTGATAGTCGATGAAGAAGGAAAAGAAATTGCCAGGTACCTCATGCCCCAGACGGATTCGGAAATCCGGAAAAAGATCTTGCGCATGAACTGTTTCATTCATTCAAGCGCTTTGTATAAGGCGGACGCGGTGAAACAAATCGGGGGATATACCGTCGAGAAAATGTCCGAGGACCATGACTTGTGGCTCCGGCTGGGACGGACGGGCAAATTCGCGAACTTGCCGTCATTTTCGGTACAGTATCGTTTTAGTCCCGGCGGATACAATTCTCAGGACAAATTTATACGCCTGAAGCAGAATCTTTTGTTTGCAAAAGAACATAGGAATTTTTATCCCGGTTATTTCCTTGCCAGAGCGACGGGTCTTGCAAAAATAATTCTTTACCCGCTCTTCAAGATTATGCCGAATGGAGTAAAGGGCATAATGCTTAAACTGCACAAGAAAATTTGAAAATTAGGAAAGCGCTCCGTCAGCAATATATTTTTCGCACGTTTTTTTCAGATATTCCTCCACCGGGAAGCTGTTTTGAAAATGCATGCCCTTTTCTATTTTTTCCTGGGAATAAATCCTGTTATCGGTTAAAACTCGCAAGCGCGAAAAAGTCAGCGGATTTTTTTTACGGAAAATCATCGCGGCCAAAGATAGTGCAGAGGCTGCGGCGAGCGCGACCGGATAGGGAAAAGACATGGTTTTCTTTAAGACCGCCGGACTGGCGCCTTTGACTATCTTATCCATCTCGGCGTAAGGCAGATGATTGCCCAATATATATGTGTCTCCGAACGGAGTGTCCGCTTCGCCGAGCGCCAGAAGCGCTTTTACCACTTCATCAATATGCACCATATTGCATACGCCTTTTCCGATATTCATATAGTAGCCCTTTCTCATGCTTTTCAAGAGTTCAAAAAAGCTGTCGCCCTCTGTCTTTTTATCGGGACCGAAAATGACCACTGGCCGCAATATTCGGGCGCGCAATCCGTTTTTCACTGCGTTTTTTACGGCTATCTCCGCTCTGTATTTCGTCATCTCGTAGTCGTTTCTCGGGCGGCAAGCGGTATTTTCGTCCAACACGGCTTGATTCGTACTGCCGATAATTCCAGCGCTGGAAAGATGAATCAACACGCAATTGTTTTCCTGCGCAGCTTTAATAATGTTTTCCGTTCCGAGCACGTTCACTCTTTCCATTTCCTCTTTTTTCTTTATAACCCCAGCGCAGTGATAGATGACATCGATATTTCCCGGAAGGGAAATCTGATCAGCAATGTCTCCTTTGAGCGCGTATACGTCGTGGCCCTTAAGCAGAAGCGCTTTCATTAGATTTTTCCCTACATATCCCGTTGCACCGGTAATGAAAATTCGTTTAGCCATTTATGTGTCGTATTAATCTAAAGAAAAAACGCTTTAATAAAGAATATCTATTCTTGTGTGTTGACTGCATCTGGATATTTTCTTTGAGTTGAACAAGCATTTTTTCATTCAATTCAAAATTGCACGTCCATAAGGTATATAGAGCTCGTTCTATTATATGAGCTTCGCCGGGAAGCGGACAATGAGAAATAAACATCTTTAAATTTTCATAAAATACTCTTGGAAATTTCAATATGTTTTCTTTCGGTACGATATAATTCGCGCCCGGGGCAAAACGCACATAGCGCGGGATAGGGGGATTTTTAAAACAAAAGGATATAAAGTCATTATAGGTACGGAAATATTTTGTAGCATAATGTTTTGTATACCAGCTGTTGTTAATTTCACAAAATCCTCCGTCGGAAGAGACAAAGCAGACAGGCCAATATGTTTTAAAGGTCTTATAATCTTCGATTGGAGTAAAAAAATTGCTGTTGGCAATCCGGTCAAAAAATTCTCTGGATACATGCCTCGGAAACACGTTTCCTTTTACAAAAATTACCCGATCGGGGAGATTGTCGTAATTATCAATGATGAATGTAAAGTAGTCATAAAGATTAAACCCGATATTTTTGCTTCGGATTATTTTTTTCTCGTCAATAGTATCCGGGAGGACAGAATTTTCACTTCGATCATAGATAAGGTAATCGTCCGCGTATTCCGGAACCCAGCTGACATCATTGTCATGGTTTGATATTACTAAAAAATTATTTTTTATACGCATAACGCTTAATTGTTTTGGAATTCATCATTTATCAAACCACTGATGAACTATTTCCCTTACGTCCCTTAATGCCGATTCCTTGAATATATACAGAATTCCGAAATATATAAAGAAAGAAACTACTGCATTTATTATCGCATTTATTCCCAGATAGCGTAATAGTAATACAGAACATACCATTAGCGCAGAGGCTGCGAAGATATTCTTCAGCTTCGGCAAAATTTCAAAATAATTTATTTTTTTCATTTTTTCCCAAATAATTAAAGTAATGACAGACGTGGATATGAGAGTAGCCAGTGCGGCTCCTCCGGCTCCATATTTCGGGATGAAAATAAAATTCAATAATATGTTTGCAATTACTCCTGCTATGTATGCGGATGCGGTTTCCTTCTGTTTGTCATAAGCAAAGACGGCGTTTGACAAAAGCACAAGAGGGAATGACACAAATAGCATTATCATAAAAATACGCAGGGAAGATATGGAGCCCAGATATTCCTGACCCAAGGCTATAGAAACTATGTTTCCAGCAAGAATAGCGCCGCCGATTGCAGCCGGAATGCCGATAAGCATAGTAAATGATAGAATTTTTTCCAGAACACTTCTTGATTTCTCCCTGTCTGTTTCCGCGAGACGTGAAAAAAGAGGGAATGAGGCAGTGGCAATCATTGACGGGAAAATAAGGATGAATTGTTGAATTCTTTGGGCTGAGGCGTAAAGTCCTATTTCACCAGGAGTTTTCCAAATGCCAAGCATATATATGTCGGTGTTGGATATTATAGTTCCAAAAAGAGTTATAAGTATAAGGGGGAAAGTCGTTCTAAATACGGATTTGATCAAGCTTCTGTCGATCTTGGACCACAATCCGGCTATTTCATTTTTTATCATTATGAATATTGCAATGAATCCTGCGGCGCTACCAACTGCATATGCTATAGCTAAAGATTCTGGAACTGGGTTTATTTCAAGCAAAAGTACGCCGAGTGCCAAAATGATAATATTCACTATCGTCATGACAATAGTTTCCTTTTCCATTTTTTCAAACGCCCTGTTTATTGAAAACCCAAAGTTTCTCAACGAATCAAAGAGCAGCAAGGCTGCAATAACAGGGAATAGTGTTTTTGCTTCCGGTACATGAGATATTAGAGGGCTGAAAAAGATTACCAGCAAAACGCTTAATGACAGAGCTATGCCTTTTATAAAGAAAGCAGTGGAAATAAACGGCTTGTAGCCGTATTTTTTTTGTGCTGCTTCCCTTGTGATTAGATTACCTATTCCTAGATCTGAAAAAGTCATCAATAAAGTTCCGATTGATACGGCATAGGAAAAAATTCCCCATCCGCTGGCCCCAAGCGTTCTTGCCGCATATATGACAAGAATTATTTTGAACAAACGGCTTAGAATTTCGCTGGAAAAAAGCCAAAAAGCATTTTTGGTCACCGTCTGCTTGTCGCTAGTATTTCTCAGGAAAAAATTTTTTAATCTTTCCATTTCAATGCGTAAAAATTATCTGCACCGTCCGCAAGATAATTCCGAAATCCAGAAAGATATTCCGGTTTTTAAGATAATACAAATCGTATTCAAATTTGTCCTTGGCGTCCATCTCGCTTCTTGCATACCGGAATTTTATCTGGGCCCAGCCGGTGAATCCCGGGCGGATCACGTGGCGCAGGTCGTAATAGGGAATCTTCTCTTCCAGCTCCCGCACGAATTCCGGCCGCTCCGGCCTGGGGCCGACCATGGACAAATCTCCCCGCAGCACGTTTATCATCTGCGGTATTTCATCCACATGCAGTTTGCGCAGAATCCTGCCCGGCGGAGTGATTCTCGGATCATGCTCTCCGGCCCATACCGCGCCGTTCTTTTCCGCATCGGTTACCATTGAGCGAAGCTTGTAAAGCCGAAAAGGCTTGCCGTAGAGGCCCACTCTGTCGTGAGTGTAAAATATCGGTCCGCGGTCGTAAAAATACACCGCCAGAGCGCCGAGGAGCCAAAAGGGGGAGGAGATTACAAAAATCAAGGAGGCGAAAATTATGTCGATAATTCTTGAAAAAAAAGCGTAAGCGGCATTTTTTCTTGCGCTTAGATTTTCGACTATCCAGCGCTGGGAAATATAGCTTACCGGAATTTTATAGAAATAACGCTCATATGCTTCCGCCACGTCGATGATTTCCGCCTTATTGCTGTAGAGGGACACCATGTCCTTTCTTGGAATTTCCTCGGAAGTTTCTTCAAATATGAAGACCATGTCTCTCTTGGCGGAAAAGTTTCGAAGAGCTTCGTGCAAGTCGGAACTAAAGCAGGTTATTTTCAATCCCAACTGCGGATTTTCCTCTATCATTCGGCGCAATTCTTCCAAGTAAGGAGTCTTGCCCGCCAGCGCCACTTCCCGAGTTATTTGTCTGGAGAAAAGCGAATAAACCGCTCTGCGCAAAAGGAAGGAGAAGATGCCGAAACCCAGGACCTCCAGGAAAAGGTTTGTTTTCGGAGCTATGCCGAAAATCGGGACCAGGTAGAAGAAAAGCATGCCCACTGCCAGGCACATCGCAAAAGCTGAAATAAAGCGCTTGGCATGGGGAATCGTAGGCTTGATGTTTACAATGTCATACAGGCCGAAAAGGTAGAAGCACAGGATCCAGGTTGCGTAGAGGATGAGAAAAGGGAAGAGATGTTCCCGAAGAGCCATCCTGGAGAAGCTGTCGTTAAACCTTATTATGATCATGGCGAAGAAAGACAACCAGAAAGCCAGGGAGTCGCCCAAAATTACCAGCCATATTCTTCTCATGTTTCAAATCATACTGAAAAATATGCCTTTCGTAAAGTTGTTTTCCATTAATGAAGTGCATATAATTTCAGCATCCGGTAATGTAAAAGTCTTCAAAATCGTCATATTTAATGCAAATGAATACGATACCCGTACCCAAAAATTTAAGAAATGAAAAAGATCTCGTTGTCGTGCCGAGGTCGCATTATGAGCGCCTTCTTGAGACATCAAATAGATGCGAAGAGGAGGACCGTGAGTGGAGAGAGTTTTCCATGAAGAACTTTCTGCGCTCCTACGGTCCTTCCGACAGCATCTATGATTCGCTATAAGTTTGGGGATGTCGTTTTAGCTCCTTTTTCCCAATCCAACGGCGCGGTAAAACAACGCCCCGCTCTGGTTATTCTTGATATAGGAGATGATGATGTTGTTTTGGCTTCTATCACCACTGTTCGGCGAAATGGAAATGGCGGTTATAAAATAGAAAAAAGATGGCAAGAATTGTATAAGTTTTAATATTTTAAAACGTGTAAAGAATGCAAGCTTATTTTGAAATATTGCCTTTCCGCAAAGCGAGGGTTACCATATCAGTATGGCGAAAAAACGGATTGTCGGATTTACTTGCGGAGCTTTCGACCTTTTGCATGCCGGGCACGTGCTCATGCTCAAGGAAATAAGAGGGCAGTGCGATTACCTGGTCGTCGGTCTGGAAATTGATCCGTCCAGAGACCGTCCGGAAAAGCATAAGCCGATCGAAACTCTGGAGGAAAGAAAAATCCGCCTGGAAGGATGCAAATACGTGGACAAGGTGATCGTGTATGACAAAGAAGCGGGCCTATACAAGTTGCTGAAAAAGTTGAAGCCGGATGTGCGGTTCCTGGGCATGGACCATAAAGGAAAGCCTTTTACCGGAGACGATTTGCTGACTAAAATAATATTTAACAGCCGGGGGCATAATTATTCCTCCACCAATCTTTTCAACCGCATTGCCGGCCAAATAGAAAATAGAAAGAAGCGCCTGCGCAAGCAAAAAAAGCGGTAAGATTATTGCTTTATTGACATAGGTAAGATTTTCTTCTCTGTTGCGGAAATTTTTGACAAATAATCGGCAAAGAATATAATCGCAAGTATTAGAGAGGCCGGACCTTCAGTCCGGCCGTTTTCTTTTCTCCCGGAGATTCCCGGAAAATCACAGAGAAGCGAAGCGCCCGGAATTACAAGCTAATTCCAAATACTAAAATGAATAATTTTTCATGGCGCAAAGCGCTGAAAACGCTTTTGTATGTTTTTCTGGCTGTTTTAATAATATATTTTGCCGTTGCCACTTTCCGCGCGGTTCAGTTCGTAAACAGGGACAAGATTGAAGCCCAGACTGCCCGCATTCGCGCCGGCAAGATCGCCAGAGACGACGCGCTCGGCAAGAACCTTCCGCCTGATCCCGGTCCGAAAGCGAATGACACGGTCGCCGGCATTGATACTAACAAAAACGGCATTCGCGACGATGTGGAGCTGGCTGTTTTTAAAGAGTATCCAAGTTCCGCCAGGGTCCGAGCTCCGCTTTTGCAGTATGCTTTTACCTTCCAGGAAGAAACGGTTCAGCCGTTTGTGAACATGGACGTCGTGACTGAAGTAGCGGAACGGCAATTCCGGGCCGATATCTGCCTGACCGATTCTCTGGTTCCCAGAGATACGCCGGAATCTTCCCGCACGGACGAGCAAATGGCGGAGATCGCCAAATATGAAAAATTCATCAAGAATCTGCAGTTTAATACTGACGAGAGAAAACGGGCCAGAGAAGATTTTTTGGAAGGGAAGCTCGGCAGTTTCGGCCAAACTCCCGGCCCGGCTTGCGACATTGACAGCTTAACTTTGCCCGATTAAAGCCATGACTTTTCCATTTAAAAAATTGACGAGGCGCGCGCTCATGCTTATTCTGCTGTGCCCGGCATTGTTCTTCCCGAGCGCGGTTCTCTCGGCGGGCGCCGAACGCGCGTGTTCTTCTTCCGGATATACGGTGGCCACCATCAACGGCGTATTCACCACTGAGGGAAAAGCCATAGAGAATATGAATGCCCTGCGCGGGAAATTGCCTGGCGATTATCAAGGCGAAGCGCTTACCGTGGATTATCTGTATAATCCGACTCATCTGGCCGGCATTGAGGACTTGGTGGACTCCGCGTACCAGAAAATGCTGGAAGGGGAATCAGTGCGCGACTACGATCTTGGAAAAATTCTTAATGACGCCAGTCGGAAAATCGCCACCCGCAAGCTTCTTTTGGTGGGCCATTCCCAGGGTAATTTTTATGCCAACGGATTTTACGATATGGTTACCAGACCGAATGCGTTTGTAAACGGCACCATCCCCGCCGGCTCAATCGGGGTATACGGGGTGGCTACTCCCGCCGGCAAGGTGGCGGGCGGAGGAAAATATATAACTTCCGCCAATGATAAAGTGATTGAGGCGCTTCGCCTCGGCGGGATGCTGGACATTCTGCCGGCCAATGCGGATATTCCGCTGTATTCGTCCGAAGACGAGAGCGGGCACGCTTTTTCGGAAACATATGTAAATCATCAAAGCGCCCGCATCACAGCCGAAATTGAAAACTCTCTAAGCAGATTATCCTCTGCCGATTCCGGCGGATGGCCGTGCATTCCTCCGCCCAATTTGAACTTGGGCGACAAGATCGCGGAAAAGATTTTCGCAGTAGTGGATCCGACAGCCGAAAAAGAGAAAACGCTGATCGTCGGCGCAGTCAAAGGAGTCAGCGTTGCCGTGAAGGGGGCGGATCGGCTGTCTCAGGCATTTGCCGACGGAGTGCTGGCATTTTCCGGATTCATCACCGGCACCGCCAACGGCGTGGCCGGAGGAAACAGCGCGTTCGCTTCCGCGATACAATCCGGCATGCAAAGCGATTCGCCTAAAAATTCCGAAATCGCTCAAGAAGTACCGCTCTCGGAAAATACTTTTGGCGAATCTGTGCCGGAAGACGATTTTTCTTCCGATTTCGCGCCGGCCGGAACATTGGTATCTTCCACTGCCATTGATTTTGCTTCTATTCCGGAGGTGCCTCCTGCTCCTTCTTTGCCCACCGGTCAAGCGATGGATGTTATTCCGTCCCAGGCAAGCGCGGACAACACTATTGCTGAAAGCCCGTCCGTTCCGGAACTTCCTCCTTCGCCCGCAATACGCGTCCGGTCCGGATGGGGAGGCAGAGCGCCGGCGAACGAAACAGCCGTTGCCAAGGCTGATGTCTCCGTTGAAACTGCCGATACTGTTGAAACCGGAGAAGAAGAAACATCTTCCGGCGGCGGTGACGACAGCTTTGAGGAAAGTGCGGAAAGCGGGGATGCTTCGGAAGACACAGTCGCTCAAAATGAAAATGCAAACGAGAATGCGGAAAATCCGCCCGAAGAACAGGTTGCGCAAGAGGAAACGGGACAAGAAGAAAATCAAGACACTCAGCCGGAAAATCCGGAGCCTGAACAATACTTTTACGAAGCGAAATATTCTTTCGGATCGGGCAACGGAGACGGGCATGATTGGCAGGCTTGGATATTCAACGGTTCAAGCGCGTATGACTGGTCCGACACTTACGTGAACGGATATCTCCGGGAGGAATTTAAAATTTATGTCGGCCGTTCGGGCACTTGGTGTTCTCAGTGCCTGGAAAGAGGAATTTTCAAAAACGGCGATCCGCGCCTCGGCTTTGTGCCGGCAGATTTATCCATTTCTTCGCTTGAACACAGTCCGCAAAACAGCCTTATTGAAAATATTTATGACGTTGCCATTCAATGGGATGCAGGCGGATACTCTTATGCCATTTCACACGGCGGGGTTGCGGATTCTTCCGGACATACGGAAGTGGGAGAGGTGAATGAAAACACCTGGGTTGGGTGGGACGGTTCCTTCAACGGTTTTCGGACCTTTCCCTCCGGCAGTTGGATAGGCTCCGCGGACGACGTCCCTCCGGGATTTTCCGGGGGCGAGGGCATGGTGCTTGTTCCGTATCCCGTGTATGTTCCTTCGCTTATCCCTCCGCCTCCGCAATTCATTTCTCTGCCGGAATCAGGATCAATGGCGGGCAAGGGCGTGGATCCGGCGGAAGGAAACGCATACTCGTCAATATTCACTTTCGGAGCGGTTTATAAAGATCCGGGAAACGCGCCTCCTTCTCGGTTCAGCGTGCAGATTGAAAAATCAGCGACCGGCGCCGTAATCGAGGATGCCTCTCTTCAGCCGTCAGGGGGACTGTTTATTCACAAAGGATCGTATGAAGCCGGGGAATACAGATATTTTTTCAAAGCAATCGCTTCAGACGGAACAGAAATGCGTTTTCCGACGCAGGAGTATCTATATTTCACGGTTTTACCTCCAATTGATTAAACAGCATTGAAAAAAGGCATGATTTTTTGGGCCGTTTTCGTTTCAAAAAACTCCCTTATTTTTGGGCGGTCAGGACCTTCCAAATGTGCTACACTATATACATATGGAAAACATGGGCAAGCAGGTGACCAGGCCGGCGGGGGAATATCACCCTGGCGATACTTCCAGAGAAAAGAATAGCCATGAACAGTGCCCGAACTGCGGAAGCGCTTTGTCTTTGGAAAACAAGCAGCTGTCTTCGGACAGCAAGAGCAGTTATGTAATATGTCCGAACTGCCAATACAAATATACGACCGACGTATATCCTGAACGCAAATTTAATAAAGGGAAATAAATAATCATGTTCACCAAACATTTTTTTAAAGTTCTGCTCGTGTTCATCGGCCTGATCGCTCTGGCCTTGATCGGGGTGTTTTGGACCAGCGAAATGGGCGGGGGATCCGTCAGTAATGGAACTATTCCGGTGCAGGTTGCAAAATGACCGATTTATGATATATTAATGACACCGCAAAGACAGCAGGCACAAAAGTAAGCTCCTGCCCAGTGGTCGATTCCCGGTTCAGTCCGGGAGAATTTGCGGCTTAAAAGCCGTTTTTTTATTTTTTAACAATCATGGCACTGCTTAAAGCAAAGAAAGAAGAAATATTGAAGGAGCTGGACGAGGCCGTCTCCGGCGCAGAGTCCGCCGTATTCGTGAATTTTCACGGAATAAACGTGTCAGACGAAACTGCGTTGCGCAGAAAAATGCGCGAGGAGGGCGTGACCTACAGAGTCGCCAGAAAAACTCTCCTTCGCCGGGCTTTTGCCGGAAAAGCGGAAGGCGAGATTCCTTCTCTTGACGGAGAAGTGGCCGTGGTATTTTCCAAAGATGCCACCGCCGGCGCCCGGGAAGTGTACAACTTCCAGAAAACCCATCAGGGAATTCTTCCGATCTTGGGGGGAATTTTTGAAGGGAAGTTCGTAGGCGCGGAAAAGATGAGCGAAATCGCCACGATCCCGAGCAGGGAAGTGCTGTACGCCCAGTTCGTGAATCTTATCAATTCGCCGATTCAGCGGTTAGCCGTTGTATTGGATCAGATAGCAAAATCAAAAAGCTAATCGGAACGAAAGAGCGGAGGGCAACCCTCCGCCAACCGGTATTATAAATTAACTTGAAATAAATATGGACAAATTCAAAGACATTATTGAGAAAATAGAAACCATGTCCGTCACCGATCTTCATGAATTGGTGAAGGCCTTGGAAGAAAAGTTCGGAGTTTCCGCCGCCGCGGTGGCCGTGGCCGGCAATGGCGCCGGGGCCGCTCCCGCCGCCGAAGAGAAAGACGCCTTCAACGTGGTCCTCGCCTCCGCCGGAGAGCAGAAGATTGCGGTAATGAAAGTGGTGAAGGAAGTGCTTGCTCTCGGGCTTAAAGAAGCCAAAGACTTGGTGGACGGAGCTCCCGCCACCTTGAAAGAAGGCATGAAGAAAGCCGAAGCCGAAGACTTCAAGAAGAAGCTGGAAGAGGCCGGAGCCAAAGTGGAATTGAAATAGGAGCGTTAATTGCGCCACAAAATAAAAAGTGGGAGGCAAGGCCTCCCACTTTTTATTTTGTGGTATGATGTTTACCATCATGCAAAACCGGCAAAGGACGGCTTTAATATCCGTTTACGAGAAGAAAGGAATAGAAGACTTCGCCCGGGAGCTGGCTGATTTGGGCTGGAAGATAATCTCCTCCGGCGGAACAGCAAAACATTTATCTGATGCCGGCCTTCCCGTTACCGATGTGGCCGAGATTACCGGCTTTCCGGCCATGCTCGGACATCGAGTGGCAACCTTGCATCCCAAAATTCATGGAGGGCTTTTGGCGCTAAATACGCCGGAACATCTGGCGGAAATGGAAAAATACGGCATTCCTTGGATAGATCTGGTCTGCGCCGATTTTTACCCTCTGCGTGAAGAAATTGCCAAGGCGGATTCTACGCCGGAATCAGTGATAGAAAAGACAGACATCGGGGGACCGACCATGGTGCGTTCAGCGGCAAAGGGAAGAAGGATAGTAATATGCGATCCGGCGGACCGCGCAAAAGTCATTGAATGGTTGAAAGCCGGAGAGCCGAACGAAGAAGAATTTCTGAATAGTCTTGCGGCCAAGGCCGAGGCGGAAGTGGCGCGGTATTGCGCCGTTTCCGGCGAATATCACAGCGAGGGTAAATACAAAATTATTTCCGGAGAAAAGGGCTACGAATGCGCCTATGGAGAAAACGCTTGGCAGAAGCCGGCAGCTTTGTATAGAAATCCGGAATGTTCGGATCCGCTGGCGATAGACAAATGGAAGCAAGTCGGCGGAAGCGCCGCAAGCTACAATAATATATGCGATCTGGATCGGATGATTCAGACCATGACCCACATCGGGGCTGTTTTTGAAAAGAACTTCGGGAAGGTTCCCCATGTTGCGCTCGGAGTAAAGCATGGCAACGCCTGCGGCGCGGCGGTGTCGGATTCCGACCCATTGGAAGCCGCAGACAAAATGCTCTTGGGAGATCTGCGGGCGATATTCGGGGGGATGGTCCTGCTTAATTTTTCGGTTGATGAAAAGACGGCGGATGAATTAATTCACAAATATGCCGGCGCCGGCAGGCGTCTCCTGGACATGGTGGCCGCTCCTTCCTTCACTCCGGAAGCGATAGAAATTTTGTCCCGGAAAAAAGGAAAGTGCCGGTTGATGGAAAATTCCGCCATAGAAAGAGCGGGGCTTTCTTCGCTGGACGCCGCTCCCAGATTCCGCTACGTGCGCGGAGGGTTTCTGACCCAGCCGAATTACGCTTTCGTTCCGGAAATAAAAAACAAGGATGCCGCCCTGGCTTGGGCGATCGGTTCCACTTCAAACAGCAATACGATCACCATCGTCAAAGACGGAAGGCTAATGGGGAACGGCGTGGGCCAGCAGGATCGGGTGGGAGCGGCCAAGCTTGCCATGTTTAGAGCCGACGAATCCGCCGCATCCATATCTTCAATTGTCGAGGGCGGAGGGTTACCCTCCGCCGCGAGCGCGGAAAAAGCGGACCTTTCCGGAGCCGCCGCTTACAGCGACAGTTTCTTTCCCTTTCCGGACGCGCCTGAGGCCCTAATTCAAAGGGGAGTCAAAGTAATTTTTTCCACCAGCGGATCGGTGAATGACAATATGACTGAGGAGCTTTGCCGGAAAAAAGGAGTGGAATTGGTGCTTTTGCCGGATTCGGAGGCCAGAGGGTTTTATCAACATTAACAACAGCCGCTTTTCGTTCTATAATAAAGACACATTACAAATGGAAATTCTCTCTAAGATATTAGGCAATTCGGCGAGGGTGAAGATAATGCGGCTGTTTCTGCAGAGCCGCGGGAAGTCTTTCGCCAAAAAAGATGTCGTTAAAAGGAGCCGAGTGGATTCCGGGTCCGCCGGCAGGGAACTTAGGCTTCTGCATTCTGTCGGCTTTATCAAAAAGCACGCTGCGGGCTGGGTTTTCAATCCGGCTTTCAAGTATGGAGACGAGCTGGAAAACCTTTTAATAAACACCGATGTGCTGGATAGAAAGGAAGTGGAAGAAACTTTCCGCAAGGCGGGGCGCATCAAGCTCCTTGTCGTGGCGGGGGTATTCATTAAAAGCGATGATTCGCGGGCGGATATCCTGATAGTGGGCGACAAGATCAAACAGAAAAAGGTGGAAGAGGGCATTCGCAAGCTGGAAGCGGAAATCGGCGCCGAGTTGAGCTACGTGGTTTTTGATACCAAAGAATTCGTATACAGGCTGAACATGTACGACAAACTTGTCCGGGACATCCTGGATTTTCCCCATGAGATAATTTTGTCCGGAAAAGGGTTATCCACACGGGAACTCAATCTGGCTTGAAAAGCTGATATAATTAATACCGGAAATTAGAGGGTCGAAAACCTTAAGATTATCAATAATTTTTAATATTTATGAATAACGTTTGGGTTACCTGGGGCGATGTTTTTGTATCTTCGCTCCAAAGCTTGTGGTGGAGTTTCATTCAGTTCGTTCCGAAGCTGGTTCTGGCCATCATTCTGTTCGTGATCGGATGGGTTTTGGGCAGTCTTCTGGCGAAAGCGCTGGAGCATATCTGCTCTGCCATAAAGATTGACAAGCTCTTCCGCTCCGTCGGACTGGAAGAACTGATGAAGAAGATGGGGATGAATCTGAACACCGGCTTCTTTCTCGGACAGATTGTAAAGTGGTTTGTTATCATAGTCTTCCTGCTGTCATCTTTGAACCTTGTCGGATTGGATTACATCGCTTCCTTCCTGCATTACGACGTGCTCGGATTCCTTTCTCGGGTGATAGTGGCCGCCCTGATTCTGATAATCGCCACTTTCCTCGCCGAGTTTTCTTCCAAGGCGGCGTTTGCTTCAGCCAAGGCCATGAGCCTTACTTCCGCCAGGATGTTGGGAACGGTGGTCAAGTGGGCCGTTTGGATCTTCGCCATAATCATCGCTCTGGGACAGCTCGGAGTGGCCGATGCCTATATGAGCATTCTGTTTACGGGCATTGTGGCGATGCTTGCGCTTGCCGGAGCTTTGGCTTTCGGATTGGGCGCCAAGGATCACGCCTCTCACTTGATTTCCAAATTGAGCGAAGAGATGTCCCACAAAGGGTAACAGCCGTTTTAATGACTTTTAAAAGAGCCCCGCAAGGGGCTCTTTTCTTGTATGCTAGCAACCGCAGGAGATGAAAAGTTTCCCTCGCGGGGTCGCTGTCTGGGCCTGCTGGCCCAGCGCTGCCTCTCGGCCCGCCGGCCTGCGAGACACCCCTCTCGGGAAACTTTTCACCTCCTGCGGTTCCGCTTGACTTAAAAAAGGCGATAGTATAGTATGTACCTATCGGTATGATTATTACGAAAAACAGCAATTATAGAAGGCGGCCTTAGAGCACACTTTTTTGTTTTGCGGCCGCCCGAAAGGCGGTTTTTTTGTTATCGGAACGGATGGAAAATTGAAAATTGAAAGCTGACGCGATGCCATCTTCATTAGATTGAGGGTCTTTCGCATCGCAGCCAGAACAGTTTCCTTTTGCCGAGCGGTCGGAAAAAGGAAGCTAGAAGATTCATGAATTATGATTTTCAAATTTCTTAACAGGAAATTTAAGAGCGTACGGTGGATGCCTTGACTTTGAAAGGCGATGAAGGACGTAGCCAAGCTGCGATAAGCTTCGGGAAGGTGCCGAGCAACCTTTGATCCGAAGATTTCCGAATGGGGAAACCCAATTGAGCAAACCTCAATAACTCCGACTCTAGTCGGAGAGCGCACCCTGGGAAGTGAAACATCTCAGTACCAGGTGGAAAAGAAACAAATATGTATTTCCTAAGTAGCGGCGAGCGAAAAGGAAGAAGCCCAAACTCAGCCCTAATTTTGCGGTCCAGCTTCGGCTGGTCGGCAAAATTAGAGTTGGGGGTTGTAAGGCAGCAATGTAGATTTCTAGGAGAGTCACAAATTGAACCGTTAGTAGAATCCGCTGGAAAGCGGAACCACAGAGGGTGAAAGTCCCGTAAACGAAAACGGTGCAACTCTTTTGTTGCTGTTCTTGAGTACCCCAGGACACGAGTAGCCGGGGGGAATCCGGCGGAACTAACCGCCAAGGCTAAATACTTTCAAAGATCGATAGTGAACTAGTACCGTGAGGGAAAGGTGAAAAGCAGCCCGGTTAGGGCGGTGAAATAGACCTGAAACCGTATGTTTACAAGGAGTCGGAGCGGGCGCAAGTCCGCAACGGCGTGCCTATTGAAGAATGAGCCAACGAGTTTATGCATGCTGCAAGGTTAAGCGGGAGAACCGCGAAGCCGCAGGGAAACCGAGTGTGAATAGCGCGATTAAGTAACATGCATAAGACCCGAAGCCAGGTGAGCTTGCCATGAGCAGGATGAAGTAGGGCGAAAGCTCTATGGAGGTCCGAACCCGTTCGTCGTACAACGCGTTGGGATGACTTGTGGTAAGGAGTGAAAAGCTAATCGAACCTGGTAATAGCTGGTTCTCTCCGAAATAGCTTTAGGGCTAGCGTCGGGCGTTTTTTCCGGGGGTAGAGCACTGGAAGGTTTCGACAGGGAGCAATCTCGCGAAACCTATCAAACTCCGAATACCGGAAACCATAACCCGGCAGTTACACCGTGGGGGCTAAGCTCCACTGGTGAAAAGGGAAACAGCCCAGATCTCCGAATAAGGTCCCTAAATCCATGCTAAGTGCAAAACAAGAAGGTGGAATTTCTCTGACAATGAGGAGGTTGGCTTAGAAGCAGCCATCCTTTAAAGATAGCGTAACAGCTCACTCATCTAGAGATTCTGCGTCGAAAATAATTGGGGCTAAGCATGGTACCGAATTCGAGAATTCGTGAATTTCATTGAGGAAAGTTTAGTTTTCCTAAAGATTTATGCTGGTTTACAATCCAGATTCAGTGTCCCGGTTTTGCTACCCGGGAATCGTCATATGACGGATTGTAACCAGCGAGGCTATAGCTCAGCTGGGATGAGCGTCTCCCTGCCAGGGAGAAGGTCGGGAGTTCGAACCTCCCTAGCCTCACGAAAATTTATTTGTTCTTTTAAGGGTTTCGCTGGGTAGTAATACGCACTAGACCACGATGAGTTTGTTAAGTTGAATGTAGAATTTAAATTTAGTTACGTAAAACTAATATGCATGGAAAAGCGTGGCCGTAAGAATCCGGTAAAGTAATGCCTTTCTTGTAAAGGCCTGGTCGCGGTCAGTTAGACTTTTGTCCGCCCTATGCATATGCGGGAGCAATCCCCGCCTCAGCACAATTTATTTAGAGAGTCCGGGGAGATAAAATCTCTCATGAAAATAGAGAAGGTTGTTTTAAGCAATCTCTCCGGACTCCACCAATTCAAGGATCAATTATTTTTCAATGAATGATTGGTCCCCTCAATGAAGTTCACGAGTGGTAGGAGAGTGTTCCGCTCTGCGCTGAAGGAGGACTCGAGAGAGCCTCTGGAGCGTGCGGAAGTAAAAATGTTGGCACAAGTAACCGCAATCCGCCTGAGAACGGCGGACGTCGAAAGATCAAGGTTTCCTTGGTAATGACAATCAGCCAAGGGTTAGTCGGGCCTAAGGGGATGGAGAAATCCGAACCCGATGGACATCTGGTTAATATTCCAGAACTTGCGTGTTTTGCGACGGGATGACGGAGTGCAGTATGCGTTGCTCATTATTGGATTTGAGTCTGTTTTCTAGGGATGTCTTCCAGGCAAATCCGGGAGATACCGCTTAAATGCGGGCCATCCGAGGAAAATGGGGCAGTTCCGGTTTCGGCCGGGGCGACTTCGCAAAGCGCGCTTCCGAGAAAAATCTCTAAGCATAAAAATACGTAATCCGTACCGCAAACCGACACAGGTGATCAGGTCGAGTAGACCAAGACGAACGAGTGAGTGGTCCCCAAGGAACTCGGCAAAAAAGCAGCCGTAACTTCGGGATAAGGCTTGCCCATTGTTTGTTCAATGGGCCGCAGCGAAAGTATTCCTGGCAACTGTTTACCAAAAACACAGCTCCCTGCGAACTCGGTAAGAGGATGTATAGGGGGTGACACCTGACCAATGCCAGAAGGTCAAACAACGGCGTTGTGCGCATCACGCTTCGCACGAACCGGAAAGACGCGGAAAATCCGCGGAAATTCCGGATTCGCGCCCGGCGCGATGTGCATGGTGACTGTTGTAAGCCCTGGTGAATGTCGGCGATAACTATAATCGTCCTAAGGTTACTTACTGGACAATATAATATATACTTTGTCAAGTAAGTAAGGATTGGGACGATTGCAGGAGAGTAAACAGAATGCAATTACACAAAAAGCTACCTACATATGCAGTAATGCATTTGAATCCAATCATGGTTAACGAGAGACCAACGCCATGCATCCTACTTTTACAAAAGAGGATGAAGATAGAGTCCAGGTTGTTCAAGGTTGCCTGAGCGAAATACCTTGTCGGGTAAGTTCCGACGCGCACGAATGGTGTAATGACTGGGAAACTGTCTCGGGGACCAGCTCGGTGAAAATACAATACCGGTGAAGATGCCGGTTAAGTGCAGTTAGACGAAAAGACCCTAGAAGCTTTACT
>JAKAKW010000009.1 GCA_021824345.1 bacterium
CAAGGGCGGAGGGTACCCCTCCGCTCCGCGGAGGGGTACCCTCCGCCCTCTCCGCCGGCCCGGTGGATTGGTACAACGGAGGCATGGAGCATACCACTCTGCACCTCTTATATTCGCGCTTCTGGCACAAGTTCTTGTACGATCAAAAGCTGGTTCCGACTAAGGAGCCGTACAGGAAGCGCACTTCGCACGGAATGATTCTCGGCGAAGGGGGAGTGAAGATGTCCAAGTCGCTCGGAAACGTGATAAATCCGGACGACATCGTGAAACTCTACGGCGCGGACACTTTGCGGGTCTATGAAATGTTCATGGGTCCGTTTGAAGACGCGGTGGCATGGAGCACGGAAAGCATCATCGGAGCGCGCCGATTCCTGGAAAAGGTTTGGAAAATTTCCGGCAGGCTCGGCAAGAAAAACACGGCAGTGAAAGCTCCAGTGGGAGGCAACCCAGTGGGAGGCCTTGCCTCCCACGACCTCCGCTTGGAGAAGCTTTTACATAAGACGGTAAAGAAAGTGACGGAAGACATTGAAAGCATGAAGTTTAATACCGCTATTTCCGCCATGATGGTGCTTGCGAATGAAATGGAAAGCGCGTCGGCCGGCGGCCCCGCCGATGAAGGCGTTTCCGCGGACGATTTCAAAATTTTCCTTCGGATTCTTGCCCCCTTTGCTCCGCATATTGCGGAGGAGCTGTGGTTTATTCTCGGAGAAAAAAAATCCGTGCATCTTTCCGCTTGGCCGAAATGGAGCGAAAAGATGATTCAGGACAATGAAATCAAAATTGCCGTGTCGGTGAACGGGAAGGCCCGTTCGGAAATGATTGTTTCCGCCAGCGAAACGGAAGAAAGCATCCGGCAGAGAGCCTTAAAAGACCAAGCGGTTCTAAAACACACCGGCGGCAAAGAACCTAAGAAAGTGATTTATGTCAAGAACAGACTTATTAACATAGTGTTTTGATTGCATTTCAACAGTAAAATCGAGTATAATAGCGGATAACCTTTGGAATTTTTTTAAAAGTAACTAGTAAAAAACATGTTATCAAACGTATTAGATAGAATTTCTTTTTGGTCGCTTTTCGTAGTCATTGTTCTCCTTCCTTTGTTTTTCCTTCCGTTCCTAAAAATCCCGATTGAAACCAGCAAGGGCCTGCTTTTGGTGGTGGGATTGGTGGTGTCGATTATCTTCTGGGTGGCCGCCAGGTTCTCGGACGGACATTTCAGCATGCCAAAATCCATGCTGTTGGGATCCGGACTGCTTATTGTCCTGGTATTTCTGGCGTCCTCGATCTTTTCTCCCGCTCCCCAGGTTTCCTTCTTCGGGGCGATGATGGACACGGGCACTTTCTTCTTTATTCTCGCGGCGTTTTTGCTGATGCTCTTCTCTTCCGTCATTTTAAAGGAAGCGAAAGACGCCAGGGTGGTATTCTGGGGTTTCATTCTTTCTTCTCTGGTGATGCTTTTGTTCCAGACTCTGCACCTGTTTTTCCCGCAGGCTCTGACTCTTGGAGCGCTCTCCACGGATAAAACCGGCAACCTGTTGGGCACGTGGAACGCTTTGGGTATTTTTGCCGGAATGTCCGTGATTGTCGCACTGTATGTGATTGAGTTCCTCTCTGTTTCAAAAATTGCAAAATGGCTGCTCGGGGTGGTGGTTGTGCTCTCCCTGTTTTTGTCCGCAGCCGTGGGTCTTTCCCTCATCTGGGTTTTGCTCGGAATTTTCGCTTTGATTATTTTCATTTACAAAGTCTCTCTTTCTTACGGCGAACGCAAGGCCGGAAACGCGGAAGAAGGAGAAGCGAAAAAAATGCATTTCCCCCTGTTCTCCTTCGTGATCGTGATGCTTTCGCTCCTCTTCTTTATGTCCGGACAGTTTATCGGCAGCTACATCCCGAACATACTTGGCGTTGCCAATATTGAGGTAAGCCCGTCTTTTTCCGCTACCATGTCCGTGGCCGGACAGGAACTCGCTAATAGCCCGATTCTTGGCGCCGGCCCGAATCGCTTTGGCGAGGTCTGGACCATGTACAAGCCTGTCTCTATCAATTCCACTATTTTCTGGGATACTACCTTTACCGCTGGATCAGGGCTTTTGCCGACTTTTGCCGTGACCACCGGAGGCTTGGGCGTTTTGGCCTGGCTCTTGTTCCTTTATATGTTCGTGGTGAGCGGCTTCAGGCTCCTCTTCAGCAGTATCAGGAATAACAACAACAAAGAAGCATCGGTATTCTTCGTCTTGTCGCTTTATCTGCTCGTCTCATCTTTTTTATATTCCGTCGGATCCGTTCTGTTCTTCCTGGCATTTGCCTTTACCGGAATTTTCGTGGGCATGTCGGCCGCGGGGCACGAGAAGAGAGAATTCACTTTCACTTTCTTGGACGACCCGAGAAAGAGCTTTTTCTCCATATCGGCCATGGTGCTCTTCATGCTGGTAGCGGCCGCTGCCGGTTTCAAGTATCTTGAACGCTTCGTTTCCGTGCCGTACTTCAGCGACGCTTTGACCGCTTCTTCTATCAATAACGCGGAGTCTGCCATTACCAGAGCGGTGGCCCTGCATGCAAACGACTTGTATCTTCGCACCTACGCCCAAGTGTACTTGTCCAAAATAAATTCTCTCGTTTCCCAGAATTCATCTTCTTTGTCCGACACGGACAAGGCGGCCTTGCAATCAAGCTTTGATCAGGCCGTAGGGGGAGCCCAGTTAGCCGTGCAGTATGACAAGACAAACTATTTGAACTACACCTCTCTCGGAACGGTATACGGGACTGTGGGAGTGCTGGGAGTAAAGGGAGCATATGACAAGGCGCTTGAAAACTACAAGACCGCCGCCACTTTGAATCCTTTGAACCCCGGAATTCAGCTGGATCTGGCTCAGGTGGCTTTTGCGAGCGGTGATGTCTCGGGAGCAAAAGCGTATATACAAGACGCTTTGAAACTCAAGCCCGATTACGTAGATGCGTTGCTTACCATGGCCCAGATACAAAAGAGCAGCGGGGATACCGCTTCCGCTCTTTCTTACGCCCAGCAGGCTCTGGCGCTTGATCCGACAAACAAGAGCATATCCGACTACGTGAATTCTCTTAAGTCGGGGACTGCTTCAAGCCAAACATCTTCTACCAGTTCCTCTTCCTCCAATACCAAGGCTCCTTCCAGCAAAAGCGGACAGTAATCTTTAAGTTTTTTGCCGGATTAAGCCAGGATGGAAAAGATCTTCCGAATTTTCAGCAAGGAATACAGAAACATAAACTCGGCGGCCATACTGATGGGGGCCTTCACTCTGCTTTCGCAGGTGCTGGCCCTTTTTCGCGATCGATCCATCGCGCACTACATCGGACCCTCGGCGGGCCTGGACGCGTATTACGCGGCCTTCCGATTGCCGGACCTGATATTCATTTCCATTGCTTCCCTCGCTTCCATTACCGCCTTATTGCCGTTTATTTCGGCAAAGATGGACGGGGAAAAAGTTACGCCCGAGTCCAAACAATTTTTCAGCCACATACTGACCGTTTTCCTGATCCTATTAATAGGAGTTTCTCTGATCATATTCATTTTTATGCCGGAGTTCGCCTCCTTGATCGCTCCCGGCTTCGCTCCCGCTTTGAAAGCCAAATTCGTGCTTCTGTCGCGCATCATGCTCCTTTCTCCCATACTGATGGGGCTTTCAAATCTTTTTGGAACAGTAACCCAGCTGTTCCGAAAATTTTTCATATATTCTCTTTCGCCGGTTTTGTACAATGTCGGCATCATTATCGGAGTCATTTTTTTGTACCCGATTTTCGGCATTGAGGGGCTGGCCATCGGAGTGGCCCTGGGCGCGTTCTTTCATGTGGCCATCCAGGCGATAACCTCTTTCAAAGAAGGATTCACTTTCCGCCTTTCCTGGCCGGGAGACTTTGCCGAGATCAAGCGGGTGGTGCTGGTTTCCATTCCTCGCACCCTGGGCTTGGCTTTCAATAACATTTCCTTGATTGTAATTGTTGCCCTGGCTTCTTTTTTGCAGAGCGGGTCCATTTCCATTTTCAATTTCTCTTTCAATTTGCAGTCCGTTCCGCTAAACATAATCGGAATATCATATGCGGTGGCGGCTTTTCCGACCTTAGTCAAATCCGTCACTTCCGGAAATTCTTCGGAGTTCAAACAATACTTGGCGTCTTCCGCCCGGGCCATAGTTTTTTGGTCTCTGCCGGTAACCTTTCTCTTCATAGTCCTGCGCGCGCAGATTGTGCGCGTGATTCTCGGTTCCGGTTCATTTTCTTGGAACGACACGCGTTTGGTGGCGGCCGGACTTGCCATTTTTGCCACTTCCGTGCTTGCCCAAGGCATGACCGCTCTTCTGTCCCGAGCGTATTACGCCCACGGGGAAACCAAGCGTCCGGTGGTGATAAACCTCATCTGCTCCGCGCTCATCATCGTCCTGTCCTTCGCCTTCACTTATGCCTTCAAGGCCCTGCCGGCTTTCGCCGATTTTCTAACTTCCATACTTAAGGTTTCCGATATCCCCGGCACGGAAGTGCTGATGCTGCCTCTGGCCTACGCGGTGGGAACAATCCTAAACTTCATTCTGCACTGGATATATGTGAAGCGGGACTTCATGCAGTCCGAGCCGTTCATTTCCCGCACTTTCTGGCAGAGCTTCGCCGCCTCGCTGCTTCTCGGGGTAGGGTCGTATATTTCCCTAAACATACTCTCTCCGATATTCGGCACTGTCACTTTCGTCGGAGTGTTCTTGCAAGGGTTCATCTCGGGTGTCTTTGGTATTCTGGTGGCCATCGCTGTCTTGTATCTCTTAAAGAACCAAGAATTGGCAGAACTCTGGCTTGCGCTCAAAACAAAGTTCTGGCGTTCAAAGGTACTGGTGCCCCAGCAGGAAGAATTGTAGGGCGGATGGTTACCCTCCGCTTGCGTAGCGGCAGGCCTTAGTAGCGGGAGGCCTAGTGGGAGGCCTTGCCTCCCGCTTTTTTATGTGTGGCGCAATTGATAACCGAAGGAATGAATTCGCCGGTTTTATGCTAATATGGGCTCATGGACTTGGGACATATCAGGAATTTTTCAATAATCGCGCATATTGACCACGGCAAGAGCACCTTGGCGGATCGGATGCTTGAGATCACCGGAACCATCCCGGCGCGCAAAATGCGCGCCCAAGTGCTGGATTCCATGGAATTGGAACGGGAGAGGGGAATTACCATCAAGATGCAGCCCGTGCGCATGGAATATGGCATAGCGGAGGGTGCTCCTCCGTACGGAGGGGCACCCTCCGCTATGCGCGGCGGAAAGCACGAAAGGTACGTGCTGAATCTCATTGATACCCCCGGCCACATAGATTTTTCATACGAAGTTTCCCGCGCCCTGAAGGCCGTAGAGGGATCTATTCTTCTCATTGACGCCACTCAAGGCGTTCAGGCACAGACCCTGACCACCCTTGAGATGGCTCGGCAGAGCGGGTTGGTCATAATCCCCGCGGTGTCAAAAGTGGATTCTCCGCTTGCCAGAACGGAAGAGGTGAAAATGGAGGTGGCCTTGCTTTTAGATATAGATCCGGACGATATTATGGAAGTTTCCGGCAAGACCGGCCAAGGGGTGAAGGAATTGCTCTCCCGCATAGTGGAAAAAATTCCTCCGCCGAAGGAAGAAGGAGAAAGGGGAGATACCAGAGCCCTGATCTTTGATTTCAAATATGACAACCACAGGGGGGTGATCGTTTATGTGCGGGTTTTTGACGGAGAAATAAAAAAGAACGATTCTCTCTTGTTTTCAGCCGCCGGTGAAAAATTCATTGCCGGAGAAACGGGCATCTTTTCTCCCGAGGAAAGTCCCAGAGATTCCATCAGTGCGGGAGAAATCGGATACATAGTGACGGGAATAAAAAGACCCGGGATAGCGTCGGTGGGAGACACTGTAACTTTATCAAAAAGGCCCTCCGCTCCTTTAGCCGGGTATATGAATCCGAACCCGGTGGTATGGGCGTCTGTATACCCGGAAGACGCGGATGATTTTCCGGAACTGCGCTTGGCCTTGGGGCGCCTGCGCCTTTCCGATTCCGCCTTTTCGTACGAAGAAGAATCCTCCGGCATTCTGGGCAAAGGATTTCGCTGCGGATTTCTGGGCATGCTGCACTTGGAGATAATCACGGAAAGGCTGAAGCGTGAATTCGGCCTGCATCTGGTTATCACCATGCCCTCCATAACATACAAGGTAACTTTGAAAAACAAGCAGGAGAAGATAATATATTCGCCTCACTTTTTTCCGGATGACGGAAATATAATCAAGACCTTTGAGCCGTGGGTGAAAGTGAAAATTATCACCCCCCTTTCATATTCCGGAGTATTGATGCCGTTTCTATTTGACCATGAGGCGGAAGTGGGCGCCACGGAGAATTTCGGAGACAATCGTTCATCCATTTCTCTCGATATGCCCCTTCGGGAGCTGATGCGTAATTTCTTTGACGATCTTAAAAGCATTACCTCGGGATATGCTTCCATATCGTACGAGCTAGGCGAATACAGAGAAGCCGACGTCACCAGGATGGACATATTGGTGGCGGATGAGCCCGTGCCGGCATTTTGCCGGGTGATTTCTCGCCGTAGGCTGGAAACGGAGGCGCGAAGCCAGGTAGAACGCCTGAAGAAAGCCATTCCGCGGGAACAGTTCGCTTTCAAAATACAGGCCAGAGCCCTCGGCAGAATAATCGCCTCCGAAACTGTTTCCGCTTATCGCAAAGACGTGCTGATGCACGGCAGCAAGGTGGTGGGCGGGGGAGACGTATCCCGCAAGAAAAAGCTTTTGGAAAAGCAAAAGAAAGGAAAGGCGCGCCTGAAAGAGCGAGCAAAAGTGAATATTCCGCAGGACGTTTTTCTGAAAATGATGCGCGGAAACGAGTAAAAAAATCCCATACCCGGAGAGGGGCATGCGAGAGCTTCGGTAAGTCCACCCTTTATTATTTGATGGCGAAAATCGGAGAATATAGCAAGATCATGCTGATGATGATCAAGATTACCAATATGCCCCAAATAATTTGTATTTTCTTTTGATGCTTCTTGCTGAAAAACATATATAGATAATATATAGCAACCCTGCTTGGATATCGGACAAATCTCTGCGCCATTTGTCCATACTCCTCGCTAATTGTTATAATGTTAATATATTAGCATAGTATGAGAAATTTCCAAGGGCAAAAAGGCAGGTGGCGCCGGGCGCTGGAGTCTACTCCGGCTTTGGTTTTGCTTTTTCTGTTGCTCGTTTTCTTTGCCTGGACAGTAATAGGCTTTATGGGCAAGCTGGAGAGCACGGCGGAGAACAGACGCCTGGCCCAGGAAAAGGTGAATGAATTGAAAAAACAAAAAGAAGATCTTTCTTCAGAAATTACCAGGCTGGGTACTCAATCCGGAGTGGAAGCCGACATACGGGAGAAGTTCGGATTGGCCAAGCCCGGAGAGGGAGTGATAGTGATAGTGGACGACAAGAGCGCGTCTTCTGCCGAAGCCATGCCTAAACAGTCCGGCTTCTGGGATTTTCTATCCAATTTGTTTAAGTGAAAGGGTATGTTACAATCTTGAAATGGACGCGCTAAGCATAACTCAAACGATTTTCTACGCAGTGGCATCCATAGTTTTGGTGGTATTGGGAGGCCTTTTAGTGGCGGCCGCTCTGCGCTTGCTCGGCATATTGAACGAAGTCAAAAGCGTGGCGGACGGCTTTAAGTTCATTTACGATTCGATTAAAAATGCGGCGGGCAAGATCGTCCGCCCGATCAGACATAGAAAGGAATAGGGAGGGGGTATAAACCGATAGCGGCCATAGTTTAGTGGCAGGACGACTGCTTCCCAAGCAGTAGGCGCGAGTCCGATTCTCGCTGGCCGCACAAAGATTTTTCGCCACCTTTTTGACTTGCCCGGCAAACGGGTGTCGTAAAGCAGTTTCCAATTGACCGGACCGGGCGGGGAAGTATAATGGTTGGCATGGCGGATGGGAAAGAAAAAGAAATAAGAAAAATCAGTATAGCGGTAAATACTCTGGTGAAAGGAATGGGAGTCCTGACGGAGGCCGTAACGGGTTTGGGTGGAAGGGTGGATGGCCTGTCTGAAGACATACAGTTGCTTACTTTGTCTACTGCCAAGGAGTTTGAAAATGTTTATGGCCGCTTTGAAAAAGTTGACGAGCGCTTCAAGGGTATAGACAAAAGGTTTGATGGTATAGACAAAAAGTTTGATGGTGTAGACAAAAGGTTCGATGGTATAGACAAAAGGTTCGATGGTATAGACAAGCGCTTGGATTCCATGGAAGCGGGGATATCCAGCGTACACTCGGAATTGAGATCCTTCAAGGATGAAACGTATAGGCGCTTTGACGCTGTTGATGAAAAGATTCAGGAAACGAATGAAAATGTAGGCGGAATAGTGAGTACTTACCACCCGCATATCATTGCGCTGGAGGAAAAGGTTTTCGGGTATTCTGACCTAGAAGAATAAAAAAGCGGGTAAAATAAAACCGCCTGGAACAATTGATTGTCCAGGACGGTTCCCGCTTGCGCGGAGAAAAATTTATTTAAGCAGCGTCATCTTTTTCGTTTGTATGAAATTACCAGATTTTATCTGGTATATATACAAACCTGAAGATAAATTGTCGGCATTGAAGTTTACAGTATATGTGCCGGCAGCCTTTTCTTCGTTTACAAGGGTTGCTACTTCTTTTCCCAAGAGATCATAAACTTTTATCGTTACATTACTAGCCTTGGGAATCTGGTAATCTATTGTAGTTGAAGGATTAAACGGGTTCGGATAGTTCTGGCTTAAAAGGAATTCACTCGGGTTTGTTACAGGTTTATCTACCTTTGTAACAGACGAGTTTACCAGTACTATTTTGCCGTGATTATTTAACATTCCTCCTATGTCCGTTTTTTCTTTTGAGATTATTATTGGGTTTCCAATAATATTTTTTCCTGCAAAAAATAATTTATTTCCTTTCTCTACTAGGGAGTTATTTTTTACAATATACTCTGGATTATTTACAGTTATATCTCCATTAGTAACAGTGTCCTCATTAACCGTGAATAGTCCAAAATTTCCATCACTCATTTGCTGCCAAGCGACCGGTATCGTATTTCCATACCCGTATCCTTGGTTGCCACTGAATATTGGCCAATTCCATCTCGCATCCGGATTTGCGCTTGCATCTAATGATAGTTGGAAGTCTCGACTAGTAATAATACCATCTCCATCCAGGTCAGCGATAACCATTAAGGTGTCATTCGCAAGGACCTTTCCTAAAAGCGGTGGGTATAATATTCCATCCGAGACATTTGTTACACCATCTCTGTTCAAATCCCCATACACTAAGAAGGGGATATTTATGATTTCAAACACTGCTGTGTTTGTTCCCCAATAAACCTTCTCATCTCCGTTGTAAAACGAGAAATGCAGATACGCTGGACCTGATGTATCAGAATATACGTATATACCTACATTTCCCAAATCTAAATTAAAATTAGAATTCTGGTCGTGTAGGAAGAAATATGCCGGATATCCCGCAGTAGCGTATTTCATAGAGTCATTTCCGAAAAAAGGTTTAGACAATTGCCAACCGTATTGTTGTAACATATTGTCTAGTGAAAAGTATTGCGGATATACTAGTGGACCATTCGCCACGCTAATTTCAAATCCACTGATTTTTTTGTCTCCAGTATTCTCAGGAATATTTAGTAAAAAAGCTTGTAAGGGTGCTGTTATGAATGTACCTGCCCCTACAGCTCTACCTGGTATAGATGCATAACCGTACGTAACCTTAATTGTTACAGAACAAGAGGCTGTATATCCGGAATCTCCTACAGCCGTTATGACATACGTTACCGTTTGTCTTAACGGACCAATATACGTCGCACCAGAAACGTTCAGTTGTGCATTCCATGATCCGTCACTGCTTGTGACCATACAATATTTTGCATTTGTACCTGACCAGATGAATTGAACAAAGTTTCCGCAAAATACTGTCGTATTTGATGCATATGCTGTCACTGTTGGCATCACCTGCGCGTGTAAATGCAAAACAGAGAAAAAGAAAAAAATAACAAGAGCTGAAAATAGCTTTTTCATTTAAGCCTCCTACGAAAGTTTATGAATGTATTTTATTTAATGGGATGTATTCCCACAAAGCCGCGGGTTAGCAAGAGGACAGGGTAGGGTCGCCTGCTTGCGCTATGATTGCAGGCGGCGTCTAAGCCGGCCAAACTAGCTCTCGATTCTGCGGGAACATGCCCAATATTTTCAAGGTCCAACGCAAAAGGCAGACAACAATGCCTTGGCAATACGTAAATAATATAGCATGTATATCACGTTTTGTCAAGGAAAAAAGCTTGACGAGCATGATATAATGGAAGAAATTAAAAGTAATTTCAGCCCGTCAGAGCTGATAAAAACAATGCAGAAGAACGTAACAATATATTCAACCCCTACATGCCATTTCTGCCATATGGCGAAGGATTATTTCAAAGAGCACAATGTTAATTTCACCGACTATGACGTTGCCAGCAATCTTGAAAAGCGCCAGGAAATGGTGCAGAAGACCGGCCAGATGGGCGTCCCCGTAATTTTCATCGGAGATGAATTGGTAATAGGGTTTGATAAGCCGAGGATTTCATACCTGCTTGGTATCCAGGCATAGCTTGTAACGCCTTCTTGGGTTGTTTTCTTGCGGCCGGGAAGAAGATGTCCAGAACATATAAAATTGTTTTCTATGCCGCGGCCTTGGGCGCTTTTGTTTTTGTGTTCCAAGGTCCGCTTTCCGGATTAGTGCGGGAGGCGGCGAACAAATATCTCCCGTGCTCCGAGCCTATAAAATATTCTTTGGGTACTTTTGATTCGCGATTCGGAATATCTCAACAGGATTTTCTGAAGGCGGTGAGCGAGGCATCCGGCATTTGGGAAAAAGCTTCCGGGAAGAATCTTTTTGAATATGATCCTAATGGCGCGCTCAAGATAAATCTCATTTACGACCAGCGCCAGCAAGCCACGGTGGAATTGCAGAAGCTGGGCATATCTGTGAGCAATGACAAGGCTTCGTATGACAAGCTGAAAGCGAAATATGCTTCCTTACTGACGGAATACAATAAGGAAAAAGCCGACTTGCAAAAAAAGGTCAGCGACTTTCAGGCGCAGAAAGATGCTTACGAGCAGGAGGTGAATAAATGGAATAGCCAGGGAGGAGCGCCGGAAGCGGATTATGAGCGGTTAAACCAAGAAAAAACAGCCCTTGATAGGCAGGTGGCGGACATAAATAAGGCGCAAGACAGTTTAAACTCTACAGCGAAAGCCGTAAACGCTCTGGCCACCACCATAAACCAGCTGGTGGTGAATTTGAACGCAAGAGTGGACAAGATAAACAGCGTAGGCCAGCAGACGGATAGCGAGTTCGAGGAGGGAAATTACCAGAGCGGGCCGAACGGGGAAGAAATAGACATCTATCAATTCGATAACAACGCCAAACTGGTACGGGTTCTGGCCCATGAATTCGGGCATTCTTTGGGCCTGGCCCACGTGAGCGATCCCAAGGCCATCATGTACTATTTGAATAACGGCACCAATGAAACGCCCACGGCCGCGGATATGGCGGAGTTGGACGCCAAATGCAAGATAAAGCAATGATTTTTGTGTCCCCGGGGGGAATCGAACCCTCAACTATTCCTTAGGACGGAACTGTTATAATCCATTTAACTACGGGGACTTTTGAATTACACAGAACAATTTAGCATATAATGCCGGTTTAGAACAATACTGTTTGATTACGGTTCATATTATGCTAATATACCTGCATGGATCCGGAATCCAAGGCGAAGCTTGAGGAAGCTCTCTCCCTTGCCAAGGAAAATAACAAGATGCTTCACACCCTGAAGCGCTCCTTGATATGGGGCAGGGTATGGCATGTTTTCTACTGGGTAATCATCATAGGATCCGCTCTTGGCGCGTATTATTACATTCAGCCGTACGTTGAGCAGATGATAAAGACATATACCGGCGCCCAGCAGAATTTGGACACAGTCAGTTCGTTTTTGAACAATTTTAAGAAATAGATATGCTGGGATAGCTCAGGTAGTAGAGCATTCGCCTGAAGAGCGAAGGGTCGGCAGTGCAAATCTGCCTCCCAGCACAACGCAAAAAATCCCGGACACTCCGGGATTTTTTGCGCTCTTCTTAAAGTGATTTTACTTTCAGATTGGCTTTCTTGTCGCGATCAATTTTTTTCAAACGGATAGTAAGCAAGCCGTGGCGTTCTGTGGCCTCCGCCTCTTCCGGTTCCACCTCTTGGGGCAGGGAAATGGTTCGAGAAAAACTTCCCCAGTAAAGCTCTTTGGCGAAGTAGTTGTTTTCATCAATGATGCGGGTTTCTTCGCGCTTTCCCCGGATAGTGACGGCATCCCGCCCGATGGAAAGCTCCAGATCTTCCGGCTTTACTCCGGCCACCATGGTCTGAATGATTATTTCAGACGGGGTCTGGTATACGTCCACCGCCAATTCCGCTTCTTCGTCTTCTTCTTCGGGAATCCAGTCGGAATCGCTAATCCCTCTTCGATCTTCCTTGACCGAAATTTTTCTCGGCTCCTCGTCGTATTCTTCGTCCTCGCTCCCGGCGCCGGTCAGTTTTTCAAAGAAGCTTCTTTTTTTGGCTTGCATAAAAATTGATTTGTAAAAGGTTACTAATAATTATTAAAAAATAAATTTTCGGCTAATTTTCTCCGCTGAGTCTTCGAACTTTTTCAAACAGGAGCATTACCACCACTGCTGATATCCACAGGAACCCGAGAGCACGGAATATTTCGTTTCCCGCTTCTCCCATTATAAAGAAATTAAAGACGCTGTGCAAGGTTATGGCCAGGAACAAGCCTATGAAAAAATACAGCCTTTTCTTTGCCTTGGTAGAGCCGAAGGCAAGGCCCAGAAAAACGCCGAAAATGCCGCTTGAAACGGTGTGCAAAAGAGTGGATCCCAGGAAGCGCAGCTGCCCCGTTAGGAGGCTTACGGTGCTTTGGCCGAGGGCCAGAGGCTTTATCAAAAACATCGCGTTCTCCAGGGCGGCGAATCCCAATGCGGCGGTTATCAAGTATATGGGCCAATCCAAGGGTTCGTCAAAATAGCTTTTTCTTATCATCACCACTACCGCCAAGAATTTAACTATCTCTTCGATTGTCGCCCACAAGATTATGTCTGAGGCATAAGAGTGAAAAATTGACCGCACAAACTGCTGAATCGGCACCGCAATTACCACCGAAATCATGCCCAAAAAGAATACCCCCGCCAAAAGCCCTTTCGGCTCGGGTTTTTTCTCGTCTTCCTTCAGCCAGAACCACAGCCATAACAGGGAAGGCAGAATTCCTCCCAAAAGCGCGGTTGCCAGTATTTGCGGATCGTTTGTTATATTGGCCATTTTTCCACCATTAATAATTTTGCGGAGGGTAATCCTCCGCCCTTGACGGAACCGGGAATCAAACTCCAAATTTCTTCGGTGACGAACGGCATGAATGGGTGCAGAGCTTTCAAAAGAGAGGTCAGGTGCGAAAGGATCAGCGCTCGGGCGGAATCCGCGTTTTTGTCCTCTTGAATTTTTTTCTTGGAACGTTCTATCAAAACATCCGCGAACACATGCCAGAAGTACTCATACAATTTTTCCGACGCGAGGTAAAGCTTGTATTCTTCCATGTCCTTGGTTATTTCTTTCAGCAGGCCGGCCAGTTCTTCGTCCGCTTTCTCGTCTTCTTCATCCATCTTCGGAAGATTTTCTGAATCTATGCCTTCCGTTTGTTCCAATACGAAGCGGGAAGCGTTCCACATCTTGTTTGCAAACTTTCCGTACGCTTTCACTTTCTGGATATCAAAAGAAAGATCGCTGCCGGGCCCGACTCCCACGATCATGGACATGCGCAGAGCATCCGTACCGTACTGTTTTATCACTTCTTCCGGTTCTACGCCGTTTTTGGCGGACTTGCTGAACTTTTGTCCCTTGGAATCCCGCACGATTCCGTGCATGTATACTGTCTTGAAAGGAATTTCTCCGAGCAGGTATTGGCTCATCATTATCATGCGCGCCACCCAGAAGAAAAGTATTTCGTAGCCCGGATTTATCAGCGATGTGGGATGGTATGCCTTCAAATCCGCCGTTTCTTCCGGCCATCCGAGAGTGCTGAAAGTCCAAAGACCGGAAGAGAACCAGGTGTCCAGGGTATCCGGATCCTGGGTCCAACCTTCCTCGTTTACGTCATCAATTTCACAGCGCGTTTTTTCGCCCTTATACCATACGGGAATTCTATGGCCGTAGATAATCTGCCTGGATATGCACCAGTCGCGCAGGTTTTCTATCCAATGGTAATACTCCTTTTCAAAACGCTCCGGCATCACTTTGATTTTTCCGCTTTTTACCGGTTCATACATCAGGTCTTTCAAAGTCTTGTTTCCCCGGGAGGGAATGGGTTTGGTTACATTTATGAACCATTGCTCCATTATCTGCGGTTCAATCAGTCCGCCTGTCCGTTCCGCCGTGGCCACTCTATGAGAGTAGTTTTCATCCACCGATACGAGCAATCCTTTGTTTTTTAATTTTTCCACTATCTTTTCCCGCGCTTCGGCAATTTTCATGCCGGCAAATTCTCCGGCGACCGGCAGAAGCTTGCCGTATTTGTCTATGATCTGCTCCTTATCCAAGCCGTATTTTTCGGCCAAGGCGAAGTCCTCATGCGAGTGCCACGGAGTAATGGTCATCACCCCCGTGCCGAATTCCATGTCTATCATCGGGTCTTTTATCACAGTGGCTTCAATCGGTCCGTTGATCCACTCCACCGTGAGTTTGTCGCCGTTCTTCCACTTCTTATATCTTTTATCATCCGGGTGCATTACCACGTACTTGTCTCCGAATTTCGTTTCGGGACGGGCGGTGCCGATTTCAAACGGGCCGTATTTCAAGGTGTAGAATTTATCTTTGCGTTCCTCGTACACTGTTTCATCATCGGAGATAGTGGTCTGTCCTTTCGGATCCCAGTTCACGATGCGATACCCGCGATAAATGAGGCCCTCGTCGTACATTTTTTTGAATGCGGTGCGCACGGCAAGCTCGCGCTTCTCATCCAGGGTGAAAGCCAATCGGCTCCAATCAAGCGAGGCTCCGAGCAAGCGCATCTGGGAGAGCATGTCTTTTTGGTTTTGCAGGCCGAAATCGCTTACCATTTTGAAAAAATCCTCCCGGGAGAAATCATGCCGGGACTTTTTTTCCGCTTTCTGCAGATCTTTTTCAAATCTCGCTTGGGTGGCAATGGCGGCGTGATCGGTGCCGGGAAGCCAAAGAGTGCGTTTTCCGCGCATCCGTTCAAATCGCACGATTGTGTCTTGCAGAGCATGTTCCAGCACATGTCCCATATGCAATCTGCCGGTAACATTGGGCGGGGGAAGCACCATGGAAAAATGCCCCGCCTTTTTGTCCGTCACGCCTTTTTCTTCGCACACGTCGGGATTAAAAAAACCGCTCTCTTCCCATAGCCTGTATACTTTCTCTTCTGTTTTGCCGGGTTCGTACGGCTTTAACAACTTTGCGTCAATTTCGCTCATTAGGCAAATAATACCATAATATATGGCTATATGGGAGTGCCGTGCTAAAGGGAAAGATTGCCTTTGGCGGATATGCCGCCGGCGGAAATGGATTTCTTTTTGTCTTTTAAATATTCCAAGTATCCCGCAACGCCCGTCATCAGCGCATTGTCGCCCGTAAGTGTTTTGTCTGGCAAGAGGATAGTTTTGCCCTTGAAGAACTTTTTGATTTCCATGCGAAGGAATTTATTGGCCGCCACTCCGCCGGCAAGGATTATGGCTTTCGGACTATATTTTTCTTCCGCTTTTGCCAGCTTATGCACCAGCACTTCAGCCACGGCGCTCTCAAATTCAAGCGCGACCTTTTTTTTCTTTTGCTCGGTGAGTTTGCCCATGTCCCGGATGGCGTATAGCACGGCAGTTTTCAAGCCGGAGAAAGAAAATTCAAGGTTCTTACTGTGAAGCATCGGACGGGGCAGAGCGATTCGCAATCCCAGTTTCTTAGGTTTCCCTTTCAAGTCTTTCCGCGCCTCTTCCGCGAGCTTTGATATTTTCGGTCCGCCCGGGTAGGTGAGGCCGAGCATGCGAGCCACTTTGTCGTAAGCTTCGCCGGCCGCGTCATCCAGGGTTCTGCCCAGAATTTTGAATTTTCCAATGTCTTCCCAAAGAACCAGCTCAGTATGTCCGCCGGAAACCAGGAGCGCCAGCATGGGAAACTTGCTTTTCGGCAAGGTAATGTTGAATTTTCCTTTCGGCCTGGCGAATACTGAAACGGCGTGGCCTTCCATGTGGTTCACGGGAATTACCGGCACTTTCTTTTCTCCATCGGACCATTTTTTTGCAAGTTCCTGCGCAAACACGATTCCGCTCCAAAGGCACGGCTCAAGGCCCGGGCCCTGGGTCACTATGATGGCGTCCACGGGACTTTTTTTCCTCCGGCCTTCGTGTCGGAGTCCGGCTTTTGCCGTACCGGACAGCTTCGCTTTTTTAAGCATCAGTTCTGTAAGTACCGGCAGATTTCTAATATGCTCACGCTTTGCCATGGAAGGGAAGACCCCGCCGTATTCGGCGTGAATGTCCTGAGTAGAGACCACATGCGCCAAAATACAAAAAGAAGCGTTTCGCGCGCCGCCTTTTGCTTCAAATATGGTCACTCCCGTATCGTCGCAGGAAGTTTCAATGCTTAGGATTTTCATTCTGTGCGCGGTGAAAGGATCGAACTCTCGGCCTACCCCACGTCAAGGGGTCGCTCTACCACTGAGCTAACCGCGCTATCCTGCGAGCCTCGCCCGCAAACCTGATATTACAGCTTTTCCGCAATCCTTTCAAGCGCCAGGATGAAAGCGCCCCGGCGCAAATCAGTGGAATTTTCTTTCGCTTTTTGCAAGATTTTTTGCGCCGAATCCGCCATCATGGGCCTCAGTTTTTCAAAAACTTCTTTTTCGCTCCAATGCTCGTTTTTAAGATTCTGATCCCATTCAAAATATGAGACAGTCACTCCGCCGGAATTGGCCAGAATATCCGGAATCACCGGCACGTTCTTTTTGAAAAGCGTCTCGTCCGCTTCCGGAGTTATCGGACCGTTGGCCAATTCCATTATAGCCTTGGCTTTTATTTTATCCGCATTTTCTTCAGTAATCACATTTTCAAAAGCGCCTGGTATCAATAGGTCGCACTCAAGCTCTAAAAGGTCTTCGTTGCTGATTTCCTTTGAATCAGGAAATCCGGAGAGGGAACCTTTGACTTTTTTATGTCCCATCACTTTTTCAATATCAAGCCCTTCGGGATTGTAAATGGCGCCTTTTGAATCCGACACAGCCACCACGCTGTGGCCATGTTCGGCAAATATTCTAGCCGCGTTCTGCCCCACGTTTCCAAATCCTTGAATGGCCACCTTGCATTTATCCGGCAGGCCAAGGTCCTTGCGCAGAGATTCAAAAACATAAAAGCCTCCCATGCCCGTGGCCGCTCCGCGCCCTTCCGATCCGCCTTTTCCCAAAGGCTTGCCGGTGATCACCGCTCCGCTTTTGTCCCCGGTTATTTTTCCGTATTCGTCGTTCATCCAGTCCATTATTTCCGGCGTGGTGTTCACGTCCGGCGCCGGAACGTCTTTTTTCGGTCCCAATACGTCCGCAAGCATCCGCATCCATCCGCGGGAAAGGCGTTCCAATTCTTCCAAAGACAGTTCTTTCGGATTCACGGTGATTCCTCCTTTACCTCCGCCCATCGGTATGCCGGCAACCGCGCATTTCAAAGACATCCAGAAGGCGAGCGCCTTCACTTCATTAATGTTGGTTTCCTGATGATATCTGATTCCGCCCTTGTACGGCCCGAGTATGTTGTTGTACTCCACTCTGTATCCCTCAAATACTTTTGTACTGCCATCATCCATTTTTACCGGAATGGAAATCCTGATTTCCCGGTCCGGATTTTCGAGCCTGGCGAGCAATTCGGCGCCTTTAGGCCGGCCGGCCAGATTAAAGCTTTTTATTTCCGCGGCCTTTTTGAGCTGGGCCATGGCGTTTTGATATGGATTCTGTTCTTTATTCATTGTGTTTTTGTTTTGGCTAGTAATTTTTCCAGGTCCGTCACTTCTTCCGTCGTATTCGGCTGGCATCCTTCAATCAGCGACTGAAGCGGGGCAGTGGCGATTTTTTTTCCCTGTTCGCGCGCAATCTTTATCATGTCCGTCAAATAGTATTCCTTTTTGGCATTGTCGTTTTTTAAAAGCCCTATGTTCTGCCAAAGCCACTTCGGATCAAATACATATAAGGCCGGGTTCAGCTCTTTTATCATCTTTTCTTTTTCCGTGGCGTCTTTGAATTCCACTATTCCTTCCACTTCGCCGTCCGGTCCGCGGACGATTCGGCCGAAATGCCTGAGCCCTTTGCGCCATTCTTCAAAATCCGGAACGGCCATGGTGGCAATGGTAACCGCGGGCTTCTTGGCAAAATGCTCTTTGAGCAGATTTTCTACGGTTTCCTTCGATACAAGCGGCTGATCGGAGGAAAGCACCAGCACCGCGGAACTTTTCGGATCAACCCTGTCTTTGGCCGAAGCCACGGCATGTCCGGTGCCCAACTGTTCGGATTGTTCGGCATATATGAACCCGCTTCCCAGAGCCTTCATTACTTGCTCCCTCTTGTATCCCACGACTATCACGGGAGGAAAAGAGAGTTCCAAGGAATCGGCCATATCCGTGATGTGTTTCAAAAACGGTTTGCCGGCCAAAGGGGTGAGAGACTTCGGATTGTCGCTTTTCATGCGAGTGCCCATTCCTCCCGCCAGGATTATCATTTGCGCGTTTTTCATAATGGCTTTTTATCCTACCACTTACTACGCCTCACTCCCAAATTTATTTCCAAGTTAGAACACGAGTCTTGACATCAAGACAAATCAAACAGCGTTTTTGCCGGTTTTTCTTCGCGTTTTCTCTTCGCTATCTCTTCCAATACCTTCGGAATTTTTTTGAAATCGGCCATCAGGGTTTCGCGCATGGATCCGTCATAAAGTGCCGCCGCGGGATGGTACAGGGCGAAAAAAAATTTCGTCGGCACGTCGTTGAATTCCTTTATCAGAAGCTTGCCGTGCGCCTTGGATATTTTTTCGCTCGGAAAAAAATTGTTCATGGCGTGCCTGCCCAGGAATATTATCAGTTCCGGCGAGATGGCGTTAAGCTCTTCCAAAAGCCAGAGCCGGCAAGCGTCTTTTTCATCCTGCAAGGGATCGCGGTTGTTCGGAGGGCGATATTTGACGATGTTTGTGATGTATACGTCGGCTCTCTTCATGCCGATCGCGGAGAGCATTTCTTCAAGGAATTTTCCCGCGGCGCCGACAAACGGCCGGCCCTGTTCGTCCTCAGAACGGCCGGGCGCCTCGCCGATAAAAACAATTCGGGCCTCCGGACTGCCGTCGCCGGGTACGGCCTGAGTGGCCGTTTTCTTCAGTTCGCAGACACAGTCCTTCTTCCATTTATCGTGGATTTTGGCGAGGCCGTCTCTTTTATCCATGCCCTTTATTATATTACAAAATATTACAGCAGACCAAGCAAGTTTTCATATATGCCCGCCGATTGGCTCAGCCACGCGCTGAAAACCGAAGGAATATTTGCCGACGGACTGAACATGGATGCGCCCAAGAGCAATATTAGCAAGTTGCATAAAAGTATTACCGCGCCGGAAAAAATGTAGCCCTCTTTGGCGATATCGGGCTGTTCCGTTTTCAGAGTATGAAAAGTGTAGGAAATATGGAAGGCATAAGCCGCGCCCAGCAAAAAGAAGAATACAAGGGAGTATGCCGACCAGTTCCACAGCAAACTTCCGATGACGTATGCGATTATGACAAGCACTGCGTAGAAGGGGAAGAAATATGGCGATAGGGTAATGAGAAAATTTGATTTGGTGGTCAGAGTTTCTCCTCCGGAGGAATTTACTTTCATGCCCTTGAGTTTCCCGCCTGAAATCCATCCGAAAATGGCGTGAGTTGCTTCATGGCCGAAGACGTATATCGTATCCGGCTTCGGGAGGAAGATGAAAACAAGGACCCATATAACTGCTCCCGCCAGAAAGAGGAGGGAAGAGGCGCTCGCCGCCTTCTCCGCGGCGAGCGCCTGATACAGCGCCGTCACCGCTCCCGCGCACAAAGGCAACAGCAGTATGCCGATAATATTTCTGAATATTTTTGAAATGGTTTTCAAGATGGTCTGATTAAGGCAATAGTTACTGCCGTAATCATTTGTATAAATTCGGCCTTTCCAGTTGAATCAATGCCATAATTATAGAATGCTTGGTCTGTTCTTCTCTAGTCAGCCTTTGGTCGGTTAAAAAGCCGATTATTCCCCCTGCTTCGCCTCCCAGTTTCTTTGAAGAAGTATATCCTAATTGTCTAAAAGCCTGGCTTGCGTCCGCTTCGCTCGTTAAAATCATGTCCGTGACTTTTTTGGGCCATTCAAAGGCGGGAGAGAGCCCTAGATAAATATTTTTTCCATCGTAAATTGCGCAGGCGCCAACTTCCATATATCCGGTTTTTGTGAATGGCACCTCCATCATTCCTCCCTCAATACCGAAGCTAAATGCGCAGTCTTTAAAAGATTCTTTTGCTCGCTGGATGGCGCCGGCTAACGTATCTTTAAGCGTTTTAGGGTGTCCGAATTGATCTACTTCTACATGCACACTTTCCATTTCCGGATTCGGAAAAATATTCGGATACAGCTTCACGGCGTCAGTAGCCGCTTTTATCTTTACCTGGTTTTTTGAGCCGATTTTTATTTTCATTAGTTCTATAGAATTATACCTAATAATCTGTGCGTTTGTTTGACGAAATCCGAACCTTTTTTGAACGGAACTGATGGCGCGCTTCGCGCGCCAAACTGAACGCTCGGGCGGGCAAAAAGGAAGGGGGTTGGGGGGAAGGAATTTTTGCCCGCCCTC
>JAKAKW010000014.1 GCA_021824345.1 bacterium
ACGAATCATTCCGTTCTGCGCTATCGCGAGCCGGTGTATAAAAGCGTCCGCGAGCTGGTTATGACGTATTTCCACGAATACTTTACGGACGATGGAAAGAAGAATCTGCGCAAGTATTCTCTTCCGCTCAATATGAAAGTGTTTGAACCGGGCTGGGAAACGGAGGAGGAAGATTTGTGGGGAGTGGACGATGAGTTGGATAAAATAAAGCATTATGACGTGGCTCCGAAATCGGCCCTGAAAAACATGCGCCTTGCGGACGAAATCGTGCGCAAAGCGGGAGAGAAGCAGGAGTATAAAATGTAATTTTGCGCCGGGTAAAGATATGAGCCGCCCCGCGAGCGGTCCTCGGATTTAGTTAGGTCAGGAAGCCAAGTAGCGCTTTTGAAAAGCACGCATATTCGCCTGCTGGCGAAATGCTCTGCTCGTCGCTCAAGAAAACAATAGCCGGAGTACCGGCTTTGTTTTCTAAGCTCCTGCGCAAGGCTTTTCAAAAGCGCTACTTGGCTTCCTGGTCCTTATCTTTTTGCTCGTTGCTGCCGCGGGCGTCCACTTCATATGAAGTGTTCTGCGCCTCAAAGAAGTTCACAAGTTCAAAAACGTCAGTGGCGGCGGACATCCACTTGGCCGGGTTGGTCACTTTGAAGTGGACCTGCAGGCCGAGTTCTTCCAGCCGGCGGTCGGCCACGTATTGCACGTATTGGTTCACGTAATCGGCGTTTAATCCAAGAATCCCTTTCGGGAAAAGGTCTTTGTTGTATGCCGTTTCCAGATTCACTCCTTCTATGACGATATTTCGTATTTCATCCGCGAACTCTTCAGTCAGAAGCTCCGGATTTTCTTCCAACACGGCATGGATCAAGTTGATGCCGAATTTCAAATGCAGGGATTCGTCCCGCAAGACCCAGTTGATCATGGAGCCGAGGTTGCGCAGTTGATTCCGTTGGCGGAAGGAAAGCGCCACCATGAAGCCGGAATAAAACCACACGCCTTCCATAACGATGTTGGTGGCCACCAGATTGCGCACAAAGTCTTTCTTGCCTTCAGCCGTTTCAATATCCAGAGTTTCTTCAGTCATCCTAATGAGATATTTCTTGATAAAATCCTCTTTTTTTACCATCGAGTCCGTTTCCAGGTGCACATCATATACCTTGTCGCGGTCCAAAGGAAAAGTTTCAAGCACATATTCAAAGGAAACGCAGTGGTTCGCTTCCTCAAACATCTGTTTGGCCAGGTACAGATGGCACTCCGGAGATTTGAGGTACGGGTACACGCCAAGCGCGAGCGACCGGTTCACGATGAGCTCGGCCGGGTTGAAGAAAGCCATCAGGAATTCCACCGCGTGGCGCTCGTCTTCGGTCATTTTGCGCCAGTCGGCCAGGTCTTCGCCGAGGGCGATTTCGTGGGGGAACCAGGTGTTGCGCACCGCCTGATTGTACAGATCATACGCCCATTTGTAATTCATGGGGTGCAAATTCATGTCTTCCGGAGAAGCTTTTCCTAAAATCATATTAATTAAAAAATTTAGCTTTTAATTTTCGACTGCGATCTATTTATTGGCAACTGTCGCAAAGAAGCCTTTCTTGAGGATCAACCGGGCAGGTGTTGGCCACTTTTTCCAGTTTTTCTTCTTTTTCATCAATTTGAGAAGGGGAGGAGGAAGCGAAAACGGGGTTTGAAGCTTTTACCGGAGATTCAATAGGCTCTCTTTCCTCTTCGGGCGCTTCCGCCTTTGCGGCTGCGGCCCTTTCTCGGAGCACCGCGAAGCCTCTCTTGCCGAGCGCTTCGCTCTTGTTCACTTTAACGGTGGACTGTTCCGCCGTGTGGCGCGGTTTCATATGCAGATAGTACGTGGTCTTCAGTCCCTTGTCCCAGGCGGTGGAGTAAATGTTCATAATCTCATCAATGTCCCGCACGTCCAAGTACATATTCCTGGAGATCGCCATGTCCACCCATTTTTGGGCGCGGGCGGCCACTTCCACGTAGGCGTAAGGAGAAACGGCAAAGGAAGTTTTGTATATCTTCTTTATGTGTTCAGGAATCTCCGGAATTTCCGCCACGTCGCCGTGGTTCTCCAGGATCTTTTCCCTGGTTTTCTCCCACAGATTTTCCTTTTGCAGTGTCTTGACCAGATTCGGATTCACTTCCAAATATTTTCCGGAAATTTTATTTCTGGAGAACATTTGGGCGAAACGCGGATCTATTCCCGGAGAAGTTCCCGCCACCAGGCCGATGTTTGCGTTCGGAGCAATGGCCATGAGGGTGGCGTTTCGCATTCCTTTCTTCACTTTTTTCCGCAAGGCTTGCCAGTCAAGGGAAGGCAGCAGCTTCGCGGAATCCTTCTTGACCGCCAGCTCGCGTTCCCGCTCCTTCTCAAGCTTGGCCAGAGTATCCATGGGCACATTTCCCTTTGACCACTCGGAGCCTTTGAAATTTTTATACGACCCGCGTTCTCTGGAAAGTTCGGCGCTCTCGTCAATCGCCATATATGAAATGAATTCAAATATTTGATCGGCAAAGTCGTAAGCATCCTGATCTTCGTACGAAAATCCGAGCTGTTCAATGGCGTCCGTAAAACCCATGAGTCCCAATCCCACCGCCCGGTTCTCCGAATCAGCCCGATGGGCCTCGGAAATAGGCAGTTCGTTTATATCCACCAGATTATCCAGCTGGCGCACGGAAAGGCGCACGGATTTCTCCAGGCGATGCCAGTCTACTTGTCCGTTTGTTATATGCCTGGAAATATTTATGGAAACCAAGTTGCAAACCCCGATATTGTCGCGATCCGTGGGCAGGGTTACTTCCGTGCACAGATTGGAGCAGTGTATCGTGCCGGTATTGTCGTTTAGAGCGCGCACGTTGATGGTGTCTTTCCAAGTAAGCCATGGATGAGATGTGGTTTCAAGCGACACCAAAATATTCTTGTATTGTTCGCGAGCCGGCATTACGGAGTGCATTTTCAGTTTTCCCGCCTTGGCCATTTCCACATATTCATTGTATCGCTTGGAGAAGGCCTGTCCGTAAAGTTCGTTCAGATCGCTTACTTCTTTGGGATCAAAAAGATACCAGTCCTCGCCGGCGAACACTCTTTTCATAAATTCGTCAGAAATAAAAACGGCGGTGTCGGCGGTGCGGGTTCGGCGATAATCATCTCCGCTGTTCTGTTTCAGATCGAGGAAATCCTTGAAGTTCAGATGCCAGTTCTCCATATAGAAGCACAGAGCGCCCTTTTTCTTTCCTCCGCGCTGGACCGCGCGCACGGCGGAATCAATGATGTGCATGAAAGGAATCGGGCCGGAGGAAACAGTGTTGTTGGATCGCAGCACCGATCCTTCCGCGCGCAGTTTGGTGACGGAAAGCCCGATGCCGCCGGTGGCTTTGGACAGAAGAAGCACATCGGATACGGTTTTGCCTATATGCTCCATGTCGTCATGCATTTCCATCAGGAAGCAGTTTGAAAGTTTTGGATGGGGAGAACCGGCGCCGATGTTGGTGGAACCGGCGGAAAGATATTCCAGCTTGGACATTTTTTCATAGAATTTTTTTGCCCATTCCGTCGGGTTCTGTTCGTTCAGAGACATGCCCATGGCCACTCTCATCCAAAAGTATTGGGGCGTTTCAATGGGTCTCTGTTCTTCATCCTTGAGAAGATACCGGTCCTGCATTGTGGAAAGCCCGGAGTATTTGTAAAGCTCGTCTCTTCCCGGATCCAGTACGGAGGCCAGTTCGTTTAGATCAAAGAGAGAACCGAGCCTGTCGTCCAAAAGGCCCGCGCTTATGGCTCCGGCGATGTAATCTTTGAAATGATCGGCGTGCAATTTTGCGAAAACATCTTTTGAAACAGTTCCCGATTCCTTGTCCGGATCGTAGTCCCCGATTACTTTTTTGTAGATCAGCTTGAGCAGAAGGCGAGTGGCTATTTTGTCAAACTCAAGATCATATTGAGTGTTCTGAAGAGCGGCGTTGATGGTGGCGAGGTCCATCTCTTCGGTAGTAATGCCGTCATAGAGAGTCAGTTTGGTCTCGGTGGCTATTTGGATTACTTTGCTTATAGGATCGGAAAGCCCCCAGCAGGCCCTCTCGATTGATTTATTAATGCGGTCAGCATTGAACGGGACCTTCGTCCCGTCCCTTTTCGTTATTGTGATGGTCATCTAAGGAATTATACCTTCTGGACAGCGAGGGGCAAGCTGTGGAAAAATACAAAACTGGTATAATGATGGATGTGTCAACCATGCCTCAAAAAAAGAACTCAAAAATAATGGTTTTCGGAACATTTGACGGAGTGCACAAAGGTCATCTTAATTTTTTTCGTCAGGCAAGGGCGCTCGGACGGCATCCGTTCTTGGTGGTTTCGATTGCCAGAGATAAAAATGTAAAGAAAATCAAAGGGAAGCTCCCGTTTTTCGGAGAAAGGCGAAGAGCCGGGCTTGTAAAAGACACTGGACTGGCCGACAAGGTGGTTTTGGGCGGATTAAGGAGACATATTCCGCACATAAAGAAAGAACGTCCGGACATAATTGCCCTGGGCTACGACCAGAGCGCTTATATTAAAGATCTTGATAGGGAACTGAAGGGCGCGGGCTTATCCGTAACCGTAACCAGACTCAAGCCGTACAAGGAAAAAAAATATAAAAATTCCATTTTGCGGGCTAAAAATTCCCGAAAGCGGGGATGAAATATATTTTTGCCGCATGCGTACAAAAAGATGTATAATCAATAAGATATAAGTAGCAAACTATTGCAACATGGAACAGGAAGAAATAGGTCAAAACACTGAACAAAATATCGGGCACATTGAACAAGGGAAAAGAACCGGGCCCCTTTTTGAAAGGTTTCCGGTAAAAATGCCCGTAAAAATGCCTCTTAAAATGCCTAGTGCCCGCCGGTGGAAAAAATTATTTTATGTTTTCATATCCAGCGCTCTGGCCGTAATCATCATTCTTGCCGTGGGATTCGGAATCGTGTGGTACAATCGCGCGGCCATTTTCAGCTACTTCGCAAAAGAATATTTAAAGGGAGGAGAGTCTCTGTTGAAAAATCAGAACGGGCAGTCCGGCGAGGAAAATAGCGCGCCCGCCGCGGATAATATGTTCTCTCAGGAATCTTTCGTAATTAAGGCGGTAAAGCAGGCAAGTCCCGCGGTGGTATCGATCGTATTAACGAAAGATGTGCCAAAGTATGTAATGGTGCCTAATCAAGACAACAATCAGACAAATCCTTTCGGAAGCATGTTCCCGGGATTTCCGGATTTTTTCTTTAACACTCCCCAATACAAGCAGGAGGGCACTCAAAAACAAGAGATCGGCAGCGGTTCCGGCTTCTTCGTTTCATCCGACGGATTGATTGTAACAAACAAGCATGTTGTGGATCAAAAAGGGGTGGATTATACGGTGTTTACCAATGACGGCAAGAAGCATCCCGCCAAAGTGGTGGCCATTGATCCGATCCTGGATATCGCTCTGGTAAAAATAGACGAATCCACCCCCACGCTTCCGACAGTTCCGGCCGGCGCGGACAAGACCAAGCCTCCTTTTGCCGTCAGCCACGGATACCCTTATCTTTCCCTTGGCAATTCCGACGAGTTGCAGGTGGGGCAGACGGTAATCGCCATAGGCAATGCTCTGGGACAGTTCAATAATACCGTGTCGGTAGGGGTGGTATCCGGCCTTGCTCGAAACATTACCGCCGGAGACGCGGCCACCGGTACCCAGGAAACCCTGGATCAGGTGATCCAGACGGACGCGGCCATCAATCCCGGAAATTCCGGAGGTCCTTTGCTTGATCTTTCAGGAAAAGTGATAGGAGTGGATGTGGCGCTGGCCCAAGGATCGCAAAACGTGGGTTTTGCTCTACCGATAAATTCCGTAAGAAGCGCCATTGAATCCGTGCAAAAAACAGGAAAAATAATCCGGCCGTTTTTGGGCATTCGCTACGTTCCGGTTACTTCAGATCTTGCAGAGCAGAACGGCCTGTCTGTGGATTACGGAGCGCTGGTTAAAGGGGACTCAAGCCAGAACAAACTGGCGGTCATTCCAGGCAGTCCGGCGGACAAGGCGGGGATAGTGGAAAACGACATAATTTTAGAGATCGACGGACAGAAAATAGATCAGGACCACACGTTGGCTTCAATCATCAGCCAAAAAACCGTGGGACAGATTATTACCTTGAACATCATGCATAAAGGAGAGAAGAAAACTCTGAAAGTTACTTTGGAAAACGCTCCGGCCAATCTCGGGCAGTAAAAGCTGGAAAAGTGGGAGAAGTGGGAGGCCTTGCCTCCCACTTTTTCTGCCTTTTATACGTTCAAGATTACCGGTATTACCAGCGGCCGCTTGGCGGTTTTTTGGTACAGAAATTTTGAAATGTTTTCTCCCAGGATGGATTTCAGATATTCCATGTCCGCAGTTCTGTTCTTTGAGGTGATATCTTCCACATTCTTTCGGATGATCAGCCGCACTTGGCGGAGAAGTTCCTGGTTTTCTTTCAGATACACGAATCCGCGGGAAATAAGGTCCGGGGATTTTTTCAGCTTGCCCGTGTTCTGATCCACTACCGCGATGACCACGAACATTCCGTCCTCAGCCAGCATTTTTCGGTCGCGGATAACCACGTCTTGAGCGTCGCCCACGGAGATGCCATCTACCATCATAAGTCCGGATGGAGCTTTTTCTTTGCGCAAGGACATTTTTTTGCCGTCGGCGGATATTTCAATAATGGAACCGTTGTCCGGCACTATAATGTTTTCTTCGCTCATCCCGAGCTCCATGGCCAGCTCCTTGTGCCGTACGAGCATCGAATGATGTCCGTGTATGGGCACGAAGAATTTCGGATGGGTTTTTCTGTGCAGCCATTTGATGTCCTCCTGGTTTCCGTGCCCCGTGGCATGGACGAAGTCCTCGCCCGGAGTTCTGTAAGTGATTATTTTCACTCCCTGGCGCGTTAATCCGTCTTTCATTTTTTGCACCTGCAATTCATTTCCCGGGACCACGGAAGCCGACAGAATTATAGTGTCGCCCTTGTGCAGGGAAAATTTAGCGTGGGATTTGTTGGCCGCGCGATTCAGCGCCGCAAATTCTTCTCCTTGGGCGCCGGTCATGAGTACTACCACTTTGTTAGGCGGGTATTTGTCCGCCTCTTCAATCGGAATGATGGTGTCCTTCTTCGGCTTGAAATAGTTCGCTTCAATGGCCACATCAATATTTGTCTTCATGGACCGTCCGTCAATGGCCACACGCTTACCAAGCATTTCGGCCACCCTTACTACGAACGCAAGGCGAGTGATATGCGAAGCGAAGGCGGCGATGATAATCCGTCCGTTTATTTTTTTCAACAGGTGCTCCAGGCCCTGATGCACTTTCTCTTCAGGCAGGGAAAAACCCTCGTTCTCAATATTGGTGGAGTCGGTCATCAGAAGCAGGACTTTCGCCTTGTCAAAAATGGAATATTCCTTTTCTTCCTGTTCGCTTACCACCCCGTCTATATGATCAAGCTTATAATCTCCCGGGGTGACAATCCACCCGTGTTCCGTTTCTATAATTACGCCAATAGCGTCCGGAATGGTGTGGGTCACGCCGAAGAATCCGACTTTTATTTTTCCCAAAGTGACAGTATCGTTTTTCTCCACTATCATTTCTTTCATCTTCGGCAGATGGGGAAATTCGGCGGCGCGCTTGCGCATGAGCAAAATGGACATCTGCCGGGAATATACGGGCGGGTTGCCGATGCGGGAAAGCACCAACGGAACTCCGCCGATATGGTCCAGGTGTCCGTGGGTGATTATCAAAGCGCGGATTTTATCCTTGCGCTCTTCCAAGTAAGTGGTGTTCGGTATCACATAATCCACCCCGGGAGTTTCTTCGGTGGAAAAATGCATGCCCGCGTCAACCACTATTATGTCGCCGCCGATTTCAATGGCGGTCATGTTCTTTCCTATTTCCTCCACTCCGCCGAGAGGTATGATTCGCACCACTCCGGGTTCGGGAGGGGGAATCTTCACCTCTCCGGATCCCCTTTTTTTGTCCGCGTCCGGCGCCCGCCCCTTTCTGGCTTGCCGGTATCCCTTTTGGACGTACTGATATGTGGAAGTTTTTCGGATTTTTCCGCTTTTCTGCGCGCCCCTTTTGTCTTCAGGCGATTTTTCTTCATTTTTCTTATATTCATCTTTGTCAAAACTGACAGAGCTGAAAGAGAGTCTGGGTTTCCTTTTCATTTTTTTACCTATTTATATATTGAACGTCTTTTAATGATTTTGCGAAGCGAATATTTTCCACACGCCGTCCGTGTCCGTGTACCACCGGTAGGCGCCGGAGAATCGGTCCTCCGGAGAATCAACGCTTTTCCCGAGGGGGCCTTTCAAATTTTTCTTTGTTACATATATGAAATCAGGGCTGTATACGAACACTGCCGGCATGTCTTTTTTTATTTCCGCTTCAAACTGAGCGTATTTTTCGTTCCTGGTTTTCGCATCCAAGGATGAAAGAGCGTCCTCAAGTATTTTGTCCGATTTTGCATTGGTGTACATGGCCACGTTCAACCCGGGATCTTTTCTCTGCGAGGAGTGCCAGAAGGCGAACAAGTCGGAAAGGCGGTTCACTGTTTCGCCGAAAAGCAAAGAATCATATTTTCTGGGCTTTATTACCAGCTGATTCAAGTCGCCGAGATTGTAGGTGTTTATGGTTACCTGCATGCCGAGTCCTTCCAAGTTATCTTTTATGATGGAGGCTGTCTTCATCAGGTCCTCCGAATTTCCGGTTGATATGGCAAAGGAAAGGGGAGTGAGAGTTTTTTTCTTTCCTATCGTGATGTTCTTTTCCAAAAATCCGTCAGCATTCTTTTTCCACCCGCTTTTATCAAGAAGAGTCTGCGCTTGTTTTATTTTATCCGATCGGCTGGAAGGATCCGAGCCGCCGGCATTCTCTTCGGGTTCCAGGCTGGGGGGAATGGGGCTGTCAATGGCGACGCCGTATCCTGACAGCGCTTCGGATACGATTCGATTTTTGTCCACTGCAAGATTGATGGCGGCTATTACATTTTCGTCAATGAAAACCGGATTCTCGCTCTGGTTGAAAAAAAGCCCGAACACCCTGGGGAGAAAATATGAATGTATCTGATATCCGTCCTCGGCCAGCATTTTCGCGTTTTCCGGAGAGATGCCGCTGATCTGATCCACCTGTCCACTTTCCAGAGCGCTCAATAGATCGCTTTCGCTTGAATAAAAGCGGAAGGTGAATTTTCTGATGTATGGAGCACCGAGAGCGAATCTGTCAAAAGGGGACAAATCGTAGGAAACGGCCACTCCGTCCGGATTCTTTACGATATTTGTTATTTTGAACGGTCCCGATCCGACGGGATCTGTGTTGTGGTTGTTAAGTTCAAGCGGAGAGCCTTCCCATAATTTTCTGGGAAGAATTCCCAAGGTGGTATCTTCCAGAAAAGATGCGTCCGGCTTGCTAAGGGTGAATTTCACGGTTCTGTCGTCCGTCTTCTCGGCCGTTATTCCGCTCCAATTGACTCCGTTTTGGACGCGCAGGACCGGATTCTTCGCTTGGTTTACGGTGAAAATCACGTCATCGGCTGTCACCGGCTCTCCATCCTGGAATCTGGACCCTTTCTTCAGAATGAATGTGTAATCCATCCCGTCATCTGAAACGCTGTAGCTTTCCGCCAGATCGGGTACCAGGGAGCCGTCGGGCTCTTTTCGCATCAGTCCGGAATATATGAGAGATGCAAGATCTTTGTCCGCCTGTGAAAATGCCAAAAGCGGGTTTATGAATCGGGGATATCCTATCACCCCTTCGCTTACGCTTCCTCCCTGGGCGGGTTCTTCCACTAAGAGCGATCGGTTCCAACCGTTCAAAAGATAAAGGGCGCTTACCGCAAATACCAAGACAAGAAAAGAAAACATTACCCACTCTTTTTTGGAAAAAGACAAAAATGCTGAAGCGATTTCCCTTTTGCCGGGCAGCTTGAAGCTACTTATGCGAGAGTATATTTTTTTCATCTGATGAATTTTACGCGACGGAAAGAAATGCCCGTCCGTTCAAGCATTTTATCAGCTATGGGCTTTCAATATAACGGCCAGAACCGCGGAGAGGGCGAAAAGAATTCCGCATATGATTGACAGAAAAAAAAGAAATTTTTCAAATCCTCTGCGAGTATGGTGAAAGTTTTCATCCCCGCCGCCTAATGCGCCTCCGACGTCAGTGCCGGATTGCTGGAGCAATATTGCGGTGATCAATATGACGGACAGTATTATCTGTACGTAGGGCAGGGCGCTAGCCAATGCTTGCATTGGGGAAGTATCGCATACTTTTCCCGCAAATGCAACAGGAACTGACAAGGCTCAGAATATTCTCTCGCGGGGCCGCTGTCTGGCCCTGCTGAGCCAGCGCTGCCTCTCGGCCCGCCGGCCTGCGAGACACCCCGCTCAAAAAATTCTGAGCCTTGTCAATTTCCATATAGGATTTATAATGATAGTCATGAAAAAAGAAATGTCCGTGCTTGATTTGTTTAAAAATGTTTTCCACAACTTTAACTCTCGCGCCATGAAGGATGCGACTATCGCTTTCAAGGAGCATCTGGACCAGGGCGGAAAGATGCTTCTAGCCATGGGCGGAGCGATGTCCAGCGCTCAGATGGGAATAACTCTGGCTCCTATGATAAGGGAGGGAAAGATGCACGCGATTTCCTGCACCGGAGCAAACCTTGAGGAATCCGTGTTCCGTCTGGTGGCGCACAACAGTTATAAAGAATATCCTGACTACCGCTATTTCAAGAAAGAAGACGACGAAGCGATTTTAAATCGCGGAGAGCGCAGGGTGACCGATACTTCCATTCCCGAGGAAGAAGCTTTCAGAGTGGTAGAGCCTATCATATTGAAAAAATGGAAAGAAGCGGAAGCGAAAGAGGAAAGATATTTTCCTCACGAATATTTTTACCAAATGCTTTTGTCCGATGATTTGAAAGGCAAGTATGAGGGGGATCCGGAGCACTGCTGGCTTTTGGCGGCCGCCGAAAAAAACTTGCCCATCGTGGTGCCGGGCTGGGAGGATTCCACCCTGGGAAATATTTTTGCCGGCTACTGCAAAGAGGGAGTTGTAAAGCCGAGCGTAATGAAGACGGGAGTGGAATACATGATGTATCTTTACGACCAGTATCGGGAGCTTTCCAAGGCCGGGCCCGGCTTGGGATTCTTCCAGATAGGCGGAGGCATTTCCGGAGATTTTCCGATCTGCGTAGTGCCTTCAATCAAGTACGACTTGAAACAGCCGGTGCGTCCTTGGGGATATTTCTGCCAAATTTCCGACAGCACCACTTCTTATGGATCATATTCGGGAGCCACTCCAAACGAAAAAATTACTTGGGACAAACTCACCAAAGATACTCCCATGTTCGTAATAGAATCCGACGCCACGATTGTGGCTCCGCTTATGTTTTTAGCCATTCTTGACAGGTATCATTTAACTGAAGTACAATGAAAACATATATCGGAAGCAAGTTTCTATTATTTATCAATCATTAACAATCTGAAAAATTATGAAGAAATTCACACTTGTTTCAATCCTGGTTTCAGCTTTTGCCGCGGGCCTTGTTTTCTCGCCCGGCTTAGCCTCCGCGGCGGAAAACTCCTCCGTTCCCGGTTGCACTTCCGCCGGGCCTTACAATACCCTGACCGGACAACTTTGCAGTATCTTGACGGTGACAGACGTTCCCTCCTCCGTTCCCGGTTGCACTTCCGCCGGGCCTTACAATACCCTGACCGGACAACTTTGCAGTTCCATCCCCGCCGCCAACCCATCCACCTTGTCCAATAATTCTTCTTCCACTCTGGCAATTTCAAGCATTACTGGCCCGTCCGCTATCAGCGCCGGCGGCGGATATATCGGTGTCTACACGGTGAATGCTTCCGATTCTGCCGGAGCGACTCTTTTGTATTCCGTCGACTGGAAAGACGGAAATGCTGTTTTGCCTATCCAGTCGTCTAATATCTTTTCTCACGCATATATGCAATCGGGGAGATATGCGCCTGTCTTTACCGTGACCGATTCGCTTGGAAGAAATGCTACCGGAAACTTCATCGTGGATGTGGGCTCTTCTTCCGTACTGTACGGCGACGTGAACGGAGACGGAAAAATTGACTGCACGGACGTGAACATGATAACAGACGCATATCTTGGAAAAATAACTCTGACGGCGGATCAGAAAGAGAGAGCCGACGTGAATGTGGACAGAAACGTAAACAATTCGGACGCCCTGTATCTTGTCCAAAAATACGGGTTGACTTCCTGCGCCGGAGGAACATCCCAGCCGGCTGGCTTGCCTGTTATTTCTTCTCTTGCCGGTCCAAGCGCTCTTACCGTGAATCAGATTGGCGCATGGACAGCTAATGCTTCCGACTCTTCCGGCAGCCGGCTTTCTTACACAATTGACTGGGGGGACGGAACGGCAAAGTACAGTGCCAATACCGCGTCAGGACAAAGTATCGGCTTCTCGCATATTTATAGTACGGACGGTTCCTTTATTATTACTATCATAGTCGCTAATTCCGCCGGCCAAGCCGCGCAAAAAAGCTTGAATGTCGCGGTTTCCTATCCTTTTACCGGCGATCCTGTCATCTCCAGCATTGCCGGTCCAAGCGCTCTTGCCGTGAGCCAGACCGGCACTTGGACAGTGAGCGCAAGCGACCCGCTGAATGGCAAACTATCGTACTATTTTGACTGGGGAGACGGATACAATGCCGCTTCTTATGATTCAACTTTTACCCACAGTTATGCCAAGACCGGAACGTATATAATCAGAATCCTGGCTAATAGTTCTAGCGGCAAAAGCGTGCAAAAAAACTCAAGTGTAACGGTTTCTTCCATTGCATCTCCGCCACCCCCTAATTATTCCATCGGCGACGTAAACGGAGACGGCAAGATAGACTGCGCGGATGTGAATATGATTTTGCAGGCGTATGCCGGAACTGTTACTTTGACCGCCGACCAGGCAAAAAGGGCTGACGTGGACAATAACGGATCTATTACTCATGCAGACGCTTCTCTGTTAAATCAGCAATACGGCCTGTCCTGCGGAACCGCTCCCCAAACTCCCGCTTTTGGCTTGAGCATATCCGGCACTAATTCAAATATTACAGCTAATTCAGACATTGGGACCGCTACCATTGGCGTTGCCGTTTCCCGTACCGGAGGCTTTACTGGAGGAATAAGTCTGAATTTCAGCGCTAATGGGTCCTTCAACGGATATTTTTACCCGAGCAGCATTTCTTCTAACGGCGTTTCTTCCACTCTTATTCTCGGCACTGAGCAAGGCGGAGTTCCGACCGGAACCTATACGGTCACAATAACCGGTCAAAGCGGAACTCTTACCGCCAATGCCAGCACAACTATAACGGTGAACCCTTCCGTGCCTCCCCCTCCGACTTGCGCCACTCCTTCTGTCGGCACATCTAATAATGTCACCGGCATAACTTCAACTTCCGCCACCGGTAGCGGGTATATCACTTCCCAAGCTGGAAACTGTTCGGTAAGCGTGAGCGGCATCGTATGGAGCGCCTCCCAGACTCCTGCTTATAATGCCGGTAGCGGGCAGTTTGCTTTTGTTTCCGGCGGTCAGACCGTGAACGGTCCGGCATCGGGATTGTACAGCGCCGGCAATATGACCGGTTTGTCTTCCGGTACCACTTATTACTACCGCATGTACGCGTATGTTCCTTCTCTAAACACGACGATCTATGGAAATACAGTTAACTTTACCACTGCCGCAGGAACACCTCCGCCACCTTCCATAGGCGACGTGAACGGAGATGGAAAAATTGACTGCTCGGATGCAAATATGATTTTACAAGCCGCGACGGGAACAATCACTCTCACTCCGGACCAGAAGATGCGAGCGGACATTAACGGCGACGGGCAGATTAAGGCCGATGACGCTTCGCTCCTGATGCAGAAAAACAATTTAGCTTGCGGTTCTTCCGCTTCAGCGTCTTCTTTTTCCGCCAGCGCTCTCTACGGGTTCAATAACGCAAGCAGCGTTTCAAAAAACCAGCCGGCGTCGCCGGCTTCGGGAGGAAAAAATAGCGCGGCCAGCTGTTCCTTCTCCGGCGCCACTCTGTGGCTTGGTATGCACAGTTCTGATGTGAGATGTTTGCAGGAACGTCTTAACGCAAAAGGATTCACTGTGGCAGGAACGGCAGACGGGCAGGAAACCGATTACTTCGGCATGAATACCTTTACTGCTTTGAAAAATTTCCAGCAAAGTAATGGCCTTTCCTCGGACGGAGTGCTTGGACCGAAAACCCAAACCGCTTTATCTTACGGAAACTAGTTTAGGTTGTCATATTCTTCTATTTCAAAACGTCATAATATGTGTCCAAATAAATTTGGGAAATGCGTCGTGTTATAAGAGCTAACGTATTTGATAAAATTAAAAAATGAATAAAATCATTGGTATTTCTGTTTTGTCGGTTGCTATGATAATGGGCGCAGCGCTTTTGCCCGAAGGCGCGTTCGCGCAGGCGATTGATGCTCCGGCCGGTTGTTACGGCTGGAATGCATATAGCATAACTACCGGGCAGAAATGTTTCTCTATAAGCACAACCCTTCCGTACGGATGTACATCCACAACCGGATACAGCCCGCTGACCGGCGTAAAGTGCGACAGTGGCAGTACCGCTCCGTCCGACTGCTCTGCCGGGGATTTGTTTAGCAGATCTACCGGACAGAGATGCAACAATACTGCGGACACGAGCGTAGATAAGCAACTTACGGATAAAGACACCGGATCAATTCTGACATTCTCCGCCGGGCAGACTTTTTCGGTTATTTTAAGAAATCCCGGGGACGGCGGATATACCTTTGACCAGCCTGTTTATGACAGCTCGGTGCTTTCTTTACTGAGCCACACGCATACTTCTTCCACGATTAACACCGATGGTACGGTAAGTTCTTTAAGAGTAGGCGACTTCGGCACTGATACCTGGCAATTTCAGGCAAAGAGCGCCGGTTCCGCTACTCTGAAAATTGACGCCACTCGGTCGTGGGATGCTTCCAGCACTTATACCGCGTTCAGCGCCAATATTACAGTTGTTTCTTCTGTGCCGGTTCCATCTTCCGGCCCGGTCATCTCCGGCGTTTCCGGTCCGACCTCGCTTAGCATAGGGCAGACAGGGACCTGGTCAGTGAGCGCTTCGGATTCGTTGAATAGGAATTTGTCTTATTCGGTAAACTGGGGAGATGTGTATTACGCGACTTGCGGAAACGGCACAGGATGTACCACATCCCAGTCCGTTCAACAGACGGCTACTTTTACTCACAGCTACGCAAAGGCTGGAACTTACACGATTACTTTCACTGTCAGTGCCCCAAATACCATAAGATGCTTTACCACCCCATGTCCTTCAAATGAGGGGTCAGACAGTACAAGCATGAAGATCAACGTCGGTAATGCAAGTACCAATTCCGTTACTGTTGTTTCTCCTAACGGAGGAGAGACATGGACTAAAGGCACTATGCAATATATTAGATGGACGGATAACGGAGCATCTGCTTGTCCCGCAGGAGCAAGTTGCGCCCAGCCCGCCAGACCGTTTGATATAAAACTTGTGCCATATTCCGCGCCGTGCACTTATGCATGTCCGCTCGTAGCCGTGCATGATCCGTATACGATTACAAGTGGCGTAGTGGATTTCGGTTCCTCCCGTTCGTATCCGTGGACCGTGGGCCGGGTTCAACCCGCAAACGGCAGTGCGCCAGAGACTGTTCCTGACGGTTCTTACACGGTACAAATTTGCATTTCCGGCACAAGCGATTGTGATTCAAGTAATTCCTTTTTCAAGATTATTTCTTCCAATTCTTCCGGCCCGGTTATCTCCGGCGTTTCGGGTCCGCAGACTTTGAATACGGGGCAGACCGGAATGTGGAAAGTAAGCGCCCAAGATCCGTCGAATGTAAATCTTTCATACTCGGTACGGTGGGGTGATGAGGGAAAAGCGTGTTCTTCCATTCTCGGATGCGCAACCTCTATCGGCATCCAGCAATCCGCCACCTTCACCCACAATTACGCTCAAGCCGGCACTTATACTCCGACATTCACGGTATACAATTCATCCGGCCAAAGCGCAGAGACGAGTTTGAGCGTAGTAGTTTCCGCAAAAGCAATTGCTCCCGCTACGTTTCAAATTACCAGTCCGGGGAATTCGGATACTTGGTTTGCCGGAAGCACGCATAACATAACTTGGATGCAATGGGACGGGAACACGCCTGTTCCGGTTTCGCTTTCTGTATATCCTTACAGCGGCACATGCAATTTGGAGGTATGTTCTATACCGGTAACTAAAATTGCGAGTAATTTGCCGGGAGCATTTAGCGGATCCTATAGCTGGACAATTCCTACAAGTCTAATCGGCGGCGCGTATTACATGAGGCTTGACGCTTCCGATGGCGGGTCGGCATCAACGTTGTTCAAGATTGATAGATTAGCGCCTACATATTGAGTAAATAAAGGCTTATTTTCGCTTGACTTTGCCGCCCAAGAGGTATATATTTACAAAGGCGTCTGATCCATTCGGATAGGGCGTTTTTGTTTGCAGTGCGCGGGTCTTTGAAAAAAGAAGTGAAAAATATTGAGAACTTATGCAAGTTTTCTAAATTTAAAGATTCCAAGAGCAGGTGATTAAAATGCAAATTCAAAAAACTGCTGTTTTTTGTTTTGTTTCGTTCCTAACTTTATAGTTAGAGTTTGATCCTAGCTCAGGATGAACGCTGGCGGCGTGGATAAGGCATGCAAGTCGAACGAAAAAGCCCTATGAAAGCATGATTGACTTTGAGTAGCAATACAAGAAGGAAAGATTGACGGATTAGGATCGCTTTTTAGTGGCGAACGAGGTAGTAATACATAGGGACTTACCCCAAAGTCGCGAATAATTCGTCGAAAGACGGACTAATACGCGATGGTCTCGCAAGAGTAAAGTTTTAACGCTTTGGGAAAGACCTGTGCGATATCAGCTTGTTGGCAGGGTAACGGCCTACCAAGGCAATGACGTCTAGGGGAGGTGAGAGCCTGACCCCCACCGATGGAACTGCGACACGGTCCATACACCTACGGGTGGCTGCAGTCGAGAATCTTCCGCAATGGGCGAAAGCCTGACGGAGCGACGCCGCGTGATTGATGAAGTCCCTCTGGGACGTAAAGATCTTTTATGAGGGAAGAAATTTATTGACGGTACCTCATGAATAAGAGGCTTCTAATCTCGTGCCAGCAGAAGCGGTAATACGAGAGCCTCGAGCGTTATCCGGAATCATTGGGCGTAAAGGGTGCGTAGGTGGTTGTGCTAGTCTTTTGTGAAATACTTCGGCTTAACCGGGGGAGCGCGGAAGAAACGGCACGACTTGAAAGTGCGAGGGGCGCGTGGAACTCATGGTGTAGGGGTGAAATCCGTTGATATCATGGGGAACACCAAAAGCGAAAGCAGCGCGCTGGCGCATATTTGACGCTGAAGCACGAAAGCGTGGGTAGCGAATGGGATTAGATACCCCAGTAGTCCACGCCCTAAACGATCTTCTCTCGGTTTTCGGAGTATCGACCCTCTGAGAGCCTAAGCTAACGCGTTAAGAGAAGCGCCTGGGAAGTA
>JAKAKW010000012.1 GCA_021824345.1 bacterium
TATGTCCAAAACGCCATAGGCTCGCCAGCAGAATTTGTTCTAGCGGCAATGACCGCAGCACCTGCTGTATCGTATCCTAACTGTATACCCGCTTGGTCGGCAAGTTCACTAGCAGGTGCCCGAAAATCACTAATTGCTTTTACTGTGCCACTAATAACAAGTCCGGTTTTCTCAATAGTCAGTGGCCAACTCACGCTCGTCGTTCCGATGCCGACGTTGCCTTTTATTATCATTCCGTCCGTTGGCGGAGCGATTTGCGAATACGCGGTGTCCGCTCCTACGCTCATTCCGCCATACACGCTCAACTTTGACCCTGGTACCGTTTCCCCGATGCCGACGTTGCCCGTTTTTAGGTAGAGGGTGTTTGCCACTGCTCCAGTGTCTACGGAAACGAACGGAGTGACGGAGTTCTGGGTAAGGGTAAAGTCCGCTCCCGGATTAATGTTGGTGATCACCGGGTTCGTGATGGTCGGAGCAGAAGAGAAAACAAGATTGCCCGCCGTGCCGGTGGTGCCCGTCACTGAAGATTGAAGATCTGCTGCCGCTATGGCGGACACCAGATTTTTGCTTGTGTCCGTGGCCACCAAGCGGGAAGCGGTGAGGCCGGAGATGTTCACCGTGCCGGTGAGAGTGATCGCTCCGGAAGAGGAGAGCCCAGTCAATCCCGAAAGCGCCCCGGCGGAAGAGAGAACCGCGGTCGGGGTGTTGATGAAATTAGTGAATCCGGTCGCCGACGCGAAGTTTATCCCGTTAATCACATTGGAATTAGTGTTCGTGGCGGCATTGAAGTTCACTCCGTTCACCGTGTTCGTGTTGTTGGCGTTCGCACCGTTTGAGAGAGTGAGGCTCTCGCCGTTCACCGTCACCGCTCCCGCTCCGGCGTTGTTGTTGGTCACGGACAAAGTCTGGGCGGAGCCGGCTACGGTATTGGCGTAAGTCTGAGAGAAGACCCCGGTGCCGGAAGCGATGGAAAGATTGGAATTGTTCTGCACGGTCACCGCTCCGTTCGAAGTTAGGCCCGAAGTGGCGGTGATCAATCCAGAAATTGTCGGAGTGGCCGTCCAAGCGGTGCCCGATACGGTGAGGTTTCCGCCCAAGGAAGTGAGGTTCGCGCCCGATACGGTGAAGGTGTTGTCCAAAGTAGCGGCTCCGTGGAGAGTGAGCGCTCCGGGAGTGGTGGCGCTTCCAATGGTGTTTGCGCTGGAGGCGCCGCTTCCAAAGGTGTTCACGGTGCTTGCTCCGGTGGCCAGGGTGGCGTTACCGCTCGAGGAGAGGGTGGTGAAGGCTCCGGTGCCGGCCGAGGTCGCGCCGATCGAGGTGAAGTTTCCCGCCGCCGGAGTAGTCACTCCGATGGTCGTGCCGTTGATCGTTCCGCCGGCAACGGCCACGGAAGAAGAACCGAAATTATTGGCGGTTACTAATCCTGTTCCGAATGTCACCGGCCTATTCGTCGTCGTGTTTATCCCCAAGGCGGCGCTCGCGCCCGAAGCGTCAATGACCGGAGCGGCTCCGCTGAAGGTGAGGTTTCCGCCGAAGGTCGGCGACGTGTCAAACACCAGGTTCCCCGTGCCGGTGGTGCCCGTCACTGAAGATTGAAGATCTGCTGCCGCTATGGCGGACACCAGATTTTTGCTTGTGTCCGTGGCCACCAAGCGGGAAGCGGTGAGGCCGGAGAGGTTCACCGTGCCGGTGAGAGTGATCGCTCCGGAAGAGGAGAGCCCAGTCAATCCCGAAAGCGCCCCGGCGGAAGAGAGAACCGCGGTCGGGGTGTTGATGAAATTAGTGAATCCGGTCGCCGACGCGAAGTTTATCCCGTTAATCACATTGGAATTAGTGTTCGTGGCGGCATTGAAGTTCACTCCGTTCACCGTGTTCGTGTTGTTGGCGTTCGCACCGTTTGAGAGAGTGAGGCTCTCGCCGTTCACCGTCACCGCTCCCGCTCCGGCGTTGTTGTTGGTCACGGACAAAGTCTGGGCGGAGCCGGCTACGGTATTGGCGTAAGTCTGAGAGAAGACCCCGGTGCCGGAAGCGATGGAAAGATTGGAATTGTTCTGCACGGTCACCGCTCCGTTCGAAGTTAGGCCCGAAGTGGCGGTGATCAATCCAGAAATTGTCGGAGTGGCCGTCCAAGCGGTGCCCGATACGGTGAGGTTTCCGCCCAAGGAAGTGAGGTTCGCGCCCGATACGGTGAAGGTGTTGTCCAAAGTAGCGGCTCCGTGGAGAGTGAGCGCTCCGGGAGTGGTGGCGCTTCCAATGGTGTTTGCGCTGGAGGCGCCGCTTCCAAAGGTGTTCACGGTGCTTGCTCCGGTGGCCAGGGTGGCGTTACCGCTCGAGGAGAGGGTGGTGAAGGCTCCGGTGCCGGCCGAGGTCGCGCCGATCGAGGTGAAGTTTCCCGCCGCCGGAGTAGTCACTCCGATGGTCGTGCCGTTGATCGTTCCGCCGGCAACGGCCACGGAAGAAGAACCGAAATTATTGGCGGTTACTAATCCTGTTCCGAATGTCACCGGCCTATTCGTCGTCGTGTTTATCCCCAAGGCGGCGCTCGCGCCCGAAGCGTCAATGACCGGAGCGGCTCCGCTGAAGGTGAGGTTTCCGCCGAAGGTCGGCGACGTGTCAAACACCAGGTTCCCCGTGCCGGTGGTGCCCGTCACTGAAGATTGAAGATCTGCTGCCGCTATGGCGGACACCAGATTTTTGCTTGTGTCCGTGGCCACCAAGCGGGAAGCGGTGAGGCCGGAGAGGTTGAAACTGGCGCCGGAGATAGATCCTCCTGTAATAGTACCCGTGCCGGCGTTGATGGAATTGTTATTGGTGACAATACCGCTGGTCCAAGTACCGGCGATTTCAATGGCAGTAGCGCCAGTGCCGGTGTTGTTTACATAAATGCCATTCTCGGTCGTGCCAGTGCCGGTGTTAGTGAGGGATAGCAATTTTTGCGTGCCGGAAGCGGTGTTGTTGGTAAGAATGCCGGAGTATAGACTAACATCCGTACTAATGGAGCTATTGTCCACAGTGTATGTGGAATTGAAGGGATAGTTCACGGAAAGGTAGCGCAGATCGCCTGTTCCGGAGTTCCAGGAAAGAACCGCATTGCCCGAGCCGGAGTTGCGCTGAAAGATGACGGACTTTGCGGTATCGCCGGTCTCAGTGCTGCCAATGGTCCAGCTATTGGCCGAAGTGCTTCCGGTGACTACCGTTCCAGCAATATTGTTGGCGGTCAAGGTATTGAAATATCCGTTCTGCCAATAGTATCCCGGACTGCCGATGGAATTCGTATTGGTAGCAGACGAAGAAGTGGGTCGGAAGGCGCCGTTTGAATCAAAAATTACCCGCTGGTTGGTTCCCGGATTCAAGTCCAGCACATATTTGGATCCGGTGCCGGTGCCCGCGCCGGAAATGTTGATAGCCAGACCGGTATATCCGCCGCCGCCGGTGGTGTTGTCCGTCACTGTGATTACCTGCCCGTTGCTTGTCTGCCCGTTGCCGGCGTTGGCGGTGAAAGTGTCGCCGATAAGGGTGCCATTGGTAATGGCATTGTCTGTCACCGAAAAGAGAGTGCCGGTCTGCACAGTGGAGGAGATGGAAGAGGTGCCGCTGTTCTGCTCGTAGTTGGTGACGTATAGGTTCGGAATGGTAACGTTGCCCCAGCCGAAAGTAACCGGCCGGCCGGTTATTGTGTTTATAGAAAGAGTGGAACTTATATCCGTCGTGTCAATCGAGGGATTTGTCGCGGTAAAGTTAGTGGCGGCGTTATTGAAAGTGACATTGCCCGTACCGGTGGAGAAAGTGTTCGCGCCGGTGACGGCGGTATTGCCGTTCAAAGAAACATTGCCAGTACCAGTAGAGAATGCGCCGGTGCCGGTTTGAGAGAAGCTGGCATTGTTCTGCACCGTCACCGCGCCGTTCGCGGTGAGGCCGCTGGTGGCGGTGATCAGGCCCGAAATGGTGGGAGTGGCGGTCCAAGCGGCGCCGGAGACGGTGAGGTTGCCTCCCAAAGTTGTCAGATTGTTTCCGGAGACGGTGAAAGTGTTGTCCAACGTCGTCGCTCCATGCAGAGTCAAAGCTCCCGGAGTGGTGGCGGAACCGATGGCGTTCACCGAAGATGCGCCACTGCCGAAAGTGTTGGTAGCGCCCAGGCCGGTGGCCAAAGTGGCATTACCGGAAGAAGTTAAGGTGGTGAAAGCGCCGGCGCCCGGGGTGGTGGCGCCGATCGAGGTAAAGTTTCCGGCCGCGGGAGCAGTCACTCCGATGGCGGAGTTGTCTATCGTCATTCCCGTAATAGTTCCGCCGGTGATGGCCGAAGATGACGAAGCGAAGTTGTTGGCGGTGACTAATCCGGTTCCGAATGTCACCGGTCGGTTGGTCGTCGTGTTGATGGCCAGAGTGGAGGAAGCGTTGGCGGTATCAATCACCGGATTCACCGCCGAAAAGGTAGTGTAAACATTGTTGAAAGTGACATTGCCCGTACCGGTGGAGAAAGTGTTGGAACCGGTGACGGCAGTGTTTCCGTTGAGCGATACGTTTCCCGTTCCGGTGGAGAAAGTGCCGGCGCCGGACTGAGAAAAATTGTTGTACAGGGTCGTCTCTCCGTACATATCAAGCGAACCGGGAGTGGCCAGCGATCCGATGATTAATTTTTTTGTTGCGTCATTCCAGGAAAGATTCGCGTTGTCCTGGGAGACCGCGCCTCCGCTGCCGATATAGAGAACCGAACTCTGCGTGAAGCCGGGCAGGGTGACCGCTCCGGAAATGTCGCTCGCGATGAGTTTGGCTGTGTACACGTTCGCGAATCTAGAGAGCGCTGAACCGAGGTCGTAAGTGTTATCGGCGGACGGTCCGATGTTTCCTCCTGATTCCAGCTGGAAAGTATTGCTGTCGGTCGCGCCGAGCACCAGCCGTCCGTTGATCCAGGCATTTGCGTTTTGTCCGCCGGAGATTTGGTTTTGGACATAGCTTGGAGAACCGGAGGCGACAGAGGAATTGTCATGATACGGACTCGGTGTGTACAGAGCCGGACGATTTTGCAGGCTGTAATAGTTGCGGACAGCCAGATCTGCGAGCGAAGAAACTCTCTTGTCTATCTGCGCCCAGGTGATGGCCTGAGGATTCGGGTTGGTGACATAGATGACGGTCGGACTGGGCGCGCGATTGGCCGGAACACTGCCGAAAGAGGGCGGATTGTTCGTGCTGGAAGAGATGGAAGGCGAAGGATTTTGTCCGAAGGTGGAAAAAAATCCGGAAGTGACTTTGATGTAACATGTGGGGTCGGAAGGTCCGCATCCTCCGCCGGAAGTGGAGACGGCTCCGGGGTCCAAAACTCCGCTGGAGAGCTCCGGAACGTAGTTTGGAACGGCCGCAAAAGCGGCGCTCGCGATGAAAAAGATGAAGGCAAAAACCCCCCAGAATATAGCCTTATTTATCAAGCATTTTTCAGGCATATAATTCTTTTTCTGTAAGTATAATTATATCAATTTTTAGGCATAAAAAAAAGGCAAAAATGCCTGTGGATAAAGGTTTTTCGGTTATTTGACCGATCATTGTATTTTTGTTCCGGTAATTTGATTTTTGAAGTTATTTCTTGCCGTTTTTAAATGGACATTTTCTTGAATTTTTTGAAAAATATTTTTTATTTTTTAAATTTTTCCAAGATATTGAAAAATACAGGAAAATGTAGTAACATTGGCCGATGCCGGAAGCGAAGCCGGCATTGGTTTAGAAGCCGTTGTAGCTCAGTTGGTAGAGCACGCCCATGGTTATCGCAAATAGCCCACTGTTTTGAAAACGAAACGGTGAATCCCGAATAACGGTTAAAGCCCTGAAAAGGGTAAGACCGTGGCGAATATTTTTTAATCGCCCGAACGACTGACAAGGGGCGCTAAGTTGGAAACGATATGCGCAAGATACAGTCTAGTCCTCTTATAAGTTCAGGCATGTTTGCAAGTGATAGTGCGCAAGCTTGCTAGGACGAAAGAGAGGTGTAAGCGAAGGGCGAGGTCATCGGTTCGATCCCGATCAACGGCTCCAGAAGAGAAATTTTTGCAAGAAAAATAAAAACAAGCCGATATAGTTCAGTGGCAGAACACTGCTTTCGTAAAGCAGGAACGTGGGTTCGATTCCCGCTCTCGGCTCAGAAGTTTGCGATATAGAAAAAGGGGGGGGGCAAATTTGCCCCCCCCCTTTCAAATATGCTACAATATCAGGGTCGAAGAAGACCTCCGCGAGTCTCATTATAAATTTAATGAGAATCAATGTCATGAATGATCTGACGAAAATAGTGTTGTTTCAGAGCAAGCAGGTGCGAAAAACATTTCATAACGGAGAATGGTGGTTTTCTATCCTTGATGTGATAGAAGTGCTTACTGATTCCGTCCAGCCCGAAGGGTATTTGAAGGATTTAAGGAAAAGGAACGAGGCTCTCTCGGAAGAATGGGATCGCATTGCTGTTCCTCTAAAAATGCAAACTCCTGGCGGAATGCAGATAATCAATTGCGCAAACGTGGAAGGCGTTTTTCGCATTGTCCAATCCATTCCTTCTCCGAAAGCTGAGCCATTTAAGCGCTGGCTTGCCAAAGTGGGGTATGAGCGGGTGCGGGAAATAGAGGATCCGGAGCTTGCCACCAAGCGCACTCGGATGCTTTATAAGCTGAAAGGTTATCCGGATAATTGGATAGAAAAGCGCATGCGCGGAATTGCCATCCGAGAAGAGCTCACTGATGAATGGAAAAATCGGGGAGCGAAAGGCAAGGACGATTATGAGATACTTACCGCGGAAATTTCAAAAGCGACGTTCGGGGTTACTCCTGACCAATACAAAAAAGTGAAAGGGCTGAAACGCCAGAATCTGCGGGACCACATGGACGATTTGGAGCTGATTTTTACCATGCTCGGAGAGCGGGCCACGACGGAGATCCATCGGGATGAAGACTCGCGCGGTTTGCCCAAACTGAAAGATGACGCCAAAAGCGGGGGAGATATCGCCGGCACGGCGCGGAAAAAATTGGAGAAGCGGCTGGGCCGGTCGGTGGTTTCCAAAAAGAATTTTCTGCCTGGAAACGCAGAAATCGCGAAGAAACTGACAAATAATGGTAAAAAAGGAAAATAAAATTTGATAATGAGCGTTCAAATATAAAACTGCGCCAGTTCTTTTGCAATTCGCTCATGCAACAGCTCTTTTTCGATCATCCAATTGTCATTGAACGCGTGTGATAGGTAGCTTTCCCCGCTATCTCCGATTATTAGTATGATTTTTTTGATATTTTTAGAGATTTTTTTTTCTTTGACAAATTTCATTGCGTAGTAAAGTACCATTCCGCTAGAGTCTCCCGCCAATATTCCTTTGTTCTGTGCGAAAAAGCGCATAGTGTTGAAAGCTTCCTTGTCCGAAACATAATCATGGCTGTCAAAAATGGAAGTGTCTATGTTTTTTGGAAGGATCGCTCCGGCCGGGTACCCCGGCCCGGAAATGAAATAACCGTGGCCATGTGGAGAAAAATGGCTCGATCCCTTCGGCTCCAGAGCGATTATTTTTATTCCCGGATTGCGCTCTTTCAGATAACGGCCGGAACCGCACAGGGAACTGCCGGTCCCGATCGTTCCGATCAAGCAGTCCGCGTCCGGAACTTCTTCGAGGATTTCTTTTCCCAAGGTATTGTAAAACCCTTTTGGATTTTCCGGGTTGTCATACTGATCCAGATTCACTCCGCCCGCATCTTCCGCCAGTTTCTTTGCGGTTGCCCGGCGAATATCCACCAGGTGTCCGCGCTTTTTGTCTTCTTCATCCGTGCAGAAATGTAATTTCCCTCCATAGGCCAGGATGGAGTTGAGCTTATCCGCCGGAGCATGCTTGTCTACGACCGCGGTGAACTTGTATCCGCGGGCGGCCGAGAGCATTGCCAGGGCTTTGGCGGTATTGCCGGATGAAGATTCAAAAATTTCCATGCCTTTTCGGAGTTTGCCGGATTTTTCCGCTGTATTTATCAAGGCGAGGGCGGTTCTGTCCTTGAAGCTTCCGGCCGGGTTAAAGAACTCAAGTTTTAAAAATATTTTGTAGTCGGGTCTGGCTGTCGCCATTTCCATCATCGGGGTCTTGCCGATAAGGTTGTCGATGCTTTTCTTTATGTTCATGGTTGTAATTATGATAACGTTTTAATTTTTTCCGGAAAAAAATTAAAACCCCTCGGCGATGTTGCTAAGGGGTAAAAAGCTATTCGTGTCGTTGTGAATGCGACGCTCTTTCCTTCCGCTCCATTTGCAGCAAATGCTGCAGTTTTTCGGAGGCGCGGAGAGTTTTTTCCACCGCCGTCGATTCCGCGGTGGAGTTTTCAAAAAGATCCTTTATTTCTTTGATCTTTTTGAAAACATAGTCCTGTTCCTCAGGACTAAAATTTAATTTTCCGTCCATTTTTCCTCCAATTTAAATTTTAAAAATTTATTAAATCTACTTTTTCTAATTGTAGGGAAGGGATGGGCACAAGTTAAATTTTTAAACATTCAGCCAATGTTTTGCACTTTTTGTTAAATTTGTTAAAATAGTACTAATAGCTAAAAAAGCTTGCAAAATATGATTAAAATCCAGCCAATCGTGCGCGAAATAGTGCTTTCAGAGCTTGAGGCATACTCGGCCCTTTCCGAAGGCTATATGAACATGTCGAGCTACGCCTATCGTATTAGGCCGAAAGTGGAAGCCCGGGCGAAGAAGAAAGTTACCGTAACCAGCTTGGTGGTCTCGCTTTCCCGCTTGAGAAAAGAGTTCAGAAAAACAAAACCGCTTTTGCACGACGTCCCGATAAAAAATATCACCACCAAACTACCCATCACCGAGATGGTGTACAAGAACAGCGAAAAGGCGGCGGAAAAACTGGAATCTCTGCACAAAAATATTTCCGTATCGCCTGAGGATTTTTTCACCGTAACCATGGGGCCGGGGGAGATCGACATCATCTGCTCTTCCAGCTTGGAAGCGAAAATCTTGAAGCATTTCAAAGAAAAGCCGAAGATCATAAACCGGCACTTGGCGGCCATCGGCATTTCCTACGGACCGGAAGTGTTTGATACTCCGAATGTTTTTTTCTCTCTCCTCTCCGTCACTGCCCGGGCGCAGGTAAATATTGAAGAGCTTGTTTCCACACCCACGGAGCTCACTTTCATCGTGGCGGAAAAAGATTTCGGCCGGACAGTTGCGCTGTTTTCAGAAATGCGAAAGGAAGATTTATCAGAAAAGTGACGGATCGCGCATGCCGAAGAATATTTCCTGAAAAAAGCCTTGGCAGGCGCGACGGCGCCGGACAGAGAAAATTTTCAGCGGAAAATTATGCGTGCTTTTCGAGAAGACCGACTTGTCCTCCGGCATGCTATACTCTCAGCATATGGACGACAAAAACGCCATTGAACAAAAAATCAAGGACCTGGAAGCGCGGATGAACGCGCCCGATTTTTGGAGCGACAAGCAGAGGGCGCAGGAGGCGATCAGGGAGCTCTCCGAGCTCAAGGCCAAGAAAGAAGGCGCGGGCAAATACGACAAAGGAAGCGCCATCGTTACCATAATCTCCGGCGCGGGAGGCGACGACGCGGAAGATTTTTCCCGCATGCTTCTTGAAATGTACATGAAATACGCGGACAAGCGCGGATGGGGAATTTCTTTCATTCATCAGAACGAAAACGACTACGGCGGATATCGGAACGTGTCTTTTGAAATATCCGGCAAGGGCGCTTACGGCGACTTGAAGCATGAAAACGGAGTGCACCGGCTGGTGCGCATTTCTCCCTTCAACGCAAAAAAGCTCCGGCACACCTCTTTTTCCCTGGTGGAAGTACTGCCTAAGTTTTCCAAGCTGGAAGAGCGCGATATTGTCATTCCCGAAAGCGACCTGAAAATTGAATATTCCCGCGCGGGAGGGCCGGGAGGGCAAAATGTGAACAAGCGGGAAACGGCGGTGCGCATAGTGCATATTCCCACCAATATTTCAGTGCACTCGGCGGAGGAGAGGAGCCAGGAGGCCAATCGGGAAAAGGCCATGAACATTCTGCGGGCCAAAATATTCAAAAAAGCGGAAGAGGAGAAAAAAAGCGTGGAAGAATCCATGCGTACGGCCAGAAACGCCGATATAGAATGGGGAAACCAGATCCGCTCGTATGTTTTACATCCTTATAAAATGGTCAAAGACCATCGCACCGGAGCGGAAACGGCGGAAGCGGAAGGGGTGCTTGCGGGGAATCTGGATCTCTTCATTGAAGCGGAAAAAAGTCTTTAGGCCGCCGGTGGCAGGAGCGGGAAAAGCAGAAAAAGCGGGCGGGCAAGTGGGTGGCAAGGCCTCCCGCTTTTTCTGCTGACATTGTTGCGAAAAACCAACTGTGATAAAATGGGAGGGTGATTTACTTGAACAACGTTTCCAAAGTATATGACAGCGATTCGGTGGCTCTGGACAACATCAGCCTCTCCGTTACCGCCGGCGAATTCGTGTCCATCGTGGGGCATTCCGGAGCGGGCAAAACCACTTTGGTAAAGATGATTCTGGCGGAAGAAGCCCCCACCTCCGGGGAAGTTTTTTTTGAATCAGTGAACGTGCACAAGCTCCGCGGAGGGGAATTGTCCCGTCTCCGGCGCAGAATTGGCACGGTTTTTCAGGATTTCAAGCTTTTGCCGAACAAGACCGCGTATGAAAACATCGCTTTCGCCATGGAGGCGGCCGGCAAATCCAACGAAGAAATTGCGAGCGATGTTCCGCACGTACTGGAGCTGGTGGGCCTTTCTCAAAAAGCTTCCCGCTTTCCCAGGCAGTTGTCCGGAGGAGAACAGCAGCGCCTGGCCATCGCCCGGGCCATCATCAATCAGCCCGAGCTTATCATCGCCGACGAACCCACCGGCAATCTTGACCCCGTGAATACATATGAGGTGGTTGAAATATTAAAGAAGATAAACGATCTCGGCACCACTGTCATATTGGCCACTCACAACAAGGGAGTGGTGGACGCGATAGGCAAGAGGATTATTACTTTGGACAAAGGCAAATTGGCGCGCGACGAAAGCAAGGAGGGAAAACGTATGCTTTGAATAGTCAAGGGCGGAGGGTTACCCTCCGCCCTTGGCGGTGAAAAAGTTTAATTTGCTATAATGGGAGGTATTGATTTGGAAAAAAGATGATCAAATTCATAAGAATCACAAAGGCGGGATTTTTGAACTTCAAGCGGAGCGGCACTCTTTCCACGGCCGGGGTGCTGATGATGATAATCACTCTTTCCGTGATCGCCTCCATAATACTTCTTCAAGCTGCCCTGAACTTTTCCTTGAATCAGATCAAGGACAAAGTGGACGTGACCATATACTTTAACGCGGGCTCTCCGGAAGACAAGATTCTTTCCATCAAGGATTCTCTCCTGGCTCTTCCGGAAGTGCAGTCGGTGGCATACACCAGTGCCGACGAGGCTCTGGCTGAATTCCGGGCCAGGCACGTGGGAGACTACGCCACCATCGCCGCCTTGAACGAAGTTAATTTGAATCCTTTGGGCGCTTACCTGGACGTAAAAGCCAAAGACCTTCCGCAATATGAAAGCATTGCCAAGCTTCTTTCCTCTGGCAATTTTCTTTCTTCGGATTCCAGTTCTATCATTGATAAGATAAACTACAACGACAATAAATCCATTATTGACAAGCTGAATTCCATCATCGGCGGCGCGGAGCGCCTGGGCCTGCTTATCACCCTGATTCTCATAATCATTTCCATAATCATAACTTTCAATACTATCCGGCTTGCCATTTTCACCTCTCGCGAAGAGATAGGAGTGATGCGCCTAGTGGGAGCGAACAACCTTACCATTCGCGGACCCTTTATGGTGGAAGGGATCATCTACGGGCTTCTTTCCACCATTCTTACTCTTGCCATTTTCTTTCCGATCACCGGCTGGCTGGGCGCAAACATGACCGGCTTCCTCGGGCTGAATCTGAACGACTATTACACCGCAAACTTCTTCCAGATCCTGGTTATCCTGCTTCTTTCCGGCGCGGCCCTGGGAATCATTTCCAGTTTTTTGGCGACCAGAAAATATTTGAAAAAGTGATCTTTGGTTTTAATTATCAGCCGGGCGCAAGTAGTTTTAAAAAATAAATCATGTCCAAGAAAGCAACAAAATACATATTTGTGGTGGGGGGAGTCATGTCGGGGGTCGGAAAAGGAGTGGCTGCGGCTTCCATCGGGAAGATATTGCAGTCGAGAGGAATGAAAGTAACGGCTTTGAAGATCGATCCTTATGTGAACGTGGATGCCGGCACCATGAATCCCACCGAACACGGAGAAGTGTTCGTCCTGGACGACGGCACCGAATGCGATCAGGACATGGGCAACTACGAGCGCTTTCTTGACCGAGACTTGTCCCGTACCAATTACATGACTACGGGCAGCATTTATCTTTCACTCATTCAAAAAGAACGTAATCTGGAATTCAAAGGAAGGTGCGTAGAAGTGGTTCCGGATGTCCCGCTGGAGGTTTTACATCGGGTAGACAAAGCGGTGGAAAAAAGCAACGCGGATATAGCCATTATAGAGATAGGAGGCACGGCAGGAGAATATCAGAACATTCTTTTCTTGGAGGCGGCGCGGATTTTAAAGGTTAAAAATCCTAAAGATGTGCTTCTGGTACTGGTAAGTCATATTCTCACTTTGGGGGCTGGAGGAAATGAACTTAAAACGAAACCCACTCAGTATGCCGCTCATACTTTAAACTCTGCCGGTCTGCAAGCGGACATGATCCTTTCTCGCGCTTCGGTTCCCATTGATGAAAAAAGGAAGGAAAAACTGGCTTTTGTCTGTGGCTTGGCCTCCAAAGAAGATGTTATATCGGCTCCAAATGTGAAAAATATATACCAAGTGCCTGTAAATTTTGAAAATGACGGAATAGCGGATCGAATTTTTAAAAAATTGGAAATTACTCCAAGGAAGCGCGACATGAAAGAATGGCGGGCAATGGTAAATAAGATGAACAACGCTGTGAAGCCTGTGCGGATAGGAGTAGTTGGAAAGTATTTTAATACTGGAGAATTCGTGCTTGAGGACTCATATATATCCGTGCTTGAATCCATCAAGCACGCCGCCGGATACTTAAACCTCTCGCCTAAGATTGAGTGGTTAGATTCCAGTGTCTATGAAAAAAATCCTGCTTCCTTGAAAGAGCTCAAAAAATACGACGGCATTATTGTTCCCGGAGGCTTCGGCAGCCGGGGGATAGAGGGAAAGATAAAAACGGCGGAGTACTGCCGGAAGAACAAGATTCCGTACTTCGGGCTTTGCTACGGCATGCAGATTGCGGTCATTGAATATGCCCGGAACGTTCTCGGATTGAAGGACGCCCATACGGCGGAAATAGACGGAAAAACAAAACACCCCGTGATAGACATCATGCCGGAACAGAAAAAGAATTTGAAAGAAAAAAACTACGGCGCCACCATGCGGCTCGGCGCGTATCCCGCGAATCTTAAAGCGGGAAGCATCGCCGGAAAAGCATACGGGGTTTCAAGCATTTCCGAAAGGCACCGCCATCGCTATGAAGTGAACCCGGAATACGTTGAACGGATAGAGAAAGGAGGATTGAATTTTTCCGGAAGGTCCCCGAACGGCAGACTGATGGAAATCGCCGAATTGCCGAAGAGCGCGCATCCTTTCTATCTGGGCACCCAGTTTCATCCCGAGTTGAAATCTCGCCCGCTTCATCCTCATCCGCTTTTCAAAGAGTTTTTGAAGGCGGCCTCGGCAAGGAAGCATAAATAAGAAGAAAGTGGGAGAAGTGGGAGGCAAGGCCTCCCACTTTGCCCCTCCGGCTGGTTGCGCGGATTTTTGTTTGCTGATATTATGGGCGCAAGATCCTCCTGAAGGACAAAAGGTCGAAGCCAGTTTTGCGGAAACATTTCCGCTTAAATTCCATGAATAAACTGATGGAGGAGATTCTCAAGAATAAAAACATCCGCAACAGGGAGAAGCTGGAGCTTCTCGCCGGAAGCGAGATGAGCGCCGGCTCTCCTTGGGCCGGGGAAGAGTAGGGAGGGCGGGCCGTCCCGGCGTCAATCGGGACGGCCCGCTTTTTCGGTTTTGCCTGCAAAAAAGATGAAACTGCTGGTCTCGCTAAAAAATGCCGTAAAAAAATTCATTGCGCCGGTCTCAGACGACGAGGACAAGCGCAGGGGAGAGTTCATATTGCACGTATTGCTCCTTTCTTCCATGGCCTTGTTTGTGGCGGCGATCGCCATAAGCATTTTCGCCGCCGTTTCCCGCCCGATTGCTTCCAGGGAAAATTCCATTTCCGTTTTCATCCTGATCGGAGCTCTCGGCTTGCTTTGCCTCTTGTATTTCTTGTCCCGCCGGGGGCATTTTCTTCTTTCCGCGCGCATTTTCATCTCCATTTTCTTTTTGCTTTCATTGTATATGAGCGTGAAATGGGGCGTGGACGTGAACGCTTCCATCCTGCTTTACGCTCTTTCCGTGGTTATGGCGGGGGTGCTTCTGGGGGAGCGATCCGCCTTTGTCCTTACCGGCCTTATCGCTCTTTCCATGGTCGGAGTGGGGTATCTGGAAAAAGCCGGGAGCATCGCCGTAAACTCATATTGGCGCACTGAACCGTGGCAAGACAGCGATACAATAATGACCGCTATAGTATTTTTTACAGTGGCGGGAGTGTCCTGGCTTTTTGGCAGGGAAATAGAAAAATCCTTGGCTCGGGCGCGCCAATCGGAAAAATTGCTCAAGGAAGAGAGAGACGCGCTGGAAATCACGGTAGAGAAGCGCACCAAAGAACTGCGCGAAACACAGGCGGAGAAAGTATCCCAGCTTTACCGGTTTGCGGAATTCGGCCGGCTGTCTTCCGGGTTTTTCCATGATCTGATGAATCCCCTTCAGGCGGTGTCTTTATACGTGGAGAAAGCCAAAGGAGAAAATGGGGAAAAAGAAAATATGCGTAAAACCAGACAAAATCTTGAACAGGCGTTTCAGGCGGCCAAGAAAATGGAAAATTTCATAAAAGCGGTGCGCAAGCAGATGGCCGACAAAGCGGAGGAAAAAGTTTTTTCTCTCCGGGATGAAACGAAGCAAGCGATCGATTTTCTGTCATACAAAGCGAGAGCGGCGGGAACGGAAATTGAATTCTTTTCCGCCGGCGGTTTCCCGGTCTTCGGCGAAGAGATGAAATGGAGCCAAGTGGCTCTGAACCTGATTTCAAACGCTATTGAATCCGGCGAAGAAGCGGCCAAGGCCGGACGTTCTCCGGGCAAAATACGCGTCGCCATAAAACAGAAAGGGGAAGATATTGTATTTTCGGTGGAAGATCAGGGAATCGGCATTCCTCCCGAAAATATAAAAAAGATTTTTGATCCTTTTTGGAGCACAAAGACAGATCGGGAGATGAAAGGAATCGGCCTGGGCTTGTCTTTGACCAAAAACATAGTGGAGAAAAATTTTAAGGGAGAAATTTCGGTCGTTTCGGGCGGAGGGAAAACGGTTTTTTCCGTCAGCCTGCGCGCCGGCAAGAATCAATAAAAATATTTTTCGGGCGCGAGGCTGGATTTTCCGCCTGAAGCGTCCGCTCTATTATTATGAAAAAAGAAATAAAGGAATTATTGAATAAGCATGACGCCGAGTGGCGTTTTCCGGGAAGCGTGCTGGAAAATTTTCGCGCGCTTTCCGCTATAGCGAAATACGACAAGAGCCTGCTTTCCGGCGGGGCTCTCGGAAAAATAATCGCCGGATTAGTCGAAATAGAAAAGGAACCCGGAGGCCCGTACTATTCCCAATTTTCCCAAATAGGCTTGAAAACAAAGGGTAGAATTGATGCAGAGACCAACAGGGCAATCGCTGAGTTTCTCGCCTTGTATGATGTTTTTTTGCCGAACTTGGCCGAGTACGTGAAGGAAAAAAAATTCAGCTCGCTGCCTTCGGAAATAAATACGGCAAAGAAAGGCCGGCCGCCCCGGTCCGGCGCCGGAATCCGGACGGGGCGGCCGGAAATCTCCGCGGAAGAAAAGAAAACAATGTCCGGCATCCGCTTCCTTCTTGAAAAGAGGCTTTCTTCCGTTCCGGCTTCATTGCGCGCTCCCGCCAGGCGCGCCTTTTGGAAAACCGTTCGCGGAAATCCGGACAAGCAGATGCCGCTCATAGGATATTTTATGAAAGAATCGCTTGGAAAGAGCGGAAAGAAAGCGCCGGCAAGGCTGGCGGAAGAAATCGGCCTCCTGAATTCTTTTTTCTGGAGCGCCTTCATAATATACGACGATTTTTGGGACAAGGACGAAGCGGCGGATCCGGTGCTTCTGCCGGTAGCGAATATGTTTTCCCGCGCACATGCGGAATTTTTTCGCCATCCGCCGTGTCTTTCGGGCGCTAAGGAAAAATCGGAATATGGAAAATTCTTTTCAAGGGTAATGAACGAATTGGACGCCGCGAACTGCTGGGAGCTAGAGCGGTGCAGGGCGCGAGTTTCCGCCGGCGTATTCCATATTCCCGAGCATCTTCCGCCGTATGGAGACTATTCCAAAAAATACGAGCCCGCTTCCGGGCATATTCTCGGACCGATTCTTCTGTTGGCCCTTTCGGGCCGAAAAGTTTTCGGCGAGGAGGCGCGCAATCTTGAACTGTGCTTCAAGCATTTGCTCATTGCCATGCAATTGTTGGACGATATGCACGACCTGGAAGAGGATATGAAAAGGGGGCACATAAGCACGGCCGCCGCCGCGCTTCTTCAAGAACTTCCGCCCGAGAAAAAAGAAATCAATCTTAAAAAAGAGATGCCGGAACTGAAAAGAATTTTTTGGTTCTCGGTTGTGCCAAAACTTTCCAAGGAGGCCGTTGCCCGCTGCCGGAGGGCTCGCCGAGCCCTTATGGCAATCCGGGCGATAGAAAACCCGGTTTTCCTGGAAAAGCTAATATTTGCAAGGGAAAAAGCGGCCCGGGAGGCTCTTGTCCTCTGCGCGGATTCTGCCGCATTTATAAAATCCTGCCGAAGCCAGTCCTGATTTTATATTTTCTTTATCCAGTCTTTATAAAAATTTTATGTCGGAAGAATATAGTAGCCGGCATGAACAGGGAATTGAAAGAGTATCGCTGTGCCTGTGGAAAGCTCTTGTTCAAGGGCGCCTTGTTCTCGGGCACGGTTGAAATAAAGTGCCGGCATTGCCGGGAAATCGCTTCCTTTTTGGGCAAATTCGAGCATTCGGGCAACAAAATCCTGCCCGCCATGGCAAACTAGCCGTACGCAACCCTTCGCGCTTTCTAAGACGCATTTATGCCTGCGCGGTCAGGAAATTTTATATCCGGCGCGAGCCACCGTGGATATAATGTTTCCCGCTCCGCGCGATTTCAGCTTTTTGCGCAAATTTGATACGTGCATTTCCACCGTGTTGGTGAAAGGATCTGCGTTCATGTCCCAGACATGTTCCAATATTTCCATTCTGGAAACCGTCTTCCCGCGATTTTCCAAGAGGTATCTTAGCAATTCAAATTCTTTGGGCGAACATGAAATTTCTTTCTTTCGAAAAAATACCGTTCGGTTTCTGGCATTTAAGGAAAGCCCTTCCGTTTCCATGATTTCTTCCCGGAGCGGTTCCGGCCGGCGCAGAAGAGCGCGCAGGCGGGCCAGGAATTCCGCGAAAGAAAAAGGCTTTTCCATATAGTCATCCGCTCCGGCTTCCATTCCGCGAATTTTTGTGTCCGCGTCTCCGTTGACCGAGAGCAGCATTATCCGGAACTTTTTTCCGCGCTTTCTCGTTTCGGCGCATATTTCCAAACCGGTTTTCCCGGGCATGACGTTGTCCAAAACCAGGGCGTCATAAGTTCCCGCCAAAGCCTTTTTCATTCCTTCCGTTCCGTCGGAGGCGATATCAACCGAAAAACCCTCCTCCTTCAAAGCATCTTCGAGGAAAAAGCGGGTTTCTTCATTGTCTTCAACTAGCAGTATTTTCATCCGATTTTCCGCCGCTTGAAAGCAGGTCTTCTATTTCCAAAAGCCGGTTGTATTTGGCTACCCTTTCCGCTCGGGCAAGGGAGCCGGATTTCAAGTATTCCGCGGAAACTCCCACCGCCAGATCCGCAATGAAAGAATCCGGAGTGTCTCCCGACCTGTGCGACACTATCACCGTCCAGCCCGCGTCCTTGGCTGTGCGTACGGCCTCTAGCGCCTCGGAAAGGGTTCCGATCTGGTTCGGCTTGATAATTACGGCGTTGATTGTCTCTTTTTTCTCAGCTTCCATAATTCTGGACGGGTTGGTAACGGTAAGATCGTCCCCGACCACTTTTATTCTGCTTCCCAGGCGCCTGGTCATTTCCGCAAAACCGTCCCAATCGTCTTCATCCATTCCGTCTTCTATGGACAGCAGGGGATGCTCTCCGCACAATTTTTCATACCAGCTTATCAGTCCGGCGCTGTCCGTCTCCGTTTCCCGGCCGGAAATTTTCAGCCGGTACTTTCCATCTTTGTAGAAGGTGGAAGCGGCAGCGTCCAGACTGATTTTGATTTTCTCTTTGTAGCCCGATTCCGCGATGGATTTTTCCAAAAGATCGATCGCTTCCTCGTTGCCCGGCAATTTCGGCGCGAAGCCGCCTTCGTCTCCGAGCGATACCGCATACCCCGATTGCTCCAAGAAGCCCTTCAGTATTTTTATGGTTTCTTCTCCCGCCCGGATTTTTTCACGCACAGAGCTGAAATTTTCCGGTACCAGCATAAATTCTTGTATATCCAATCCGCTGTCCGCGTGTTTCCCTCCGTTAATTACATTGAGCATGGGGGTGGGCAGGGAGAAGCGGTCGTTGCCGTATAGTTTTCCGATGTATCGGAAAAGCTCCGTTCCCGCCGCCAAAGCGGAAGCGCGGGCGAAGGAAAGAGAAACGCCCAGCAAGGCATTGGCTCCCAGGCGGGATTTGTTTTTCGTGCCGTCCAGCTCGTTGAGCGCTCGGTCCAGCGCGTTCTGTTCGAATTCTTTTCCCGCCAGGAGATTGCGAATTTCTTCGTTTACGTTTGCCGCCGCCTCCAGCACTCCTTTCCCGCCGTATCTTTTCGGATCTTTGTCGCGCAGTTCCAAAGCCTCATATTTGCCGGTGCTGGCTCCGGACGGAACCTCCGCCGCGGCGGAAGTTCCGTCATATAGCTCGCAATACACCCGCAAGGTGGGATTTCCCCGCGAGTCCAGTATTTCCATCGCTCTTAAATCCTTCACTTTCGGCATAACGGGATATTATATCATGAAAACATAAGGCATGGCGGAGGGGGAGGACGGAGGGTAACCCTCCGTCCCGGATCACGAGCATCCTCAAGCCGGAACGCTTGATTCCACTTTCATTGTTTCTTTCTTGATCATGCGCCCGGCATCGTCCAAGTCGTAGATGACGATCGCTCCGAAAGGAAATTCCACGTTTGCGATGTTTTCATCCGAAATGTTTTCAATATATTTCAGCAAGACGCGCAGTGAATTGCCGTGAGCCACCAAAAGAACGCTTTCTCCCTCGGCCACGCGGGGGAGTATCGTATCAAGAAAATACGGAACGGATCGTTCGTATACCTGCTTCAAGGTTTCTCCTCCGGGTATGGGGCAATTCCAGCCTCGGCGCACTTCCTTGAATTTTTTTTCACCGAGCAATTCTTCCATTTCCCATTTGTTTTTGCCGGTGTATTCTCCGTAATCCCGCTCGTTCAAGGCAAGGGCTTGCGCGACAGGCACATTGCGCGATTCTCGTACGGAGAGCATGGCGGACAAACTTTCTATCGCCCGCTTCTGGCCGGAAGAAAAAGCGCGGTCGATTTTTGCGCCGTCCAAAAGTTTGCCCATCTCTTTTGATTTTTGCAGTCCGTATTCGGTGAGTGAAACGTCGCGGATTCCGGTCCAGCGGCCAAGCTGGTTCCATTGAGATTCGTGATGTCTGGCCAATATTAACTTTCCGTCCATGTTATATTTGCCGGTTGCCCGCTTGGGCGCGCTAAGAATTCACGGCGTATTTCGGCGTTCTGCCTTCAAAAAAGTCTATGATGTTCTGGGCCGCAATCTCCGCCATCTGGTTGCGTACAAGAGTGTCGGCGGAGGCGATGTGGGGAGTAAGCACGGTGCTCTCCATTTTCTTCAAGGCCGGGTTGATTTTCGGCTCGAATTCGTACACGTCCAGCCCCGCTCCGGCGATGACTTTCTGCTCCAAGGCCAGGGCCAGGGCCCCTTCGTCTATCACCGGCCCGCGGGAAGTATTGATTATAAATGCGGTCGGCTTCATGAGGCGCAAGTTTTTTTCATTAATCAGATGCTTGGTGGAGGGAAGGAGGGGAACATGCAGGCTCACGAAATCCGCGTTCGGCAGAAGCTCGTCCACCGTTTTGAAATATTCCGCCTCGCATTTTTGCTCCAGTTCTTCGTTTCTTTTCACGTCAGTGTAAATTACTTTCATTCCCATGGCATGAGCCATTTCCGCCACTCTCCCCCCGATGCGTCCGGTGCCTACCACGCCGAAGGTCTGGCCCAGAACGTCCGAACCCAAAAAGAGAAGAGGCACCCAGCCTTTGTATTTTCCCGCCCGAGTGAAACGGTCCCCTTCGGGAATTCTCTTGGCCAGGGCGAACATCAGTCCGATGGCATGCTCGGCCACGGATTCAGGAGTCTTCGGAGCGGGAGAATTGGCAATGGCGATTCCGCGGGCTTTCGCTTCAGCCAGATCTATGTTGTCAAAGCCGGTGGCGTAATTTGAAAAAATTTTTACGCTCGGAGCCGCTTCGTAAACTTCCTTGTCTATCTTGTTGGTGAGCAGAGACAGCACGGCGTCGTATTGTTTCTTTTTTAATATGGAAATCAGCTTGCCTTTGGACAAGTCCTTCGGCTTCGGATTCACATCCACTTCATAGCCTTTTTCCCGGAGCATTTTTTCCGCCACCTCCGGTATTTTTCTTGTGATATAAACGTTTTTTTGCATCAGTATGTAAACATGTTAATTGCTAATACTATTATCAACTCCGACAGCTTCGCTTATATTCTTGAAACCGTCTTTTTTCAGGAGTTCGGCAAGCTCCTGATTTATTTCACTGATCAATTGCGGGCCCTCGAAAATCATCCCGGTAATCATTTCCACCAGGGAAGCGCCCAGGCGGATTTTTTTATAAGCGTCCTGCGCGTTCCAAATTCCCCCCGAACCGATGAGGATGAATCTTTTTCCCGCCTTGCGGTAAACATACGAAAGCATTTGATTGGAGAGGCCTTCTACGGCTTTTCCGGATAAGCCGCCGCGCATGCCTCTATGGCCGGCAGAGATTGGCATTCTGCGCTTTGTGAGGTTTGTGCATATTATGCCGTCCACTTTGTGCGCTTCCGCGCACGCCAGAATGCCGTCCGTTTGTTCTTCGGAAATATCCGGAGAAAGCTTTAAGAATACCGGGCAGTGCCGCTTTTCTTTGTCCAAAGCCGAAAGCAAAACGTCCAAAAACTTAGGGTCGGAAAAAGGCTGTCCTCCTTCGGCGTTGGGGCAGGAAATATTTACGGCCAGGTAGCTTGCAAAAGGTTCCAGAGCGCGGAAAGCCAAGACGTAATCTTTTATCGCCTTTTCCGCGTCCAGATTTTCCGGACAGTTGGTCATGGCGATGCTCGCCCCTATGGGAATTTCAAAATGTTTTCCCGCCAAGCGTTTTGCCACTTTTTCACAACCTTCGTTTTTCAGCCCGTAATGCACCACCAAGCTGCGCTCCTCCGGCAGCCTCCAAAGCCTGGGCTTGGGATTGCCCGCGCACTCCCGTCCGGTGACCGATCCGATTTCGGCAAAGCCGAAGCCTATTGCCGGAAGAATTCCGGTCAGTTTTCCGTCCTTGTCAAAGCCGGCGGAAAGCCCGACGGGATTCTTGAAATGAATTCCATGAAGATTTTGTTCCAAGGAAGGGTTTTGATAGTCAAAAAGCCCTTTCGCGATTTTTATTCCCAGCTTGTGGTTTCCAAGAAATATTCCCGTTTCCGTCATGCGGTCGTGCATACTCTCCGGATCCGCCCGAAAAAAAGCGGGTTTCAGAATTCCTTGATATATTCCGCGGGATATTTTGTTTCTGCTTCGCACAAGGCTATCCTTCATAATGTTCGTCGTCCGCTTCCGCCTCCGCTTTCGTCCGGTGGATTACGCCTTTGCGGTGATTGGGCGGAGCGTAAACGGTGTAAAGCTTCATCTTTTCCGTTTCGGAGGCATTGATGATGTTGTGCTCGGTGCCGGCCGGCACGATTACCACCGATCCGTCGCCGATCGCGCTTTCTTCTCCGTCCAGGACGGATTTTCCTTCCCCCTTTTCTATGCGGATAAACTGATCCAGGTGATGCACTTCCATGCCGATGTCTTCCTTGGGCAAAAGGCTCATTACCACCAGCTGCAGATTCGGGCCGGTATACAGCACTTGCCTGAAATTTTCATTGGCCAGAGTTTTTTCTTCAATGTTTTCTACGTATCCTTTCATAAGATTATATGTGTTATTTATTGCCCATATTATATCATATTTCCCGCATCAAAACCGCCCGGGAACTTCCCGGCGGGGGCGATCCCGTACGGCTAGAAAAAAGCTTCCGTGTATATGTTTTCTTCCGGCGCGCCGGCGTTTTGAAGGGAACGCCACAGGTCCCGGGTAAATTCTATGGAACCGCAGATCAAAAATTCTGCGTTATTTAAATTTTTTCCGTTCCCGCCCTTTTCGGCGCTTTCGCCTTTTTCTTCAAAGGAGAGCATGGACAATATTTTTTTTCCGTCCATTCGCCCGCGCTCGGCCAGCGGGTGGCCGGGATTTTCCCGGGTAATAAAATACCGCAGGCGGAAATTCGGGTGCTTTTTCGCCAAGGTCTCAAATTCTTTTCCAAAGACCGCGCCGGAGAGAGTGCAGCTTCCGTAAAAAAGGCGCATCGGCCTGCCGGGATTTTTTTTGAGCTGGTCGAGAATCATGCTCCGGAAAGGGGAGACGCCTATGCCGGAAGCTATCATTACAAGAGGAGAATCGTCCGAATCGCTGAAAAAGTATCCGTACGGCTCGGTGCCGGTCACTTTGTCGCCCGGCGAAAGGGAAGAAAGGCGTTTGGAAAAATCTCCTATGGTTCTGACGCACAAGGAAAAATTTTTCTCTCCGGGAGGAGAGGAAATGCTGTATGATTTTCCTTCCGGCTTTCCGGTTTCCGGAAAGTATACGTTTATGTACTGGCCGGCGGAAAAAGAGAGGGGATCTCCGCTGGGCGTCTTCAATACGACGGTAAAAATGTTTTCCGTCTCGTTCCTGGTTTCCAGAACCTCATATTTTATTTTCCTTTCCTCGTTCATGGATTTTTTCGCGATTCTTTTCATAGTCCAACACCGCTTCCCGCAGGGCTTCGTGGCCGAGCACCGAGCAATGGTATTTGCGCTCGGGAAGACCTCCCAGGCGGTCAATAATGGCTTCCGGAGTCATGCGCTTTGCGCGCCGGAGATCCATTCCTCCGTTTTCGGTGGCCATCACCGACATCATGGAAGTGGAGGCGATGGCCGAAGCGCAGCCGAAAGTGCGCCACTTGCATTCGCTTACGCGATTGGTTTTAGGGTCGATCTTCACCCACACCGCCATCACGTCTCCGCAGGCCGGACTGCCCACAACGCCTATGCCGTCGGCTTCATATCCCGCTTCGTCAATAAGCAGATTACGCGGATGGAAGAAGTGGTCTTTGACCGTATCGCTGTAAAGCCAGTCTTCCACGTCTCCGCAGGTCAGCTTGCCGGAATCTTTTTTTGCTTTTGCCGCTTTTTTTGCCATGTCTTTTTATTATAGTCCAAGGCGGAGGGTAACCCTCCGCCCTCTCCGCTATTTTTGTTTTTGGCTTTTTAGAGTAAGGGCCGAGGTGCTCTCCAGCCTGCGCACGATCTCGGGGAATATAAGGATAACATAATCCAGGTCATCTTTGGAGGTATACTTGCCCAAAGTGAAGCGGATACTGCCGTGGGCCAATTCCGGACTTTGTCCTATGGCCAGAAGAACATGCGAAGGGGAAAGGCTCTTGGCGGAGCAGGCGCTGCCGGTGCTCGCTTCTATGCCGTAGTTGTCTAAAAGAAGAAGCATGGATTCTCCTTCAATATTCGGAATGGACACGTGCAGATTGTTGGGCAGGCGGCTTTTCGGGTCGCCGTTTATCAAAATATTCGGAATTTCTTCCTTCAATCTTTTTTCAAAATAATCGCGCAAAGTTGAAATTCTTTTTGATTCTTCTTCCCGCGATTCCTGCGCTTTCCGGAGCGCTTCGGCAAAGCCGACGATCAAGGGAACCGATTCGGTTCCGGCCCGCAATCCGGACTCCTGTTCTCCGCCCAAAATGATCGGCGCAAGCTTCGTTCTCTTTTTTACATACAGCGCGCCTATTCCTTTCGGCCCGTAGATTTTGGAACCGTTCAATGTCATGAGGTCCGCGCCGAGCTTCTTTACGTCAAGCGGAAGATATCCGGCGGCCTGGCACGCGTCAGTGTGAAAAATAGGAAACGCTCCGCCGGACTTTCTTTTTTTATTGATCGCCTCGGCGATTTCCTTTATCGGCTCCACTGTGCCGATCTCATTGTTCGCGTACATTACCGACACCAATATCGTTTCGGGCCGGATGGCCCGGGCAAGTTCTTTTGGATCCGCCCGGCCGGATTTGTCTACCGGCAGATAGGCGACCTTGAATCCTTCCTGCTCCAGTTCTTTGGCCGATTCCAGCACCGCTTTGTGTTCAATGGCGGATACGATCACATGATTTCCCGCGGAACGGTTCGCCCGCGCCGCGCCCAAGATCGCCAGATTGTCAGACTCGGTTCCGCTGCCGGTAAAAATTATTTCTCCCGGAGAAGCGTTTATAATTTTCGCGGCATCTTCCCGGCAGAGTTCTATGATCCGGTTGGCGCGCCTTCCGCTTTGGTAAAGGGAAGAAGGGTTCCCGTATTGAGGGGAAAAATACGGCCGCATCTTTTCCAGCACTTCCGGGTCCGTAGGGGAGGTGGCCGCATAATCCAGATATATGGTTTTACCGTATGCCGCAGAATTTGACATATTTTGACATTTTAGCCTGCAAATCATCCAATTCCTCGTCCGTATAAGTGGTTTTCCGGCGGAATTGGGGGTTCAGAATCTTGGTGGAAACGAATTTCTGCAGATAGTACGCTTCCGCCCCTTTTATTTGTTTTCCTATTTCCAATATGTCCTCCGGAGGAGTGAGCGTCTTTACCAGAGTGGTTCTGAATTCGTACGGAACGCCGGAGGACATGAGGAGGGAAATGCTTTTCTTTATCGCTTCCGTATCCACTGGCATGGCCACTGTCTTGGAATAGTTGCGGAAAGGAGCCTTGATGTCCATGGCGATGTAATCCACAACTTTCCGCTTGATCGCTTTTTCCAGAATGTCCGGATTAGTGCCGTTTGAATCCAGTTTTACCAGAAGCCCGATGCCTTTCGCTTTTTTCATGAAAGAGAGCAGGTCTTCGCCATGAATGGTCGGCTCTCCGCCGGTGATTACCAAGGCGTCCACCATTCCTTTTCTGCCCTTCAGGAAGGCCAGCACATCTTCCTCCGGTATTCTGGTTTCCACCGTTTCGTCCACCAACTCCGGATTATGGCAGAAAGGGCAACGGAAGTTGCAGCCGATGGTATACACCATACTGGCTATCTTTCCCGGATAGTCTATTAAGGTAGTTTTTTCCAATCCTCCGAAAATCATTTGCCCGAAGGGATGTTCATTTCCACCGCTTCGTGGATGCCGGCCTTTTCCAAAGCGGGGATGTAAGTTTCTCGCAACTTATATTCAGCTTGCTTCCCGGAGTTCCACTGGCTCACCGGGCGCAGATATCCCACAATGCGGGAATACACTTCGCATTCGTGATGGCAAGTGGGGCAGGCATGATGTTCTCCTGCCAAGTACCCGTGAGAAGAACAGACGCTGAAAGTAGGAGTAAGGGTAAAGTACGGAAGCTTGTAGTTCTGGCAGATTTTTTTCACCAATTCCGGCACCGAGCTCGGGTCCGCGATTCTTTCGCCCAAGAAAAGATGCACCACCGTGCCTCCGGTATATTTGGTTTGAAGAGGATCTTGAATATCCAAGGCCTCCACGATATCGTCGGTATAATGCACCGGCAAATGGGAAGAGTTGGTATAGAAAGGATCCGCTCCGTCTCGAAACTCCGCTTCATTGGCCACAATAATTTCCGGATAGCGCTTCTTGTCTTTCAGGGCCAGGCGATAAGACGTGCCTTCGGCCGGAGTTGCTTCCAAATTGTACAAGTTTCCGGTTTCCTGCTGGTATTGGATCAGGCGCGAACGCATAAAGTCCAAAGTTTCCTTTGCAAACGCGTGTCCTTTCTCAGAACCGATATCCGTGCCCAAAAGGTTTATGGCGGCTTCATTCATGCCCACCAGTCCGATGGTGGAGAAATGGTTGTGCCAATATTCTCCGAAGGATGATTTTATGGTGCGGAGATAAAACCTGGTGTATGGATAAAGATTTGCGTCGGTCAGCCTCTCCAGCATTTTACGCTTTATTTCCAGGCTTTCCTTGGCCAAATCCATCTTTTCAGCCAGCATGGCGAAGAATTGCTTCTTTGCTTGCGCGTCCGTTACGCCTTCCTTATGTATATCCTTGGCCACAAAAGCGAGGCGGGGCAGGTTTATGGTAACCACTCCGATTGAACCGGTCAGGGCGTTGGCCCCGAAGAGGCCTCCTCCCCGGCGATCAAGTTCTTCCAAGTCCAAGCGCAATCGGCAGCACATGGAGCGGCTGTCTTCCGGCTTCATATCTGAACTGACGAAATTGCTGAAGTACGGCACGCCGTATTTGGCGGTGATTTCCCACAAACCTTTCAGGTTGGGATTCTCCCAGTCAAAATCTTTGGTAATGTTTACCGTAGGAATAGGGAAGGAGAAAACTCTGCCGGAGGCATCGCCTTCCTTCATCACTTCAAAGAGAGCGCGATTCAAAGTGTCCATTTCTTCCTGGAACTCTCCGTAAGTTTCTTTCTGTTCAACTCCGCCGATGATCACATTATGGCTTGTGAAGTTCGAAGAGGGAAGCAGATCCAGGGTGATGTTGGAGAAAGGAGTCTGAAATCCCACTCGAGTCGGCACGTTCATATTGAATATGAATTCCTGCAAGCACTGCTTCACCTCTTTATATGAAAGTTTGTCGTAGCGGATGAACGGAGCGAGCAGAGTGTCGAAATTTGAAAAGGCAATGGCGCCGGCCGCCTCTCCCTGCAGAGTGTACATGAAGTTTACTATTTGCCCGAGAACGGTGCGGAGGTGTTTGGCCGGGGAAGACTGGATCTTGTCGGACACTCCGGTGAATCCTTCGCGCAGGAGATCTTCCAGGTCCCATCCAACGCAATAGACGGACAAAGTTCCGAGGTCGTGGATGTGCATGTCTCCTTTCTCATATGCGTCTCGGATTTCTTTCGGGTATACTTTGTTCAGCCAATAAGTCTTGCTCACCTCGGAAAAAATGTAGTTGTTCAATCCTTGCAGGGAATATCCCATGTTGCTGTTCTCTTTCACCTGCCAGTCCAGCTTGTCCAGATAGTCGTCTATCATGTCTACGGACGCCGCCGTGGCAAAAGCGCGCATCTCTTCGTGCTGTTTGCGGTACAAAATATACCCTTTGGCGGTTTTTCCGTAGCGCGAAGCAAGCAAGGTTTCCTCCACAATGTCCTGGATCTCTTCAACCGAAGGCACTTTGGCCGAAACCTTCTTCTGGGTGGAAGCGATAGCTTTTTCAGAGAGTTCTTTGGCTTTTTTTTCGTCGAATTCCCCGGTTGCCTTGCCGGCTTTCATGATTGCCTCGGTAATTTTTTTCTTATCAAACGGCACCAGGCGCCCGTCTCTCTTTTTAATATGCTTCCACATTTTTTGAATTATTGTTAGAGTTAAAATTTTTTAAATTCGACGATTTTTTTACCGGCCGATTGGCCGGGTGTTCATTATAGTTCCCGCTTCCGGCTGTGGCAATGTTCATAACGAGCCAGGAAACAATCCCCGGCAAAAATCAAGGAATAACGAAAAATACCCCCGAAATTCGGGGGTATTTTTCGTTCATTTCCGTAGCTCTTCAGAAATCTTTTTCTTACTAAGCGGCAGGATTCTGCTCGGGCTGTACAGGAGCGGCAGTGTTTCCCTGAGGAGCGGCAGTGTCTCCCTGAGGAGCGGCAGGATTCTGCTGACCGTCGTTGTTTGTATTCTGATCCATAAAAGTATGTATTTGCATGTTAAGCTGACAAAATGGTTTCTACGGCAAGCCGCGAAAACATATTTCGCTTTCGCTCACACGCAGTGAAAATAAATATTCACGCGCTCTCGCTTGACGAAATAACGACCTATCAGCGACCACAGCATGATATCCAGCATATGGCAAGCATTTTTTAAAAAAGTTTTTGAACTAGAGAACAAAAAGCAAAACCACGAAGATTGCGGTAAAGATCGCAAAAATAGAAACAGTTTTACCGAAATCCCTCAATGCTTCCTGCTTTCTGTCCATCACATACAGTTCCAGCGGTTCATAAAGGAAAAGATATCCCATAACCGCCGCCGACAGGACAAAGAGAGCCAGCATAGTCATGGGAACCAGAATGTCCCCCTGAGGAGTGGCCTTTGTCATTACGTTTATGACGTAGACTATCAGCGCTATGTATGCCGCCGCGCAAAGCGACCTGAAGAATGGTTTTCTAAGCATGTGTCAAATTATACCATATTTCTTTTTTTCCCGCTCCAAGTTTTTTGCAGAATGTTATAATATGCGGATGGGGATAAAAATTTTTACAATTTTTTTTGCGCTGGCGATGGTTGCCGTTCCGGCGGTGGCCGGGGCGAACTCTTCGCCATATCAGCGGCTGTCCACTTCCTATCAGAAAATTTTTTATTACAAGGAAAATGGCACGTCCCGCGCTTCACTTTTTAAAAATTGGAAATACATAGACGTGCTGGCTCCCCAGGCGTACGCCATAAACAGCGAAGGCAAGCTTGAGGGAAGCATTGGCTCCCTGACTCTTAATTTTGCCCGGACACATGGAATAAAAATGATGCCGCTGGTCACCAATAAAGCTTTCGGCAAGGAGGCCTTCCAGGCGGTGCTCGACGATTCAGTGAAACAATCTTCGGCGATTGCCGCCCTGGCGTCCGAAGCGAAGGCGAAGGGGTATTGGGGATGGCAGATTGATTTCGAGGGAATGGATTCTTCCTATCGGGACAAGTTTTCCGCTTTCGTAAAAAATTTTTCCGATGCCATGAGGGAAAATGGATTAAAATCCAGCGTGGCGACAGTGGCGGAAGTGTCGGAAAACCCGAATGATTATCCGCGCAACCTGTGGCAGAGGCTTATAGGAGTCTACGACTATAAATCACTGGGGCAGAGCGCTGATTTTGTGAGCATTATGTCGTATGACGATCCGAACTCAAGCGGGCCGATCTCGGGATATCCCTGGCTTTCAAAAGTGCTTGATTACAGCCGAAGCGTAATTCCGGCCGAGAAGATTTCCCTCGGTATTCCGCTTTATTATTGGCGCTGGAATACGGCTTCCGATAAGCTCATGGCCGCAGGCGGGTTCTCCCAGCTGAAGAATTTCATCAAAAAATACAAGGTTTACTTCGGGTACAGTTCTTCTGAACAGGAATCGTACATAAGCTATTGGAGCGGGGGAACCAAATATATGATTTGGTACGAAGATACGGAAGGAATGGCCGCCAAGATCGCCCTGATCAAGAAGTTTAAGCTGGCCGGATTCTCCGCGTGGGTTTTGGGGTTGGAAGTGCCGGGAGTTTACAAAGCGATCAAGTAGCTCCGGCCGGCGATTTTTATTTTTAGGGCGGAGGGTAACCCTCCGCCATGCTTTTGAGTTAGGCGAAGCCGGGGAAGAAATCTTTTTTCACGCGGGAATCGGATACCCCGATGTTTTTTAGCGCGTTTTCAAAGCCGGATACCATTGAATGGGATCCTGATACATAAAAAGTCCGTTCATCCAGGTCTGGAATTTCTTCCAATACCATTTCCGGATTTATTCTTCCTCTTCTGCCTTTCCAGCTTGCGGGAATGTTTTGAAGATCGGTCAAAACGTATACCGTGCGTATGCCGAGTTCGTCCCTGGCGCGATCCAGAACGTCCGCGTAGGCCACATCATCCGCCGTATTGTTGGCGTACATTATTACGATGTCCCGCTTCTCTTTCTTGTCCAGAAGATATTGGATCATGCTGCGGAAGGGAGTGACCCCGATGCCGCCGGCCACGAAAACAAGTTTTTTCTTTTTGTTCTTGGGCAGGGTGAAATCTCCCGCGCGCTGGGAAGCGATTATTTCTTCTCCGGGGCGCAGAGCTATCAATCTTTTTTTGAAGCTGCTGGGTTTCGGATAGAATTTCACTCCTATGATTATGTCTTTCTCGGTAGGAGAAGAGGCGATGGTAAAATATCGGCGATTGCCGCGGCTGTCCGCTCCGTCATCCGGCACGGTCCATTCTAAGTATTGCCCGGGGCGGAAATTTATCTTCCTGTTCGAGGCGAATTCAAAATTGTACGTGTTGTTCGCCACCTTCCGCACTTTTTTCAGTTTTAAAATCAGTTTTTCTTTCGGGCTTACCAGGTACGAGAAAATGTTTCCAACAACCAAGGCAAGCTCCGGAGTGGAATATATCGATCCGATGTGCATCATCGGCGAAAACAAAAATCCCGTCAATATTCCGTAAATGATGCGCAGGCTCCTGGTGGGAGGAGTGGTCAGCGGTTCAGTCAGCATTACGGTGGCGAAGAAGAAAAGGGGAGTGGCCGACATTATGCGCCACACATTGGAGAACACGTCCGAACCGTTCATCACGGCCGATCCCGCGATAACCAGGATCATGGTTGCGATGAAGCTAAGCACCAGATCGGAGCGCTGGATTTTTCGAGTAATAAGAAAACCGCCCAGAAGGGCGAAGGGAAGCATGTAAAGGGTGCCCACCCACCAGCTGGCGGATCCGCCGAAAGCAAAGGCCGTTATCGCCACAGATATGGCGGCCGGATTAAAAATATGCTTCTTGCCTATGGCAAAAATGTATTTTGAGGCCATGGAGAGCACGGAAGCCCAGAAGGCCAAAGGAAGGAAAACGGCGCTGTTGGCGGATGAAAAAGGAGTAATAATCAAGGCCAAAATCAGCGCGGTAATGTACGCTGATTCCACATTTGCCGGAACTTTGAACACTTTGGCAAAAACAATGTTTGTGATCAGGCAGACGGCGGAAATAAAAAAGACGGAAAAAAGCACCGCCACGGGATTGTAAGGAAGAAGCCCGAAGGAAGAAAAAAGAACGGCCGTGAGCGCCAGTCCGAGCAGGACATACAGCACCAGGCGGTACATCGTTATTTTATTTAAAAAATTATCTACCAGCTCAAGCATGATTAGTTGCGTCGGCGGCCGGTACTCGAGAACTTTCCTCTCGGGGCCTGCCCCTGGCCCGCTTCGCCCAGCGCCGCCTCTCGCGCCGCCGCGTTGCTAGAGGCGGCGCTGGAAAATGTTTCCGGACTCCGGTCGTTGTTTGAAAATTTTTCGAAATTGCTGGTGAACGTGGCTATGCCTCGGCGGTCTACCATGTATCCTTCAAACCCTTTCAATTTTTCCAGGAAATAAATTCCGAAAGGTCCCATGGCAAAAGCGGCGGTGGCAAAGCGATCCGCTTCATAAGCGTCCGGGCCGATTACCGTGACGCTCACTATTTCCGAAAGCGAATCATCTCTTTTTTGGGGATTATATATGTGCGATCCTCTGGCATAAGTGCCGGAAGTGGCCATTCCGTTTTTTCCGGTGTCTCCGCCCAAAGAGACCACTTTAATGATTTCCTTTTCCGGGCTGAACGGATTGCGAATGCCGATTTTCCACGGTTCGCCTTTTTGATTCACTCCGCGGGCCTCAATGTCTCCGCCGGCATTTATGTAAAAATTATCGTATCCGTCTCCGGAAAGAATATCGGCTGCGGTTTTAATGGCCCATCCTTTGACTATGCCCGAAGGATCCAGCTTTCCATCCGAGGCGCGGATGTCGAAATATCCGCTCGTCTCTTTCCTTGTTTTCTCGGCCAGGGAGAGCACCGCCAGCATGTCCGGACTGTATTCGGATTCTTTTATTTCCCCCCGGTTGATCCGGCTGATCTCGCTTTCCTTTTTGTATGTGCTGAATTTCCCGTCTACGTAAGCGAAATGCCCGAAGACCTTTGCAAGGGCGTCCTTATGCTTCCGCCGATCGGCGATTTCCACGGAAATGTTCATGCCCATTATTGTTCGCGTCAATTTCATGGATTGTTTATGCTATCCGTTCAAGGCCTGAGTCAAAGCGGAAGAAAGAGACTGCCGGAATGCTCCGCTTGAATCAGTGGCCCCGGAAACGGTGTTTACATTCGCGCTCTGCGCGGCGACGGCTTCGGATTTAAGATACGGCATGGCGTAACTGTTGATGAAGCGGGAAGTGCTGCGGTCGTTCGGGTATTGCAGAAATTGCACATCGACTAATTTTCCGCCTTGGATTACCGCTTCAACCTGTATATTGCCGTAATAAGCGTCGGCTACCGGGCCTATGAAAGCGCCGTCCTTGTATTTTGACATCATTCCGGACATCCCGGATCGCCCCATGGAATTTCCGCCGGCCATGCCTTGCCCGACGGACGATGATCTTCCGGAGAACCCGTTGCCCGATCCGCTTCCGGAAGAGACGGAATTGGCGGTTTGCGCTTGAACTTGATAGGCGGACCTTCCTTTGGAAGACTGGCCTGCGGGAGCCGGAATGAAGGGCTGGGCGCTGGACGCGATCTGAGCCGAGGAGGAAGAAGGATTTCCGATATTCTGATACAGAATGTAAAATCCGAAAGTTCCGACAACCAGTATGGATAAAATGTATTTCTTTTTCATTATTTTGAACACAAGGCGGGAAAAAGAGCTAAATTTCCCGCCTTGCGCTTATATATACGAGCGTATTCTATTTTTATTTCATCCAGCTTAGAATTTTCCTACGCCGTGCGCTTCTATGACGGAAGGATCGGACATGGAACCGAAAACATACACCCGTTCACCGACTTCGAAAGCCGGAGATCCCGGAGGCAGAATCACAATGTGCGTGCCTTCGTCCTTGTCGCTGTCCTTATCATCGTGTCGAATGGTTATGCGGTCGGGCTGTACCGCGGACACTATTCCGCGGAAGATTCCGGATTCCGAGTGGGAATTGTGAATGCTCTCGTATGTGTCGCCGATTATGGGCAGTTCGCCTCGGTCCGCCATGCGCAAGAGAGATCCGTGCAGGGGAGTGAAATTTGCCGCGAGGCCCAGCAAACTTGAAGCGATGAAAATAGCGAGAAAGACCGAAAGCAGAGAAACGCGATAGCCTATCTTCCAGCCCTGCAGAAGCCATTCTAGAAGAGTCAATATCAGCACATCCAGAGCAAGCAGGGTCCAAGGGAAGAGAGACAAAAAGGTGAGAATGCCGCGGCTGCCGAAGCCCAGCAGAAATTGCTCTCCGCTTTCATGAATACTGAACAATATGAAGCTGACGACAAATACTGAAACGGCCAGAGCGACAAGGGCGACAAGGATGGTGATGGCAAGCCGGAAAACAAAATACGACTGCGACCGCGCCCGCACCGCGCCCGAGCGCACCTTTTGGAGCACTTCATCCTTTATATTTTTTTCTAATTTTTCTTCATTCATAATAATCTTTCGGGATTTTCTTTTTCAGCGCTTCCCTGGCGCGGGAAAGACGAATTCCCACCGTGCCGACCGGCAGGTGCAGAATGTCCGCAATTTCCTTATAACTGAAATTCTCAAAATAGTACAGGTCGATTATTTCCCGATAGGCCGGCGGAAGATTTTTTATTTCCTTATTCAATAATACGCCCATTTCCTCTTTTTCTTTCCTGTCCACCGGTTCTTCCTCTTCGTGCAAAACATGCGGGATGATCCTGTTCCAGTCAAAAACCGGTATAGGTTCTTTGGTTTTTTTGCGCAGAACGTCCACGAAAGCGTTGTGGGCGATGCGGTATATCCACGGGGAGAACCTCCGGACCGCGTCGAAATCCCCGATGTTTCGGTACACGGTTATGAAAATGTCTTGCACCGCGTCTCCGATGTTGTCTTCGTAGGGCAGAAGCTTTTTGCCATACCTGATCATTTTTCCGGTATAGCGATCCATAAGTTCGGCGAAGGCTCCTTCGTCTCCTTTTTGCGCTCGCACTGCAAGCTCTTCATCTGTGGGGAATTCCGGCATAAAAGATACATTATACACTACATGAGGCCGACAGCATGGTCCGGGCTCTCGAGGGGCGGAGGGTTACCCCCGCCCCCTAGACGCCTTCAGCATATGTGGCGCGCTATTCGTAACGCAGGGCGTCTATGGGGTTTTTCTTTCCGGCCTTTCTGGCGGGATAAATACCGAAAGCGATTCCGGCTCCGGCCGATACGAACAGAGCCAAGCCCACCGCTCCGGGAGGAAAGGCGAAAACCCAGGCAATAGAGAAGAAGCGCGTAAGCGCGAAATATGCGAGTCCGACCACCGCCGCTCCGATGGCGATGCCGATGATTCCTCCGGTGAAAGTAAGCAAAACCGATTCGATTAAAAATTGCTTCAGAATGTCTCTGTCCGTGGCTCCCACCGCCTTGCGCAGGCCGATCTCTTTTGTGCGCTCGGTCACCGAAACGAGCATAATGTTCATTATTCCGATTCCTCCCACGATGAGGGATATGGCGGCGATGGCGGACAGGAAAAGCGTCAGAATGGAAGTGATGTTCCCCAGAGTCTTTAGAGCGTCTTCCATTGATTGCACGGTGAAGTCGTCTTTTGCGGGATCCGTGATGTGATGGTTTTGGCGAAGCACGGAAATTATGCGTTCTTTCACGAAACCGGTCGTATACGCCGGATCGGATTTCACGTCGACTTCCTGATAGTAATCCACTCCCAGTATTTGTTTTTGGCCTACGGTGAGGGGAATGACCGCATAATTGTCAAAACTGAAAATGCCCGCTCCCTTCGGATCAAGAACTCCCGTGACGAGGAAATTGAAATCTTTCAGCCGGACATACTTTCCGAGAGGGCTTACGTTTCCGAAAAGATCCTTTGCCAGCTGGGAACCCAGAATAATGACTTTGTTGTACGAATTCAAATCGGCGTCGGTGAATGGGTGCCCGCTTTGAAACGACAAGTTTATCATTTTAAACATGCTCGGATCGGTGGCGGACCAAAGCACTGATTTGCTTTTGTTTCCATAAATGATGGTGGCTTGCCCGGTAACGTTAGCCGACACAAGTTTGACTGAAGGCTCTTTTGAAATGCTGTTTACGTCCTGCTTTACCAGAGTTTTTATCACTACGCCGGCGGCTTGAGCCGGAGCGCCCCCGGCCACAGGCACGCCCGGGTTTATGCTGATCAGATCCGATCCGAATGATTGCACTTGTCCGACAATGTAGTATTCGGCGGAAGCGCCCAAGGACATGACGATTATTACCGAAGCTATCCCTATAACGATGCCGAGCATGGTCAAGAGGGAGCGCATTTTGCCATGAGCCAGGGCGCGAGTTGAAGTTTTAAAGGCGTCTCGGAAAAGCATGTTATTTCAAATCTCCGTTAATGCGCCGGCGGGAATCAATGGATTGGTCGCTTTCCACCGTCCCGTCCTTTATTCTGATAATTCTATCCGCAAACTCGGCAGTCTGCGTCTCGTGGGTCACCAATATTACGGTATGTCCTTTCTGATGCAAAGAGTCCAGAATTTCCATTACTTGCAATCCTGATTGGGAATCCAGGTTTCCCGTCGGCTCATCGGCAAAAATCACATCCGGTTCGGTTACCAGGGCTCGGGCAATGGCCACTCTTTGTTTTTGTCCTCCGGAGAGCTTGCCCGCTTCGGTATGGAGCTTTTCTTCCAAACCCACGGACTTTACCGCGCTCTCTACCAATTCCTTTCGTTTGGCCGGGGGCGTGTCCGAATAAAGAAGGGGAATCTCCACATTGTCATATACGGAAAGGCGGGCCAAAAGATTAAAGGATTGGAAGACAAACCCCATTTCTTTGTTGCGGGCATAGGCAAGCTCTTTGTCGTTCATTTCATCGATGCCTTTACCTTGAAATTTGTACGACCCGCCGGTGGGGCGATCAAGGAAAGAGAGAATATGCAGGAGAGTTGATTTTCCGCTGCCTGACGGGCCCATAATGGATACGAATTCTCCTTTTCCAATGGAAAAAGTCACCCCGCGCAGGGCTTCAGTGGAGGTCCCGTCCTCAATGTATTCTTTCTTAAGATCGCGAACGTCAATCATTATTGCTTCAGGCCTATGTTGATCACTTGCTCTCCTTCGGACACTCCGGAAATGATTTCCGTATTGCCGTCCTTGTCCTGGATGCCCAGAGTTACCGGCACGTCTTTCGTGGTTTTGCCGGACAGAATTTGCACGAAAGTGCCGTTGTCGTTTTGCAGGATGGCATATTGCGGAAGAATCAGCACTCCATCCAAATGCTTGGTGTGGATGTCCGTGTTGGCGGTCAGTCCGCTCTTCAGGCGCGGATCAAGATTATCAAAAGATATCTTTACCAGGTAAGTGATCACTCCGTTAGTGTTGGTTTCGGCCGGGGCCACGTAAAAAACTTTGCCGGAGAAAGTTTCGTTCGGAAAAGCGTCCAGAGTCATGGTGACCGCATCGCCCATTTTTACTTTTCCGATGTCCGTTTCGGTTACGCCGGCGTCCACCTCGTATCCGCCGTCGGATATTATGGAAATAAGGGGAGTGTTAGTGGAAGCGAATTGTCCAACCTTCACGTCGAACTTTGTTACGGTTCCGCTCAAGGGGGCGATGATTTTTGCGTTCTGTATATTTGCGATGATCGCATCGACGTTCGCTTGCGCCTGGACCAGTTTTGCCTGATTTACCGCGTCGGTGTTGTTTGTGCCCACGTTCGCCTCTGCATTGGCGATGGCGGTGGCCCGAGTGGCCAGGGCGGTGTCATAATTTTTTAATGCCGCGGCATATCCGTTCCATCGCTTGTTCGGGATCTCGACTGTCCAAGTGCTGTATGCGTAGTCCTTGGGGGAAGTTGTGGAAGGGAAAGTGATAAAAAGGCCGTGGGTGCCCAGGGGTACGGCTATATTGGTCGTTGCCACGGACATTCCGCTTTCCAGACCCGAATATGCGAAAGCTATTCCAGAGGAGGAATCCGCTGGATATACTTTTATTACATAGGATCCCTCTTCCGTGCCGGTGTACGATCCGGAGATGGTCGGAGGCGGATTCGTATCCGAAGAATTGCTTGATACCGGAGCCAAGCCCGCGTACATGGCTTGTTTGGCGGCGGCCACCAGAGCATTCTGTTCGGCGGTTACATTGGAGAGATTGTCGGAAGCGGAAGAAGCATTCTGTTCGGCTATGGTAAGGGCTGCTTCCGCGTTCTCCAGCTGAGCCGCCAGATCACTCGTATTAAGTTCCGCCAGAACTTGTCCCGCATATACTTTTTTCCCAAGATCGGAATACGTGCGGGCCACGATGCCGCTTGACCCGAAAGCCAAGGAAACATCTTTTTCCGGAGTCGTATTGCCGGTAACGGAAACAGTTTGATCAAGCGAGCCGCGGTTTACAGTAATGAATTGGTAGGTTTTAGGATGATTAAAGAACAAAAACTTTGCTCCAACCAAAACGGCAATCAGGACTATGGCGGAAATGGTCCACTTTGACTTAAAAAAACGGCGGATTTTGGACGGCTTTTGCTCTTCTGGCGACATAAGAATTTTCCGTATAATTACGGATTAATGATATGTTTTAATTTTAGCTTTTTAGCGAGGAAAAGTCTAATTAAATTTTGAGCAAAGAGGGGGGAAGGCGGAGGGTAAGGGCGGAGGGTAACCCCTGCCTGCCGGCAGGCAGGCTCCGCCCTGGACGCGGAGAAAAATCTGTGTTTAATCTATGATTTCAAAAACTTTATTTTTGGATGTATGGCCGGCAAGCAGGCGCACATTGGAAGAAGGAGCGTGAAAATATTCCGCCAAAACTCGGGCAATGGCGGCATTCGCCTTACCGCGCTCCGGCGCATCCTTTACAGAAACTTTGTAAGAGGGAAGTTCCGCCGTTTGTCCGTCCAGGCTAAGCTGGCGGTCCAATCTTTCCACTTTTTCTTCTTTTGCCCGTGTTTTTGCCTTTACCTGGATTTTCATGCGTTTTTCTTTCCCGTCCTCCTTTTTTCTTCATGTCTTCGGATGCCGGCCTCATCAAAACCAAGGTGGTGTCCCACTTCATGCCGAACCACGTCAAAAACCATTTCTTTGAGTTTTTGCGGATTCTCTCCGGCAAGCTCTTCTATCGGACGCTGGAAAATGGTGATCCTGTCAGGCAGAACGCCGGAGTATCCGGCTCCGCGGTGCGCTTTGGAAACTCCCTCATAAAGGCCCAAGAGAAGTTCTCCGCGCTTGATGCGCATTTCTTCCGCTTTCGCCGGGCGTACTTCCGGCTCCACGATGAATGCCACATTCTCCATGGCGCGTCTTCCTTCAGGCGGCAGATTATCCACCGCCTCGGCCACCAGCTTTTCAAAATCTTCTTGAGGAATGCGCATGAAAGTAATTTCTCACCCCAAATATCCTCCCGCGTCTTGAAAGCCGCCGGCCTGAATGTTCCAGAGTTTTTTGTACAGGCCTCCTTCCTTCAGAAGTTCCGCGTGCGTTCCTTGGGCCACCACTTTTCCTCCTTCTATTACCACGATTCGGTCCATTTTCATGATAGTGGAAAGCCGATGGGCGATAACAATGACAGTTTTCCCTTGCATAAGTATTTGCAAAGCTTCCTGAATGAGCGCTTCCGATTCGGAGTCCAAACTGGAAGTGGCTTCATCCAGCACAAGAATGGGCGCATTCTTCAGAATCGCCCGAGCGATGGCCACCCGCTGGCGCTCTCCGCCGGAAAGTTTTACCCCGCGCTCGCCAACGAAAGTTTCATATTTTTCCGGCAGCAGGGAAATAAACTCATGGCAATGAGCTTTCTTTGCCGCCTCTATCACTTCCGCATCTGTCGCGTCCCGCCGGCCATATCGGATATTTTCCATTAGAGTGCGATGGAACAAAATCGGCTCTTGGGGAACAAAGGCGATGGCGTCGCGCAGGGAATCCTGGGTTACTTCCGCGATATTCTGCCCGTCGATTTCAATACTTCCGCCGGTGATGTCGTACAAGCGCAGAAGCAGTTTTGTCACCGTCGTCTTGCCGGCGCCGGACGGGCCGACCAAGGCCAGCTTTTCTCCGGCGCTTACTTTTAGATTGAAATTATCCAAGATCTGCTTATTTTCATGAAATTTGAAATCCACATTTTTAAATTCAATTTCGCAATTTTTCGCTTGCAAAGAAACGGCTCCGGGCATGTCCCGAACTTCATGCGGAGTTTCCAATATTGTTGCCATTTCCACCGCATCCGCGTATGCGTCATAAAAGCGCCGCAGCTGCCGGTTTATGCCCATAAGCTGGGTGAAGAGGCCCAAAAGATAGCTTTGAATCAGTACGAAATCCCCCACGCTGATCAGGCCTTTTTGCCAATATATCACCGCTCCATACAGCAAGCCGATATTGATGGCAACCATCAGTATGCCCTGTATGGACCAAATGTATTCGTCCGCGTTCCATGAGCGCAGAGTTGCCTTGCGCCATAATTCCACTACGCCGGTAAAAAGCCCCTGCTCATAATTATTGCCGGAGAAAAGGGAGATAGTATTTTGGTTGGTAATAGCGTCAGCCAAAACGCCGGTGAGCTTGCTGTCCGCCTTGCTTCTCGCCACCCGAATAGGCTGGCGGAGTTTGGCAACATACATTTGGAAAACTATGAAACAGATGACCCAAACCCCCAGGGCGATGCCGAGAACATGATTGCGAATAAACAGGATCGCCACCGCGCCGACCACGAATAATGCTGTTGGAAAAAAATTCAACAGCATTGCGTCCACTATCACCTCTAAAGAAGCGGAAAATTTGCTTACGCGCCTTGTCAGTGTTCCGCTGAACTGTGAAATGAAGAAATGGTAGGAGTGCCGGATGAGGTAATAGAATGAAGAGGCGTAAAGGTCGGCCATGGAGCGGGATTCAAGATACATGATGCTGTAAACTTGAACTCGGAAAGCCATCCATCCGATTGCCGATATGCCGGCGATAATCCAGACCAAGGTAAAGAGCTGGTGCATAAGATCCGGCGTCGGATTTCCGGCGGCAATCAGATTAAAAAGCTGTTTTAAATAAACAGGGGAGGCAAGTCCCGCCCCTTGTACGAGAACCGCGCCGGCAATTACAAGCCCAAAAAGCCCCGGGTGTTTCCGGATTTCTTTGGCGTAAGCGCGGATGACATATCCTGTGCGGATTTTTGTTTGTTTTAATGAGTCGTCAGACATAAAAAACACAGGCCAAACCGCCAGGCTTAGCCGTATTCAATATACTATTGAGACGTTTCAAAGTCTATTTTCTTTCTTATTTTACCCACTTTGCCACCTCTTCCATGGGCCGGCGGATTTTTTCCGGCTGTTCATTTACCCGATATCCGAAGGCAGCCATGCAGGCAACGCCGAAATGGTCCGGATTCAAGATTTTTTCCTCTGTTAGAATGTCTTCCAATTGATCGCGGTTGAATCCCTCAATGGGACAGGAATCTATTCCCAAAAAGGCGGCGGAAGTGAGCATATTGCCAAGCGCGATGTAGCTTTGTTTGCACGCCCAGTCAAAAACGGAACGGTCGGTGTCCAGATTGAAATCATTCTTTTGCCACTCGTCCAGACGCGCCATCCTTTTCCCGATCTTTTCGGAATCGTTATGCTGCACCTCGGCCATGAAGTTTCTAAGATATTCAGAATTAGGCCGCAAGTCTTTTGCCTTTCGGGCGAGAATTACAACAAAATGGCTGGCAGTGGGGAGCTGTTTCTGCGCGCCCCAGGCGACCTTGCGGATTTTTTCCCTGATTTCAGGATTTTGCAGGACTACGAATTTCCACGGTTCAAAACCGAAAGAGCTCGGGGATAAACGTCCCGTCTCCAGAATAACCTTGAAATCTTCTTCCGAAATCTTCTTTTCCGGGTCAAATTCCCTGCAAGCGTGCCGGAAATTAAAAGCGCCTAAAATTTGCTTCTTTGTGTCCATGCTTCTATTATACTCTCCCTGTCAAGCGGGGGAGTAAGATTATTTGGCTATTGATGAACATATTTTCCGGTCAGATATTTTTTATGTATTTATAACCGATTTACCTAAGTTCATAGATTTTTTAACATGTCGTACCGACCTTTTTTCTTTCCATGTATTACTTCCTCATATTTACCTTTGTTCTCAAAGCCAAGCTTTTCATATAACTTTAGGGCGGGAATTTGTTCTGGATTATCCATAACATTCAAAGATGCTTGCTTGCCGCCACGTTCTTTTATTTTTTCTAAGATTTCTACCATAAGCTTTTCCCCCGCATGCTGGCCCCTAATTGCAGGAGAAATATAGACATGTCTAATTCTCCAAAGCCCTCTTTGTATTTCTGATTTATCAATTGCCATTGCCAGGCCTTTTGTGTCTTTATTATCTTTCAGTAAGAGAGTTATTGCATTAGGATCTTTCAAATGCGCTTTCCAGTGTTTATCTCTTCTGTATGTTTCTCTTCTGACATCTTCAGGATCTGCGTCAATGGAAAACGCTTCTGGATTTTTTTCTACCGCCTCAAGCCAGATTTCCTTATAATCCCGCCAGTCTTCCGGTCCTGCTGTTTTTACAGTAATTACATGCTGTTCAAGATTTGGTTCTTTTAAAAATTCCTTTGGCATACTATAGATTTTTTATCATCCTGATGATTTCTGGAAATCTTGAGATTAAGAAATGCCCGTTCTTGCTCTTGTAAATTACGATCTTTGCGTTTTTTAGTTTCTTGCGATATTTTTCCGCATGAGATATGGGAACCACAGGGTCATCAGCGGAAAACATGAGAATTAATTTCTTTGCATTCTTTTCTAAAAGAGAAAGATTTGGTTTTAACTTGAAACGGGCGGTAGCCAGGCTTTCCCCGGGTTCGCCGGTTACCGTGTCATCAAACGGGGGACAGACCAGAAAAACAGCTGAAATTTTTTTAGGGAATTTTTTTTCCGATAAATACTTTGCCAAAAACATCCCGCCAAGAGAACTGCCGATTAAAATTATGTTATTTCGCAAGTACGGGAAAAATCTTTCAAAATGGATTTTCCATTCCTCATATTTAGCATTGTCTGACAAGGGCATGCGAGGGCGGATTATTTCAAATTTTCTGCCCAGTTTCTTGTCTAAATACGCATCCTGCCACCTATCTTTATGCAGAGATACTGTTCTCGTCTTCAAATAACGGAGGTAGTCTTTATAGGTTTTAAACGTATCTCCTCCGTGCACCAGAAATATTTGTGGTTTGGATTTCATAGCTTGTGATAATTATATATTGTAGGCCAGGAAAGTCTATACTTTCTTTCTTGCCCAGATTTCTATCCAGGAAATATTACGGCGCTTATGCATGTCCGGTAATATCTCGGAAGAAAAAACTTTAAATCCTTGTTTTTTAAGCATGAACTTTATCTCTTTTTGCGAAAAATATGTATAGAATCGTTCGTACTCGCCTGTAAGCTTTTCTTTTTCATACATTTCTCCTCTTCCTTTCCTTACTCCGATGTGTAATATCCCGCTAGGTTTCAGGACTTCGTAAAATTCCTTTATCGCCCTTGGGACATCTTTTCTCTTTAAATGAAGCAATACGGCCTCTGCCCATATTCCGTCAAAAGTTTCTTTCGGGAAATTCATTTTTAGCAGATCCACGCATTTAAAGCTTGCCTTTTTTGCTTCTTTTTTTGCAAGATTTATCAATACCGGTGATACGTCAATGCCGGTTGCTTTCAAACCATGTTGAGTAAAAAATTTTGCGTCTCTGCCTCCTCCGCATCCAACGTCCAGAATGTGATCATTGGCGGAAAATAATTTTACAAAAGGGAGCCGTTTAATCGGAATGGCTGTCTTACTTTTTTCCAGGTATTTTTTGCCCATTTTGTTGTATGTCTCTAGAGTTTTTCCGTACGCGGATTTTCTCATAATGAAATTTATTTTCCCAAATATTCCAATACCCTCGGCAAAAAGATAATCAGTCCGACGGCGAATGCGGCGATGGCAGAAAGAAGCACCGCGCCGGCTGCCACGTCCTTGGTGTCTTTGGCGTAAGGATGATATTCAGGCGAAGTAAGGTCCATGTCTATTTCAATGGCGGTGTTGAATGCTTCGGCGGAAAGGACCAGTCCGAAGGTAAGCACAAGCGCGATCCACTCAAGAGGGGAGATGCCGAAGGCAAAGCCCAAAGCGATGGCACAGGCCATGAGGAAGAAGTGTATCCAGGCGTTGTGGGTGCCTTTCAAGAAAATCCAAATCCCCCGGCCGGCATGAGTGAAGCTTTCGGCGCGCTTTACCAGGGAGAATTCCTTTTTTTCGGATAGTTTTGCTTCGGGCATATTGTTTAGCTGAATAGGGCTGACGCCCCGCGAGCATGACCAAAGTACAGAGTGCTTTTGTCATGCTTGCCTTCGGCTTGTTTAGCTGAATAGGGCTGACGCCCCACAAGCACTCGTAGAGTATAGCAAGCTTAATGGAAAAATCAATATTGCGTGAAGAATAGTCTATTGATGGGTCGTCAGCTCGGAGATGGTCACGAATGAGAGTTTTTTGACGTCTTTTGCTATCCTTTTGCATATGTCCACACAGGAGGTTCAAAATCAAAACTTAAGCCGGAGGAACTATCATGGAGCCACATACTATTGTCGTATTTTTCTAACTCAACGAAAGCACAATCTCCAATTTCTTTAAGTTCTCCCCATTTCAATATATCCCTAAATAAAACCCTCATCGGTCCTGGCACAATTTTAGACAGTAATTTCTAAAGCAGCTTTTGCAAGGACCTCTTTAATAAAATCGTTCTTTCCGGCCCCGTATGCTCGCCGATCATTCGGGTATTGGCGGGCCAGCCTCTCTTTCAGTTGCGCATATTCTTGTGCAACTTTAGGATGTTTTAGATAGTAATTCTTTATTAGGAGGTGGTTTTTCCATTCCGTACTATTTTTTTCTACAAGATGCAGGTTAACTGTTCTATTTTCTGCAGGACCTTTAGCATACAAGATTCTCTCCTGTATGCCTTCCTCTCCTCTATAATAATAATTAAAAGATGCGAGCCGATCTTTCAATCCTCGAGCAATATCAAGAGAGGGGACAACGGCAAAGATGTCGAGTATGGGTTTTGCGGGGATGTTCGGTATGGAAGTACTGCCTCCATGAGACACTTCTAAAATCTCACCCGGGAAATTATCCAACAAGAATTTTTTCTCTTCCTCAAAGAGTTTACCCCATTTATTATTATGCGGTTTCAATATAACTTTTGTTCTGTCTAGGCCTAAATCTTGAGGCATACTTTGATTGTATCAAAAAAATGGGTCGCGCGAACAGCGGCCCTATCTGCCTTGTTTAATATTAATCAGTGAGAACTTTTCGTTCTATTTCATCAAAACTGTAACCTGTCGTGAAATGATCTTCAAAATTCTGCATTGCCGGTTCGCCGACATATTCTTTTCGGCGGGACGCATAATGCATGGCTAATGCCATTTCTTCAGGAACGCCTACGCAGTCAAGCGGTTTGAATCCTTCAATGCCGAGAATCCGCCGAAAAAGCGGCAAGAGTTTCGTATGGGTGTATAGATCAGCGCCGAATATATCTACCACTTCCTCTCTTGGAAGAAAGGCCGAAAAACAGGCAAAGAGGAACACGCATTTCGGGCACCGCTTGCACCAATATCCTTTCTTTAAAAGAAGTTGCGTGGGACGCGGAAGCCAGAAATATGTATTACAGCTTGTAACATAGCGCAGATATTTTGGATACTTCACAAAACGTCGCACTATTTCCAGCTCGCTGTACTTTCGCAAGGGCGATATCGTCTTGATGTCGGGCGTTATAAAAGTTTGAATGTAATCGTTCGTCATCTGTTCTGCCTCGGATGATTTACACCACTGATGGTTCACCGGAAGTCCCAGGTAGGTAAGATTTCCGAAATCGGCGCTGCGCTCATTGGAAAATACGATTGAATCATATCCCAAGAGTTCTGCGAGCAACACCGCGATAAAAGTAAAAGTGGAGACCGATGGGTATGCGCTGGATATTCCAAAAAGAGACATGGCCATCTCAAGATACGGATCGCGGCGGCGGCTGACCCGGATATTTTTTGCTCCCACCAATTTGGCGATGCGCTTGTGGGCCGGCGTCGGAGCGAAGGCAAAGTAATCAAATGGCGTGCTTGATGCCTTTAATATTTCGGCGGACAGAATGGAATCTTTGCCTGCGCCGTTTAAAAGAAGCGATCGCGCGGGTAACTTTAATCGTGCCGGCTCGGGGATCGTAGCAGAGGCATTATACGGAAACTCAATAAGGTTATGGAAATCCATCTTCATGTCGTAGAAGAACTCTCCAAGCCCGTTCAGGTAGAGCGAATTCCAGAATTGCGCCTGTTCGCGCGAAAGGGTAAATCCTTCAATGTGAATGTTCTTAGTCGGGAAGACGCACCAATAGTTGATGCCAAGCATTAGTAGAAGCGCTTGAAGTGTTGGTTTTAGCGCTTCTTCCGGCACATTTTTCCAGGACTCGCGCGGCACGTCTTCCAGAAATATGCGGTCGGTGAAAGTTTTAGTTATTCCAATCTTAAATTTCACGCGATAGGTAAAAGCGATGCTTGAATGAGCAGTGTCTATTTTATATGAGCCGAAAGTAAAAGATGAAACGCGCGGCATTTCTATATGGTATCACAATTACGAACCTTAACGTTCTTCTGAGTGGCGTTATAAATTTATTGGTTGTTAATACGGCTATGATAACCAAGTTCTAAATCTTTTAGTAGTCGAGAAAAAGATGCTTCATTATCTCCCTCCCATGCATACCAAGTTATAAAGTTACCTCCATGTGATTTACTTATTATATTTAACACTTTTTGAACAACCGAGAAAATTTTTTCTATTTCTAAAGTATATATTTTCTCTTGTTGTGGGTTTTTGGGTTCATGCGCTGTAATGTTGTGTCGAAGAGTTTTAATTCTTTTTATCTCTTCTTGGATAGTGCTCAAGTGATAATTTGCCTCTCTTATATCATTAGAAGGTAGATTTTGTATTAAGGTTTGCAATTTGAGACTATCTTTTGGTTTATCGAAGAATTTATAAAGATCAGTAATGAAAGCATTTTCAGTTGCATATAAAACACCACTAAAAATTCCACCATACCGGTTAAGGATACTGGCACGTCTATTTACTTCCTCTTTACCAACTTCCGGTATTGAAAGTGATTTACGGATATACTTCCAGATTTGAAAGCAACCATATGCACGATTCATTCTATGTACCAGCTTCCCAAAATCAGTTGTGGTGTCTATGTTAATCTCCATGTTTTAATTAATGAGCCCTTGGATACCTACATTTTAAGATGAGCCCATCTAATCCAGTTACCCAGGAACCTACCTGATAAGTCGACAAGAGTTAAATCTTTTCCATTTACGGGACTCTTTTGTCCATGAAAAAGATTACATCTTATTTGGTATATAAAATCAACTACCTGACTAAAATCGGAAGTATCTTTTAGTTCTTTATATTCTCCGCGGTGATTAGGGCGCATGTCCTCAATGCGCGGATACTGCATCAGTCCTTGTAAGTCTGATGTGTCGAATTCTTTATCTATAAATAATTGTTTAAGTGAATTATCTGAATTTTTCAGCCAATCAATTTTTTGAGTATCACTATCTGCTTCAGATTCTGAAACCATATACGCATCTAGGCACATGTAATAGATGAAAAATCGAACGAACGGATCCAAATTATCTTTGGAAAGTTTCTTTTCTCTTAGAATCCACCAGTCGACTATATTTTTGAGGTTTTCATTCATAGCTGATATTGACGCTCCTCGGACTCCGAAAGCGTCTCAAACTGGCTGGCATTATGGCACGAAGTTAGAACTCGGAAGCCTTAATTAATCAAAAGAATTAACCACATCGGGCAGTTCAAGACAAGCATCTTCACTATCAAAAGCCCCTGAAAAATGTTTAGCATTATGTTTTATTATTAATTCCGCGCTTAACTTTTCTTTCAGTATATTCCCATGTTCTAACGGAACGTAAGGGTCGTTATCGGAATGGATTAAAACGAATTTATTTGCCTTATTTCTTATCTTTTCAAATTCAAAGTCTTTGACAAAGAAATTTTTCAATTCATCAAAGCCTAAATTATTCACAAACCCGGCGACAAGAACGACGGTTCCCACCTTTTCATTTTCATCAAGAGACTCCAGATACCTAAGTATCGTCACACTGCCGGCGCTGTGTCCAATGAGGTTGATGTCCTCGTTTGGTTCGCCGACCGCTTCTTTTAAAACCGGCAACCACTTTTCTAAATTAGGATTTTCTGTATCGGGAAAGCTAAGAACATCTACTTCATATCCCTTTTTCTCCAATTCTCTTTTCGCATAAGGGTACCAGCAATATTCCGGATAACCTCCCCAGCAGTGAGCGATGATAGCCTTTTTCATATTTTTATTATACAAAACATGGGTCAAAATTACGAGATGATCTTATGGCGCGAAGTTGGAACTTTTTTAGCTAATAATTCTTTAAGTTTTTTTAAATCCATCTCTGTTCGGAAATGAAGAATATTCCCTGAAAATGAGATATATCAGCGATCCATCGTTACAATCACAAGTGAATTCATTCCGTCCTCAAAATGTCCGCCCAATTTGCTCTTTTGGTGATGTAGGAATACAATTCAGTTAACAATGATCGCATGTAATGAAAGAAACCCTGTATAAGATGGAAAATATAGTCGAGAAAGGAATGCCAACTTAGGTCGAAACTATGCACGAGACATCCGACAGGAAAATAATTCTGGCGACCGAGAGAAATGACACGTCTCATGAACTGAGAGGACACTTCAATCGGGACACATATCTAAAAACCGTAGAGCGCGCACTTGAGCGTGCCGAGACAAAAGAGAAAATCATTGCGGTCATACGCGACGCAATCCGCGGACAGGCGGGACGAAAGGATCTTGAGGAACTCTTCGCATCAATCCGGTTCACATCGGATAAGAGCGACGAGGAGCGCTTTATCACCACCGACCGCTACATCACGATGGAGCTCGACGAGATTGAAGAATCACTTGCCGATCCAGACACGCGCGCCGAGTTCGACCGGATGTCCTTTGACGAATTCAAGAATGAGACACGGGAAGAGGTTGGCAGTCTTGTCGCACCAGAACTCAAGGACGCAGGCGCACCAGAACTTACACGGGTACTTAAGTATGTCGGCGAACGGCTGATCGTGCCCGACTACAATGTATCGGAGCTTATTGGGTTCATAAACGACTACTGCACCATCGCGCCGGGAAGAGAAGTGATTGTAGATCGGTGCGTATTCGGCGCAGATCCGAAAGAAAAGAATAATTTGTTCAGCGCGCGTAGCGATCTTAAGGAAATCCTCGAAGATCCCGAAACGTGCGAGAAGATAGACATTATCATATCCAGCAATCTCATCGAGCGATTCACATTCTCCGCCGGTCTGTCGCATTCGACGGATAAATCGGATTCAGATATGCGACTGTTCTTGAATGCGGTGTTGATTGAGAGCCTTAAACTTGCCGCGCACAACGAATATCTGACGATCACGTCCAAAGATCGGATCTACGCGCACGCTGTCAATAGGATCACTGAAAAACGGCTCGCGGATATCCATGCGTTTGACTCCACCCTTACCACGATCGACCTGGACAATCTCCGCGATTTCCAAATACTGGAAGGTCTGCCTGAAGCAGGCCGTGCGTTCTGCAAGAAGATCTATGAAGCAACCGGGCTCGCGGGCACCGGCGCTTTCAACCGGATCGGTATCAGCTATTTCTCCGACGCACTTGCCGACCCGGAAAAGTTTCGCAAGCTCGAACTCGCGTATGACCTTGGTGCGATCAGCGGTTTTACCTCTTCCTACGAAGGTGATCTGACGAAAAGAATTTTCACCTGGAGCGATGAACAGATTAAGAGCGTCGCCATGGGCTTCAAGACCGGCCTCGTGAAGGGGCCTTCGGATGGACGCGCCATCGCGCGGATTCTCACCCTAAATACCGATGACCTCCTCTCTCTCAACGAAGCCGGGGAGACACTCTTGGTCGGCAATGAACTGCTCAATGCGCTCCGCGCATCGAGCCCCGAAGACCGCGCAGAGTATAAAAGCATCCTCGCTTCGATCGAGGGAAACCAATGGGTTAAGGAGGAGAAAAAAATGGAACTCCTACGGTATGCTGAAGAACTCCGCACACTCACCCCGGACGCCCGTGCATTCCTCGATGCATGGCACGCGCACCAAGGACAATTCTACAGTAGCCAGGTTGAAGCGTACACCGAACCACTCAAGAAAGCGAGCCTCTATCCCGATGTCCTCGCCCGCATGGCCGATCGGTACCGCGACCTGGACAACCAGAAGCTTATGTTCAATCTGCTCTCGGACGGATATATGGACCTCATAGACATCGACCGCGAGCTCTCCGCGTTCGCGCGGGATCCCAACGCCTACCTCCTCAAATTTCCTCGCCCGTCCGATGTCTTCGATCATTTTCGCGAGTTCGAAGACATTATGAATCGCCGCAATCAACCCATGCGCGACGATGTTCACAAAACAATTTTTTTCAGCACGTTCGTCGCGCAGGCCACGACCCGCATATCGAATAATGTGGATTTCCCTTACACTACCGACGAGCGCCACGTTTCAGAACTCGCGGGGCGCCTCGCTTCTTGGTACGCCAGCGCGTATGATGCGCAGGAAATTCTTTCCACGATCGTCCACATGCACGACGATCTTGCAGACGTCACGTCGGTGCTCGAGCGCATCACGGATGACCCGGATTCCTTTTTTAAACAGCGCCCGCAGGACGTGATGAAGAATTACGACGCAATCGCGGCGGAACTTGCGAGCCGCGGCAAACGTCTCCACCAGACTACGCTCGACGTGGCATTCGAGAACACCTTGCGCATGAACCCCGCTCTCCTCATGCGGGAAACCGAGTTTCCATTCACGTCGGAACAGCAAACGATCGCGGACCTCTTCCAGCGTATTCACAAGTCCCCGTCCCACGAGATAAAGAACATGGACGTCGAGATCGCTGAACAGATCGCTCGGAACGGCGATCTCTCCACCTATGAGGACCGCTACCGCGTGATCGAAGAGATCTTCGTCAAGAATAATCTTCCATTTGTCGGCAAGCAAGAGAAGGTCTGCGAGGTGCTGCACCCTGAGATCGAGACGCGGGAAAATTCCAGCCCGGTTCTCCAATCCCTCCACGGCACAAACGCGCGGAGGCTACTCGTCTTCAAGGATCTGATGCGCGCAAGCGTACAGAGCCTCAATATGAACCTAGAGCAGTATCTCCTAGTCCTTAAGAATGGCGCTACAGTCCTTGACCGATTCGAATCCGGAGCAACGCTCGACGACGACGAAACAGAACAGTTGAAATATTTCTTCCGAAAGATAAACGCTCTTACCGAGAACACGCGATTGAACGCGAATGCCACGACCTTTGATCCCGATCGGACGAGTCTCGCCGAGAACCTCGCCGCACTTCGAAAGAATTTCGGTGTACGCAAGGGGGAAACGATTACCGACAAGTTCACTCGGACGTTCCTGCGGCGGATCGACATCAACTCCATTGATGACGCGCTTAGGCAGTTCATCAATCTGCGGAGCGTCGCAGACACGCGCAACCGTGAATTCGCATCATCCGGAAAAATTATTCTCAGTCCGACGGATCTCGCGAAAGGCGTCGACTCCGCCTTCTTCGACACCTTCCTCGACCGCGGCGTCTATTCCCCAGAGTTCATCGGCGCAGAAACGGAAGTCGCGAAAGCAAAGGCGAAGCGAACCGACATGACCCCATGGGACACCGACGTGATCACTGTCGGAGACCGCGATGCGCGCGTGATCGTAGAAGACTCAACGGCTAGCGCATACGGCGACGTTATCATAATCGTCCGCGATCGCGGCCAATTCGACCATACCAAGGTCGGCCAACCGCTCCCTGCCGACTCGGGCAAAATGGAACTCTTCAGAACGGGCGGGACGAACAGCGACCACTTTGGAATCCGCACAGGGTTCGGCTCCACGGAGATCAGCGCGCTTCTCGTGAAGGATAAGATTGCAACGGATGATCGTGCACTCTCCGAAATAAAATTCTCAATCGCGAAGAAGGGTTTCTACATCCCCGTCTGCGATAAATCGGGGCGCGTGCTCTTTTCGAGTAATGAATTTGAAACATACCGCGCTATCTTCCGTGGCATCGACCGCTACCACGGGGACCCGATCGCTGTGGATGAAACATGGCGCGAATCCCTCTTCCGTGAGGACATCGAATCCGTCGCACAGACAGAAGGGAATTTGGAAAAGCTCCAAGTGCTCCGCGCCGGGCTCTACGCCGATCTGGCGCACGACCTTAAGGGCAACGGGATCACTCTGCACCAGGAACGCTATGACGACAGCGTCGTCGGCGCACGGATCGTTGACACCGGCTCGACGGGCCGCGGTGCCGCGCTTGACGAGGGATACGACTTCGACTTTGTCGTGAAGCTCGACGACGTCGACTTCAACAAGGTTCCCGCCATTACCAATACACTCGAATCCAAATATCCCCTCAACACGAGTTACGAACGCAACGGCATGCACACGTTCCGCTTTAAGAATTTCGAGCGCGACGGCGAGACGATCAGCCTCGATATCAGCTTCATAAAGAAATCCGACAGCGAAGAACTAGACGCAAATGAGGCTGTCACGCAGAAATATAATTCGATCCGAAACAAGAGCGGCGAAAAGGCGTGGCTCGACACGCTGACGAACGTGCGCTTCGCAAAACGCGAACTGAAACGCGCGGAATGTTATAAGAAAGGAATGGCGGGAGTAGGAGAACAGCAAGGGGGGCTTGGCGGTATCGGCGTGGAGAACTGGATACTCAAGTACGGTGGCAATGCGATAAAAGCGTTCCGCGACTTCCACGACCACGCATACCGCGAGGGCACGCTCGTGCCGTTCGCAGAATTCAAACAGACTTATCACGTGTTCAGTGCGGGAGAGAATGTCCGGGGTGGCGTGCGGGCCGAGGATTTCGTCGCACATATGGACGAAACAGGATACCGCAAAATGGCGGAGCTTTCCCGAAAGTTCGTTCTATCGGAAGCTGACTTGCTCTGACCCACATCGGCATATGCTAACACTGTATAAGAAGTGATCGTAGGAAGATCCGACAGGCAAACTATGCCAATCATCAAATTCGAACCAATTTTGCGTTGAAAATTATACTCGTTTTTCTTCCGTCATTTTGACGCTCCTCGGAACGATTTTAGCTGTTTCAAATATCCTTGCAGGGCTTGATGCTCCTCGGAGTCCGAACGCGCCTCAAGCTGGCTGGCCGTATGGTATGAAGTTGGAACTGTGGTTGCTTAAAATCTTAAACGATCAACTGTTTGTAGAAATTTTATTGATAAACCTCCTTGCTCTTTCATCAGGAGACGTTTTATCTACTTTCGGTTCCCAAGCTTTATATACTTCCAAAATTCCTGTATAAATAGCATTGCCTGTTGTTATAAAGCGGTGTTGAAGTAACAACACTGCATTGCTTTCAACTAAAAAAATAAAACCAGGTTTTACACAATTTAACGATAAATGGTCAATAGTTCCTGAGTTTATAATTCTACGAGAGAATTCTTCAAGAGTGTCCAATAAGGGAATGAGGTTTTCTGAATGTGCTCTAGAAAAAGAATAAAGTCTGTGTTGTCCGTCAATGATCCAACAAGCGCTGTAGCTATTTTTAATAGTCAAAGTGCCGACTTCTGAGTGATTTTTCGACTCTAATCCTGAAATTTTCACGAAATTCTTATCTCCTTCCTTTAGCGAAATAATCACATTTGTCGGAAAAATCCCTCCATTATCAAGGAATTGTTGGATTTTTCTTATACGATTTTTATCCAACATTCTTTGGTAAAAATCTTCTTTTTGTGATCTTCTTCGTGCAACATAAGAAAATTTTAGTAATTCTTTTGGATTTGCGTAAAAACTATATGTTACGTATTTTCCTATCTTTGTTTTTAAAGCGGCAACATTTAATTGTTCGTTTTCTGGCGGCCGAATTCCATAATCAGCAAGGAAATTAAAAACTGCGTATTCTCCTATTTTTTCGTAAAGCTCACTGTAATATTCTAGAAGATTTTCATCAGCATACCAGAAATGAGTTTCTTTGAATAATTCTTTTTCTGATTCAGGAATCTCAATTTTTTTTGTTATGAAAATAAATTTGACAAATTTACATTGGGAATATTCTGGAATAGTTTTGTATCCTTCTAGAACCATTCTGGCTCTTTCTTTGGTAGCTAATATATCTTGGCGAAGATTTTTTTTGACTTTTCTGCCTGCTGCTTTACATTCAAAAACGAATAATATATCCTTGTATCTTCCACAAGCGTCAATCTGATTCTTTTCTCCATTAGGCGCTATATGAAAATCTTGTCCCCCTTTTACATCAGAAAACTTTAGTTTTTCTTCTAAAAAAATTTTTACCTCGTTTTCAAAATCTTTTCCGTAATCTTTTTTTTCTAATTCAATTTCTTCCATAAAATAGTTTTTATAAATGATAAAGAATATTTTTCTTTAATCCTTAAGCCTAAATATTCTACAACATTGTCGTTTTTTATTCAACCTTGATTTTTTTGAAAAAGTGCTATACTTATTCCCTGTATAGGCATGATCTTTGACTGATAAACACTGTATTTCTACTGTGATCAGTTCGGGATACGTGCCCACTTTGCCTCCTCTAGAAATAAAGAACAAACAAGCCTTTTATTAAATGGCTATTGCTTGTTGTTTATTTCAAAGTGCATACCTGTACCGAAAGGTATATGGAGACAAATGGATTCTCACAAAAATTAATAAGGGAAACGATTAAATGCTTCAAAGAAGAAGACGGTATTTCGCTATCTGAAAATGAAGCAATAGCGATATTGGAATCCTTTGCCGGTTTGTTCCTAGCCTTTGCGGGTCAAAAGCCTCGCGAGCCCATGTTGGGCCGCGAGGCTTTTCCCTCTGGTCGTAAGGCTCCTGACTTGATATCGGAACTCATTGAACTCTTGGACAAAGTGGACTTGGATGAGCTTGGAATCAAGTCGCGGATTGAAGACGAGATCAGCAGATTCAATAAATTCAGAACAGGAGTATTGGGTCACAAGCAGGAAAAAGTATCGCTGGATGTGGACGTGCGAAACTACGCAAAATACCTTCTCAAAAACGGAACGCTAATGGAGAAAAGAGAACTGCTGTCATGTTTAAAAAGCGAACTAGTTCTCAAAGAAAAAAAGATATTACTGGAATAGTGTATTAAGAATCAAAGGGCATTTCAAAGTCCGGTTTTAATCTTTCGTAGTGTATGGGTATAAAGATATTATCTTTTTTCTCCAATTCAACATAAGAGCAATCGCCGATTTCCACCAGCTCACCCCATTTCAGTATATCTCTGAAAAGAACTCTCATAGGTCCACCGTGGGTTACAATGGCAACAGTTTTATATTCAGGATTGTTCTTAATTTTCTCAAACGTGCCCGTGATTCTTTTGCTAAAATCCGTATAAGCTTCTGCTCCTTCAACTGTGTTAAATCTATTCTTCAGCAATTCGACTTGCTCGGGAAATTTATTTTTCGCCTCATCTTTATTTATTCCCGTTAATATTCCGTACTGGTTCCTTTCTCTCAAATCATTCTCAACTATAACCTTACAACCTGCCATGGAAGCAAGAATTTCCGAGACTTCCTTTGCACGCGATAAGGGGCTGGAGAATATTATTTCAATGTCCTTATCCTTCAGTAATTGAGCAAGATCTCTTGCTTGTTCTCTGCCTTTTTCTGAAAGATGATCATCATAATCCCCCCCATAAAGGTTTTCTATATCGCCGGTGGACTCACCATGTCTAATGAAGAAAATTTTCATAGTTCTTTATATGTCATGCTACTTTTCTAATTCTTCTTTCAATAAGGGAACTATCTGCTTTCTCATTATCAAATTTTCTCTTTCAGCCGCGGAACCATTGAATTTAACACCAAGGACTTTCTCAAGTAGATTTTTGATTTCTTCGTCGTTTGCTACGAAGAAATTTTTGTTTTGCTCAAGATCAATAGTATTTTGGAATATGAGGTTAAACTTCATTTCTTTTTTTATTTCTTCCAATATATCAATGATTTTCCCCAGCCTTTCTTTTATGAGTTTTTCCGCTCCAATCATTTCTATTTGGGCAATACCTATTATTTTTCCTCCCATATTAAACCAGGAAAGGTCTCCTTCAATTCTTTCTTTCAACTTGTTTCCGGATAAATCCGACTTTGCTTCAAAAAGCTCTCTCCAGAAATCAGCAGGGAGTTGGGCAGTTTTATTCAAAAATTGAAAAGCCGACCTGTCTCTTTCGGTTGTGACATTACCCTTAAAATTCAGCGTATTAGATATTATTGCTCCACATAATAAGATTGCCGATTTCTTAGATATATCTATCTTGTTTTGAATTAACTTTTCGGCTACCAGAGTGGAAGCGGAACCGACAAGCTCTATTTGAACTTTTGCATTAGGAAACTTGTCCGCTTCGTGGACTTTCCTGTGGTCAATTATTTCAATGACTTTTTCCGGAGAAATTTTGCCCTCAATTCCCGTAAGATCGCTAGAATCTACAAGAATTACTTCATTAAAATCATTTGCATTTGGTATTTTTTCCGGATATTCAATTTTGAATCTATCCAAGACGTATTTGGCTTCATCATGCAGTTCTCCCAGAATTCCAGGCATAGTTTCCTTACCGCTCTTATTTAAGAATTCAGAATAAGCAATCATGCCAGCGACCGCATCAAGATCTGGGTTCACATATCCGGTAATCAGTATCTTATTCATATAATAAAATATAAAGCCTCTCGGTCACCTGACTTGTCATAAGACTGCTGCCGGACTTGGATTCGAACCAAGATTGCGTGATTCAGAGTCACGATGCCTACCATTAGCAGATCCGGCAATATAATGCGATACCCTTATGTTGCAAGCATACAATAATACAAAAATGGATTTTTTTCAACGTTTGATTCTGCTACAATACCAGAATGCTTAAAGCTGCAATTTTTGACATGGACGGGACGATGCTTGAGACGGAAAATATACTAGAGTAGTAAAAAAACTAGTGATATAATTTAAATAATAAAATGTTTGCGCAGGGGAAAACAAACAAAAAGATTTCGCGCGAAGAAGCGGCAAAAAATCTGCGTGATTTGATTTTTGTTTATTTTCTGGTTTTTGTAAGTATTGTGCCATATGTGGCGGCAAGTTTTTCACTATCCGCTATCAATCCCAGACTGGGATTTGAGGTTTCGGGGTTTTTAATAAGTTTCCTGGTATTTCCTGTTGGTACGATGTTTTTTTTCTTTTGGCGCAGAAAAATTCAACGGCCTGATCCGTTAAAGAAATTCATATCGGAACACGCTCAGAAAATTTTTTTTATCGGAGTGGCCATTTTTATAATCATAGTTGTGGTATCTATAATCTGGAATTCAAACAATTTATTCTTGAGTGCTTTTTCTGTCGTTCCGTCCATGATCTTCATCTTGTTTGATTTTTTGATTATGCAAGTAGCATTGAAGGCGGTTAGGCGCATAAAGCAAGATGAGAAGGCGCTTTCATCCGAATAGCCGGAGACAAGATATCCTCGAGAAATCCGGATCAGGAAATTTTCCTTGACACAAGCGTTCGCCATTCCGCACCAGCATTCCTCATATCATGATTTTTCCAAAGCGACGGAAGTGTTTTCTTCCATGAAGGATATTAATGAAGATGTGCTGAAGGCCATATAAAAAAATTAGCGACTCTCGTGGAGTCGCGTAATTTCAGAAAACCTTGTATTTCTTAGGAGGGTTTACGTTTAATAAATCCTTCATAAGTTCGCTTATTATTTTATCTAAGCTTATTTCCTTGGCAAAAATTATTACTATCGCCAAGAATATACAGTTAACACAAAACAGGGCCGAGGAATTTGTTCTTGGTATTATCCCAAATATATATAATAAAAATGGGAATACCATGATGAATATCACTATTTTGATCCAAGCGGGTATTTTGTCACCCATAAAAGCCTCCCAGAAAATTAATGAACAAAATTAGTTAACTTAACTTTATATTTAACACCCTAAAATGGCGTTTGTCAACCGGCGTGCCGGGAGTACAATATATATGTATGCCGAACTTTCAGCCCAAAAGCAGTCGGAAGGGTAATAACAGCAGGAAAGAGGCAGGCGCCTCTCCTGTCCATACCTCGACTGCCGGCGGAAGAAGCGAGAAAAGTTTGTTTCTGCACGCCGACGGAGACTCTTTCTTTGTGGCCTGCGAGCTCACAAAAAAACCGGAATTGAAAGGCAAACCGGTGATTGTGGGCGAGGATCGGGGGATCGCGGTGGCTATGAGTCCGGAAGCGAAAAAGCTCGGCGTTACCCGGGGCATGCCTACCTTCCGCATCAAGCGGCTTTTCCCGGAGGTGGTGATACTTCCTCACCATTTTGATTTGTACAATGAGATCTCCGAAAAGATGCGGCAGATACTTTCTTCGTACGCATGGGAGGTGGAAGGATACAGCATAGACGAGTGCTTCGCGCGGGTGAAGCCGTCGGAGATAAAATATTTCGGAGGGGAGAAAAAGTTTTTGTCCGAATTGAAAAATGAAATAGAGAAAACGCTAGGGGTTACATATTCCTTGGGTTTGGCTCGCACCAAGGCGCTCGCCAAACAGGCGTCCAAATTGGAAAAGCCGGGCGGAGCAGTGGTTCTTTTGACAAAAAAAGAGGAGACGGACGCGCTCAAAAGAACTCCCATTGAGGAAGTGTGGGGGATAGGACGGAGGACTGTTCCGAAGCTCGCTTCCTTGGGCATTGCCACCGCGTATGATCTGGTAAATTTTTCCGAATCGGAAATATCCAGGCGGTTTTCCCGGCCCATGCTTGAACTGAAGAAAGAGCTTTCCGGGGAAAATATTTTTGAAGTGGAAAGCGACGTGGATCCGCGAGGGCAGAAATCGATCCAGGCCACGGCCACTTTCCGGCCGGCTTCGGCCGATCCGAAAGTCATCTGGCGGGAACTCTGCAAGAATGCCGAAGACGCCTGCGAGCATGCGCGAGAAATCCGGCTGGTCAGCAACAAGATTTCTTTCTTCGTAAAATCCAGCGAATTCAAATACCGCGAGGGCGGTGTGAAGCTCCCGCTTTTTTCTTCCGATCCCGGAATTGTTTTGAACGCCATTGAGCCGGAATTTCCGAAATTGCTCAAGAAAAAGGAGCGGATACGCTCCACCGGAGTGATTTTGGAAAATCTGACCCGGGAGGAAAAAGTCCCCCTGGATCTTTTCGGCCGGCAGAAAGAGGCGCTTAAGCGTTCCTCGGTGGAAGAAACGGCGGACAAAATCCGCCAGAAGTTCGGCAAGGATTCCATCAAGCGGGCGTCCTCGCTCGGGAAAAAGAGCGCCATAGCTATTCGAAAACATTTATTGTAATATTTTAGAATATGATCACTAAAGAGCTGGAAGATTTTATTAAGAAAGAAAAAAGTTTAGGTAAAGGCAGTGAACAAATACAAAATGAATTGCTTTCGCAGGGATGGACTGCCAGTGACTTGAAAGAAGCTTTTGAGCATTTGAATTTAAATAACCAAGGTCAAATCCAGGTTTCACCTGTCGTTAAGTCAAAAAAGCCTCTTCATCCTGTTTTTATGATTATATTGTTGTTAGTAATTACCGGCGGGGTTTCCGCTCATTATTTTCAGGATGAACTGGCCAAGTTGCCAATTCTTGATAAATTTTTTCAAGTGCAAAGAACAAGTCCGCAAGCGACAATAGAGGCAAATCTCCCGGAAACCCAGACGCAGCCGGAAGAACAGACAAATAACAGCGTCGCTTCTTCTGTTCTAGAGAAAAAGAACGATACCCTGCCTCTGCCCAAGCTGGACGATTATGCCGTAAAAATTATTTCTCCTTCTCCGGACACAAAGGTATCCTTTGGACAAAGCATAACGGTAAAAATTGCGGCCGGAAGCAAAGTAAATTATCTTGAGTCAGTGTCCTTAGGACTTGATATGCCGGCAAGCCTTTCTGATTTGCAAAAATTCAGCGAATACAAGAAGTCTTCTGATGGAGTATTTACTGTCGATTATAAAATATCGGATCCTCAGGAAGAAATGTTCGGAGGAACTCAATACCTTTATGTAAAAACTTCTCCCTTCAAGCTTGGTTCTTCCGTCAGACCAAGCGATGTTTCCGCAGATATTCAAAACTGGAAACTTGGATCGGACTCTGTTCCTTTGATTCTAGACTACCCAGCTAAGCCTGTTTCCTTGGACGTAAATCCCGACCCGCTTAAGGTAAAAGTAGGTGGAAAAAATATAAACGGTATGTATATGCCTACTGCTCCCGTAGTGGATGTGAACTATGAGGACAAAAAACAAATGATTATTTTTGGCCTTTCTCTTCTTACGTATAAAGTGGAAAATCCGGACATCATAAGTGTTGTGGAGACCAGTGACATTAAGCTATATTCCGACCAAAACAGGGTTCCTTTGACATCAGTGTTGGATATAAAGGCATTAAAGGTGGGTACAACTAAAATATCCTTTTTCTATAAAGGACTAACGAAGACAATCAATGTTATAACGGAATAAGAAACCTGTTCTTCTCATTTTCCTCGGTATTTTAAAAGTGATACAATATCCAGCGTGAAGATCAAAAACTATCAAGAGCTAGCGATGAGCGAGGAGAGGAAAAAAGCGCTCAAGATCGCGGAGGCGGGGTATCAAGCCATAGACAGCGAAAATGTGATAAACGGAGCCGTTTCCGTTTCTGACGACGCGCTCAAAGTACAGGGAAAAGAATTTCCGCTGGGCAAGGGAAAAATTTTAGTGATAGGGATAGGAAAGTGCTCTCTCTCCGCGGCCGGAGCCCTGGAAAAAATTCTGGGCGATCGCATCTCGGGCGGGGCGGTTCTGGATGTGAAAGAAGGAAAACTTGAGCGCTTGGAAACATACAAGGGCACCCATCCGCTTCCGAGTCCCCAGAACAAAAAAGCGACCGAAAGAATCGTGAGCCTTTTGTCCGGCCTTTCCGAAGACGATCTTGTTATTTTCATAATTTCCGGAGGCGGTTCTACTCTTCTGTATCTTCCGGAAGAGGGCAGAGAAAGCGAAGAGCTTCCGGTAATCCATGCTCTAATGGACGCGGGCGCTTCCATTCAGGAAATGAATACCGTGCGAAAGCATATGTCCAAGGCAAGGGGAGGATATTTGGCCAAATACATTTACCCCGCCAGGGGCATTGCCATGATTTTTTCGGATGTGCCTGCAAACGATATCGGGTTCATATCTTCCGGCCCTACTGTGAAAGACGTCACCACAATAGAAGAAGCGGAGAAGGTGCTTTCCAAATACGGCATTCTGGAAAAATGCGGATTGAAAAACTGCGGGCTGATCCAGACTCCTAAAGAAGACAAATATTTTGAAAAAATGACGAATCTTCTGGTAGTTTCAAACCAGACCGCTCTTGATGCGATGAAAAATGAAGCGGAGAAGCTCGGACTTAAGGTGAAAATGTGCAGCAGTTGCCTGGCGGGAGAGGCGCGAGAAGTGGGAAAGGGGCTGGTGGACGAATTGAATAAAGATGCGGAGCCCGGCACGGTGATGCTCTACGGCGGAGAAACCACAGTGACAGTGAAGCATGACAATCCCGGCGGGCGGAATCAGGAGCTGGCGCTTTCGGCTCTGCGATACATCGGCGAGGGGCAGATAGTTATGCCTCTTGCTTCAGACGGCATAGACAATACCGATCATGCCGGCGCCATATGTGATACAATATCAGCCAAGAAGGCCAAGGATCTTAATTTGGATCTTGAAGATTACCTCTCCAGGAACGACTCGTATGATTTTTGGCAAAAAGTCGGGGATTTTATCCTGACCGGCGACACCGGTTCGAACGTGTCTGATTTAATAGTAACCATAAAGTTTTAATGAATAAGAAAAAAAGCCTGACCCTTCTGTTTAAAGAAGTCGGAATTGAGGACGTCGGTTTGGTGGGCGGAAAGAACGCGTCGCTCGGGGAAATGATCCGCAATTTGAAATCCAAAGGGGTGCCGGTTCCGGACGGATTCGTGGTTACGGCCGAAGCCTACAGATATTTTTTGAAAAAGACCGGATTGAAAAAGGTGATCAGAGACATTTTGACCGGACTTGATACCAAGAACCTGCCGGATTTGGCCAAACGCTGCCGGCAAGTGCGGGAGGCAATCAAAGCTACGGAATTTCCGGAAGACCTGAAAAAAGAAATCATAGAGAACTATCGGAAGATGGAAAAAACTTACGGCAAGAATGCGGACGTGGCGGTACGTTCTTCAGCCACAGCCGAAGATCTTCCGGGCGCGTCATTTGCGGGCGAGCATGATACATATCTCAATATTCGCGGAGCGGAAGCGGTGGTGCGGGCGGCCCGGAGCGCCATGGCCTCGCTTTTCACTGAGCGCGCCACGTCCTATCGGGTAGACAAGGGTTTTGACCACTTCAAGGTGGCGCTTTCGGTCGGCGTGCAGAAAATGGTGCGATCCGACCTGGCCTGCTCGGGAGTGATGTTCTCCGTAGATACCGAGTCTGGTTTCAAAGACGTGGTTTTGATAAACGGTTCTTGGGGCTTGGGAGAAATGATCGTTCAGGGCGAGGTTACTCCGGACGAATTTCTGGTGTGGAAGCCCGGGCTGGCGGGAGCGGTGGGAGGCCTTGCCTCCCACCGCAGTGGGAGGCAAGGCCTCCCACGCGTTCCGATCATTGACAAAAAGCTCGGCACCAAGAATCGCAAGATGATATATTCCTCCTCCGGCAGGACTTCCACCAAGGAGACAAAAGTAGTGAACACCTCTCTCGTTGAAAAAAACAGCTGGGTGCTTAGCGAACCAGAGATTCTCCAATTGGCGAAGTGGGGAGCGGAAATTGAAGCGCATTACACCAAAAAACACAAAGGGAAATGGACCCCGATGGATATGGAATGGGCCAAGGACGGCCGAACGGGGAAGCTTTTCATCGTGCAAGCCCGGCCGGAGACCGTGCAGGCGGGCCGTGATTTTTCCAAAATTACCGAGTATGAATTGAAAGGAAAGGGAAGAGTAGTGACCAAAGGCACTTCCGTGGGCAGTAAGATTGCCAGCGGAAAGGCCCGGGTGATACTGAATCCGAAGAACATTAAAGATTTTAAGAAAGGAGAAGTGCTGGTGACCGGCATGACTGATCCGGATTGGGAGCCAATCATGAAAATAGCCGCGGCCATTGTTACGGACAAGGGCGGAAGAACTTCCCATGCCGCCATCGTTTCCCGGGAGCTCGGCATTCCGTGCGTTGTCGGCACCGAGAATGCCACAAAGAAAATTAAAACCGGACAGATCGTTACGGTAGACACGGCCGGCACGGAGGGGGTGGTATACGCGGGGGCCGTTCCGTTTAAAACCGTCAGCCACGATATCAAGAACTTGAAAAATCCGAAGACGAAAATCATGATGAATATTGCCACGCCGGATACCGCTTTTGAAAAATCTTTCCTGCCCAACAACGGAGTCGGCCTTGCCCGGGAAGAGTTCATCATCGCTTCAAACATCGGCATCCATCCCAACGCGCTTTTGAACTACGGAAAGATTTCTTCCGCCAAGAATGATCCGGCAAAAAGAAAACTGGCGAGGGAGATAGAAAAAAGAACTGCCGGATACGGCAGCAAGACGAAGTTTTACGTGGACAAGCTCGCCTACGGCATTGCCAAAATCGGCGCCGCTTTTTATCCGAACCCGGTTATCGTGCGCTTTTCCGATTTCAAGACCAATGAATATCGCACGCTCTTGGGCGGAGAAATGTACGAACCGGAAGAGGAAAATCCGATGATCGGCTGGCGGGGAGCTTCGCGGTATTACGATCCGGACTTCGCGTCCGCGTTTGCCCTGGAAGTGAAAGCGATCAAAAAAGTGCGCGAGGAAATCGGACTCGCAAATGTGCAAGTCATGGTTCCTTTTTGCCGTACGGCGGAAGAAGGGAAGAAAGTAGTCGGCCTTATCGAAAAGAACGGCTTGAAACGAAAATCGGGATTGAAAATTTATGTGATGTGCGAGATTCCGGCAAACGTGATTCTTGCCGACAAATTTCTGGACGTGTTTGACGGAATGAGCATAGGAAGCAACGACCTCACCCAGCTCACGGTGGGAATTGACCGCGACGGAAATGAAAAAGTGAAAAAAATCACGAACGAAAACGACCAGTCGGTGAAAACGCTGGTCAGCCAGGTTATCAAGACATGCAAGCGCCGGCGCAAATATATAGGCATCTGCGGGCAGGCGCCTTCGGACTATCCTGAATTCGCCGAGTTCCTGGTGCGAGAGGGGATTGAAAGCATGTCTCTAAATCCGGATACGGTAATCAAGACTATAGTAAATACTCTTGCCGTAGAAAAGAAAGTGCGCAGGTAAAATCAGCCGAAGCGCGAATACTGTTTTTCGGCTTTTCTTTGCGCGATTTAGTGGTAAAATATTGGCATGACAAAAATAACCAAAAGAAACTTGGTGATCCTGGTGGTGCTGGTAATTGCGGCAGTGGTAGTTACTGTTTTTACCGGAAACAAAAAACCGCTTCTGCCGCCGGAGGCGATGAACGCCGGCGCCAAGGCCGCGTCGCAGGTTTCCATAATCAAGCAAGACATTAAAGAAAGTAATTTTTCCGGTTCCGTGTCCGTGATTTCCGGCTCGTCTGCCGCGGCGGCTGAAGCTGAAAAATTTATGGAAAAGGAAGTGGCGGATTTTCGCGACAGGGCGAACAAGGAAGTTCCGGCCATGCGGGCCGAGTTCGGAGCGGACGCTCCTCCCGCCAAATATTCCATAAATCTTGACGCCAAGTACGTGACAAGTCCGGCCACAGAATCTGTAATAGTCAGCGAATACGTATACACCGGCGGCGCCAACGGCATGAGCACCTACAAAGTTTTTACCGGCTCTCTTTCCACCGGAAAGATCCTGTCTCTGGGTGAAATGGTCAAGCCTTCCGAGCAAAGCGCTTTTTCCATGCTCGTAAAGCAAAAACTCCTTGCCTGGGTTCCCGAGGGTCTGGATCAGCAGTTGGTTTTTCCGGAAGAAGTGAACAAACTGTCATTTGCGGATTTTTCGGATTGGTCCATGGACAACGAGGGCCTTACCATATACTTTGACAAATACGCCATTGGCCCGGGAGTAATGGGAGCTTTGGCTTTTACTCTGCCGTATTTTGAACTGCAAAACTACCTTTCCGTTCCGGTTTCTATTTCTTCGGATTCCATATTCGGGTGCTATGTGAATCGCATCGGTAAAGATGTGTATTCGCTTCGCTTGGACAGCGAGGAAAACGGGCAGCTTGCCGGATCGCTTTCCTACCAAAATTACCAGAAAGACAGCTCTTCGGGCACTTTTGCCGGAGAGTACGACAACGGCATTCTCCTGGGCGATTACGTGTTTAGCTCCGAAGGCATGCAGTCGATTCGACAGGTGGTATTTAAAAAAGAAGGCAGTTCTTTCGTGGAAGGATTCGGCCCGACTGAAACAAAGGACGGAAAAGAGATGCTCAAAGATCCGAAAAGCGCAACTTTTGATTCAAAATCCGCGTTTGTCAAAGAAGCCTGCGGAAACTAGGAAAGGAAAAGCAGTTTTGGTATACTTCTTCCATAATGCCTGAAGAAGAGAATCCGGTTCCGGAAAATGAACGCCCGTTTTTGGGCGCCCGTTTTTGGTTTTGGATGTTTTTTTTGTTTTTGGCTTTCGCTTTTGCTTTCTGGTTTCCCAAGTATCTGAATGTGGAGGAACAGCGGTATATATCGGGAGGGATGCCAAAAAGCATGGCGGAAAAATCTTCCGCCGAAGCGTTTCCGGCTTTTCCTCCGCTTGATAAAACGGCTTATGATCTCAAAATGGAAGAGCTGGCGAACAATCTGCCGATCGAAGTAAAATATAAAGTCATTAAAAGAGAAGAAACGGGTCCCAACGGACAGCCTGTTTTAAAGGACGGCAAGCCGGTATTTGCCGAAGAGAAAGCGGCTCAGGAACCGATTCCGGCCGTTACCCGCCTTTGGCCTCCGATTGCCGCATATCCTGAAGGCGGAGCTATTCTTCCTTTCAATAGAATAGTGGCCTTTTACGGAAATTTGTATTCAAGGGACATGGGAGTGCTCGGAGAATACCCGGAAGATCAGATGCTTTCAATGCTGGAGGAAAAAGTAAAGGAGTGGCAGACGGCCGATCCGAATACTCCGGTGATACCCGCCTTGCATTACATCGCCGTGACGGCGCAAGGAGCGCCCGGGGCGGACGGCAAGTATATTGCCCGCATGCCGGAGAGCCAGATAAAAAAAGTGCTGGCCATGGCGGATAAAATCCACGGGTTGGTTTTTCTTGATGTTCAAGTGGGCAAAAGCGATTTGCGCACGGAACTTCCGCTTCTTAAGAAATACCTTGAGCTTCCCCAAGTGAATCTGGGAATTGATCCGGAGTTTTCCATGAAGAACGATACTCCTCCCGGAAAAGAAATCGGAACCTTTGGCGCAGAGGACATAAACTACGCGGCTGACTTTCTGGCCGGCATAGTGAAGGAAAAACATCTTGCGCCGAAAATTCTGGTAGTGCACCGTTTTACGGAGCATATGGTGACGAATTACCAGAACATAAAAACGCTTCCCCAAGTGCAAATTGTGATGGATATGGACGGATGGGGGAGGCAGGCGAACAAAATAGCCACGTACAAGGAATTCATAGCAAGCGAACCGGTGCAGTTCACCGGCTTTAAGCTTTTCTTCAAGAGCGACACGGAAAAGCCCGGCAGCTCCCTTCTGGCTCCGGAGCAGATTCTGAAGCTCCGTCCGATCCCGATTTACATCCAGTATCAGTAGCAAGGCAGTCCGGGTTCCTGGCGTGCTCCTCTCCTGTACGGGATTTTTTCTGCTGAAAAAATCCCTGGAGTTGGCTCGCCGTCGCTCGCCAAACCCCCTGCGATAAGCATGCCAGGAACCCGGAAAGAATATTCACTTTTACGGGGCTTGCATGCTATACTTTCAGCATGAAACAAGCAAGACTGGATCAGCTGGCCGACAGCATATTTGCCATAGTGATGACCATCCTGGTGTTTGAGATCAGGGTGCCGGATTATGGCATACAGCTTTCCGAGAAGGAATTATTTCAGGCTATCGTGGCGCTTTCTCCCGTATTTTTGAGTTATCTTCTTTCTTTTTCCTTACTCTTTACTTATTGGCGTTCGCATCATTTTATCGCTTCCATCCTGGCCAAAAACATTGATACTCATTTTTCGAATTTGAACGCCATTTTCTTCTTTTTCGTAGCTTTGGTGCCGTTCTCTTCCAGCTTTTTGGGAAGCTATTCATACTCCAAAATAGCCATAGCATTTTTTGCGGCGAATATCGTTTTGATCGGCATTTCCCTTTATGTGATGCGGCGCTATGCAGTGAGATCTCCGGTGATAGAAAATACTCCGTTTTCCCGCATAGAAAACGAGCACGCCTATATGCATATACTGTTTCCGGTTGCGGCAGCCGTGTTGGCGGTTCTTCTTTCTTTCATCAACAATATCTTGGCTCTGGTTCTGTTCACCCTGGCCATCATTTTCAACTTGTGGGGCAAGAGCACCAAATATTCTTTCAAGCTGGTGGAGCTTTTCCGCCCGAAAAAAGAGTTGAAGAACGCGGGTAATATGCTAAAATCTAAACATGACGAGAATAAATAGGATAACAATATTAAGCTGGTCTTTGGCTTTCGTGGTGATTTGGTTCGGAGTGACTGAAATCATGCATCCGGCGGAGTGGGCGGTGTTTGTGCCGAGCTTTGTCGCCGGGGTGGCTCCGGCCGCCACTCTTGTGATGGTGCACGGGTTCCTGCTTTTTATCCTGGGCTTGGCCTTGATTTTCAATTTTTATCGGCGGGTTGCCGCGATCATCGTCGCCATTATTCTGCTTGAAATCATTTTCAACTTCCTGCAGAAAGGGGGATTGAATCCGATAGTAGTGCGGGACATCGGCCTTTTTGGAGCAGCTCTTGCTTTGTCTTTTAGAAATTAATATTTTTTTAGCCGTATGAAAAACCAATCAAGTTCGCAGGTGAAGATATTTATCGGGGTGATAGCCGTTTTGATTTTGGGAACCGTGGTAACGGTGGTGACAAATGGAGGAGGGGGAGGCCCGTCAGCGCCCGGGCAGTATGACGCTTTTGCCAAATGTATCGCCGATTCCGGCGCCAAGTTTTACGGAGCCTTCTGGTGCCCTCATTGCCATGATCAAAAAACGGAATTCGGCTCCTCGGAGCAGTATCTGCCTTATGTGGAATGCTCCACCCCCAACGCCCAAGGACAAACTCAAGTTTGTATAGATAAAAAAATCAAAGAATATCCGACCTGGGAATTCCCCGACGGCACCATGGAAGTAGGGGTGCAGACTTTGGAAGCGCTTTCCCAGAAAACTTCCTGCCCATTGCCGGGCTCCGCTTCAACCGCCGCTCCCGTTATGAATACAGGAACGTCGCAAGCCGCGAGTCCCGCTTCGGGAGTTACCCCCGCGGGCCAATAATATGAGCTATTCCGCCATTCACAATCTAAATGTCTTTCTGGGAACCGGGGCGATAATTCTGCAAGTTCTTTCCGTACTCACGCTTCTGTTTATTTTTTTCGGTCCGCGCAAAAACGCCTTTCTTGAATTCATAGACAGCCGCTTCCTGATTATCGGATTTCTAATCTCCTTGTTTGCAGCTGTGTTCTCTATGGTGTATTCAGTCATAGTAGGGTTCGCGCCCTGCGAGCTTTGCTGGTATCAGCGCATATTCTGCTTCCCGATGGTATTTCTTTTCGGAGTTGCTTTGTGGAAAAAAGATCGGAAGGTGATCCGTTACGCCATGCCGCTTCTCTTGGTGGGATTTGCGATTGCCGTCTATCAAAGCATAGTGTATTACTTTGCGAATCCAGGAAATATTCCGTGCGACGCAAGCGGAGTTTCCTGCTATCAGCACCTGGTTTCCGAGTTCGGGGGATACATTTCCGTGCCCATGCTGTCGCTCACCGCTTTCGTCTCCCTCCTGGTGCTCCTTTTGGTTGTGCACTTTTACGGCAAGCGGAAACTCATAGACTAGCCTGCGGAAGAAATACTTGGTCCGAATTTTGCAGGGACGCTGAGAAAGCGGCCGCCGGTCTGCCAAGCCGTTCGGATTTATGCTAAAATCAGAAGATGGAGGAAAATAAAAATAAGGAAACGCTCAAGTCGGAAATTGCCCAGGGATCCAGGACGTATATAATGGCCGGCCTGGGGCTGGTGGCCGGTTTGGCCTGGAACGATGCCATAAAAAGCCTGATAGACGCTGTCTTTACTTTTTCCAGGACCGGCATCATAGCCAAATTCGCTTATGCGGTCCTTATTACCGCAGTGGTTGTTCTAATAGGCAATTACGTTTTCAGGACGAAATCTTAATTATGCAGATTCTCATCATAGATCTCGGGAGCCAATATACGGAGATCATTCGGCGCAGCTTGCGGTACCTGGGATATCGTTCCTTGATTCTTCCTCCGGAAGAGTCTCTTGAATGGATCAAGAAAAACAAGCCGAAGGGGATCATTCTCTCCGGAGGGTCGGCGAGCGTCTATGACCAAGACGCCCCGAAAGTGCCGGAAGAAATCATGGATATGGGCATTCCCGTTCTCGGAATATGCTTCGGCATGCAATGGATGGCGTACAAGCAAGACAATGGCTCGGTGCATCGCGTGCAAGAAGGAAAATCATACGGTCCGGTGGAAGTTTCTTTTGAAACGGAATCCGGAAACAGGCTTTTTGCCGATTTGCCGGAAAAATTGAAATGCTGGTCCAGCCACGGGGATTCCGTAAAAAATGCCCCGGACGGATTCAAAGTTACCGCCACCTCTTTGGCCGGTTCGGTGATTGAAGCGATGGAAAACGGCGAGAAAAATCTTTTCGGGGTGCAGTTCCATCCGGAAGTTGAGCAGACTGAGGATGAAAACGCGATACTGCGCAACTTTACGGAAAAAATTTGCGGATGCAAACCTGATTATTCAAAAGAAGACATTATTCAAGAAATCAGAGAAAGGACTAAAAAAGAACTCGGAAGCGGAACCGCCATTATTGGAGTTTCCGGCGGAGTGGACTCAACCACTCTGGCGGCCATTCTTGCGCCCGCTCTCGGGGAGCATTTGAAGGCTTTTATGATTGACACCGGCGGAATGCGCAAGGGGGAAGTGGAAAAAGTCAAAGAAATGGCAAAGCGGGCGGGAATACATCTGGAGGTAGTGGACAAGTACAAGGAAAAATTCGTGAGAGAAATAGGCACAACCATTGACGCGGAAGAAAAAAGAGCGAAATTCCGCAAGGTATACGGAGAAGTTTTCCAGGAAACGGCGAAAAACTGCCACGCCACCCATATGATCCAGGGGACTCTGGCCACCGATCTGATTGAATCTGGCAGCAAGGGGAATTCGGATCTCATAAAAACTCATCACAACGTGGATTTGGAACTGGGCTTGAAAGAAATCATGCCTCTGGAAGATTTCTTTAAATTTGAGGTGCGCGATTTGGCATATGAATTCGGCTTGGAGGATTTGGTCGCCAAGCGGCATCCTTTTCCCGGCCCCGGACTGTATTTGCGCATCGTGGGCGTTCCGGTCACGGACGAGCTCTTGGAAATAGTGCGGGAAGCGGACGACGAAGTGAGTAAAATTTTGATCAGGCACGGAGCGGACGGATTGATTTCGCAAATAATAGTTGCTCTGCTCGGAGTAAAAACGGTGGGAGTGAAAGGGGATGGCAGGGTATATGAATACTCCATAGCCGTGCGCACGGTGGAAACAGCCGACTTTATGACGGTGAAAGGATTCCAATTGGATCCTGAAATCTGTTCGGAAATCATCAGCACCCTCACTCGCCATCCGAAAATCGTTCGGGTATTCTTTGATTGGACTCCGAAACCGCCCGCCACCACGGAATTTGAGTAGTGTACTGGGCGGAGGGTTACCCTCCGCCTTCCGCTAAATTTTTTAACATGCCGGAGTTTAGCAAAAAGGAAAAAATTTTATTAAAAAGCATGGACACTCCCGCCAAAGTGCAGGATTTTTTGAATTCTTTGCCGTTTAATTTCGAGAAGGAAGGGGAGACGGTGAAATCTCCGATTCGCACCATGCGGGAAAGAAACGCCCATTGCCTGGAAGGGGCTTTGCTCGGGTCGTACATATTGTCTCTGCACGGGTTTCCTCCTCTCTTGCTTCATCTTAAGACCACCAGGAATGATTTTGATCACGTGATAGCGCCGTTTCAAATTCGCGGACGATGGGGCGCGCTTTCAAAGACGAATCATTCCGTTCTGCGCTATCGCGAGCCGGTGTATAAAAGCGTCCGCGAGCTGGTTATGACGTATTTCCACGAATACTTTACGGACGATGGAAAGAAGAATCTGCGCAAGTATTCTCTTCCGAGA
>JAKAKW010000016.1 GCA_021824345.1 bacterium
TATACTTTGCGCCCTATCCAACGTTCAGTCGAAGCCCAAAAAATGTTTGCTGAAAATGCTTCTCATGAATTGCGCACTCCGCTCGCCGTAATGCAAAATGATGTGGAAGTGCTCTTACGTAGCGAACATCCGACTAAAGAGGCGGTGCATTCCACATTAAACAGCGTACTGGAAGAAATCGGCGGCATGTCAAAGATGACCGAGAACCTGCTTTTGCTTGCCAGGCTGGGCAATCGTAAAAAGGCGGAAGGCAGCACGGATCTTGCCGGCATAATTCTGGGCTTGGCTGAAAAATTAAAGCCCATCGCTTCAGCTAAAAAACTTTCCCTCAAGACCGAACTTTCGGATGGCCGGCTGGGCGCAAAAGTTGAAGCTAAAGATATGGAACGGGTCTTGTCCAATCTTATTCAAAATTCCCTGGAATATGCGCCATCCGGCGGAACTGTGAGCATCCAAGCTTCGCGTCAGGAAAATGCCGTATTTATATCCGTTTCCGATACCGGGCCGGGCATAACGGAAAAAGATATGCCGCATATTTTTGAAAGATTCTATAAGGGCCAATCATCTTCCGGCACCGGCCTCGGCCTTTCCATAGCCAAAGAAATCATTGAAAACTATGGCGGCAGCATTTCTTTAGAAAGCGCTGTCGGCAAAGGAACGAAAGCTATTATACGGTTGCCTGCCGTCTAGCTTTGTGTATTTACAGAATCTTTACGTCCGCTTGTTTACAATAATGCCAATTCAGCAGGTCGGCTGAAGGTAATTACAAATAAATAAAATTTATTCCGATGAATAAGAAAACAATACTTGCTCTTGTTATCGGGGCGTTCGTAGTGGGAGGCGCGAGTATGATTGCTCTGGAGAGCCATGCTCAAACCGCCCAAAAGCCAGTTGCTCAAATCGCTCAAATGGTTTCTCAGCCGGATCAGAAAGATTCGGCCGCATCTTCCACAGATACTGATTCGGTAAATCACGAGTATCAGGGCCAGGAACATGACTCAACTGCCAATCAGAATGAGGTTGAGGACGCCCAATAATAATTGCGAATTATCAACGCAAAAATCCCCATCCCTTCAGAAGGGGATTTTTGTTTGACCGGATTTTATTGACCGACGACTTCCGCGCCGCCGGGAGCCTTCGTCGCATGCGCTGTCGCAACGGCATATCCGGGTGCGCTCACCTCTATCCAGAATTTCAGCTGATCAAGCGCTGTTCCGTAAATGCCGTGCGTGTTCGCCGGAAAATGGCCATAGCCGGATTGATTGTCAAAATGTATCGTAACATTGCCGCGTGCAGGAATTGTAATCCCGGCGAGCGGCTTATAATATCCTTCTTTTTTGCCGTTTGCCGCGTCGGTTATGGTGTAGTATGTTTCAAGATTAGAGAGCGCCTTATTCGTCAAGTTGTTGACAGTGAATTGCAAATGGTCGCTGACAGCATTCCCCGCCGCGTCGACATTGTTTTCAACCATTACCGAAGCAATTTTGATTCCGGGCTTGATGGAAGCGTTTTTAATTGGATTCGGATATAATCCCGGAACTATATCCTCGGGACTGGCCGCGGATGTCTGGTTGGATGCCGCGGGACTCGCGGCGGCAGGCGGCGTGCGCGAAATAGGCGTATTCATTGAACTTGTCTGCCGCGGAGAGAAAGAGTGCGGCATTAAAAGGAGTATCGCTACAACCGCTATGACGATGCCTCCTATGATGTATGTTGATTTATTCATGATGATAAGCGTGCATTAATAATTAATTCATTGATAGTAAAAACAAGCCGAGCGTTATGGAGAAGAATTCATGATGCGCTTGTTAGTTGCAAACAGGAATACCGCGCCGATTCCTGCGGCATAAAAAATCAGCAAAAGCGCCAGATCCTGCCATTTGTCGATCATGATATATCCCAGCGGCTTGTCATTATACATACCCTTAATGCCTAGCGTTGCAAATACAAGCCGCTCATAGTGTTTTTCAATGGAGCTCACTTCAAGCGCGTTGCGAAAATTTTCATATCCCTTGAATTGCGCGATGACGGCGCTTTGCTGGCTCTGCGTGACGTGCATGCTTGCGAAGAATCCTCCCGGCACTTGGTTGTCCGGGTCCATGGTATCGCCGATCTGCGGGATGATTAATACGAACACGAGCCAGATTGCGAATGAAAACAAGAGCGCTCGCGGCAAATCTTTGAAAAAAAGCGTCAATGCCGCCGAAAAGCAGAAGAAAAACAGCAGGTAAAAATACGTATAAGCGAAAGACAAGGTCAGTTTCAATAATTCTGCCGGAGAAAATGCCACCTGGCCAATGCCTGTTATCGCCAGCACTATGCCTCCTTCCAGAAATACGAGGAGCGTAAGCATAAGCAGGCTGGCGCCAAGTATCTTTCCGCTTACCAGGGCGGAGCGGGAAACAGGACGAGAAAGAAGCAAGCGAGACGCGTTGGTGCCTTTTTCCTTGGCGACAGCCAAATATCCCAGCACGATGGCCAAAACCGCACCGATAATCTCTAGGTATTCAATGGTTCCCCGCAACATCAAGAGCGGATAATATGACGGCGCAGGTATAACCGCGCCGGCGCGCTCTGCGGCCGTAAGCTGCGAAAGGGCGGCGTGGTATTGCGTAACCTCGGTCTGGAAATTGAATGAAGCGACAAGAATCGAAACAGCGGCCAGCAGGACCATGAAACTTGCCAAGGCGATGAAGAGAGCGCTTCGCAGGGAATCCCTATATTCCTTTTTGGCGATTACTAAGGTTGGGTTTGTCATGTTATAAAATTTGGTCGGCTGCCGCCGAATATTTCCAAAGCGCGAATACGCAGGCCGCATCGGCGGCTAAACCGGCCGCCGCCAGCTTAAAGAGCGCGCCGATGTTGAACGTTTCCGAATTTATGCGCAGAAAATGCAGGGCAAGAGCGACATAGTCCTGGCCGAAGGAGAAGGGACTCAATATGGCGCGAGCGGACGAGAAAAATGTTCCCAGCGCTTGAGGCGCATGCGCCAGCGTGACCGGATTGAGGAGGGCTACGGGATTTTGCCCGGTGGATAGCTCCGGCAATATGAACACTATCGCGATCCACGCTATTATCGGCAGGAGAAGCGACATGGATTCGTTCGGCATATAAACGCCGAAAAGGAGGCCGAGCGCGGTGAAGAATGACAGATATATGAAGGACACGCCGTAAAAAGCGGACAGCGACAGGAATTCTCCGCCGGATAAATGCAGAGAGGGAATAAAAAGCGTACTCGCCGAGCTTACGGCAAACATGCCGAGCAGGACAGACAATAAGGCAATGCCGGTCCCGCAGAGTTTTCCCGCGATATAAAATGGCCGGCCAGCCGGCCGCGAGAGCAGCAGCTGGATCACTCCCGATCTTCGGTCGCGTACAAACGAGCGGTGGCCGATGACAATAGCGAGCAGCGCGCCGACTAAAAGCATATATATGATCAGGTTGTTGAAAATTGCGAGGGTTGATACTCCGAGAAGCGGATTCGGGGCGACGTGCGAAACGCCTGCTCCGTTCAAGGTGGCGACTGTCGTCGCGTATATGGCGAGCGTCGTTGAACGCGTTGACCATCCGATGAATACCGAGAAAAGCGTTACTGCCAGAAATATGCCGAGCAACGCTGAAAAAGTTCCTTCCCGGACAAGCGCGCGCAGCTCGTGTCCTATAATCGTTCGCAGAGGACTTGTCTCGGAAAGGATCATGACATTTCAGCCGTTTCCATCCGGACATAAATTCCCTCCAGTGATGCTTCATCGGGAAATCTGTTAAGCGTACGTTCCATCGTGTCCATGTAAATAAGCTTGCCCATGCTCAAGACGCCGATGGATGTGCATGTTTTTCCGACTTCGGACAGAAGATGAGTGTTCATAAAAATGGTCATGCCGCGTTCTCGGTTGAGGCGCAGGATAATATCGCGCAGATTTTTTATGCCCATCGGATCCAGTCCGGACGTCGGTTCGTCCAAGAAGAGCACCGAAGGGTCATGGAGAATCGCTTGCGCGATGCCGATGCGCTGGCGCATGCCTTTGGAAAATGTTTTCAACTTCTTATGCTTCACCCCCTCGAAATCAAGAAATGTCAGCGTCTCGTCAATCTTGGCATCAACATGCTTAATGCCGGAAAGTCGCGCAAAATACGCCAGGTTTTCATACGCAGTGAGGTCATTGTAAAAAGTGACATTCTCCGGCAAATACCCGATGCGTTTGCGCACATCCATGCTTTCTTCTAAAGTATCATAACCCGCGATTCGGACCGTTCCGGCGGTCTGCCGCAGGAGGGTTGTCAAAATACTGATAGTAGTCGTCTTACCTGCGCCGTTATGCCCGAGAAAACCGAATATTTCGCCCTTTGGAATAGATAAATTAAGGTCGTGCAAGACCTTATGGCCGTTATATGCGTGCGTCACGCCCCGGACTTCAATGGCGAAGGGATTGACCTTTGGCTGTTTTGATTCCATCGTGTTACAGCATAAGGCACCAAGTGTAAAAAAACTGTAAAGGACAGATTGGAATATCCTTTACAAAATCTTTACAATACGTCTTTTATGCTTATACTGCTCGCGCATTTTCCGCCTTGTCTGCGATTCTGGAGGAGCATATACTTACATATATAGACATGCAGGACGCTTTTTTTATATTCTGCGCCGAATACCTGTTCATCCTCCCGATAATTATCTTGGGAGCCTATTTTTTTATTCAGCCCCGAAAGAGCTGGAAGGGAATGGCCGCGTTTGCCATATCTTCCGGCCTCTTGGCGTATGTGATAGGACTGATCGGCGGGTGGCTGTATTTCGATCCCCGGCCTTTCGTTGTAGAACATTTTATCCCGCTTGTTCTTCATATTCCGGACAACGGCTTCCCGTCCGACCATGTTCTCCTCACCGCTGTTATCGCCATGATAGGCATGAAATGGAACAGGAAGCTCGGCATAGCGCTGTGGATTTTGGCTCTCTTAATCGCGGTTGCCAGAGTTTATGTCGGAGTTCATTATCCGATAGATGTGATCGGAAGCATCGCCATCGCTATTTTTGCGGCTTGGGCGGTTACGCGTATAAGGTCTGCCGGAATCGTATGAAAAAGCTTTCCCTCGTTCCGGTTTTTTTCGTATCCGCCGCGGCTCTCGGATTTGAAATCGCTCTCACGCGCTATTTTGACATCGTCAGCTGGTCGGAATATGTCTACTGGGTCATATCCATCACCATGGTCGGCTTCGCCATAAGCGGAGTGATATTGAGCCTCTTTAAGGATTTCTTTAAGAATAACGCTCGAAAAATATTGTCTGTTATCCCGCTCCTGCTTCTTCTATTCATCTCCGCCGGGTATGTGATTATCACAATCATTCCTTTCAACCCACTTGAGCTCCAAAACTCCGCCACCTGGCTTGATCAGGTGTTCAACGTGTGGAAATATTACGCTGCTCTTTTCCCGTTTTTCTTTTTGTCCGGGCTGTATGTCGGAATATATTTTCTCTCGGAAGAAGTGAAAATATCAAAAGTTTACGCCGCGGACCTCTTGGGTGGCGGAGCCGGCACCCTGCTCGCGCTCGTCGCCATGTTTTTCATCAATCCGTTCCTGCTCGTGAATTTTTTGATCATCCTCCTGGCCCTCGCGGCCGCCCTGGAGCCGCCGCCCTTCGGGCTTGGGCGCGGCGCCTTTATTCCCGCGCTTGTTCTTTTCGCGATTCTCTGCGGCGGATTTGTCGCAAATTTCAACCAGGCGGATTTCAACCAATACAAGGAAATCTATCCCGCGCTCAACATAGAAGGGAACAAAGTAGCGCAGGAGATATTTTCTCCCGGCGGGTATTTTATGGTGCTCGATAATTTCAACGAACGGCTGAATGTTGATTTTTCCAACGACGCCGGACTCCTGAAGGCGTCTCCGCCGCCGCCCGCTCTCGGGGTTTATCTGGACGGCAATCGCGTGGCCGCGCTACCCAAAGCCGGGTCGTATGACAGCTCTTACATTCCGGCCGCTCTGGAAACTTTCCCGTACTATATCCGCCCTCATTCATTCGTGCTCGACATCGGCACTCAAGGCGGATTTAACATTCTGGAAGCTGAAAATCTTGGCGCCGGGTCGCTGACGGCTTTGGAGCCGGATCCGACGATATATTCCTTAGTGAAAACAAATTCCCTTGTGAAACAGGCCCTGGCGGCTCCCGATTTTAAATTGCTTTCAGTTCCGCCCCTGGCTTTTCCGGACAGTGGCCGGAAGTTTGACATTATCGACGTCTCCGGGAATTTCCTGGGACAATCAGCGGTGAATGAATACGCTTTTACCGAAACAGCCGTGAAAAAGTATCTCGGCATGCTGACAAGTGACGGTATTCTTTCCATTCCGGATTCAATCAGCGAGTCCACCGCGTATACCCTGAAGATATTGAATACAGTTTACCAGGCGCTTCTTGATACGGGAGTGAAATCGCCGGAAAAAAACATTCTGGTGTACCGCTCCAGCTGGAACGACCGCATCCTCGTTTCTCCTTCCGCTTTTGCTCCGGCTGATGTCCAAAAGTTGAAGAATTTTGCCGACGCGAGGTCATTTGACGTTTCCTACTACGCCGGAATCAGCCGAAATGCCAACGTGTGGAATGAACTGCCCGCCGTGTCGTTCGAGTCCGGCCCGGCCGCCAGCCCGGCCGGCGGAACCTCGGACGCCCTGCGGGACGACATATTAAAGCTTTTTTCCGCGAGCCGCGGAGATTTCGTAAAAAATAATTTTTTCCGGATCCGGCCGGCCACCCTCAATCAGCCGAGCTTTTATTCCGTTTTTCGCCTCTCCAAGCTTAAGGCTATCCTGAACAATATCGCCCTGGTGCCGGAGAAGGAGATGGGGCTTCTAGTAAACGGCGCGGTGTTGCTCCAGTCGGCCATAATCGGCATTATTATCCTTCTCCTTCCGCTTCTGCGCTGGCGGAAGCGCCTGCCGGAGATGAAGAATCTGGCGAAGACCGTCCTGTATTTCGGCGGCCTGGGCCTCGGCTTTTTCTTTTTTGAAATGTACTTTATCGGCAAAGCGTCGTTTTTCTTAAACGACAGCATGTACGGCTTCGCTTCAACGCTTGCCTTGATGCTCGCTTTTTCCGGATTGGGAAGCTGGCTCTCGGGAAAATATTCGATCTCTCGCCGGCTCGGGCTCTGGCCGATATTTTTATCCATAGCCGGCTGGGGAATCCTGGCGGGGCTTTTCCTGGACCCGGCGCTCCTCGCTCTTATGGGGCTGCCGGCCGCGGCCAAGCTTCTGATCCTTCTCGCGATAATCGCGCCGCTGTCGGTGCTTCTCGGATTTCCGTTTCCGATGGGCCTCTCGCGCTTCCGCGGAGAATACGAGCATCTATTGCCCTGGGCTTGGAGCGTGAACGGCGCTTTTTCGGTCGTTGCCTCGCCTCTGGCGGGCATAATGATCGCTTCGCTCGGGTATTTTGGCGTAATAATTGCGGCGGTTCTTGCGTATTTACTGGTGATGTTTTCCTTTCCTCTCTTTAACAGTCATGATTAAAACATTATGAAAAAAAATATAGCGTACTTTTTATTGCCGGTAGGATTATTTATCCTGGGATTTGTTATTTTTACTCATAACCCGGGCAAGAGCTCTATTGGCCCAATCGCATCTGCTGAGAGTCCGACGCTGTCTCCGGCGAATGTTTCGAAAACAGCGGCAGTGCAATCCGCGGTGGATGCCTCCAATCTGTCCTGGACATACGATGAATACAAAAAAGCGATGCTGGAGTCCGGCAGAGCTCCCGGCATCACTCAAGACCAATTCGCGAAGATGCTTGTCCGCAAGAAAGCGGCGGACAAAATCGCATCCGACTATTTAAAGCAGAAATTCAGCAGCGCTGATCCGGCGGTTCTGCAAGCGTTCAGCGAAGTTCCGAGAGGATATTTCCAATACAATTACCAGAAAAACATTTCCCTGGCGAATACCGCCTACGAGGACAAGATGAAAAACGTGAAGCCCTGGGCCATAGGCTACGGATCCGCTCTTTCCGATTATTTGGGGCAAATGTACATGACCCAGCTTTTGCATGTTTCTCCCGGAGACACAGTGCTTGAGATAGGCACGGGAAGTGGATATCAGAGCGCCATTCTCTCCCGCATGGTGAAAAATGTATACAGCATTGAAATAATCAAGCCGCTGGGAGACGCGGTGAGCAAAATTTTCGCTCCGATCGGCTATGCCAATGTTCATACCAAAGTGGGAGACGGATTCTACGGCTGGCCGGAGGTGAAAGGCGGATTTGACGAAATTATTGTCACTGCCGCGGCGGAATACGTACCGCCGGCGCTGATAGCGGAGCTCAAGCCCGGAGGCAGAATGCTAATCCCGATAGGCCAGCCGTTCCGCCGGGGACAAATCCTTTATGTGTATACCAAAGACCAGAACGGCAAAGTGCATTCCCGCCGGGACGTCGGCGTATACTTCATCCCGATGACAGGCGAGATACAAGCCTCCGGCGGACAGGGATAAAAATTATTAATGGATATATTATCTCCTTCTAGAAAATTCAGAAGGGAAAAGCGCCTGCATCCCTCCGGGTATCGAACCGATTTTCCGGCTCTCTTTTTTGAAAAAACCTTTGAAAAATATGGCTAGAATCCGCGTCGCCCTTGCGTGTGACTCTACCGGGAATCGAACCCGGATTTCCAGGATGAAAACCTGACGTCCTAACCGTTAGACGATAGAGCCATAAGCCTTTTGGCTTGCGCTTTATCTTATATTATTTCATAAAAAATGGCAAAATGCCGGAAAAATTGCGACACGATTTCCTTTTCCGGTGGACTTTACTTTTCCGGTTTCGGGAATAGAATAAAGAAATGCGCAAACGAGCGCACTAGTCCGCGCAACGGATTGCGCCTTATATATAAACCCCCAATATTATCATGGATGAACCAAAATGCACCGGCTGTGGAAAGCCGATGAACGAGTGCACTTGTAAATAGCACAAGTTGCGCTTTAGCGAAAAACAGCCCGCAAAAGGGCTGTTTTTCGCTTTTATGCACTTGCTCCGGCGGAAACGGGGAATATAATACAAATATGAAAGTTGTAATGGTAAGCGGGGGTTTTGATCCTCTGCACATAGGGCACGTGAGGCTGTTGAGGGAAGCAAAAAAGCTCGGCGATAGGCTTGTGGTGGTGATCAACAACGATAACTGGCTAAAACGGAAAGGCAAGCATGAAATATTTATGCCGGAGAATGAAAGGAAGGAGATATTGGAGGCCATAGAGGTGGTGGATGAGGTAATCATAAGCAGGCACGAAGAAGGCACGGAAAACATGAGCGTAAGCGAAGAGCTTGAAAGAATAAAGCCGGATATTTTTGCCAACGGCGGGGACAGGGATGAAACGGACGCAAACAACCCCGCTTCTTCTTTGCACAAGGACATTCATACCTGCAAACGGCTTGGAATAGAAATAGTATACAACGTGGGGCACGGAGGGAAAGTAAGAAGCTCGTCGGACTTGCTGAAAACTTATTTGGATAAAGCGAAGAAAAAGAATACCGCCTGATACCGAAATAATTAAGAATCAAAAAAATGCACGCATGAAAGTAAATCCGAACATTTTCAATTGTGATATAATTCAAAAGTTGCTTTGGAACTGAATACATTAATCCAGGCCAACTAAGACGAAAATATGCAAATCAATCCATACGTTTTTAGAAATTACGATATACGCGGGATAGTCGATGAGGATCTGGACGTACAGAAGGTTGAAGCTATCGGCAAAGCCTATGGGACTTTTCTGCGAAGAAGAAAAATCCGCCAGGCTGTAGTGGGCTATGATTGTCGTTTGAGCGGTCCCGCCTACGAAGCGGCAATGATAGAAGGCATGCGCTACGCCGGCATAAACGTGATCGATATCGGCATGGTTATGACCCAGATGGTGTACTATGCCCAATACCGCTTTCAGACGAACGGCGGAGCGATGATAACCGCCTCCCATAATCCGGCCAATTACAACGGCTTCAAGCTGGCAACGGGATATTCCCAGACCACTGGTCCGGAAGAGGTGCAGGAAATAAGGAAAACAATAGAAGAGGAAAGTTTCTTTAAGGCCGATAAGCCGGGTAGTCTTGAGAAAAAAGATATTACTGAAGATTACAGCAAGGATGTCCTGAAAAGAGTGGTCTTGAAAGACAAACTCAAGATAGTCGTTGATTCAGGGTGCGGAACGACCGGAAAATATAATCCAGACATACTCCGGCAGGCAGGATGCGAGGTTATAGGAAAAAACCTGAATGTTGACGGAAGCTTTCCTGCCGGCACGCCCGATCCCACTGCCAAAAAAATAGCGGAGAGAGTGGCCAAGGCGGTTTTGGAAGAAAAGGCTGACCTTGGAATGGCTTTTGACGGCGACGGGGATAGAATCGGATTAGTTGATGAGAAAGGGCATATCTTATGGAATGACGTATTGGTGGCTATATTTGCCAAAGAAATTCTGGAAAGATTCCCGGGATCCAAAATAATATACAACACTCTCTGTTCACAGATTACGAGAGATGTAATAAAAATGAACGGGGGTATTCCGATAATTTGGAAAACCGGACACTCATTCATAAAGGCGAAAATAGCCGAAGAGAAAGCGGCTTTCGGCGGCGAACTGTCCGGACATTTCTTTTTCGCCGATAATGCCTATGGTCACGATGACGGCACTTATGCGGCGCTTAGGATCATGGAATATCTGACAGAGAAGAAACAGACTCTAAGCCAGCTTTATGAAAGTTTTCCTAATTTTATTTCTTCTCCGGAAATAAAAATCGGTTGCCCCGATGCAAAAAAAATCGAGGTTATAAATGAACTGTCCGTTAAGTTCAAACGCGATTTTCCGGAAGCGCAGATAACCGACAAAACTGTCATACCTGATGACGACGGCATCCGAGCGGATTTCTCCGACGGAATGATGATTTTCAGATACTCCCAGAACGGGCCGTATATCACTATAAAGTTCGAGGCCAAGGACCAAGCAAAGTATGAGGAAAGACGCAAATATATACGAGATCTGTTGAAAAATTATCCAGAAATGATCTGGAAAGACGATCTTTGCGTCAATCTTGAATCGCTGGAAGATCCAGCCGCCGCTTAATCGTTCAAACGGCAGGTGATCAATAGCGTGCAGGTTTTTCTTGCCAAAAAAAACTTTGTGGGTGTATAATATACCCAACATGAGCGGCACTGACTTGGACTTTTTTCAAGTGGACAGGCCGTGGGGGAATTTCAAGCAGTTCACGCATAATCTCTCCTCGACCGTAAAGATACTCGCCGTTAAGCCCGGCGCCGAATTGAGCCTGCAAAGCCATGAAAAGCGCGAGGAGTTTTGGTATGTGATCTCCGGCAGCGGAGTAATGGACATAGGGGGAATTAAATATGACGTGAAAGAAGGGGACAAAGCGAACATCTTAGCGGGCTCCAAGCACCGCCTGTCGGCCGGCGCGGATGGAATCAAAGTGCTGGAAATCGCCACTGGTGATTTTGAAGAGGATGATGAAACAAGGTACGAAGACAAATATGGAAGAGTCTAAAAGAGATGCCTGCGATTAAGAATGCAAAAAAGAACACGGCAAAGCCGAAGAGCAGGATTTCCAAGAAAACCCAAAAGACTCCGAAAAAAAAGATTGCAAAAGTTTCCTCAAAAAAACAGGCGGTAAAAAAGAAGCGCAAGACCGTTTCCAAAAAGCCGGCGGAACTCAAGCGGTACTCCAAGAATCCCGTAATTGAACCGGGCATGTATCCATGGGAATCCATGGCGGTGTTCAATCCAGCCGCGGTGTCCTCCGGCGGCAGGGTGCACCTTTTTTATCGCGCGCTCGGCCCGGACGGAGTTTCCCGCGTGGGTTATGCTTCCAGCCCGGACGGGCTTCGTTTTGACGATCGGCTTTCATATCCCGTGTATTTCATCAAGACCGGCTCCGGAAACGGCGCGCACAGTCCGTATACCACTCCCGTTCCGCTGGTTTACGATCAGAAGCTGTACGCCTCCGGCGGAGGATGGGGAGGATGCGAGGATCCCAGATGCGTCCTTTTGGACGGCAGGGCGTATCTTACTTTCAATATTTTCAACGGCTGGAACGATATGGCGGTGGCCGTGACTTCCATAAAAAAAGAATATCTTTTGAAAAAAAACTGGGTATGGAGCGAAATGGCGTACCTGTCCCATCCCGGAGACAGACAGAAAAATTGGGTTATTTTTCCGGAAAAGTTCGACGGGAAATTCGCGGTTCTTCATAACCTTGATTTGGGCGATCCGGGCCGAGTCGGCATAGCATATTCGCGGAATCTTGATTATTCGGAAATGCCGTATGGAAAGGATGCTCCCGATCCCCAACAGCTTCCGGACCATCCCGTCGCTTGGCATGTGCGCACCAGAAGCGCCGCCGCTCCGCCCATCAAAACCAAAGACGGCTGGCTTCTCTTATATCACGCCATGGGCAACATTGAACCGAACAAGTACAAGCTCGGGGCGCTTCTTTTGGATTTAAAAAATCCGGAGAAAGTACTGTATCGCGCGGAACAGCCGATCCTGGAACCAGAAGAATGGTACGAGAACGATTGGAAGCCGGGCATCATATACGCGAGCGGAGCGGTAGTGCGGAGGGGCAGGCTGTACGTGTATTATGGAGGAGGGGACAAGCGCGTGGCGGTGGCCACTATCCCTCTATCCGAACTGACAAACAGCATGAAAGAAAAGAAAGCGGTCAAAATGCAAAAAGCCGACGCGTTTGAATTGAACTGATATGTTTGTAATCAAGCGCTCCGAGCACAATCCGATCATGGTTCCCGATAAGAATAATTATTGGGAAGGCTTTGCCGCTTTCAATCTGTGCCCGGTGCGCAAGGGCAGAAAAACATTCGGGCTTTTCCGGGCCATCTCCGTGCCTGATCAGCTTGAATCTCCCCGCCAGCTGTCCGTAATCGGAATCGGGGAAAGCTCGGACGGAGCGCATTTTGAAAAGCGCAGGCAATTCATTTCTCCGTCAGAGCCTTGGGACAAGTTCGGCTGCGAGGATCCGCGGGTGACATTTTTTGAAGGCAGCTATTATATTTTCTACACCGCTTTATCAAAATCTCCTCCCGACGCTTCCAGCATAAAAACGGCGGTCGCTGTTTCTCCCGATCTGAAAGGCGTAAAGGAAAAGCATCCCGTCACTCCTTTCAACGCCAAAGCCATGGCGCTTTTTCCAAAGAGAGTAAACGGAAAAATTGCGGTAATTTTTTCCGCTCACACTGATTCTCCTCCGGCAAAAATGGCCCTGGCATATCTGGACAAAATGGAAGATCTCTGGAACACTTCTTTCTGGAAAAATTGGGAGCCGAATATCGACAAATGGACCATAAATCCGAAGCGTTCCGAAAACGATCATGTGGAAGTTGGCGCGACTCCCGTTTGGACCCCGAAGGGCTGGCTGCTGATTTACGCCCACATTCAGAACTATTTCGGTCCGCACCAGGACCAGAGAATTTTCGGAATTGAAGCGGTGCTTTTGGATCTGAAAGATCCGCTCAAGATTATCGGCCGGACAAAAGGTCCGATTCTGGTGCCGGAAGAATCCTACGAACTCTCGGGATATGTGAGCGACGTAGTATTCCCGAGCGGAGCAACGCTTGAAAAGGATACGCTGACCATATACTACGGGGCGGCGGACACAGCCGTGTGTTCGGCCAAAGTGAGCCTGGAGGATCTGCTGGCCACCATGAATCCGGACACTGTCGGAGAGTGGAGCCTGAAACGCTGCGCTAAGAATCCAATTCTTTCTCCGCGGAAAGAAAACGCCTGGGAAGCCAAGGCCGTTTTTAATCCCGGCGCCATCAGCTTGGACGGCAGAGTGCATCTTCTGTACCGCGCCCAGTCCGAGGACAACACCTCGGTTTTCGGATATGCGCAGAGCCTCGACGGCTTTGAGATTAAGGAACGTTCTTTGGAGCCCGTATATCTGCCCCGGGAAAGTTTCGAAAAAAAGAAAATTGCCGGCGGGAATTCCGGCTGTGAGGATCCGCGCCTGACAAAAATAGACGGGCGGATTTTCGTGTGCTATACGGCTTTTGACGGGATCGGCCCGCCAAGGGTGGCCGTTTCCTCCATCAAGGAAGCTGACTTCTTGGCTCACAAATGGAATTGGGATAAGCCGGCGCTGATTACTCCGCAAGGGCTGGACGACAAAGACACCTGCATTCTGCCGGAAAAGTTCAAGGAAGGGTATTTCGTACTGCACCGCATAGGAAACGAAATCTGCGGCGACTTTCTGCGCGGTTTGGATTTCAAAAAAGAAATGCTGAACAAGTGCATACGCATAATAGGTCCGAGGGTCAACAAATGGGACAGCGCCAAAGTGGGCATTACCGCTCCGCCGATAAAGACGAAAAAAGGATGGCTTTTGCTGTACCACGGAGTATCCAAATTCCACAGCACTTACCGCGTGGGGGCGCTTCTTCTGGATTTGAAAGATCCGACAAAAGTCCTGGCGCGATCAGCCGATCCTATTTTTGAGCCGGAGGAAGAGTATGAGAAAAACGGAATTGTAAACAATGTGGTATTTCCTTGCGGAATGGTGCAGAAAGGGGAGGATTTGTACGTGTATTACGGCGGAGGGGACAAGGTGGTGGGAACGGCCACTGTCAAACTGGAAACTCTCCTGGGCGCCCTGGTTCGAGGCACTAAATTGAAATAGGTCGACCTGCCACGTCGAAAGATTTTCGTGTGTTGTAATAAATGAAAATTTCTGCAATAATGTGGCCGGTAAGGAGGCGTCGCATAGTTGGTCTAGTGCGCCGGTTTCGAAAACCGGTATGCCGTAAGGCATCGTGAGTTCGAATCTCACCGCCTCCGCCAATAGAAACTTCAGCGTTTGAAAGGATTGCTCCGCGCGGCCGCGTGGCGGCCGCGCTCCGCAAAATCCCTCGCCGCTTCGCGGCGAAATGGCTGGGTGGGCAAAAATCAAAGACGGCGGATTTGTTACGAACCCGAGGGTTCGTTCCGATTTTTTGAACAAATGTTTTGATTTCGTGATAATTTTCCGATTTGCTCAAAAAATCGGCTTGTTTCGTATCTAAAATCCATTCCCGCAGGGGTTCGACCCAATTTTTTCTCCCGTTTTCAAAATCTTTCTTCTTTTGTTCCCAAACGGCAGAAGCGAGCAAAATTTCGTCTTTCTTTTTGAGATAAGTTTGTTTTGGAATATCACCATCCAAATAAGTGGAAACCAACTTTTCCATTTTTGCTTCTGCTGTTTTGATATTTTCGGAAAGATTTTGAAACTCGCTTTGCGACAATGAATTTTCCTCGCGTTCCCATTCTTTTACGTGCTCCAACATCCAATCAGTGAGATTATCGCAAAGCGAGATTGTTTGAAGCCGTGCCTTGATTTGCCGCGCCAACTCCATTTCCTGAATATATGGTTGTGAACAGCGGCCGCGCTTTTTTGAACATCTGTAATAGCGATATTTTGTGCCCCAGCGATTAACCGCCCATTGCGCCGAAATCATACTGTCACACTCGGCGCAACGGAATAATCCGGTAAACGGAAAATCATGTTTTGCGCGGCGATGGCGCGGCCGCTCTTTCGTTTTCAAAATTTTCTGCACGGCTTCAAACAATGCGGGAGAAATAATTGGTTCAAAGTTTCCATCAAACCATTCTCCTTTGTGCTTCAAAAATCCGAGATATGCTTTGTTTGTTAAAAGTCGTTTGATGGAAACTTTGGCAAGTGGCGTTCGGTTTTTTGAGACAACGCCGAGATCCGCCAAAAATTGCGCCAGAGAAACAAAAGAATGTCCGCCTTTCGCATATTCCTCAAATGCTAATTTCACGATTCGCGCTTCGGTCGGGTGCGGTTCAATGTTTCGTTTTATCGGATTGTTTTGATAACCAAAAGGCGCGAGACCAAGCCATTCTTTCCGTCGCAATTTTTGGCGGATTCCTCGCTTGATATTTTCCGCTAAATTATCCGAGTAATATTTGCTTTGTCCGAACGCCACTTGCAACATAAATAACCCCTGCGGGGTTGGTTCAAACCAAAATGTCGAAAAGCGCAAAGAAATAATTTTGTGTGTGTCCACGGCATAAATAATCCTGCCACCGTCAATGGAATTGCGAGCAAGGCGGTCAGGATGCCACGCCAAAATTCCAACACCATCGGACTTTTCCACTTTCGCCATCATTTCACCAAACACTTCTCGCCCCGGTGTCTTTGCGCTTTTCGCCTCTTGAAATTCCTCAAGAATTTCAAATTTTTCTCTACGCGCATATTCTCGCAGTTCAAATAACTGGGCTTCAATACTCATAACTTGTCGGTCATCATCTTCCGTTGATTTACGAGCGTAGAGAAAATATTTTGGTTTGATATTCATATTGTTTTTAGATACGAAACAAACAAATCCGCCGTCTTTGATTTTTGCCCACCCAGCCATTTCGCCGCGAAGCGGCGAGGGATTTTGCGGAGCGCGGCCGCCACGCGGCCGCGCGGAGCAATCCTTTCAAACGCTGAAGTTTCTATTGGCGGTGATATTTTACACTTTGCGCGAACCTTTTTTGAACGAAACGGCAACTGATTCGCCCCGCCGCCGCTCGCTAACGCTCGCCAGCCAGCAAAACAGTTTTCTTTACATTTTTTGATTTGCG
>JAKAKW010000003.1 GCA_021824345.1 bacterium
TCGGCGCGCGCAAAATAATAAATTGCGAAGAAAACTTTTTTGCGGGACAGCGAGCGAAGCGAGCGGCGGCGGGGCGGAGCGTCAATTTCGTTCAAAGAAATCTCGCGCAAAGTTTAGAATATCCCACTGCCATAATCTATCCTGTGGACAAAATTCTTTCGCCCGGCGGGCATTTATGGAATAATGAAAGGATGCGGGGAATGAAAAATCTCATAGCCGGAATTTCAGCCGCGGCGCTTTCGGCGCTTACACCGTTCGCGGCTTCCGCCCACGAAGTGTATGTGCTCAATTCGAATCAGATTTCCCAGGCTGTAGATTCTTCTTCCTTCAATCTGCTGGACGTAATTTCCCGCAATCTCGGCAGGTTTGAATTCTGGGCGCTTATCGGCATCATTTTGGTTTTCTGCATCTTCTTTATCTCCACTTCGCGATATCTGGAGCGCAAGCTGGATCCGTTTCTTGAGAAAATCAGAAAATACGGGCCGTTCATCGCGCGCTTCACTATCGGCATTTCTTTCATTGCCTGCGCGTATTACGGAGCCACATTCGGTCCCGAGCTTCCGCTTTCTTCAACTTTCGGCGTCTTTTCCGGATTGCTCGTATGGGTATTCTTGATTCTGGGAGCGCTATCCATCCTGGGCCTATATGCCCGCCCCGCCGCATTTGCCGCTCTGGTAATTTTCATCTGCACCATAGCCTCGCACGGCGCATACATGCTCACTTACGCAAACTATCTCGGGGAGATAATAGTATTGCTCATCCTCGGAGCGCACAGCTTGAGTTTGGATTCATATATTGCCAAGAGGCGCGAATTGTCGGGAAAGACAAGGCCGGCGCCATACCGCGGCCGGCTTTCGCAATTAAGGGAATATCTGGCCCCGAGAAGCTTTTCCATCCTGCGGGTTCTTTTCGGGGTCGCCCTCATCTTTGCTTCCGCTTACGCCAAGATCATCCACAACAATCTGGCGCTCTTTACCGTGGAGCAGTATCATTTGGACAAACTGCTGGGTTTTGAGGCGCATTTCCTGGTGCTCGGAGCGGCCATCGTGGAAATTCTTATCGGCCTTTTCTTCATTCTCGGATTTGAAATACGCTTTACCGCTTTCTTCCTTTTGTTCTGGCTGACCGTTTCCCTCATTTTCTTCGGCGAGATCGTATGGCCGCACCTCATATTGATCGGCATACCGATCGCCTATATTTTCTACGGCTACGACAAATATTCACTGGAGATGCGCTTGGCGGGAAAAAAAGGATATCAGCCCGTGCTATAATACAAAGATGCAAATAGAAATACCCGAACCGAAGGTTTCCCGCGTAATCTTCGCCGACACGCGCCTGGCCTGGCTGTGGCTCATTGTGCGCCTTTTTGTCGGCTGGCAGTGGTTCTCCGCAGGATTGGAAAAAGTGCAAAGTTCCGCGTGGGTCGGAAGTTCCGCCGGTTCCGCCCTGAAAGGATTCCTTTCCGGCTCTTTGGCCAAAACAGCCGGTGCGCACCCGGATGTGCAGGGATGGTACGCTTCATATCTTCAAGGATTCGTGATTCCGCATGCCGCGGTATTCTCCAACATCGTGGCTTTCGGCGAACTTCTGGTGGGCATCGCCCTTGTCATCGGCGCCTTTACCGGCGTAGCCGCTTTTTTCGGGATTTTCATGAACGCGAGCTACTTGTTCGCCGGAACGGTCAGCACCAATCCGATCCTTCTGCTTCTCGGGATCTTCCTGCTCTTGGCGTGGAGAGTGGCGGGCTGGTACGGGGCGGACAAATATCTCCTTCCGCTCATAGGCACGCCCTGGCAAAAAGGCAAGGCATTCCAATAATCGCCGGCTACAACCGCTTGCTTAATTTATATCCGTAATATATTCCCGCCACCGCCCCGATTCCGCTGGTGATAAATCCGGCAAAAGAGAACGCGCCTCCGCCCCAGATGAGGGGAATGAATCCGCCGACAGTAGAACCGACAATCATTCCGATCCAAACGAAAGCTTTTGAGTTCATTATCGTTTGATTGTAACACAAAAGGCCGCCCCGGCCCAGGCCGGGGCGGCCGCTTTCTCTATCTTAAATCTTCGGTACAAGTATCCCCGCCAAGAACCCGACTCCGATAGCCATTCCTCCGATCAGCGCCATTCTCAATCCGTTCTTAAGGATGCTTACTCCCGATATCTTTGCTCCGATTATGCCGAGAATAAACAGGGCGATTATGGAAAAAATTATGGAAACGATCAGCGCCGTGCCGACCGGCCAGACCAGATAGGGGAACAGGGGAACAAACCCGGAAACGAAATATGAAAAAAACATGATTGTTCCCGCCACCAGATTTTTGCGCACAGTTGCTCCTTCCTTTTTTGCAAATCTTTCAGCGGAAGATTCAGACAGGAAACTGCCTGCGCCCATGGAAAAGGCCTCCACGAAGATGAGCACCACTCCGGTCAGGAAAATGACATTCCGGGGCATATCCGCAATGGCGATGCCCGAAAGCAAGCCCACAGTGGAAACCAGGCTGTCTTCCACTCCGAATATAAAGTTCCGAAAGTATGATATGGCTTTTGAGCTTTTCTGTTCTTCCTCCATAGTTATATTTAAGCATTTAGAAGGGCTGGAGTCCATCGGCCGGCGCCCTTTCCTTGTTTTTTGCCTGTTTTTTGATACTATGTTTTTAGTTCTTTTTATTTTTACGCGCGTACTTAGTGCGCGCAATATTCCGGAGTAGCTCAATGGTAGAGCAATCGACTGTCAAAAGGCAGCTTTTCGGTAAAAGCCGAATTGTCAAACGAGGTGAATTCGGGGAAACCCACAAAGTAAATTTGGGGGCAATCCCGAGCCAAGCTCTGAATTTTCAGAGAAGGTGTAGAGACTATCCGTCTAGCGGAGTAGTCCGATGCAAATCGGACGAAGCGCCTCGCTCCTAAATCTCAAAAGAGACATGGAGATGATATAGTCCACGCTCCTAGCAATAGGGGATAAAGTGTAATCGATTGGTTGTAGGTTCGAGTCCTACCTCCGGAGCAAGCTTGACAAGACAGCCATCTCATTGTTAGAGTGAGAAAAATTGCTCTATAAAACAAATACTACATCAATTATATTTCGGAGGAAGTATGTCTGGTAATACTAGTGCCAAGATTGAAATGGCCTCTATAAAAGAGGCTCAAAAATACATCAAAGCCATCATTCATAATCGAAGACCAAGAATAGCAGTAGTGCTTGGTTCTGGTCTTGGTGGCTTAGGGAAAAAACTAAAAAACAAAGTTATTATATCCGGCAGTGGCAAAACCTATTTATCTCAAAGACTGATAAAAAGAATCCAGGCAGTTTACATAGATAAGGATAAGATTGATGACGCATTTACGACAAGCCGTATTGGTCACACTTATGAAAAATTCAAGCCGTATGTGCATAAAATAATGTATGCGATAGCCTCAATAAATTTGAAATTAGGTAATTCCGTGATACTAGATTCTCCCTTTACCAGAAGGTATATGGGCAATCCGGACTGGATTAAATTTATTAATAATTTTGCAAAAAAGCATAAGGCGATAATCAAAGTGCTGTGGTGTGAAGCTCCAAACCATATTAGAAAAAGAAGAATTATAAAGAGAAATCACGAAAGAGACAGGGAGAGACACAAAGAGATGGATGAATTCATTGGCAGGGCAAGAAGATTTGATATACCCTTTGAACATAAGTATATTGAAACAAACAAAGCTGATTGGAAAAACATATTAAATTTTTTAAAAAGATAGCCGGTAAGATTTTTCTTTCAAGATAGCGTTTCGAACATAGTCCCAGGTTCGGAGCCAACTTGATACATTTTTGAATATTTCCCCATTTTGTATATAATGGCTGTATGGAAACCCGGATCGTCAAAGATCATATAGGTATGGACGAAGTGAAAGCTCTGGCTCACGAGCAATATCAAGATATCATCAAAGCGGTGGTTGACGTAGAGCAGGAGATTATGGGAATCGGCGGGGAGCTCCATGTGGATATACAGTCGCTCTTGGTTGAAAAAGAAGGCTCAAAAGGAGCGGATACTTGGGGCATAAACCTGTACTTGGATAAGACCGGAGACGATTTCATTGAATTTGATTCAATGATCAATCTGAAGCCGAATTCTGGCAATCGCTCACGGGATGTCGAGGACGAAGAGATAAAGAAGAAGATACGGGAGATTGTCGGCAAGTTGGTAAAAAAATAATCATGGCAAACATATCAGCAGAAAGATGGCATCAATTGTCGCTCGCCGAACAGCTCGGCAATATCGGGAGCGAGGTAGGGCGCGCGGCCAAATGGCAGGGGAAGGACGAGAACTCTTTCTGGAGCGCTGTATCACGCGCCCTGGAGCTTTTTGACCTTACCCAGAGCGACAGGCGGTGGGGCTCTCGGCGCAAGGAGCTTGACCGCACCAGAGAAGTTTTCGCGGACGCAGTGCTCGGCGGGAAAGAATACAAAAGCAATCTCGAAGATCTGGAAAAATATTTCATGCCGTTTGCCCTGAGAGCTATTTCTGAAAGATCTTAATTACGCATATATTTTCCCGTTATCTCATTTCGAACATTCTCCCAGGTTCGGAGTAAGATATTCTTTTCTCACTTTCTGGTGTGATACAATCAAATACATGACTATGCTGAATTATGAATCGGTGAAAATAGATGAATCAGGAGAACCACTCGTTGATTTGCAACAATATAGTTTCATTCTTGAACCGGCATATTTTAAACAGGGATTATCCCGCGATCCTGATATGTTTTTAAGAAAATCTGTTGCGGATAAATTATCAGAAATTCAAAGACATCTCTCTCCTTTCAGATTCAAAATATGGGATGGATTTCGCCCAAGAGAGGTACAACATGCTATTTATGAAAAATTTTTGGGTGAACTGAAGAAGAAACATCCTGAATGGGATGCGGAAAGGCTTGAAAAAGAAACAGGAGTATTCGTGACAAATGCGAAAAATCCGCAAAGAATTCCGCCTCATGCCACCGGAGGAGCTGTTGACCTAACTTTGGCTTATTTTGACGGAAAGGAACTGGATATGGGAACCGGTTTTGATTATTTCGGACCGGAAGCGGCTTCTTTGTATTTTGAGAATAACAAAAAGAATCTGACAGTAAGAAAAAATAGAAAGATGTTGAGAGAAGCCATGCAGGCAGGCGGTTTTTCCATAGACAAGGAAGAATGGTGGCATTTTGATTTTGGAAATCAAAAATGGGCTCTTGCGTTAAACAAGCAGAATGCCTTCTACGGGGAAATAAGGGATAACGAATAAACTACCTTGACACCAATTCTGCGAGTGAGGCATAATTAGGGTATAAATAGGCTATTCGCTCGCAGTAATCGTGGGTTGGAAAGGGACATTCATTTTATTATAAAAAAATAATGCAAAATCTATGGAAAAACCGCCTGAAATTATCGGACCGGAAGGCGAGCTGGCGAAGGAAGCCAAACGCTATGGTTTGAGTTTGGAAATTTTCCGTTATTACGAAGGAGTAACTGCGTGCACAATTACGTCCGGGTTTGACAGCATGCCGGTTGAAGAAAAAAAGAAAGCACCCGCCGAAATTGCGCGCATTGCCTCAAAAATCAAAGATCTGTTTTCGGAAAAAATAAAACAAGAAAATCTTCATTTGCGTTTGGACGGAGGAAAGAAATTCATCGCATATTCCAGCCCCGGAGGGGATAAAAGCGGTCCGGCCATAAGATTTTATTTGGAAAATTTTGCGAATGGAAAAGAAAGCGAAAAAGACAGCTCAAAGGAAGAATTGGATAAAATCATAAAATATGCCAAATCGCTGGGTTTGAGAGTTGAGGGGGATTGGAACTAAAATCCAAGTATTGCGCTTGCGGCCATTTTCAGCTGGTCGAACAGCATGCTGGTGGGGGATGTTTGCGTGGTCGGGGCGGGAGCTGGCGCAGGAGCCTGTTGAGGCATTGGCGCTCCTTGCTGAATCGGTTGCCCGGGCTGTCCATTGGGCGGAGGCGGCAGTTGTTGCCCGGGTTGCCCGTTCGGTGGCGGCATCTGTTGTCCAGGCTGGCCGTTAGGCGGAGGCAACATTCCCGGCTGTCCGTTTTGCGGACCTTGTTGCGGTCCATACTGGCCCGGTTGCCCGTTCTGCGGTCCTTGATTGGGCCCGAATTGTCCCGGCTGTCCATTTTGCTGTCCGTTCGGTCCTTGTGGCATCATCTGTCCCGGCTGGCCGGATCCGTTTTGCGGCCGGGGAGGCATAAAATTCTTGCATTCATCGGGGTGGCTGGAGCAGTAAGTATTGCACTCTTCCGGAGTCTTGCATCCTCCCGGCCCGACGAAATTACCGCCCGGCTGTCCATTCTGCGGTCCCTGGCCTTGTCCCGGTCCAAATTGTCCGGGCTGGCCACCTTGACCGGGGCCGAATTGTCCCGGCTGTCCATTTTGCGAGCCCTGTCCCTGTATTTGCTGCGGAGGAAATTGCTCAAAGCATTTCTGCATTTTGTCTCCGTTATCTTTAGTGGGCGAAACATTGCTTAAATCACTGCCGAACGCGGCCACTAAACAATCCTTCAATTTCCCGGTGGCGTTTAGCAAGCCTTGCTTGAATTGTTGCTGTCCCTCCTGCATTTTCTGCAAATCCGCTTGGCTCATAAACCCCGCCGCCACGGCGAACTTGGTGCATTCATCCTGGTGGGCAGGATCCGAACAATATTTGTCGCAAGCATCTTTTCCCTGGCAGGACGGGGGATTCACCCCGGCCTTAATGGCTTTTAGCATTCCTTCCGCGTTTGTTTTTTCCTGTCCGGTTATCAGGCCGGCCGCAAGAGCGAAAGTGGTGCATTCCTCCATATGAGCCGGCTGGCTGCAATATACATTGCATTCTTCTTTGTTCTTGCAGTTCGGCGGCTGCACTCCCCGCTTCAAAGCGTTCGCAATTTTTTCCGCCTGGGCCAGGTCCTGCGGGGGCATGAGATTGTTTGCTTTGGCGAAAGTGACGCATTCTTCAATGTGGCTTATGTCGTTGCAGTATGCCTGGCACTGATCCTTGCTGGTGCATCCCCCGGGGCCGTTTAGCTGTCCGCTGGTGAGTTTCTTGGCCGTAGCCACTTCTTGCTGAGTCATCAAGCCGTTCTTTTGGGCGAAGTCCAAGCACGCGCCGGCGTGCGCCGGATCGTCGCAATATGTTTTGCAGGCGGATTGGCTCGCGCAATTTCCCAATTCCGCCACCGGGTACTGCACGTTTGAAGTTTGGGCCAAGGCCATATTTGCGGCCAGGCCGAGAACCAACAGCGCCATGCCGATTCCTGCGAATTTGAAATATTTTTTCATAAGATTATTGGAAAGGATTAGTCTTTATGTTGTTAAAAGGATTCGCTTTGTCCACCGGGTTCAAGTCCGGCGCTTTTTGCAAAGGATTTGCTCCGACGCTCACCGCGGGAGCTGTTGTGACGCTTTGTTGCTCTATTTTTTTTGAAGAAAAGTAAAGCATTGCCGCGATTACGACTATCGCCGCAACGGCTATTATTATGATTTTTTTGTTCATCTATGAATTATATTATTATTTTCCGAGACAGGGTGTGGATAACCGGCCTGTTTTAGCCAAAAGAAAGACAAAACGGGAATTAAGCGTATAATGGGCAGGTGAAAAAACGAAAGAAACGGAAAGGTTACCTGGCGCTGGTTTTGTCCATTGCCGTACTGTTCGGATTATATCTGCTCATATTTCGGAGTTCGGTATCGGAGATTTACGCCAAAAGCTCCGAGCTGGCCCGGATTTCTGACATAGCAGGACCTTCCGCCCCTGATCCGGCGTCTCCCTTGGGAGGATACAACGTGCTCATCGCCGATGAGGGAAACAGCCGGCTGATAGAAGTCACGCCGGAAAAGAAAACAGTGTGGGAATATGATTTTCATTTTCCCAAGGAAGACGTCGGAGCGGACGACGCTTTTTTTATTGACGGCGGAAAAAATATCAGCGTAAACTTGGAATCATACAATTTGCTGGAAACGATAAATTACGCGGACAAGAAAGTAGTCTGGAGCTACGGAGTGCCGGGCCGGGCCGGACATACCGCCGGGTATCTGAATACTCCCGATGACGCGTACAAACTGCCCAACGGCGATACCATAGTGGCGGACATAAAAAACTGCCGGGTTATTGAGATATCTCCGGCAAAAGAAATTGTCCGGCAGTACGGCCATACCAAAGTTTGCGGAACTAGGGACGGATACCTGGACAGCCCGAACGGCGACACTCCGCTTCCGAACGGCCATATCCTGATCAGCAACATTCAGAGCAAAAACGTGATTGAACTTGATCAGAATTGGGAAAAAGTTTTTTCCATGCCTTTGCCGGTGAAGTATCCTTCCGATCCTCAAATGACGAAAGCCGGCAATATTCTGGTCGCCGACTACAGCAATCCCGGGAAAATAGTGGAAGTTTCCAAAAGCGGAAAGGTGGTATGGGAATACACAGGGGAGGGCAACACGCGCCTGGACAGGCCGTCCTTGGCCATTGAGCTTCCGAATGGCAACATTCTTGCCAACGACGACTACAACGACAGGGTAATCGTCATCGACAAAAAGACGGACAAAATTATCTGGCAATACGGAACTACCAAAAAGCCCGGCAACGGAGAAAACCAGCTGAACGGTCCGGACGGAGTGGACATCATAATGCGCGGTCCGTCCGCGGTTCAAGCGCCCGCGGTTTTGACGCCTCCGACTCCCGCAGCCGCTCCGCTTTCCATCGGAGCGGTTTCCAGGCACCCTCAGGATTTTTCCGGCAAGGAGGTCGCCGTCAGCGGGTATGTGCTGGCAAAAGAAGGGACGTACGATATTTTATCGGACGAGAAAGGAGGAACGATCGGATACTACGATCTGCCGGTGAGCGGTCCGGGCGTTCAAACGATCCAGCCGAAAGTAAAGTATGTTTTTACCGGAATATTGAAGAAGGGAAGACTTGGTTCACTGACAAAAAATCCGTATCATCTCGAGCTCTCCGCGCCTATTTCTGTTCCTTGAATTCGGCGATAATATCCAATTTCACTTCGTCCGAGGCGATCACTCCGCCTCCTTCCACCGGCGCGTTCCAGGTCAGTCCGTACTCCTTGCGGGAGAGCGATCCGGAAACTTCAAAGCTGGCCACTCTTACCCCGTCCATGTTCTTTGCGATGCCGTTAAGCGAGGCATTCATGGAAATTTCCTTGGTTACTCCGCGCATGGTGAAATCTCCGGAAACGGAGTACTCATTTCCGCCTTTCTTCTCTATGCTCTTCGATTTGAAGGAAAGCTCGGGGAACTTGGCCGAGTCAAAGAAATCCGGCGAACGCAGATGGTTGTCCCGCATTTCATTGCCCGTGTCGACGCTCGCCGTTTCAGCGGAAAAGGTTATTTCCGCCTTGGTGAAGTCATCCTCGGGCATGAGAATTTCCCCTTGAAACTTTATAAATTTGCCCCGCACTGTGGAAATCATCAGGTGCTTCACCCGAAAGCCGATTTCCGTATGGGCGGGATCTATGGTCCATTTATTCATGGCTGTTATATATTTAGTAGTAATCCTTATATTATACCAGCCCTGTCAAGCTCGCCCCAGTTTGGCGCTATTGACGGATCGTTTTTTAAATGTGCTACAATATAACCAGCGTTATTAATCTAATTTTTTTATAAAAAATATGCGCACGAAAATACTTTTAGGTTTGCTTTCCGCCGTCATTCTGGCCGTTGCGCCGATGATGGCCTCGGCCGCCACTTTTCAGGCGGAGCAGAATTATTCGCTCGGATCTTCCGCCGCGGTTAACGACAATCTTTACGCGGCCGGCGCGGACGTGAACGTGGCCGGCAAGGTTACGGGAGATCTTTTCACTGCCGGAGCGAATGTGGGCGTTTCCGGTTCCATTGGGCAGGATGCATTGGCCGTCGGGGGCACGGTAAGCGCCAGCGGTCCGGTTGCCGGCAATCTGCGGGTGGCCGGAGGAAATATTCTCATTTCCAGCGCGGTGGGAGGGGAAACCCTGGCCGCGGGAGGCAGTGTGAACTATTCCGGAAGCACGGCCAAGAACGCCTACCTGTACGGCGGAAAAGTTTACATCAATGGAACGGTTGACGGGAATCTTGAAGCGGCCGGCAAGGAAGTCACTCTCGGCCCCAGCGCCGTGATCAGCGGAAATTTCAGCTATTCTTCTCCCGCGGAGGCGGTCATTGAAAAAGGAGCGGTGGTGAAAGGGGAGACGAACTTTACCAAGACGGAAGTCGGCCAGGAAGCGTCCCATATGTTCTGGCAATTCGTCACTTTCTCCGCCGTGCTGAAGTTCTTGGCAATCATACTCGGAGCCCTGATCGCCCTTTACGCCTTCAGGCGCGGAAGTACCGCGGTGGCGGAAAAAGCTTCTTCCGATTTCTGGAGAGAGGCGGGCAGGGGATTCGTCATCATGGCGGTGCTGTCGGTTTTCGCCGTTGTGTGCTTCATCTCCCTAATCGGCGCTCCGCTCGGAATACTCGCGATCTTTTTGTGCGGAGTGGTATTCCTTTCTTCCATCTTCCTTTCTCCGCTTGTCTTTGCCCGGCTGTGCATGAAGCACATCTTCAAGAAAGCGGATTATGAAATGAATTGGTGGATGGTGATTCTTTCAGTGCTGGTTCTGGCCCTGATCGCCCTGATTCCGATAGCAGGATGGATATTCACGGTTCTGCTTTTCCTTGCTTCCTACGGTACATTGGCAACATACCTTTACGGAAAGCTGAAAGCGTAAAATACTGGAAAAAGCCTGTAATATTATCGTTCCTGATTCGTAATTATAATAAAGGTCGCAATTATTTATTTCTATCTTTATTAGTAATAAATCTCAAAGTTATGTCAAAAAAGCTTATATTTTCAATTCTGGCGCCGGCCTTCGTGCTTATCGCGGCGGCGGCCGTGATGCCCGCCTCCGCTTCGGCCCAGACCTCCTCGCCGTTTCCTCCCGGATGTTCTTCCGGATTGGGTTACAGCGTGACTACCGCCGCGCCCTGCAACGGCACCGGAGCGGCCACTCCGAAGCCTATGCCCGGGTGTACGACCGCTCTGGGTTTCAGCGTGACCACCGGCCGTGCCTGCAGCGGAACCAATGTGGTGCTGAATAATTATCTGGCAGGCTGTACTTCAGTGCTCGGATACAGCACTTTTGACGGCGCTCCCTGCAACGGCACCGGCGTGGTTACGCATTACGCGCCGAATACGCCCGGCTTCCCGGTAACCGGTTCGGGAGAGAACGCTCCGGCTTACGCGGCGCTCGCCGTTTTGACCGGCCTCATCGCTTTCTTCGGAATACGCCGGCTCGTCAAGCGCGCGTAGCCGAATCTGGCAGACCGGCAAATTTCCATTATGGCTAAAAGGAAGAAAAAAGGAGATATCCTTACGATTCTTATCGTGCTCGTTTCCCTCTGCATCGTCGCCGTAATTATTATGGACGCATTCTTCTACGCGCCCGCCGGAGAATCAAGCGGAATTTCCCTGCCGGAAAATTTGTCTCGGGGAATGCCCGTTCCGGGAGCGCGCGGGGAATCGGCGGGGAACAAAATACCGATTTCTCCCTTGGATCCTTCCAGGCTGATCATTCCTTCCATCGGAGTGAACGCCAATGTGCAATACGTGGGCGTTACCGCCTCCGGCAATATGGGAACCCCGGACAATTTTTCCGACGTGGCATGGTATCGGGACGGAACTCTGCCGGGAAACAGCGGCAACGCGGTGATAGCCGGACACGTGAACGACGGCTTGGCCCTTCCGGCGGTTTTTTGGAATCTCGGAGAATTGAAGGCCGGCGACGATATCTATGTGCAAAGAGCAAACGGCAACATGCTGCATTTCGTGGTGACCGGCTCCGAAACGTTTGCTTATAACGCGAAAACCACCGGAGTGTTTGACGGAGGGAATGAACCGCAGTTGAAGCTCATTACCTGCGCCGGCACTTTTCTTTCCTCCATTCACACTCACAATGAGCGCCTGGTGGTGACCGCCCGCCTGGTTTCGTAGAAGTCGGAAAGCCGGTTTTTGCGAATAAAAAACCCGGCGCAAATCGATCCGTTCCGCTTTACGCGAGGCTTTTTTTGCGTTAATATATCAAGCGTGCAAAAGCGGGCCATTAGCTCATTTGGTAGAGCGCGCCCATGGCATGGGCGAGGTGACCGGTTCGATCCCGGTATGGTCCACAAAATCATGGATTCTGTTCAAAGCGCACAGCCTAATAATGAAGGCGGAAAGAACCTGTATTCGGCCTTGAAGAATCTGATGATCCAGCGGGTGCCGGCTTACGCCAACCGCGTTTTCTATTCCCTCGGATTTCTCTCCATGACTTCCTTTCTTTTGGTGGTGCTCTCCGGCATGGTGCTGGTGCTTTTCGGTCCCGACTGGTGGCTGACCACCCGCTTCGGGCTCTTTACCCGGAGCATACATTTATGGGCCACCCAGGCATTTATTGTGTTTATATTGCTACACTTGCTGATAGTCTTCCTTACTTCCGGATACAAAAAGCCCCGCCGGCTCACATGGGTGTTTGGAGCCCTGATGCTTTTTCTGGCCATGTTTGAAGCGGAGTTCGGATACGGATTGCGCGGGGATTTCTCCTCCCAGTGGCGCACCTTGCAGGCATCTGATTTTTACAACGGGTCCGGGCTCGGGCATTTGATAAACAACCTGAACTACGCGCAGATTTACGGCATTCATATTATTTTTATTCCCATTATTCTTCTGGCGCTTCTTTTTTTGCACTATCTCCTGGTGCGCACCCGCGGAATCGCCAAGCCGTACCGGAAAGATGTGAAATATGAGATGGTGCGGGCGAATCACAAGGTTCTTTTCTTGCGCGGAACGGTGCTGGCGGGGGCCATTGTCGTTCTTGCTCTCGTTTTTCCTTCTCCGCTCATTTTGCCCACGACCATCAAGGATGTGGCGGAGCAGTCGCCGGCTCTTACAGCCCGGACAATTATCTCGGAAATCGCCCGCACTTCCGACACCGCCACCTATATGGACAACATTGATCCATACACTTTTGATACGAGAAAAATATACGCAGAGAATCCGTACAGCCAGTACATTGCCATAAGCGGGGGAACGAATAGGATGTCCGGCTTTTTGGCGGAAAGCGTTTCCGCGCAGAATGCGGATATGCAGTCTGCGACTGAATATTTTTCAAGCGGAGGATCGCTCAGTTTTGATCCTAGTGAAAAGAATCCTGTAATTTCCATAGCAAGCGATCTGACTAAAATGGCACAAAGCGGACTGTATTCAGCCGCTCTAGAGAGCCAGGAAGGGGAGAACGGATTGAACGGAACATATGTGGACCGATTCCTTTCCGACACCGGACTTTTGGAAGCCAAAGCGCAGAACCTTGGCATTACCACTGATCAGTACGGCATGTTGCATGAAGAAAACGGATTCCTGCCCGGCGCCTGGTGGCTGGCTCCGCTCGGAGTGCTTGATCACACCATTTTGGCCTCCGATCCGAACCAAGACCGGGACGGCGCGGAAATTCTCGGGATCCTCATTCTCTTGCTCGTAGCATTTCCTTACATTCCGGGACTAAATCGCATACCGGAAAAACTCGGCGTGGAAAAATTCTTCTGGAAGCAACGCCCTTGATTTAAAAATATAACGTACTTCACGATTAAGCCGCGAGGGCGGCTTTTTCGTTTCAATCTTTCATTTTTCCCTCTATTTTGGTATATTAAATCAGCAAAATCGCCGTTTTTAATGAAATATTTGCGTCTTTAGCTCAGGGGTAGAGCGTTCCGTTCACATCGGAAAGGCCGTAGGTCCGATTCCTACAAGACGCACAAAGGCGCGAAAAGCAGACGAACTGTTTCGTATGCGAGCGCCTTTGTGAGCCGGAGCCATGGCTCTGCCAGCAGGCAGAGCAGGTGAGGCGGGGTCGCGGAATTTTGCGAGCGACGGCGGGCAAAATATCCGTGACCAGGGGCGAGGGCCTGTAGTATAGTGGTAATACATCGCATTCGCATTGCGGAGACACGAGTCCGATTCTCGTCAGGTCCACAAAATTGTTCACGTCTGCTTTTGCAAGATATGCACATTTCTGAGCGGGGGGAATGGGTATATAATATGTGTTAATGACTTCGTCCGTTCAAATCGATACGGCCAACGCGGGCCTGACTAGCCAGGAAGTTGAGCAAAGAATAAAAGAATACGGAAAAAATGAAATTCCGGAAAAAAAGAAGAGTCTCCTTCTGAAGATTTTGAAGTGGCTCGTTTCGCCCATCGCCCTGATGCTTCTGGCGGCTGCCTTTCTTTCGCTTTGGAGCGGAAAGGTTTTTGATTTTTGGTTCATTCTCTTCCTTTTGATTCTGAATTTCGGGGTAAGTTTCTGGCAGGAGCGCAAAGCAGACAATGCCATCAAGAAACTGCAGGAAAGCCTGGCCATAGAGGTGCGCGTCCTGCGCGACGGGGCCTGGAAATGGATTGATTCCAGAGTGCTGGTTCCCGGCGACACGGTAGAGCTCATGGTGGGGGATATTATCCCGGCGGACGGAGACCTGACTTCCGCCGAAAATTTGACCGTGAACGAGGCGGTGCTCACCGGAGAATCCTTGCCCAAGGACAAAGCGATAAAAGACAAAGTATATTCCGGCTCATTTGTGGCGACCGGCGGAGGAGCCATGGTTGTGACGGCCACCGGCATAAAAACCAATTTCGGCAAGACCATCACTCTGGTTGAAAAAGTGCGCAAGCGGAGCATTTTGGAAAAAGACATTCTGACCATTTCAAAATTCCTGACCGCGGTGGCGCTTGCCGGCGTGGCCGTAGTGACAGCCGTCTTTCTCCTGCAGAACGCCCCCTGGCAGGATATTCTGGTGCTTGATCTTTCCCTGGTGATCGCCGGCATTCCGATCAGTTTGCCCACCGTCATGACTCTCATCATCAGCCTTGGTGCTCTGGAGCTTGCCCGGAAGAAGACCATAGTGCGCAGGCTTTCCGCTTTGGAAGACTTGGCCAATGTAAACATGCTTCTGACGGACAAGACGGGGACCCTTACCAACAATCTCATTACCGTGTCCGGCATTATCGGCTACGGCGGATGGGCGGAAAGCAAAGTGGCGTATTACGCTTCCGCCGCCGCGCCGGAAGACACCAAAAGTTCCATAGATAAAGCCATTAATCAAAAAGCTTTGGAGCTGGGAATGAAGCGCGATTTCTCCGTGACGGATCTGACTCCGGCCGATTCGGAACGCAAGCGATCCACCGCGGTCGTTTCTTTCGGAGGAATGAAAACCATCGTTTCCGTCGGCGCCACTCAAGTGATTGAGGGGCTTTGCGACATTGACGGCGATTTGAAAAAGAAATACGAAGCGGACGTGCAGAAAGCGGCCGATCAGGGGTACAGGGTGCTCGGGGTTTCCATGCGGGACAATTCAACAGAGGAAAAAAACATGACCCTGGTCGGCATCATGATGCTCTCCGATCCGCTTACGGGGGACGCCGCGGAGGTGATAAAGTTCTTGGAAGACAACGGCATCGGAGTGAAGATGCTCACCGGGGACAATCTGGCCATTTCCAAGCGCACCGCCCAGGAACTTTCTCTCACCGGCCAAGTCCTGCCCCGCGACCAAGTGGACTGGAAATCCGCCGATCCGGCGTATTTCAACAGCATCGGCGCTTTCTCCCAGATTCTGCCCGAAGACAAATTCGACCTTGCCAAACTGGCCCAGAACAACGGCTATATAGTGGCCATGACGGGGGACGGAGTGAACGACCTCGGAGCTATTAAAGAGGCGAATGTGGGCATCGCGGTGAAAAATGCGGTGGACGCGCTCAAGAGCGCCGCCGATATCGTGCTTCTTTCCCCCGGCATTACCGTCATTAAAAATGCCCTGATTGAAGCGCGAAAAATTTTCTCCCGTCTTTACAGCTATTCCATTTATCGCATTTCCGAAAGCTTCCGCCTGATCATCACCATCGTCGTTCTGGGCATCATTTACAAAACATATCCGCTCACTCCCGTCCAGCTGATCTTGATCGCTCTCATGAACGACGTGCCCATCATTTCGCTTGCTTTCAATCGGGTGAAAAATTTCAGCCGGCCGGCAAAGATAAAGGTGATGGAGCGGTTCACTCTCGGATCCCTCTACGGCGTGGCGGGCATAATGAACAGCTTGATCCTTTTCTTCCTGATGAAAGATGTATTGCATCTGAATTGGGACATCATTCAGACGGTCTTCTTCCTGAAGCTCATGGTGTCCGGCCACATGCTTATTTACGTGGCCCATACAAAGGAACGCTGGTACAAGTTCCTGCCGAGCTCTCAAGTGATCTGGGCCACCTCCATCACCCAGGTGATCGCGAGCCTCATGGCCCTCTTTGGAATATTTATGACAGGCATTCCCATTCTCTACGTGATCCTGGTCTGGATATGGTCTTTCTTCTGGATGCAGATAACCGAGCTGGTGAAAATCATAGACCAGAAATTCGTGGTGCCGAGATTTGAGAAATGACAACGCCAGCGCGCTGGGATGCGCGCGGGGCGGTGGGAGGCCTTGCCTCCCACTTTTAAAAAACATGGCAAAATAAATTCAGAAAAAAGTCGTTTAGCAATTATCAGTTATTAATATTTTTTACAAGCATGCATAAAAAAACATTGCGGGAAATCGCGAAGTTCGCCTCGGGCCTGGTTATGGGGGACTTTCTGTGCGGGCTGTGGCTTTGGACCGGAGGATTCTTGCCCGCTTCCTTCTTCGGCTTCACCTTTCATACCCAGAACGTAGTCTTTTGGATGGTCTTTGACGTTTTGTTCTTCGCTTTCCTGGTGCACTACGGCTGGCGCAAGCACGATGAGCCGAGAACGGAACGCGAAAGGAAATTCCATTTGATTGCCGGCTGGGTTTTTCTGATTGTGGCCATCTTGCACCTTTTGCGGGTGCTCTTCGGAGTGGAACTGATGCTCGGCCTGTGGGACGTGCCGTATTGGATAAACGGCCTGGCTGCCATCATTACCGCGTTCCTGTCCTACGCGAGCTTCAAGTTGGCAAAGAGGGAATAGGGTTCGGAGAAAGTTCTGATTGGCTCAGATTCAGACGCCTGCTTGACAAATTGTGCTAAAGTGGCATAATAGTGTCAAAATAGGAGGGCAAAATGTTTGAAAAAGAAATAAATGCCTTGGTTGCGGAAATGATCTGGCTACTGAAAAAGGTCATCTTCCCCGGAACAGTAATTTGCTTGATTTCCTTTTCCATGAGCCATGCAGGTTTTATGGAAAACATTAATCAAGTTGAATTAATGTTCGCCGCACTCTTCTTGGTTGCGGCAGTAAACAGGGCGAGAAAAGGCAAAAAATAGCCATGCGATGTACATATCGTATGGCTATTTTATTTTTCCCAAAAATATGGCATAGTATTTGCATGAATAATGAAATGCAAAATCCATTAAAAAGGTTCACTAATCCAAGCGCCAAGTCTTTGGAACATGAGCTGACAAGCGCAGGTGTGATAGAACCAAACCGCCAGGGCGACACGGTGATCTCTTCAGGCACCGAGGAGCCTGGACCCGAATATGAATTCGTACGCTGGGTTTATTTGACCGGCGAAAAAACGAAAACCGGCGTGTATAAGCTTAAGGAAGATAATGAAAAAGAAGAAGAAAGGAAAAGAGAAAATGAAGATAAAGATGATAAGTACAAAATACCATTCATACACCATCTCTATTTACTAAAAACCACAAAGGAAGAATAATATTTCTTATGGCCAACACCGCTAAACTTTTGAAAGAAATCCTCGCTTTCCGGGAAGCCCGGGATTGGAAGCAGTTCAATAATCCAAAAGACATGGCTCTCTCTTTGTGTTTGGAAGCGGCCGAAGTTTTGGAGCATTTCCAATGGAAGCCGGCGGTGGAAGTGGAGAAATACGTCAAGACTCACCGGAAGGAAATAGGGGAGGAAATTGTAGACGTGCTCTACTGGGTAATATTGATCGCTAACGATTTGGACATTGACCTTGAGAAAGCTTTCATGGCGAAAATGAGAAAGAACAAGAAGAAGTATCCAGCGATGAAATTTAAAGGAAAACATCCACTAAAAACAAGAAACGGAATCAAGGCGAAATAAGATATGCTTTATGGACGGACTGGTGCAGATTAAAAAAGATATAGAAGACATAAAAGCCCGAAACGCCCGAGTGGAGCTGGACAAGGCCTGGGAAACCAGCTGGACTCGCCGAATTCTCATTTTGATCCTGACCTATATTGTGATCGTACTTTTCTTTTACTTCGCGCGTTTACCGGAGCCGTTTCTAAATGCCATTGTCCCCGCTGTCGCATTCTTGCTTTCCACCCTTTCCGTTTCGTATGTGAAGAAGGTTTGGGAGGGGAAGAGAAAGCAAAACTTAAATTCTTGACAAATATGCCTTCTTATTCTATAATATAGGAAATAAATTAGGAGATTGAAAATTGAGACAATTTTTCATTTTAGTTTTCACGAATCATAGGTGGTTCGTGGGAACGGTTACTGTCATTGGGGCAGTGACTTTGTTCTTATGGCACCTCGCGGACCCTAGCGGATTCGCAGTTTCCATAAATTCCTTTTTAAAGGATATATGGACAATATTTATCTTCCTATTCATTCTCGGTATTATGGTCGCCGGCCTTGGCTTCATGATCCGAGGAGTATTCCGAGGAGGACGCAGGCATTAATTCTCAGCCCGAGCAAAATAATTTTGCAAGGGCTGTATTCATTTTGCCTCATAATTTTTAAGTCGGTTATGAAAGATTACGCGCTATTTTTCCGTCATAATTCTGCTATGGTGAAAAAGATAAAAAAACGGCTTGAAAAATTCTGCGCGGTCTGCGGCCAAAAAATGAAAATAATCAGTTACGCCGACCGCACTTACCGCGGCGGGCATCATTTCGGCAGGTTTCCGCTTTGCACTAAAAAAGCGGTGAACGAGGTTCTCAAGGCCGGTACAAAAAAAGAAACAATCTTCGGTATGGAAATACAGGTTCTGAAGAAAGATCCGAAACTGTACAGATACGCGGAGTACTGGGAGTGCCCGAAATGCTACTGGGGAAAATATCCGAGGGGATTGTTTAAGAGATAAACTATTTTAAGAACTTAACGATTTTTGGACGGTTTTAAATCAAAACCCGTGAATCCAGGCCATTTTCCGCACAAATTCACGCAAATTTGCTAAAAATGCGTGAATGAGTATAATAAGGGAATGGCAAGCGCACAGTCAGTAAAAGACAAGATAAACGTCCTGAAAACAGAATTCAACTCCTTGAAAAAAGGAAAGGAGGCGCTTTTGGCCGTGCTCGACGAAGCGGAGATACCGGAAAATGTTTATAACTCCAACGCGATAGAAAATTCCACTCTTACTCTCAAAGAGACTGAAAAAATCCTGCTGAACGAAAAAATTTCCAGGGAAGTTTCCGTCCGGGAAGTGTTTGAAGCGAAAAACCTGGCGCAGGTGGTGAGCTACAAGCACAACCACCCGCGGGAGCCTCTGACTAAAGAGCTGATTCTCGAACTTCACCGGATGCTCATCGGCGGGATAGATAATTCCATCGCCGGCCGTTTTCGCGGATCCGGGGAATATGTGCGGGTCGGCTCGCACGTGGCGCCCGCCCCGGAGCACGTGGAACGGATGGTAGAGGCCATCCTGCTCGAATACGAAAGCGATCACCAGGCGTACTTCTTGGACAAGATCGCCAAATTCCATCTGGAGTTTGAGACGATCCATCCCTTCAACGACGGCAACGGCCGCATCGGCCGGGTGCTTTTGAATTACCAACTGCTCGCTCTCGGATTTCCTCGCGTAATCATTCGGGACAAAGAAAAGGGCCGATATTACGACGCCTTCGGGGCTTTCAAAGACAAAGAAAATGCCAAGCCGATGGAAAAGATCGTTTCTCTCGCCCTCATGGAATCATTGCACAAGAGGATAGCGCATCTCGGGGGAGAAAAGATCATCACCTTGTCCGAATTTGCCAAAGCGCGCAAGCTTTCTCCTTCCGCCCTAACTAACGCCGCCAAGCGCCAGAGCATTCCGGCGTTCCGGGAGAGAGGGGTGTGGAAGATTGGAACGGGATTTGAAATATGAATGAGAAAACAAATTCTATCAAAGGATGCCAGGTTTGCTTTTTGGAATATGAATGTTATTCTAAAATTGAAATTGAAATTTAAATAATTATTTATTAATTGGCGGAGGTTGTCATGGGAAGTATTGATGTTCTTAGCCAAGTTTTCATTGACTTGGGATCAATCTCAGAACAGGACATTAAACGTGTTAATACGTCTGTTCTGGAAAATATAAAAGTGCAGGAAAAAAGCGTCGGATACCTTTCTGAAGACGGGAGAAGGATATATTGTTTATGCCTAATTTTTGAAGAAAAAATACAGGACAAAAACATATATTTTATTGAAAACGAGCCCGGAAACACAGATTTTGCCGAGATAGAAGAAACTAGTGACAAAGTGGCCTTATTAAGGCTTCTTCTCACTATGGAAATTAGAGAATCAATAGAGAGTGAGAGCGACTCCACTATTGAGGTGGAGATAAGAAAAAATTGGGAAGTAGCTCAAGTAAGATCGATGCCTGAAAAAGACGCTGACCTTACAAGCATTCCCGACCACCTAAGCTAAGATGGACTTTAAAATTTCCCCTGTAATATTTTACAGGGGATTTTTAATATCAAAGCATTACAGTAAACAAAAAAATAGTTTGTTGATTATTTCTTGCCAATGTAAACAAAAAAGCGTATAAAGCTTGTATCCATAGATCATGCCGCGGCTAAAAGACACGCCCAAGGTAGATTTCCCTCGAGAGAAACTAGCAAAATACGGGCCGGACAAACTGTCGGACCGGGAGCTTTTGGCATTACTGCTCGGCTCGGGCATAAAAGGCGCGAATGTGCTGGAGCTTTCCGGAAAAGTTTTGAAGCTCGGCGCAAAAATCGGTTTTGATAAATTAAGTGCGAAAGACCTGCAAGAAATAAAAGGACTTGGCAAAGCGAAATCCTCACAGATTATCGCCCTGCTTGCGCTCGGACGAAGATTAAACACAAAAGAAGTTGCCGAAATACTTTCCCCGCAAAAAATATTTGAACTGTGCGCCGACATCAAGAATTCCAAGAAAGAACATTTCCTCGCTTTCTACCTGGATACCCAGAATCGTCTCATTGAAAGGCAGATAATATCTATTGGCACTCTTGATTCCAGCTTGGTGCATCCGCGGGAAGTTTTCGAGCCGGCTGTGCGCCTTTGCGCCGCCTCCGTCATTGTCGCGCACAACCATCCTTCTGGTGTCCTTGAGCCCTCGGCGGAAGACAGGGAAGTGATGTACCGCCTGCGGGAAACAGGTAAAATGCTTGGCATAGAGCTTTCTGATCACGTGATAGTAAGCGGGACCGGGTTCTTCAGCTTCAAACGGAAAAACTTGCTCTGACTTGCCCTTTTGAATCATGTACGCTATAATGTACACATTATGACCACAGTAAAAACAACCATTCCAATATCCGAAGCTCGCAAGCGCATTTTTGAAATCATGGACGAGGTGCAAGCGCCGCACAAGGTCTTTACCCTTACTTCCGATGGCAAACCAAAGGCCGTCGTAATGTCGGCTGATGAATATGAATCTTTAATGGAAACAATTGAAGTGGAACGCATTTTCCCCGACTTGGACAAAGATATCGCCGAGGTAAAAAAGGCTATGAAAACGGGCGTGTGGAAAAAATGGTCGACATTGGAGGACCTTGAAAGGAAATGGGGAATGAGTCCTTTAGTAGCCGAAAAACCAAAACGGAAATATGGCGTATCAACTTCTGGTAACAAAAAAGGCCGAAAAAAAGCTAGATAGCCTGCCGTTGCCGTATAAGATAAGGATACGGGAGATGCTTGTTTACATTTCCCTGGACCCTTATTCCGGCAAGAAATTGTCCGGCAAGAAGAAAGGCCAGTACTCCGTGCGGGTGTGGCCATACAGGATTATTTACCGAATAGAGAAAAAGGAACTGATCATAATCGTGATTGATGTTGACCACAGACAAGGGGTGTATAAGTAAAAAATTTATAACGCTTATCATAAAATTTCAGTTATCAAGAATTATTTAATAACTGAAATAGCGGTAGGGAGTTGTAGAGGATTCCTCGGCAACTGAAACCGCGGCGAGGCAGTTGTAAAGAATTTCTTGACAACTGAAACCGCCGAATTTTTGTGATAAAATATGCTTGCAACAATATGGATAAATCAAAAAAAGAATGGATAAATAAATCAGATTTTCTTCTATACACCGCTCCCGGGGGTAATGTAAAAATTGAAGTTATTTTTCAAAATGAGACGGTATGGCTTAGCCAAAAGCGAATGGCCGATCTTTTTGGCATCGGAGTTCCGGCCATTAATAAACATTTAACGAATATATTTAAAAGCGGTGAATTAAGCCCAAAATCAGTTATTTCCATTTTGGAAACAACTGCGAGCGATAAAAAAAGGTACAAAACAAAATTCTACAATCTGGATGCCATTATTTCCGTCGGCTATCGCATTAATTCAGTTCAAGCTACGCATTTCCGTATTTGGGCGACGAAGACCCTCAAAGAATATATTATCAAAGGATTTGCTTTAAATGATGAACGCCTTAAACAAGGCCCCAAACCTTTCGGCCGGGATTATTTCAGCGAGCTATTGGAACGAGTGCGTTCCATCCGAGCCAGCGAAAGGCGAATCTATCAAAAGATTACGGATATATTCGCAGAGTGCAGTATTGATTATGATCCCGATTCAAAAATTACAAAGGATTTTTACGCCATGGTGCAAAATAAATTTCATTTCGCCATCACCGGGCAAACCGCCGCGGAAATCATATATAAAAAATCGGATAAAACAAAGCCATTTATGGGCCTCACGACATGGAAAAACAATCCCAAAGGAAGAATATTAAAATCAGACGTCTTAATCGCTAAAAATTATCTCAAAGAAGACCAGATAAAACGTCTTGAGAGGACAGTTTCCGGATTCTTTGATTACATAGAAAACATAATTGAAAATCGCCAAAAACTTAAGATGCGTGATTTAGCGGATAGCGTAGACAAATTTTTGAGTTTCAATGAGTATAAAATATTGCGAGGCAAGGGCAGAATTTCCCGAGAACTGGCGGAGAGAAAAGCCGCGGCCGAATATGACGATTTCAACAAAACGCAAGAGATAGAATCAGACTTTGACAGGGAAGTGGTAAGGCGGCTGAAGGATGCGGAGTAGTGTCTTTCGAGTTATGTATTTGCCCAAGATCTCTAGCTGAAGCTGTGCAAAAAGCCCTAGAAAGCAGGGTGATTTCGTGGTAGAATCAACGCAACAATGAGCAAAACAAAGGTCCCAAAAGTGGCCAGAACCTCGGAAGACATAGATGACCAAAACCTACAGAAACTGCGGACAGCATTTCCTAATTTTGTAAAAGACAACAAAGTAGATTTTGACGCCCTGAAGGCATTCATGAATAAAGACGGAATTCTAGCCGGAGAGGAAAAATACGGTCTTTCTTGGGCTGGCAAGAGCAACGCTTTCAAGGCTATCAAGACCCCGGCTACGGGAACACTGGTTCCCCAGCCAAAAGAAAGCAAAAATTGGGACGAAACGGAAAACATTTTCATAGAAGGGGACAATCTTGAAGTTCTGAAACTTCTCCAGAAACACTACCGGGAGAAGATAAAGATGATTTACATAGATCCGCCCTACAACACCGGGAAGGATTTTGTATACAAGGATAATTTTACCCAAGGAGTTTCCGATTACTACGAACAGACCGGGCAGACAAAAGATAGCATTAAAATGACCGCCAATACCGAGAAGAACGGCCGGTATCACAGCGACTGGCTCACCATGATGTATCCGCGACTTTTTCTGGCGAAGAATCTTTTGAAAGAAGACGGGGTCATTTTTGTTTCCATTGACGATCACGAGGTTGCAAACTTGCGGCTGATAATGGATGAAATTTTTGGAGAGGAAAATTTTGTGGCAAGTGTAATTTGGGAAAGAGCATATTCCCCAATTAATTTAAAAAAATATTTTTCTGAAAATCACGATTATGTTTTAACTTATGCAAAATCTTTAAACTCAATTCCTTCTTTAAATCTTTCTCGTAATGAAGAATCTGATTCTAGATACACAAATCCGGACGATGATGTCAGGGGACCATGGAAGAGCACTGATTTTTCTGTAGGGCCTCGTGTAAACGATAATGTATACGAAATTAAAACACCATCTGGTAGGATCGTTTTACCTCCCACAGGAAGAAGTTGGATTGTATCGGAAGATAAATACAAAGTCCTTAATAAGGATAATCGTATATGGTTTGGTCCCGATGGTAATTCAGTTCCTTCTAAAAAAAGTTTTCTCTCAGAAGTTAAAGGAGGTATAACTCCCATGACGTTATGGAAATATTCTGAAGTCGGACATAGCCAAGATGCTACAAAGAAACTCAAGGAACTTTTTGATGAAAAATCAGTATTTGAATATCCTAAACCTGTAGGATTGATAGAAAGAATGATAGAAATTTCTACATCAGAAAAGGATGTTGTTCTTGATTTTTTTGCGGGTTCAGGTACTACAGCACACGCCGTAATGGATTTAAACAAAGATGGGAGAAATATGAAATGGATTTGTGTTCAATTACCTGAAGTCATTGAAAAGGATAGTGAGGCATATAAAGTAGGTTATAAAACTATTGCAGACATAGCTCGTGAACGCATAAAAAGAGCTGGGAAGAAAATTCAGAAAGGAGATATTGGCTTTAAATCTTATAAGCTTTTATCCTCGAACTACAGGCAATGGAATACTATAACAGATAAAGATGATGAAAAAGAGATTCTTAAACAATCAAAGCTTTTCTTGGAAAAACCTCTGATTGATAATTTTGACGAGGAATCAGTCGTTTATGAAATATTACTAAAGGAAGGTTTTGATTTAAATGCAAAAATAAAACAAGAAAAAGGAGAATTGAAACCATGGGTTGTTGAAGAGGAAAATAAAAAGGTTGTAATAACTTTTGCAAAATCTATATCAAAAGCGCAGATAGATAAACTGGAATTGTCCGAGAATGATGTGTTGGTGTGTTTTGATAATGCGATTAACGATACGATAAAAATAAATATTATAAATACTCTTAACATTAAGACTATATAAAACTATGAAAAAGAATTGGGGTTTTAAGGAAGTTGCATTGAAGAATTTAATTCTTTGGGACAATAATCCACGTACTTTTGATAAAAATTCTCCTAATCCTAAGCAAAAAGATATCATATCAAGATATGATATAGATAAGCTTATACGTATTGCAAAAAATATTATTAAATACCAAGATAGCAACTTACAACCAGGTGAACTAACGGCAGTCAAAAAAGGGAAAAAATATATTGTTTATGATGGAAATAGACGTATTTCCGCTTACAAAATTTTGCTTGATCCTAATCTAGTAAGCGAAAAAAAAGATAAAGTAAAAAAACTTTCTGTTAAGTTAAATTTTAAGGATACAAAGAAACTTCATTTCAATATAGCTCCAGATATTCAATCTGCTCTTTCAAGGATTAATGATCTGCATAACGATAATTTTCACGAAAATTGGAATCCTACTGCGAAAACAAATTTTACACTTCTAAATATAAATGGAAAAATCAAAGAGTTAAACCAAAAAAAGACACATCTAAAAAGGGCCTCACTGTATGAAAAAATTAAATCTTTTAATTTCTCAACAGAAGTACAGGAAATTATTTCTGATCCCGCAAAATTTAAAATAACAAGCCTTGAGAGAATAGTAGATAGTAATGTTGGTAAAAAATATTTATATTATCATTTTGATGAAAAAGGAGGAATTGTTATTGATGGAGACGAGGAAAGGTTTAATGAAATTCTTAAAAAAATAATAGAGGATGTCGCTCTTGGAGTAGCAGATTCCAGAAAACAGCATAATAATGAACAGAAAAAAGAATATTTTAATACTCTGCTTAAGGATCTTAATTTAAAGGAAAATAGTAGTAAAAATGAAAATGCTGCTAAAAAGAACACGCTCGGAAAACTTTCTAAGGAAGTTGAACTTATTCCGAGACGAAATTCTGTAAGATATACAAGTGAAAAGGCCGCCGAAATTGTTAAATATATTTTAATACACTTTGACTTTGTTGCCGAACAATTAAAAACGAGACATGATGGAAGACCTACCATTATTATTAATGATGAGTACGATGTCCAAGATCTTTTACACGCAATCTTATCAATGTTTTTTGAAGATGTTGTAAGTGAAGAATGGAATCCTTCAGATGGAGCCTCCCCATCAAGACCCGATTTCTTATTAATGGATAATGGATCCATTATTGAAGTAAAAACAACTTTAACAAGAAAATCTCAAGAATCTACTTTGAGAAAAAAATTAGAAGAAGAGTTAAATAATGATTTAATAAAATATAGCCGTAGATCTGATTGTAAAAATATTTATTTATTTATTTATGATCCAGAACATAAAATTAAAAAACATACTACTTTTGAAAGAGGAATGTCGACTAAAAAGCTTGATGGTATAAGTGTTTTTACTCATATTAATAGAGGATAACTTATATGAAATTTTATTCTCCATTAAGATACCCAGGTGGAAAAAATAAATTGGCAAAATTTATTTCTTTAATTTGCGTAAGAAATAATATTAATGGCCATTATGTAGAACCGTACGCTGGCGGTGCATCCGTTGCTCTATATCTTTTAATGAATGGTTATGTTGATAAAATAACCATTAATGATAAAGACAGGGCAATTTACGCTTTCTGGTATTCAGTTCTCCATTATAATGAAAAACTTTGCAACAAAATTAAAACAACGCCAGTCACAATGGAAAGTTGGGAAAAATATAAAAAAATATACGATAACAAGAAATATGAATCATTGTTTGATTTAGGTTTCGCAACCTTCTTTTTAAATAGGACAAATCATTCGGGAATCATTGATGGCGGGGTGATAGGTGGCAAAGATCAAAAAGGAAATTATAAAATCGATTGCAGATTTAATAAAAAAGATTTGATAAGGAGAATAAAACTTATTGCGAAATACAAAAGTAAAATTAACTTATCAAATTTGGACGCCTTGGATTTAGTGAAAGAAATAAAGAAACAGAGTGAAAAACAAAACACAATATTTTATTTTGATCCGCCATATTATCTAAAAGGTCCATCATTGTATATGAATCATTATAAGCAAATTGACCACAAGAAAGTAAGTAAAAAAATTCAGAATATAAAGGGTATAAGATGGATTGTCTCTTATGACAACGTTCCGGAGATTGAAAAATTATATTCTCGTTCAAGAAAAAAGGAGTATTCTTTTTTCCATACAGCGCAGGAAATAAAAAAAGCAGAGGAATTTCTATTTTTCAGCAGAGATTTAATTATTCCTAGAATTTTAGAGCCGACAAAAGTATGAGAAAACACAAAAATTCCAGTCTAATTTTTTCTCGTAATCGGTAAAATCGCTAAAGCGATTTTACCGATTACGAGAACGAATGTCAAGCAAAGCATTACGGTTGATATAGGTATAGATGATTTACTGAAAAGCATAAAATTTTTAACTGAATATATTTTATCAAAGAAAAAGATGAAATTCAAATTTTCAAAAAACCTTGATTTCCAGCTTGACGCGATAAAAGCAATCGCTGACCTTTTTGATACGGGGAAGAATATTGTCCAGGCGGGCTCCTCTTTTGATTTGCAAAGCCTCTCGCCGGTTATCGCAAACAGACTGGAAATTGATACCGGCCGAATTCTGAAGAATCTTCAGGTCATTCAGAAAAATAACAATATTGAACAGTCGGAAAATGTGAATTCTTTTGATTTTTCCGTTGAAATGGAAACAGGGACGGGGAAGACGTACGTGTATTTGCGCACCATTCTTGAGTTGAACAAAAAATACGGGCTGAAGAAGTTTATAATTTTGGTGCCTTCCGTAGCCATTCGAGAAGGTGTGTTGAAAACAATTGAGCAGACAAAAGAACATTTTCGGGAGATTTACAACATAGGCTTCGGATATTTTGCCTATGATTCGGACAAGCTAAGCAAGGTAAGGGAATTTGTAAGTTCAAATGATGTACAGATAATGATCATGACCATACAGTCCTTTAATACCGATACGAATATCATGCGGCAGACCCCGGACCGTTTTCATGGAGACAGGCCGATTGACCTAGTGGCGGAAACGAAGCCGGTGGTAATCATGGATGAACCGCAGAATATGGAATCGGAACTTGCAAAGGCTTCTATTTCCGACCTTAATCCGCTATTTAAGCTGCGTTATAGCGCAACTCATAGAGAAATTCATAATTTAGTTTATCGGCTTACTCCCGTTGACGCGTATAGAAGAGGACTAGTGAAAAAGATAGCGGTCTGCGGGGTAAAGGAAAGCGACCCGGGCGCTTTTATTTTTAAAGTGAAGGATATCATAACCAAAAGAGGAGAAAACCCCAAAGCAAAAGTAATTATTGAGGTGAAAAATGCAAACGGTGAGTATGGAGAAAAAGAAATTACCATAACGGCCGGAGACGATATTTTTAGGAAATCCAAGCAGAACCCGAAATACCACGACATTTTTGTGGAGGATGTGAATGCTACCCATGCGAGAGTAGAACTTTCTGATGGAAAATTCTATGAACTAGAAGAAATGACGGAAGACAAGGAACTGATTTTCCGTACCCAAATCAAGGAAACTATCAAAGCGCATTTTGACAAACAGGAAGAAGTCGGAGATGAAATAAAAGTGCTTTCACTTTTTTTCATAGACAAGGTGGATAACTATGTGCACGAAGACAGCTTGATCCGTAAATTATTTATTGAAGAATTTAACAGACTGAAGAGAAATTATGACCGATTTAAAAAACTGGATGCAGAATCGGTTCATAAAGGATATTTTGCAAGCAAAAAAACAAAGGGAGTTGTTGAATATCAAGACAGTACCACTGGGGCTGCCAAGGCGGATAAAGAAGCTTATGATTTGATAATGAAAAACAAGGAACAACTCCTATCCTTTAGTGAGCCTGTTTCTTTTATATTCTCGCATTCCGCCCTAAAAGAAGGATGGGATAATCCAAACATTTTCCAGATATGTACTCTTCGCGAGACGAGGTCGGAAATGAAAAAAAGGCAAGAAATAGGCCGGGGATTGCGATTGCCTGTGGATATAAACGGAGACCGGGTAGAGAACCAAGATATAAATATTTTGACTGTGGTGGCTAATTCAAGCTACGAAGAATATGCTAACGGGCTTCAGGAAGAATTCAATGAGGCCGGATATACTGGAGAAATACGTCCGAGGAACGCGAAAGAAAAGAAAATAACTGTAAAGACCACGAAGTATCTAGTTTCGGAAGAATTTAAAGAATTATGGAAAAAAATCAGTAACCGAACGAAGTTTAGCTTGGAAGTGCTGACGGATAAACTTATTAAGAACTCTGTAGAGAAAATAAATAAATTAGATATACGCAAAATCGTAGTTAGTGTGGAAAAAGGGGAGATTCATTTCAATGAGCTTGGACAAATAAGCAGTAGTCGGGAAAATACTTCCATAGGACAGAGAATAGAAAGATATACCGCTGTCGGGAATTTCATTGATCGTATAGCTTCAGAAACCAGTATAACCCGAAAAACAATTTTTAATATTATTTCTAAGGTAAATAATCTATATCTCATATTTGAAAATCCAGAAGAATATATACGGAGCGTAATTTTGACAATTAAAGCCGAACTGAACGATATGCTTGTGAGTGAGGGATTAAAGTATATTCCTACAGGAGAAGTATGGGAAATAAAATTATTATTTTCCGATTTTGAGGCATTACCTAGCAGAAGTATAAAAAGCGAAAGATCCGTTTTTGAAAGAACTGTCTTTGACAGTAAGGGCGAAGAGGAATTTGCAAGAAATTTGGAACAAAATTCACATATAAAAGTATATACAAAGCTACCCCGAGGTTTTGTAGTAGATACTCCTCTTGGCTCTTATATACCCGACTGGGCTATTGTGTATAAAACGCCTGAAGGAGAGAAATTGTATCTTGTGCGAGAAACAAAGTTTGATTATGAAAATCTTGAGCGAGAGCTTACCTGGGAAGAAAAACAGAAAATAAAATGCGCGGAGAAGCATTTTGCCGCCATAAAAGTGGATTATAAAGTTTCCGTCAAAAAAGATTTAAGCGATTTGAGATAAATTATGAATTTTAATCCCTTCACCCCCGCCGAAAAACGCATAATCATAGACAAAGGCACGGAAGCGCCTTTCACCGGAGAATATGTGAACAATAAAGAAACGGGCGTTTACGTTTGCCGGCAGTGCGGGGCGCCGCTATACGATTCCAAGATGAAGTTTGAGTCCACTTGCGGGTGGCCGAGCTTTGACGACGAGATTCCGGGAGCAATTCACAAAAGTCTGGATACTGACGGCATGCGCACAGAGATAACTTGCGCCAAGTGCGGAGGGCATCTTGGGCATCTTTTCACCGGCGAAGGCTTGACCGAGAAGAACATCCGCCACTGCGTGAATTCCATTTCCATGAAGTTTATTCCGGGGAAATAATCATAAAGCGGGCGCCGGGCGTGGCAAGGTAAATTAAAGGACTCGGCGGATTTGGTTCAGCATACCGAGCCCTTTACCCGACCCACGGGCACGACAAACCTTAAGCATATTATACTTCTTTAGGTGATATAATCCTAAGTATGGATGAAGAACTATTTGAATTTGCCAAAGAAAACGATCTGGAATACGACGAGGCGCTGGAGGTCCGGGATTTTGCCGATGAAGAAGGACTTGATCTGGACGAGGCATACGAGCTTTGGCAGGAAATGTGAGTTTCCGGGAAATTTTGCCTTATGCGCAAGCATCTAAACATTAGAATATTCGGGCGGGTGCACGACGTGAATTTTCGTTCGGCCTCAAGAAAAGCAGCCCTCCTTGCGGAGGGCTGCCCTTGGATGTAATACCCTTAGAGTTTTATGGAAAAACTCCAAGACACGCGTATTATATACTTTTAAAGGTCCGAAGTCAAAGTTATCCACATTAATAAAGAGAGATAAGATAAATGTTATAATCTCCCCATGTCCCAATACTACAAATCATCTCGCGGTCCCGCTTGGAACTACGGCGGAAAGAACTGGAAGCTTTCCCGCAGTAAAATAGATCTCTTTCTTGAATGTCCCCGCTGTTTCTATCTGGATAATAAGCTTGGGGTAAAGCGCGTGCCCGGCTTTCCGTTTTCCTTAAACAGCGCGGTAGACCATCTCTTGAAACAAGAATTTGATTTTCATCGCGCTCGCGGAGAGCAGCATCCCTTGCAGAAAGAATACGGCATAGACGCGATTCCCGCTCCGCATGAAGAGCTTGATACTTGGCGGGAAAATTTCAAGGGAGTGCAGTACATGCACGAGCCCACTGGAATGCTGGTGAGCGGGGCCATAGACGACCTTTGGATCAACGGCAAGGGCGAGTACATCGTGGTGGATTACAAGTCCACTGCCAAAGAGGAAGCGGTGACGGAGCTTGATAAGGAATGGCAGGACGGCTACAAGCGCCAGATGGAAGTGTATCAGTGGCTCTTGCGGCAAAACGGCTTGAAAGTCTCGGACACCGGATACTTTGTGTACTGCACGGGGCGCCTGGACCGGAAGGCGTTTGACAAAAAGATTGAGTTTGACGTGAATCTGATTCCCTACGAAGGGGACGATTCGTGGGTGGAAGGAACGCTTGCCGACATCAAAGAGTGTTTGGAAGGGGAGGAAATCCCCGCTTCCGGTTCAAGCTGTGACTGGTGCGCGTACGCGAGCGCAAGGAAGGGAGTGGAAGAATAGGAAACGTTGCATGAGAAAGCCGGACTACTTCTTGCGGAGTTTCTTTTTGGGTGTTGACAACTAGTGGGGCGAGTGGTAATTTGAAATGAGATTTGAAAATTAAATAACTATTTTTTAATTATTTCCCGGAGGAAGAAATGTTCTATATTTGCAGATCAGCAGGAGAAGTTATCGGTACCAAGATAACTTTTCAAAGTACTTTTGGAGTTCTTTGGGGAGAAGTAATAAAAATTGCCCAAGAAGGAAAAAATTTTTCCCTTCTTGAAAATTGTTCAGTGTATTGGGTGGGGCGAGGTGTAAATATTGATTTTTACACTATGGTCCGGATTGCGGATAAATTCGGAATTCTAAAGGGGAAGACAGTTATACAGCCTAAGGGAACCATATCCGATGATCTCCTTTTCCAAGAAATTAAGGAGATCAAAAAAAATCTCGGAAAAAAATTAAACAAAAAATTCTTGCGGGAAGAATTTTTTGCAAGGATGAAATAAAAATAGATACGGAGGATTTATGGAAAATGTTCAAATCCCAAAACAGAAACTTTCCATTGAAGACGTGAAAAGTCTCTGTCAAAGTTTGCCGTTCCCCACGGCAAAGAAAGTTCTTCAATTCTCTTTTACCATTTCCCAAAACGAATTGTGGAAATTGGTAAAAGAAGCCAACTCCAGCCGGCAAATTCCTGGCGGAGTTACATTTTTTCTTAGCAATACTGGCGATTGCGCCAGTTTCTACTGTTTATAAAAAAGTTTGTGATCCCTGGATATTCCGGGGATCTTTTATTTTTGGTATAATATAAAGGTCAATATTTTAATGCCATGCAAACCGCCGTTTGGTACGCATCCTTAATAAAGCCGTCATTTGCCCCGCCCGCTTGGGTTTTTGGGCCGGTGTGGAGCGTGCTTTATGTTTTGATCATAATCTCTTTCGGCGCGCTCTTTATCAAAGCCATAAAGAGGGAAGTGCCGCGCTGGACGGCCCTGCCCTTTATTCTTAATCTCGCTTTCAATCTGCTCTTCAGTCCGATCCAATTCGGGCTGCAGAATAATTTTCTAGCCATGCTGGATATACTTTTAGTGCTCGGAACTTTGATTTGGGCCATGGCGGCAGTCTGGCGCAAGGTAAGATGGATCGCTCTCGTAAACATTCCGTATCTCTTGTGGGTGCTCTTTGCCACGGTCCTGCAGGTAAGCATTACTGTTTTGAATCGGTAGTATTTTTCGCAAAATAGTCATGCCCTTTACATTTTATCAAAAAATGGTAATTTGGGAGTAAATAATTTTTCATTGAAATAAGCTTCACAAAACCGAAGGAGGTAAGTATGGAAGCAGTTACAGAAAATAGTTTTATCGGAAAATTCATGCCGATCTGGGAAGCCTCATTTCTTCTGGAGCATGTTTATCGATGGGGAGGTGGTATTAGTAAAAATGGGAATGGTCTTCAGCCTACAGTTGTACATATTAACCAATTTCAGCAGTTTGCTGATGCTGCTTTAATAGTTATTAATCCGTATTTTATCGAGAGAAAAAAATGTACACTTGATACAAGCCTTATCTTGCAGTGCGTTAAATTTCATGATAATGGGGAGACTCGGGGAGATACCTTGGCTAGGTTAAAAAACGAAAAAAGGGATTTAAAAGAATATAGGATTTTTATGAGATCAATATGCAAGCTTCCTGATCTCATTAAAAAAAGTTTTGAAGAAGCTTTTCTTCTTCAATTTTCTTTAAATATCCCGCAATCTTTTCCAAAACGGGCTAAAAAAATAATGAAAAAATTAGCAAAGGACAGATTTTACGAGGCCGTAGTATTTAAAGGATTGGAAAAGTTTGAATATCTTTTCTTCCCGATTTGGTCAAAAAACAGCGACTTACTTCGCAGAGTCATTTGGGACGAGATCGCTGATTATAGATATTTTTCAGAAAAAATTCCCGGTTTTCGGGAAGAATTTTTCACAGAAGAACTAGAAAATTGGATGCTGGAGTGCATTTACCCTCTTCAGCATTCCCTTCAATTTACATAGCCTCTTGATGGAAAGTCTCCATTGAGAGGCTTTTCCATTTTTGGGGCGATTTTTGGGGCGATGCACGGCGCAAATTTCCATGCTATAATCTGTAGATTATGAAAAAATCATCTTTAGCTTTGCTGGTGATCGCCGCGGTGGCGGTGGCGGTCGTTGCCAGTCTTGTATTCTTTAACAGCCCTGAATCCGCGACCAGCGAGCTCAAAGAGCCCCGGCAGGAAACAGGCGAAAATCCCGCCCAAACGCCCGCCAATACCGCGAACCAAACCGGCCAGGCAAACCAATCCGGCGCCGTTGCGGTCCTTTCCGGCGCAAAGTGTTTCTCCCGTTTGCAGAAAGCGACCGCGAGCGCTCCGTATACGGTGGACGAGAAGATCAAGCTTGATATAAGCGGGGAGAAAGTTACCGGAACAAAAAGCGGAACTCAAATCGGGCCGGACATGACCAACGGGTATACCGGCACGCTTGCCGGCACTTACAAAGACAACGTGATAGACGTTTTGTATTCATATACAGTTGAAGGATCGCAGAACAAGGAGCAGGAAGAATATGATGTGACCGCGAACGGCCTGGTGAAGAAGCGCTGGCCGCTCAAAGACGAGAATGGAATCCTGGTGCCGGACAAGACGCAGACATCAGCGGATATTACGTATAATTCTGTGGATTGTTCGACTATCTAGCAAAAAAAGAATTTGCCGGTCTCATTAAAAAGAAGAAAAGCCTGTTTCTCTCCCTTTTATGAGAAACAGACTTTTTAATTAGAAGTAGGTCCTTTTGGTCGTACGACCAATTTGGAAGGAAACCCGGGCGGACGCCGTCCGGGGTCTGAAATTTTTTAAGTAAGATGGACCTACGCTCCGCAATATATCATAAACAAAAATAATATCAAATTATAGATACTGGCCTCACTCCTTGCCATCAAGGAAAATTTGGCTATAATACACCACGTATTAGAAACTAATTTCATATTTTATATATGCCAAAAACAAAAGAAAAGTCCGGCCCAAAAGGCAGTAAGGCCGGCGGAAAAAGCGTAAATGTCATTCCGGTCGGGGCTCGCGTACTGGTGGAGCCCGAAGAGGAGAAAAAACAAAAAGATAAGACCGAATCAGGGATATATATTCCGGAAAGCAATTCGTCCGAGAAACCCGAGCGCGGAAAAGTGATCGCGGTGGGCGAGGGAGAATACCAGGACGGAAAGCTCATACCGCTCAAGGTAAAAGTCGGAGACAAAGTAATCTTTTCCAAGTACGGTTACGATGAGATAAAAGTGGACGAGAAGAAATACTTTGTGATCAAGGAAGAAAATATTTTAGCAGTAATCAAGTAATGCAAGGGCGGAAAATTTCGCTCATATGAGCGAAATTTTCCGCCCCCCCAACAATCATGTCAAAACAAATCCTATTCAACGAAGATGCTCGCAAGAAGCTGAAAAAGGGCGTGGATACCGTGGCGGACGCGGTGAAGGTTACCTTGGGCCCTCGCGGGCGCAATGTGGTCTTGGAAAAAAGCTACGGATCGCCCTCCATCACCAATGACGGAGTGACCATCGCCCGGGACATCAGCTTGAAAGACAAGTTTGAAAACATGGGCGCGGAAATAGTGAAAGAGGTGGCAAGCAAGACCAACGAAACGGCCGGAGACGGCACAACCACTTCCGTAATTCTGACCCAGGCCATCATAGACCAAGGCATGAAGCATACCATGATGGGAGTGAGCGCCATGGCCCTGCGCTCGGGCATTGAAAAAGCTTCAGGCGAAGTGGTGAAAGTCCTGCGGGAGATTGCCAAGCCGATAAAGGAGAAAGACGAGATCCGGCAAGTGGCCACCATTTCCGCCGAGAGCGTTGAAATCGGGAAAATCATTGCCGACACCATAGACAAGGTGGGCAAGGACGGCGTGGTCACGGTGGAAGAATCGCAGTCCTTCGGGGTGGATTCGGAAGTGACCGAAGGCTTGGAATTTGACAAGGGATACGTTTCGCCTTACATGATCACCAATCCGGACCGGATGGAAGCGGAAATGAAAGACGCGCCGATACTGGTGACCGACAAGAAGATTTCAATCGTGAAGGAGATCTTGCCGCTTATGGAGAAATTGGTGCAGAGCGGAAAGAAGGATTTGGTGATAATCGCCGAAGATGTGGACGGAGAAGCCCTGACCACTTTTGTTTTAAACAAGCTCCGGGGCGGATTCAACGTGTTGGCGGTGAAAGCTCCCGGTTTCGGAGATGACAAGAAGAGCCAGCTGGAAGATATCGCCTTTACGGTGGGCGCCAAGCTTGTTACGGGCGAGCAGGGAGTGAGTGTGAAGCTCGAGGATGCGGAACTGAATATGCTAGGGGGCGCTCGCAGGGTTCTGGCCACCAAAGACAAGACCATTATCGTGGGGGGAAAAGGCAAGAAAGCGGAGATTGAAAAGAGAGTGTCCCAGCTGAAGCATCTGCGGGAGACCATGGATTCAAAATACGACAAGGAAAAGTTGGAAAAGAGAATCGCCAAGCTCTCGGGCGGAGTGGCCGTGATCAAAGTGGGCGCCGCCACCGAGACGGAAATGAAATATCTGAAAGACAAGATCGACGACGCGGTGAACGCCACCAAGGCGGCCATAGAAGAAGGGGTGGTGGCCGGGGGCGGAAGCGCCTTGGCCGTGGTGGCCAAAAAATTGGCCGTGAAGAAAGTTTCCGCCGGCGAGCCCAGGGAAACGGCTCTCGGATTTGAAATCGTAATGAAAGCTCTGCAGGCGCCTCTGCGCCAGATCGCGGCCAACGCCGGCAAAGACGACGGCAGCGCCGTGGTGGACCGGGTAATGAGCGCGGGCAAGGAAGCATACGGATACGATGCGGTGAACGACAAGTTTGTGGAAGATATGCTCAAAGCCGGAATCATTGATCCGGTGAAAGTGACCCGTACGGCCATGGAAAACGCGGCCAGCGCGGCTTCTATTCTTCTGACCACGGAAGTGGCCGTGACCGAGGAACCGAAGGAAGAAAAACCTTCCGCTCCTTCGGCGGGAGGGGAATACTAGGATTTGGAAGGGCGGAGGGTTACCCTCCGCCTAAAAGCCGGCCTGCCCCGGCTTCGGCCGGGGCAGGCCGGCGTCCTTGTCAGTCGTGCTATAATACAAGAAACACCATGACATGCCCGGGAAACAAGAAAATACTTTTTTGGGGAATTGTCGTTGTATTTGCGCTCATACTTGTTTTCGCTTTTCTCTCCGGTCCGCAACCGGTTCAGGCGCCGAAAGAGCCGCCGTCCGCGTCCGGCGCCTCTCAGAATGCGGCGGTTGAAAACTCTCAGAATATGATACTTGTCAAAGACAAGAGCGCGGGAGTTTCTTTCATGTATCCGTCCAGCATCCAAACCGATCCGGAATATATCTCTACCTCGGACTGGCCTCCGAAGGTGCGGGCGCTCTCCGAAAAATTTTCTTGCCTGAATGCCGGGCAGGAAACCATGCAGGGAGGAAAAACGGAAGAGAAGACCCTAAACGGCATTCCCTTCTGCGTGACAACGGAAAGCGGAGGAGCGGCCGGCAGTACATATGCCAATTACGCCTACGCTTTTGAAAAAGAAGGGAAGAAAGTTGTGCTGACCTTCGCCCTGCGCTACGTGCAATGCCTGAATTATTCCGAGCCGAAAACGTCCGCCTGCCAGGCGGAACAGAAATCTTTCAGCCCCGAGCATGTTGACAGCATGGCATATCTGATTGCCAATACGGTAAAATTCCTGAAATGAAATAGAGCTTGCAACGTTGCGTATAATGATAAGAAGACCGGCCTTTCATTATAAGTTTTAATATAAAATATATATGAAAATAAATTTGCAAGGGAAAAATATTGAACTGACCGACCAAATCAAAGAGCATATACAAAAAAACGTTGCCAGCCTTGAAAAATTAATTTCCTCGGCGGAAAAAGAAGGCGCGGAAGCCTTGCTTGTTTTTGAAGTGAGCAAGAGCACCAAGCATCATAAATCCGGCCCGGTCTTCCATTCGGACTGCCATCTTACCTTAAACGGAGAAACGTATTATTCAAGTTCCGACGAGGAGGACCTCTACCGGGCCGTGGACGCCGTGCGGGAGTCGCTCTTTCGGGAGATAAGCAAGAAAAGGGACCGCAAGCATACCCTTTTCAAGCGGGGAGCCCTTTCCGTTAAAAAGATGATGAAGCGCCTGACCCGGCGCAATCCTGCTACCGCGAAGTATTGATTTTCCGGAAAACCTCGTAAGCCATTTCCTTTTTTCCTTCCGGAATCACTTTCTGGATTTCAAATTTGCCGTCCGAGAGGGCGGCTTTTGTGATTACGATCCGCTTGCCGTCTTGGAAGAAAAAGGTGCGGGGCCATTCGGCATAGGCGCGGAATTTGTTGTAGTTTTTTACCGGATCGTCCGACAGGTCCAGATGCCCGTCTTCTTTTGAAATTTTTCCGCAAAAAACCGCTCGTGATTCATCTTGCGGTTCCGGCTTGATTTTTCCTTCGGCGATTTCCGGCAGGGTCCGCTCCAGCATTTCTCCGCCGATCTTTATCAGCCGTTCCCGCAATTCGGGCGCGGTTTCGTCTGGACCGATCGGCATTTTTTGCACGGCCAAAATCGGCCCGGAATCCATTTTTAATTCCATCTGCTGGATTGCCACGCCCGTTTCCGTTTCGCCGGAGAGTATGGCCGATTCCACCGGCGAGGCTCCGCGATATTTCGGCAGAAGGGAATAGTGGATATTTATGGAACCGAGCCGGGGCATTGAAAGGATTTTTTTCGGCAGGATTTTTCCATAGGCGACTACGATGAAGAGATCCCATGTTCCGGCCGGTCCGGCGGGGCCTCCGCTTGCCAGAGAAGACAGTTTCTCCGCGAATTCTGCGTCCGGCTTCTCCGGCTGAAGGCACGGCACGCCGTTTTTCTCTGCCCAAATTTTTACCGGCGGGGGAGCGACTATCATTTTTCTTCCTTTCGGCCTGTCCGGAGAAGTCACCACCAAGGCCGGTATATATCCGGCCTCTTTCAATATTTCCAGCGTTTTACTGGCCACTTCCGGCGTTCCGAAAAAAGCGAATTTCAAATTTTTCATACAATTTTTTATCAATATGTCCAGGGCGGAGGGTTACCCTCCGCCCTGGACATTATGGCAATTCCTCCTTCACGTCTCTGGCCGTATCCGTGAAAAGCGTTCCTTTCAAATGATCCGTTTCGTGCTGGAAGATTTGGGCCAACAGCCCGCTTCCCCCTCGGGTGAATTTTTTGCCGTTCTCGTCATAGGCCGTCACCGTCGCTTTCTTGGAGCGATGCACTTGGCCGTAAAGCCAGCGCACCGAAAGGCATCCTTCCGGCAGCCACGCTTTTTCTTTTGAAAGCTTGGAGATTTTCGGATTTATGAAAATCATGTCTTTCGGCCGTCCGGCGGACACGCTTCGGCTTTCCGCCGGGGCTGTTTTCCCTCCAGAATATTTCGCTTCCCGCCCTTCCAAAAAATCTTTGTCGAAAACTTTTCCCGATACCACGAAAATGGAAAGCAGATATCCTATCTGCGGGGCCGCGATGGCTACGCCGTCGTCCTGGCTCTTCAGGGCCTCGGACATTTCTTTCACTATTTTGCGTATTTTCGGAGAAGTAATCTCCTTCACCGGAACGTCCTTGGTCGTTCCGCGCAAAACAGGGTCTCCTTCTCCTTTTTGCAGTATCTTTTTCATTGTGTGCGCTTTTCGCAGGCCGCTTGCCCGGATTGCCAGCCGGCCGGATTACTTCAGCTCCTTCAGGTACTCCAAGAGCTTTTCAATCCTCACCGTTTCCTGGGATCTGCTTTCCATATTCCGCACGATCACCGAATTTTCCAAGGCTTCTTTCACTCCGAAAATTATCACATATGGAATGCCCAGCTTCTCGGCGATGGAGAGCTGGCTTCCCAGCGAATCCCGGGAAAGTGATTGGGAAATCGGAATATGCGCTTTGCGCAGAATGTCTATGATGTTTAAGCTTTTCAATTTCGCTTCGGTTCCGAGCTGGATGAAACATATTTTAGGCTTCTTGATGATGCGGGGGGAAAGATGCTTGTACCAGGAAGATTCAACTATCCTGTCCACTCCCATGGAGAATCCCACCGCCGGCACGTCTTTCTTCCCTCCGAGGGCTCTGGCCAGGTAGTCGTACCGTCCGCCCCCGGCGATGGCGATCAGGTTTTTCATCCCTTCTTTTTCTCCCTCTGCCGGATCGCTTTTTTCCGCTTCAGCTTTTTTCGCTTCTTGTTCCTTTCCTTTTTCCTCCGGCTCCACTTCCGCCATCACTTCGAATACCGTCCGGGTATAATATGAAAGCCCTCGCACCAGATTTTTGTTGATGTTGAACGGAATATCCATCTCTTCCAAATATTCCAGCACCTCTTTGAAGTGTTTTTTGCAGGAGGTGCACAAATAGCTCACCGAGTCCGGAGCTTCCTCGTTTATCTCCATGGTTTTCGGATCCTTTGAATCCAAAATGCGCAGAGGATTGGTTTTCAAGCGTTCGCGATCAATCGCCGACAGCGATGAAATATGCTTGCGGTAATATGCCGTCAACTCTTTGACGTACGTTCCTCGGCATTCCTTGTCCCCGATGGAATTAATGTCTATGGAAAGATTCTTTGCGCCGGCGTCTTCCAGGATGCTCATGCCCGCTTTGATCACCAGGGCGTCCATGATGCTCTTTTCGCTGCCGAGCGCGTCCAGGTCGAATTGGCGGAATTCCCGATAACGCCCTTTCTGCGGATTGTCATGTCGGAAAACCGGCCCGTATTTGTACAAAAGCACCGGCTGGGGCAGGGTCTGCATGCCGTCCTCAATGTACGCTCGCATTAATCCGGCGGTAAACTCCGGACGGAGAGCCAGATGGTCTCCGCCTTTTGTCTTCAAGGTGTACATTTCTTTGTCTATGATGTCGGTGCCCTCGCCCACTCCGCGCTCGAAAATGTCCACGTATTCCAATACCGGCGTCTGGATGGGTTTGAATCCGTAGTACACTGCCACTTCCTGGGCTTTCTCAAAAAACCCCTGGAAGGAATAATATTCCTTGTCCATGATGTCCCGCATTCCTTTCGGAGAGGAAATTTCTTTTTTGCTTGATTTTTTCACTGGCTGTTTCTTGCTCTTGCTCATTTTGTCTGGCCGGGCAGGCTTGCCGCCTTGTATTCCCCGGGCATGATTCCAAGATCGTTAAGAGGCAGAAGCCTGACCAAGACTCTGCCGGACATAAGGTCGCGGGGGACGGCTCCCCAGGAACGCGAATCGGAACTGGCGCTCCGGTTGTCGCCCATCACGAAATACTGGCCCTCTTTCAAGTTGAAAGTCATATCGTTGTCTCCGGGATTTTTAACGAAAGGCTCCGGAATTTGAAACCCCTCCGGATGATCCTTGTTCACAATGGTGATGTTGTTGCCCAATATTTTAACCGTTTCGCCCGGCAAGCCGATCACCCTTTTTATAAAAAATTTGCTCGGATCCAAGGGGTAGTGGAACACCACCACGTCGTACCTTTGCGGATCTCCGGTACGGTAAGAAAGTTCATCCACGATGAGGTAGTCACCGTTTTGGAAGGTGGGGTACATGGAGGATCCGGAGACCACGAACGGCTGAGCGACGAAAATGCGGATGGGAATGACGATGATCAGAGCCAGGATGATGAAGCGGACCATTTCCCAGGCGGATTGTTTCTTGGTCGGCTTCGCGTTTTCTTCGTTTGAGCCGATATTTTCGCTTTCCATTGGGATAATATATCACTAAAATCCCCTTGACACAATAGAAAAAACTTTGGTATTATTGAATGCAATGAAATTAGTGGCGGGACTGGGAAATCCTGGAGAAGAATACGAGAACAGCCGGCATAACACCGGCTTCATCATGCTTGATTTTATTCTGGGCAAGAAAGCGGACTGGAAGGAAAGCGGGAAAGCCAAAGCCCTGTATTATCGGGAAGGTTCCGGCAAGAAGGAGGTGGAATACTTGAAGCCGGTGTCTTTCATGAACAATTCCGGCGGACCGGTGTTGCACGCCAAAGAGAATCACAAGATCAAGCTTTCGGACATCGCGGTGATATATGACGACATTGATCTGCCCATCGGATCCATGAAAATTTCTTTCAACAAAAGTTCCGGCGGGCATCGCGGGCTGGAATCCGTGATCAAGAAGCTAAAATCAAAAGAATTTATGCGCATTCGCATCGGCATTTCCCCGGCCACTCCTTCCGGAAAGCTCCGCAAGCCGAAAGGGGAGCAAGCCGTTTTGAAATTCCTGCTCGGCAAGTACAAGGAGAGCGAGTTGAAAGAACTGAAGAAACTTTCCAAGAAAGTGGCCGGCGCCTTGGAGGCTTTCGTGGCTGAAGGCAAGGAAAAGGCTATGAATCTATACAACTAGCAATGGCGGAGGGTTACCCTCCGCCATAAAGAGCCCCGCCCGGCCAAAGGCGGGGGCTTGACCGTAAACAGACAATATGTCATTCTGAAAAAGAGGGAGGTGAGTATAATGTTTATTGTCATAATAATACATTGGTTGACAATATTTCTAACTGTTCTTTGCGGATTAATATGTTTAATAAACTACCTTTTCTTTGGAAAGGTTAATCCGTTAACGATACTATCGTCATTTCTGTTTTTAACAGGGCTTCTTGCCTTGTTTGAATTTAATAAAATTTTTCCAATCCGGCATTTCTAATTCTTCTGCCGGATTTTTTTATGCCCTTTTGTTCAGCACTGCCCCGGATGATTCCTATACTTCCTTCACCGCTTCAATCACGATGCTCTTTTCTCCGTTGCGCAGGGAAACCTTTCCGGAAAGGGCGATGCATTTTTCCGGCTGAAGCACGTCCGCCGATCCAGCATAGATGGAAGGGAAGGCCACCGCTTCAATGGTTCCGGTTAGGTCCAGAATTTTTACGAAGGCCATGCGATCATTCTGCTTGGTGATAACCGGCCGGCAGGATTCTATGATGCCGGCGATAGTGACGGGCATGCCGTTACCGATGTCCTCTTTTATTTTTTTAATGTTTATGTCGCGCTTCTCCAGCTTCTCGCGCAGGCGATCCAAAGGATGGCCGGAAATATACAGTCCGAGCAGTTCTTTTTCCCAGGCCAATTTTTCCGCCTGAGTGGCGGCCGGAGCGTCTTTAAGCCTGAAAGCGGGAAGTTCTTCGCTTGTCATTCCGCCGAAGAGGGATCCTTGATTTTCGTTCTGCCTGGAAGATTCGTGGTTATAGGCGAGCATGTCTTCCATATTGTGAAGAAGCGTACCCCTGTCTCCGAAAGCGTCCATGCTTCCGCTCTTGATCAGCGCTTCCATGGATTTCTTGTTCAAATTTTTGTGCTTGATGCGTTCCAGGAATCCTGAAATGGATTTATACCTTCCGTTGGCTTTGCGTTCGACGATAATGGCGTCCGCGATGTCCGTTCCCAGGTTTTTGATCGTATAAAGCCCGAAGCGTATTTTATCGCTCTTGTTTTCCGGGCCGATCGGATGTTCCGGGTTTTCCGGCAGGCAAGTGAATCCGCCGAAGGACTCATTTATATCCGGCGGAAGGACAGGTATGCCCATGTTCTTGCATTCGTTGATTATTTCCGCCACCTTCTCCGTGTCTCCGCTTTCGGCGGTCAGGATGGCCGCCATGTATTCCACTGGATAGTGCGCTTTCATATAAGCGGTTTGGTACGCCACTCGGCCGTAGCTTGCTGCATGGGCCTTGTTGAACCCGTAGGCTTGGAAAGGTTCAAAGAGCTTCCACAAATCTTCGGCGAATTTTTTTGTCTGGCCGTTCGCCACCACTCCCTTCACGAATTTTTCGTGCTGGGCCGCCATTTCCTTCGGAATCTTTTTTCCCACCGCCTTGCGGAACTTGTCCGCTTCCTCCCAGTTGTATCCGGCCAGCTCAATGGCGCAGAAAAGAAGATCGTCCTGGTACACGATGAGGCCGTATGATTCTTTCAGGAATTTTTTCATCCGCGGATCAAGATAAGTTATCAGCTTCGGATTGTGCTTTCGCCGGATATATTCCGGAATTGATTCCATGGGTCCCGGGCGGTACAGCGCCACCATGGCGTTGATGTCGTGAATGGTGGTGGGGCGCAGTTCCTTCAGATATCTGGTCATGCCGGCGCCGTTCAATTGGAAGAGTCCTTCCGTTTGTCCGCGCGAAAGCAGGGAAAAAGTTTTTTTGTCGTTCAGGGGGATTTTTTCCAAGTCCACTTCCTCTCCGTAGAATTTTTTCACCAGCCGGACGCTGTCCGCCAGAATGGAAAGGTTCCTGATCCCCAGAAAGTCAAACTTCAAGAGGCCGGCGTCTTCCACGCTGTGCATGTCGTACTGGGTGATGATTTTTCCTCCGCGCGGGTCCAGCTGGAGCGGCACGTATTCGGTCAGGGGTTTCGGAGAAATAACCACTCCGGCCGCGTGCACAGAAATATGCCGGACGCATCCTTCCATTTTCTTTGCCAAGTCGATTATTTCTTTCGTGTCTTTTTCGTTCTTGTAAGCCTCCTTGAGTTCCGGCGTTATTTCCATGGCCTTGTCTATGGTCATGGGCATGCCCTGGCTGCCGAGCGGTATCATTCTGGAAATGCGATCTCCGATGGAATAAGGATAGGCCAGAGCCCGGGCCACGTCCCGCACCGCTCCGCGCGCCATCATGGTTCCGAAAGTTCCGATCTGCGCCACTTTGTCTTCGCCGTATTTTCCTTTGGCGTATTCTATCATCTCGTCCCGGCGGTTGTCCGCGTAGTCCATGTCTATATCGGGCGGGGAAGGGCGGTACGGGTTCAAGAACCGTTCAAAGGGAAGTTTGTACTCTATGGGGTTTACGTTGGTGATTCCGATCAGGTAGGTGACCAGGGAGCCGGCCACCGATCCGCGGATGGTGGTCAGAATGCCGTTTTCCCGCGCGTGCCGGAGCAGGTCTCCCACCACCAGGAAGTATGGAGAATATCCTTTTTTCTTGATAATTCCGAGTTCATATTCCATTCGCTCTTTCATCTCCGGAGTTTCTTTCACTCCGAGCCGGTCAAATCCGGCATAGGCAAGCTCTCTCAATTTTTCGTCGGCGTTTTTTCCGCCTTCAATCTCAAAATCCGGGAATACCCACTCGCCCAAAGGAATTTCCAGATTGCACATTTCCGCCACTTTCACGGTATTGGCCACCGCTTCCGGAATGTCTTCGAAAAGCTCTTCCGCCTTCTCCGGGCTGATGAAGGAGTAGTCGTCGCCCCCGAAGGAGAATTTGTTTTCGTCTTTTACGTCTGAATTCGTCTGTACCGAAAGGAGAGTGTCGTGCGCTTTGGCGTCCTCTTCGCAGGGATAATGGGAATCTACCGTGGCAACGAGCGGAATATTGAATTTTTTGCCGAGAGCCACCACCGCCTTGCGCACCTCCTCTTCTCCTTCCACTTTCGGATGTTTCATTACTTCCAGAAAGTAATTTTCCTTGCCGAAAATTTCCTGATGCTCCTTGACAATTTTTTCCGCTTTTTCCGAATCTTTGGCGGAAAGGGCTCGAGCTAGTTCTCCACCCATGCATCCGGAAAGGGCGATAATCCCGCTGGAATATTTCCGCAGGATTTCCTTGTCCATGCGGGGCTTGTAATAGTATCCCTCCAGGTTGGCCAGAGTCACCAGCCGGATCAGGTTCTTGTATCCTTCCAAATTTTTGGCCAGGAGAGTGAGGTGGTACCGCTTGTTGTCTATGCCGGGCTCCTTGTCCAGGCGGGAGCGGTTGGCCACGTACGCTTCCACGCCCACGATCGGCTTTATGCCGGCTTTTTGGGCCAGCTTGTAGAATTCTATGGCTCCGTACATGTTGCCGTGGTCGGTGATGGCCAGAGCCGGCATTTTGTATTTTTTGGCGAGCTCCACCAGCCTTTCCACCTTGGAAAGTCCGTCCAGCAGGGAATAGTGCGAGTGGGTATGCAAATGCGCGAATTTCGCTTTTTCCTCTTTTTCCATTTTTCCTTATCTTACCATAAATCCACTTTGCATAATCTTTCTATGTTGATACAATATACAAATGGAGAAAAAGCTAAGAGTTGCCATAAACGGTTTGGGAAGAATAGGGAGATCGTTCTTGAAAATCGCCTGGGAGCGTCCGGAAATTGAAATCGTGGCCGCCAATGACCTGGGGGACAAAGAGAACATGGCCTATCTTTTGAAGTACGACACCGTTCACGGAAAATGGAATCATGAAGTGAAAGTGGACGGGGACAATCTTGTAATTGACGGCAAGAGCGTGAAGATTCTGGGCGAGAAAGAACCTGCCATGCTTCCTTGGAAAGATTTGGGCATAGACGTGGTGGTGGAATCCACCGGGTTCTTCACTTCATACGAGAAGGCGGGCGCCCATCTCAAGGCGGGCGCGAAGAAAGTGGTGATTTCCGCTCCGGCCCGCGAAGGCGGAGAAGACGGAACTGTTCCCGGAGCCACGGTGCTCATGGGGGTGAATGAAGAGAAGCTTAATGCTTGCGACGTGAGTTCCAACGGATCCTGCACCACAAATGCCGCCAGTCCTCTGATCGCCATTTTGCATGAGGCCCTCGGAATCGAGAAAGCCATTTTGAATACCGCTCACGGATATACCGTTTCCCAGGCTCTGGTGGACGGACCGAATAAAAAGAGTTTCCGCGAAGGAAGAGCGGCGGCTCAGAACATAGTGCCCGCTTCAACCGGTGCGGCTATCGCCGTAACCAAAGCGTTCCCGGAATTGACCGGCATGTTTGACGGAGTTTCCATGCGGGTGCCGGTGCCGGCCGGGTCCATCGTGGACGTGACTTTCATTTCCAAAAAAAATACCACCGCCGAGGAAGTGAATGACATTCTGCGCAAAGCGGCCAAGGAAGACAAATGGAAAAGCGTTTTTTCCGTTACCGACGAAGAACTGGTCTCAAGCGATATTCTGGGCAGTCCTTACGGCTCCATCGCGGATTTGTCCATGACCAGGGTGGTCGGAGGAAATCTGGTGAAAGTGCTGGGCTGGTATGACAACGAGATGGGATATACGTATACCCTGGTGGATCATGTGATCAAAACGGGGAAGAATATCAAATAGCATAATGAAAATATTCGTCGGTACAGACCATGCCGGATTCGGATTAAAGGAAAGGCTCGTTCCTTTTTTGAAGGGGTGGGGGCATGAGGTGGTGGACAAGGGCGCTTTTGAATACAACGAGGAAGACGATTATCCGGATTTCGTAATTCCGGTGGCGCGGGAAATTTCCAAAGACCCAGACAATGTCAGAGGAATAATCTTCGGATCTACGGGGCAAGGAGAGGCGATAACCGCCAACCGCTTTCCGCATGTGCGGGCGGTGGTATATTACGGCGAAGCGAAGCGCGTCGTGGACAACGAGTCGGACGTGATTGAAAGATCCCGAGAGCACAACGATTCAAACGTTCTGTCTCTGGCGGCCAGGTATCTTACGGAAGACATGATGCTTGAAGCGGTGAAGAGATGGCTGAATACCCCTTTCTCAAACGGAGAACGTCATATCCGCCGGCTGAGCAAGATAGACGCCATAAAGATTCCTTCGGAACAATAAAAGTGGAAAGAGAGGCGGAACGGGAGGCCTAGGGGGAGTGGGAGGCCTTGCCTCCCGCTTCTCGGTTTTGTGGTAAAATCAAGAGATGGCGGAAGTGACTCCGGCAATACTGCCGAAAAATTATGAGGACCTGAAAGACAAGGCCGACAAAATGCGCGGGCTTGTTCCGATGGTGCAGGTGGACATCTGCGACGGATCATTCGTGAAGAATCGCACCTGGCCTTTTACTTCTGGCAAAGAATTGGATTCCGACTTTTTGAAAATATTGAGCGAAGAAGAGGGGATGCCTTTCTGGGAGAATTTGGATTACGAACTGGACCTGATGGTGGCCGACAGCGTGGAAAATTTCGATCTTTATGCAAAACTCGGCGCCAGAAGCATGATTTTTCATATCGGCGCGGTGGGGGACCTGCGCTCTTTTGCGGAATTCCTGGAGGGCATGGACACATATATCCGGGACAGCATGGACGTCGGAGTGGCTTTAGACCTTGATTATATGCCGGAAGATTTCTTTCCCCTGGCCAACTACGTTGATTTTGTCCAGGTGATGGGCAACGCAAAAATCGGAGTTCAAGGAGAGCCCCTGGAAGAAAAATGCCTCTCATACGTCAGAATATTAAAGGAAAAGTTCCCGGATCTTCCAATATCCGTGGATATAGGGGTGAATCTAGGCACCGCCCCGACAATCCTTTCAGCCGGCGCCGATAGGCTTATAGCCGGTTCGGCTATTTTCGGCGCTGATGATATAATTGGGGCCATAGAGGAATTTAAAGCCCTCTAGGCAAAAAGAGCGAAAGGTCATTTATTTATCAGTAAGGCGGTATTTTGCCGCAAAAAATTATGAAATTAAAAATATTAGCAATCGCCGGAATATTAGCTTTGGCTTTGCCGGCCGTATCATTGGCTCAGACGACCGGCACCACGACCGGCGCTGCGTCCGGATCGAGCAGTACCACCAGCACTGCCGGCACAACCAGCACAACAAGCACCGCTGTTCCGGTTCCGGTTCCCGCTCCGACGCCATCCACTTCCTGCGCCATGCCGGTCAACCCGCAAAGCGCGAGCGATTTATTGAGCGTCATTACTTGTCTGCAGAGCCGGATAAACAATCTGGAAGCGAAAGTGGCCCAGCTCCAATCCAGCGGACCTACGGTTGTACTTCCTTCTTCCGCTTCCTCCACCGCCGTATCGGCCGTGCAGGGAATTAAGAGCTCAAGCGAAGACACCAAAGCCATCCAAGATTTCTTGAAAGCGGAAGGATCCTTTACCTATCCATCGGTTACCGGATATTACGGCCCGATCACCACTCAGGCAGTGAAGGCTTTCCAGGAGAAAGAAGGGCTTGACGCGACGGGAGAAGTGGACGACAGCACCCTGCAGAGAATGCAGCAGCTGGCTCCTTCTGTCGCTCCGTCTGCCAGTTCCGCCCTTCAGCAGATCCAGGTTCAGACTCAGACCCAGACGCAAAACTCCGGACAGACTCAGCCTCAGAATCAGGTTCAGAACCAGACCCAAAGCCAGGTTCAGTACAAAGTTCCCGGATCTGAAGGCGGAGACAACTAGCCTTTACGCACGCGTTTTGAACAAAAAATCCTCCCTTGCGGAGGATTTTTTGTTTGACTGTGCTATAATTTTCCAATAAATGCCTTTTCTTTCCGATGAAAAAGTAAAAGAACTTGAACTCAAAGCGAACGATATTCGGGAGTCCGTTATTCAAATGCTTCTTTCCGCCGGCAGCGGGCATACCGCCGGGCCTTTGGGCATGGCCGATGTCTTCGCTCTTTTTTATTTCCATATTCTCAAACACGACCCCAAGAATCCAAAGTGGGAAGATCGGGACAGAGTGGTGCTTTCCAACGGCCACATTTGCCCTGTGTATTACGCCGCCATGGCTCACAGCGGATATTTCCCGGTGGAAGAATTAGGGACTTTGCGAAAATTCGGTTCCCGTCTCCAGGGGCATCCCCATCGAGAATTCATGCCCTGGCTTGAAACGAGTTCCGGCCCTTTGGGGTCAGGCCTTTCCCAAGCCTCTGGCATGGCCTTGTCTGATAAAATGGACGGCAAAGACGGGAAGAGATATATATACTGCTTCATGTCCGACGGAGAGTGCGACGAAGGCAATACTTGGGAAGGGGCGATGTTCGCCGGCAAGAACAAGCTCAGAAATCTGATCGCCATAGTTGACCGGAACAATATCCAAATAGACGGTTTTACCGAGGACATTATGCCGGTGGAACCATTCGCCGACAAATGGAAATCCTTCGGCTGGAACGTGATAGAGTCCTCCGGCCATGATTTCCGCGCTCTAAACGAAGCGGTGGAGGAGGCGCAGGATACGTATGAAAAACCGAGCGTAATAATCGCCCATACCATTCCCGGCAAAGGAGTGAAAGAATTTGAGCGGGATTACCGCTGGCACGGCAAACCGCCGGATGCGAAGGAAGCAGAGATGGCGCTAAAAGAACTGCGCACCTTGGGCGGGAAAATAAAGAGCGAATAATAAAAAAGTGGGAGGCCAAAGAGGGAGGCCTTGCCTCCCACAAGCCAAGTAAAAAAAATGCTGAATCCGAAATTAAAATTAAATCCGAAGCTTTTCAATCCGGACGCGGAGCAGGCGCCGATACGCAAAGGTTTCGGCAAAGGGCTATTGCGAGCGGGAGAGGAAAATCCGCAAGTGGTGGCGCTCTGCGCCGATCTTACGGAATCCACCCACATGAATCTTTTTGCCGAAAAATTTCCGGAACGTTTTGTGGAGATGGGCGTGGCGGAACAGGATTTGGCCACTGTTTCTTCCGGCATGTCCGCCATGGGCAAGATTCCTTTTTGCTCCTCATACGCGATGTTCTCTCCGGGCAGGAACTGGGAACAGATACGCACCACTATCGCTTACAACGATCGCAAGGTGGTGCTGGTCGGTTCGCACGCCGGAGTTTCGGTGGGCCCGGACGGCGGAACCCATCAGGCTCTGGAGGATATGGCCATCATGCGTACCATGCCGAACATGGATGTGGTTTCTCCCTGCGATGCCTTGGAAGCGGAACGGGCCACTCTGGCTTTGGCCAAAACGAAAAGGCCGGCGTATCTCCGGCTGGCCAGGGAAAAGACTCCCATAATCACTACGGAAGAAACCCCATACAAGCACGGCAAAGCGGAAATTTACTGGATGCCGGACATCGGCCTTGCTCAGGTCGGCATTATTGCCACCGGCGCGCTCGTGCACCGCGCCCTTCTGGCTGCCAAAGAATTGGAAGGAAAGGGAATTAAAACGAAAGTATTGAATTTGGCTGTGGTGAAGCCGATTGATGCTGAAGAGATAATCGCTCTGGCCAAGGAAACCAAAGCCATCGTGACGGTGGAGGAGCACCAGATCATGGGCGGAATGGGAAGCGCCGTATCGGAAGTGCTATCGCAGAATTATCCCGTGCCGATGGAATTCGTGGGCGTGCAGGACAAATTCGGCCAGTCCGGAAAGCCGGACGAGCTCATTGAGCACTACGGCATGGGGGTCTCCCACATTGTTTCCTCCGCGGAGAAGGTGCTCAAAAGAAAAGCTACTTATTAAACTCTTTAATGATTTTTCTTAGCACCTCTAGATCCTCCTGGGACAATTTTTCTCGGTTGTTTAATTTTTCGAGTACCTTTCGTCCTTTATCAATCAGATCATCTTTGTTTGTGTCTTCTATGTTGTTGTGAATTATAGTTTCATTATTATTTTCCATATTGTTGTTATGTATCTATATATGTAATGCGCTGCGACCTTTTAATTTTTCTGCTTATCTAATAATTTTTCCGACGATTCCTTGGTTTTTTCAACTATCTCGGACTTTTCCGCGATATTGGCAATGTTATTTATGGATTCCTTAATAGTCGGATCTTTCTCGCCCTTATTTATCTTTTTTTTGAGTTCCAAAATTTTATTAGCCGGTTCAACCAGCTCTTCAATTCCTTCGGCAAGGGCATCAGTGCTTATTTTTTTCGGATTTGAATCGAATTTTTCCTGCATGGCCTAATTTTTCTTTATCGGCTTATATCCCGCCGGGGCGGTTTTAAGATATTCTTCCAGTTTTTCTCGGGAGAGCAATCCCGCCTGGGCGCCGATCTCCTGCACTACCGCCATTGAATTGATCGGTCCCCAGGCAAGCGCTTCCAGGGGAGTTTTGCCGAGCGCCAGCGCCGCGGTAAAGGTGGAAGAAAAGGCGTCTCCGGCGCCGGTGCGCTCTTTTGGCGGAGTCTTGTCCGGATATATGGGCATGGACCACATTTCCTCATTCATATACATGTACGCGCCCTTCGGCCCGTCTGAAATTACCACGATCTTCGGGCCGAGCTTGGCGATGCCTTTGGAAAGTTCCATGGGATCTTCGCTTTCCGTCTTTAAAATTCTGCTGGCCTCTTCCAGATTGCAGAAGAAGGCGTCCGAGCGGGCGTAAATATCTTTCAATTTTTCCGTGCTGAATTCCATCTGATAAGTGCCGGGCTGAAAAGCCAGCCTTACGTCCGGATGTCTGGCTAGATACGCGCTGATTTCCGCGTGGAAGGGCAGGGAATCTTCTCCAAGCGAAGAAAGATAAATCCATTTTGGCGGAGCATACATGCCCGCTTCCTTCGTGTCCGGCCACTCCCGATCGTACTTTTCATGCTTGATGAGAATGGTGCGGTCCACGTCGTACCACAGGACGTAGTGATGGTTTGTCAGCTTTCCCTTTTCAATTTTTATGAAAGTCCGGTCTATGTTTTCCTTCTCCAGTTGAGCCAAGCAGTCTCCGCCGTTCCGATCGTCGCCCATGTTGGTCATCAGGGCGGTTTTGAGGCCCAAGCGCGCGGCGGAAACCGCGGCGTTCGGGCTGTTGCCCACGGCCGGAAGCGTCACTGCCAGCTCAAACGGAATCTTGTCTCCGAAATTCATGCACAATTCGCATTCCTCCGAGTTTACCTTGCAGTGCACATGCGCGTCCTTGATCTTTATAAAAGTATCAGTGACGATGTCTCCGATGGCCAGAAAATCCAACTGCTTGCCGTTTTTGCTATTGTCTTCGCTCGCATCCATGGTATGATTGTAGCACAAGAGGGCCTTGAGTCCCAATTAAAAGTATTTTTGTCTTGAAGTCATCCGGGCAAAATTAACCCCAGATCGCCAAGAGCGGCAAAAATATAAATGCTCAAAAAAATATCGTTTGCGCGCGCTTTGCGCGTTTCGTTTTCGGCGCTTTTGCTGTGCCTGGCGCCTTTGTTCGGCCTTGCCCCCTCCGTTTTTGCCGAAGGAACGGGAGGCGGAGTCTATATCAGCGAGATAATGTACGATTCCGAAGGAGCCGACATCGATTGGCTGGAAGTATCCAACGGAGGAAGCTCGGACGCGGACATCGCCTCGCTGAAGCTTCTGGTCAGCAATTCCGTTTCCAATCACGCCATCAAGCCGTATTCCGGCTCTTCCGTAATTTCCGCGGGGGAGTACGCGGTAATCGTCGCCAACTCGCAGGTTTCCGCCTATCTGGACAAATACGGAAATTCCGGAAATATTTTTACCGCGAGCTTCAGCCTGCCGAACGTGGCGGAAGATCAGACCGCCACCGTGGAGCTTAACGCCGGCGACAAAAACGCTCCCGTTAATTCCGTTTCCTACGAAGCGATTCTCGGCGCGGGCGGAGACGGCAATTCTCTCCAGCTCATTGAAGGGGCCTGGAAAAGTTCCGCGCCCACTCCCGGGCGGGAAAACGTATTTACCGAAAATGGCTCGGGCGAAGGCGCGGATTCCGAGTATTCGGACGCTTCCGGCGGAGTTGCGGCGAAGGAACCGCCGGTCAGAGCGAAAATATTTTCCTCGCTTTACGCTTTTGCCGGGGAGCCCGCGGAATTCCGGGGCGCCATCCTTGAGAGAGGAAAAGAAGTCGTGCACTACGGCAAGTTCTATTGGAATTTCGGCGACGGATCTTCTTCAACGGAAGGCGGTCCGCCCGAAAAGTTCAGCCATGTGTACGCTTTTCCCGGGGACTACGCGGTTTTCCTGGAATATTATCCGTCTTCTGTTTCCGGCGAACCGGAATTTTCGCAAAGGATGGCTCTGAAAGCGGTTCCGATAGAATTGTCCGTGAAGGGGGCGGGGAACGGAAAGAATTTCGGCGCGGTCCTTTTGAACTCCTCGGCTTATGAGATAAACATTTCAGGCTGGAAGCTCTCGGCCGGAGAAAAAACTTTCGTCTTTCCCAGAAACAGCGTAATCCTGCCCAAAAAATCCGTGGTCATTTCCGGACAGGCCACCGGCTTTCTGCCGGAAGACGAAAAAAGCCTGAAACTGATTTCAGGCTTGGGAGAAACGGTATCAAGTTTTCAGTCTTACGATTACTGAGCCGGAGAATCGGCGCCGGTGTTCGTTTCTGAAGATCCGGAAGAGTCGTTTTCCGGATTTACTCCCGCGTCCGTCTTGCTCGAGGCTGAATTTCCGTCTTCCATGGCAGGCAGGCTTTCGGTTCCGCTCGCGCTTTTGTCACCCTCGCCGGAGAGCAGTTTGCTTTCCGCTTGGTATTCATTGTTCAAATTGTCCTTGAAATTGGAAAGGCTGTCATTGATGGAATTCAAATCATCGTTGGCTTTGATTTGGCTGCCGATTTTGTCCTGGCGCGCGTCAATGGAGGTCTGCAGATTCTGCTTGGCCTCTTCCGCCGCCTGAGGGTTTCCTTTGTTTATTTCCTCAATGTCGCTGTTTATCTTTTCCTTTTCCACCTGGATTTCGGAGTTCACGATGGAAAGAGTCTCCGGGGTGACCTTGTTTTCCTTGATCAATTTTTCCATTTCGGTGAACCTTTCCTGTATTCTTTTTTCCCGCAGGGCTATCTTCTGGGCGGGAGCAAAGGTGAGCTTGTCTTCAATGCCTTCCTTCAGGTTGATCTTGATGGGGTAGAGCAGGTCTCCGGGCAGGGCGCTTCCCGAAGCGTATGTAAGGCCTCCCATTACGAAGAGAAGCGACAGGGCGGACACCGCGCCTATTTTTCCGAAGGTCTTCCAAGAGAAATGAAAGCGGGAAGGAACGCCGAAATGCTTGAGGTACGGGGAAGACACCGGCGTTTCTTTCCAGTTTCCGTTTTCAATGGAAGCGAACAGCTCCGCCCGCAGGCGCGCTTTTTCTCCGGCGGTCATCCCGCTTCGCTTCATTGCCTCTATCATTTTGTCCATTCTGTTTTCCATTTATTTTTCTTGCCCCAATATGTTCTTCAATTTTTCCACCGCTCGGTGGATTCTGACTGACACGGTGTTTTCGCTTTTCCCGAGAATCTTCGCCATGTCTTTCACGCTCATGTCTTCCACGAAGCGGAGGATGATCACCTCCTTGTATTTTTCGCCCAGCTCCTCGATGGTCTCCAAGGCCATCTTCGCTTCAAACACTTTCTCCCTGATCGTTATCTCGCTTTCTTCGCTTGAAAGCTCGAATCCGTTCTCCCTCATCGTGTCCAAGGATTCGGCTTTTTTCTTGCGACGTTCGTCAATGATCAGGTTTCGGGCCACTCTGTACAGGAAGGGCCTCAGATTGTCTATGTCCTTGCCTCCCGAGAGGTATTCCAGCGTCTTAATGAAAGTGTCCTGGGTTATATCCAGGGCCTTCTCTCGGCTGGAAGTGTGAAAATAACAGTAACGAAAAATCGCGTCCGCGAACTCCTCGTATGCTTTTTCCAGCGTTATCTTTAAGTTTTTCTTTTCTACCTCTGCCATATATGACGATTTTAGGGCTTTTTTCTTACATTATCCCTATAAACCGCAATTGTTTTAAAATTTACCCGATTTACCCTTTATATTATACTATACGTCCGTTTGGACCATTAGGTTGCCCGTCGGAAAACGGCTTGCCCGGGGCGTAGAAAGGGCGGAGAAAGGGCGGGGGAAAGGGTTGCGTATTCTTGACAGGCGAAAGCGAAAAGCATATATTATCCGTTAGTTAGTCAAACTAACTAATTTAAATACATGTCGGCAGAAGCAAAAAACAACCCGCATGCCCTGGAAGACCGTTTTGAGAAATTCATATCCACATTTCACGGCGCGATACTCGGGACCATTCGCCGGGAGGCGTTCAAATGCCATTTGAACATGTCCCAAGTGGAGGTGCTCCGCTATGTGACGGAGCGCGGCAATCCGACCATGAAAGAGGTCGCCGAATATATCCACATCAAGCCTCCTTCCGTCACTTCCATCGTCGAGTCCTTGTCCAAGAGCGGGCTTCTTCACCGCCAGCCGGACAAAAAGGACAGCCGGATTGTCCGAGTTTCCATCACTCCGAAAGCTTCCCGCGTCATTGCGAATATGCGGGAAAAGAAAAAAGAGGAAATAAAGAAAATGTTCGCCAAGCTTCCGCAATCAGATCGGGGAGAGTTCGCCAGGATACTGCAAGTTTTAGACGATTAAAAATTAAAATATCAAAATGAGAAAACACATAATCAAGCATTTGGAAAATACCAAAGTCATCATCCCCGCCGCTGTGATCGTTGCGGCGGTTTTGGGATTTTTTGCCTATCGCGATCTGGGAACGGTGCCGAAAGTGGATAAAAGCATGCTGAACGAAAGCATCTCTTCCGCCTCCGCGCACCCCTACGGATTTCAAGACGGCGAAGAAGCAAGCCTCGCCTTCGCCAAAGGCGGAAGAGTGAGCACCGTTTACGTGCGTCCCGGCGACCTGGTGCAGAAAGGGGAAAAATTGGCCGAGCTGGATTCCACCGGAGCCAGAGGAGCTTTGGACCAAGCCCGGTCCGCATACGAGGCGGCCAAGGCGAACTATGAAAAAATTCTGAACGGAGCATCCGATTCCGAATTGGATGTCCTGAAGACCGCCGTGAGCAACGCGGAGAATAATCTTTCCAAGACACAAGATACGGAAGCGACGCTGGTAAAAAACGCGTATGCCAGCCTTTTGAATTCCGATCTGAAAGCGGTGCTCGCGGACGGCACCAGCGATTTTGCCGCTCCCGCCGTGAGCGGAACGTACGCTCTGGGGAAAGAAGGAACCATCAAAATACATTTATACTTCAGCACCGGAGGATTGAGCTTCGTCGCTTCGGGGCTGGTGTCCGGAACGGGCATGAGCAACACCGTCACTCCTCAGCCGATCGGGGACTCGGGCCTTTACATAACTTTTCCGAGCAGCAGGACATATTCCGTGCAGGATTGGGTGATTGACATTCCGAACAAGCAAGCCTCGAATTACTCCGCAAACCAAAATGCTTACCAGCTGGCTCTGGCCGGACAATCCCAGGCGGTGTCGGCCGCGCAAGCTGTCTTGGATCAGGCGCAAGCCGCGCTGGATGCCAAGCTTTCCGTTCCGCGGTATGAAGACATCGCGGCCGCCAAGGCGCAAATGGACGGAGCCTCCGGCGCTCTGCAGTCCGCCCAAGACGCATACAACAACGATTTTCTGTACGCGCCGGAAGGCGGAAGCATTACGGTGGTAAATGTCCGCCCGGGCGACATCGCCCAGGCGGGAGCGGAAGCGGTCGGCATGGTGGTGAAGATTAGCAATTAAGAAACACTTTCCGATTTCGTCCCGTGGCGAAACCGGGGAAATGAAAAAAATGGATCCTGACAAACAAATGGAAAAATTGGAAGAAGAGGAAAAGAAATCGGAGGAAAATCTGAAAAAGAAATTCTTTTCCGAAAAATGGTTTAAAAACCTCGGCGTGATCGTTTTGGTATTTGCCGCCGTGGGCGCCTTCGCCTTTTGGCGGGATACCGCGGGCCGGGTGAGCATAGAAAATTCATACATAGAGGCGCAGGCAATCAATTTGTCCCCCTCGATTCCGGGAGTGCTTTCCGACATTTATGTAAAGGAAGGGCAAACAATTTCCGCCAACGCCCCGGTGGCAAAAGTGGGGAATCAGGTGATAATTTCCCGGGTGCCGGGCGTGGTGACGTACGCAAGCAAACAAATAGGGCAGTACTTTAATCCCGGTTCCACCGTCATATCAATGTTCAATCCCGCCGATATGCAGGTGGTGGGAAAAATTGACGAGAACAAAGGATTGTCCGACATCGCGGTCGGCCAGCCGGTATCTTTCACCGTGGACGCGTTCGGAAGCAGGGTTTTTTACGGAGTGGTGAGCGAGGTCAGCTCTGTGTCGGACGATCCCAGCGTGATGTTTACCATTTCCGACCAGCGTCCGGTGAGGCAGTTTGACGTCAAAGCGGACTTTGATGTTTCCAAATACGATTTTCTGAAGCCGGGCATGTCCGCCAAGATGACTGTGTTTGTGAAATAGGCTATGGAGAAGAAGCCCGAAAGCAATCTGCGCTGGTGGGTTCTTTTTACCGTAATCATCGGGACGTTTTTGGGCCGGCTGGACCAGACCGTGGTGAACCTGGCCATGCCAAAGATGATAGACGCGTTCAGCATCACAATCACCGCCGCCGGCTGGATTGCCACAGCATATATTCTTGCCAACGCCGTTTTCGTTCCCATCTGGGGCAAGCTCGGCGATACCATCGGCAGAAAGAAAGTTTACATACTCGGATTTTCCATATTCATTTTCGGCTCGGCCTTGGCGGGCCTCGCCTGGAACCTTACTTCCATGATCGTTTTTCGAATAATCCAAGCGGTGGCGGCCAGCGCCGACTATCCCACCGCCATGGCCATTCTGGCGGTGACTTTCAGCGAGGGAAAAGAGCGGGCGCAGGCGCTCGGCATATGGTCGTCGTCGTTTGCGACTGCCACGGTTTTCGGGCCCCTTATTGGAGGTCCGCTCATAGACAATTTCGGCTGGCGCTCCATTTTTCTGGTGAACATTCCGGTAGGCATTGCCGGCATTTTCATGGCCATGCGCTTCATCAAGGAATCCAAAGCGAAAGTGGCTGCCACGTATTTCGACTGGTGGGGAGCTATGGCGCTCGGAGGATTTTTGTCCGCCCTGGTGCTGGTTTTGGATCAGGGACTTTCCTGGGGCTGGCTTTCGGTTCCTTCCCTCATTTGCTATTTCTTCATAGTGGCGCTATTCGCGGCGTTCATTCGCATTGAACATAAAGTGAAGGAGCCCATCGTGGATCTTAAATTCTTCAAAATTCCTCCTTTCGTGAACGCGCTTCTGAACAGCTTCATCGTGTTCATGGCCATGATGGGCGCCATGTTCCTTCTGCCGATTTTCGCTCAGACATTTCTGGGATATACCGCCACCCAAACGGGGTATTTGTTCATACCCATGGCGCTGACCATGGTGGTCATGGCATATCTGGGCGGAACTTTGGCGGGCAAGGTGGAATCAAGATTCGTGATTTTTGCCGGAACGATAGTGGCGGGAATAGGAATGTTCATGTTCGTGGGGCTTGATCCGCGCTCAACCGCTCTGGACGTGATGATACCCCTTTCCGTGATGGCGGCGGGCTTGGGCTTCGGCATGGCTCAGCGCACGAACATCGTGGCGTCGGTGGTGAATCCCGACGAAATCGGGGTGGCCTCTTCCGTGCTTGCCCTGGTGCGCAACGTGGCCGGCGCCTTCGGCATCGCCATTTTCGGAACCATCTTGAGCAACGCCACATACGGCAATATTTTTTCCATCAGCCGGTACAGCCATCTTTTCAGCGCCGGCGCCTCGGCGGTGAAGGAATTCGCGGCCCTGGTAGAACTCAAGGCCCAAGTGTCCGCATATTCAAACGTATTCTTCGTTGCCGCGGTGGTGATAATAATCGGAGCGATACCGGTGCTCTTTTTGAAGATCAAGAACGAGCGGACGGATATAAAAGTGCAGGTGGAATAGCGCACAGCGCATTGAAGAAAAGGCCCGGCGGGAAGCACAGCTTCCCGCCGGGCATCTTTGTGATAAAATTAAAAGCGATACATGAAAAAGACTATCGCATTCCTGCCTCTCGTCCTTGCCCTGATATTCCTCGGCGGTCTTGCGCCCGCGTTTGCAGAGAGTGGCGCTTCTTCGCCGACCATCATAAACGCGCGGATCCTGCCGACCGTATGGTACTCCTCCTTGTCCGTGGAAGAAGGGCAGAGCGTGAAAATATTCGCCGGCGTGCAGAACAACTCCGGCAAAGATTTCACCGGCGTGGCATCTTTTTATGTTGACGGAAATTCAATCGCGGAAATTCCTTTTTCTTCCGCCGGGGACAGTCTTAAAGATGTTTCCGCGTCCTGGACCGCGACGGGCGGAACCCATGACGTTGCGGTAAAAATTTCAGCGGCCCTTCCGGCCGGCGAAGTTCTTTTTTCCGCGCAAAGCGACAAGTCGAGCCTTGATGTCGGCAGAAAAATTACTTTGCAGGACGTGCAGAACGTTGCCGGAAGCGCGGCCTCTTCCATAGTTTCCGCCGTAAACGGGGCGGCCGACAACCTTGCCAATCAAGTGGAATCGCTGAAAAAGCCGGCTGTATCCGGAAGCTCCGCCGGAGCCGTTGCTTCTTCTTCAAGTTCCGCGGGCAAAACAGGTTCCGGTTCCTCCATTCAAAATCTTTCCAAATCGGCGGGGAATGTGCTGGGCGCGTTTTCCGGTTCGGGCACTTTCGGACAAAAGGCGGCCAATGCCGCCCAAGGCGCTTTCAATCTGGCCATGGACGGCTTGGCCTTTCTGATTCGCAATTGGCCATGGACCTTGGCCGGAATTTTTCTCTTATATCTGGTGTTTAGGTTTTTCTGAATATGACCGGATAATCCGGCGGATTTGTCCACAGGTTATGCACTTTTGTCAAATCCCAATCGTAATAGCTAATAATAAACGGTTACCGAAACCTGATTGTATAGATAATAATTCGGTTACCGGTTCGCTTGCTTTTTCTTTTTCGAATAATCGAGCTTTCGAGCAAGCTCTGTTTTAAGTGTGTATC
>JAKAKW010000002.1 GCA_021824345.1 bacterium
CGCTCGCCGGATTAGAAGGCGGCGGGCCGGTAATATCGTTTTTGTTTATCCAATACAATATGTTGTGTACGTTTGTTATGACTTTTTCCACTCTTGTTTCCGGAGGGGTGTCTTTGGTTGCAAGCTTTCCGGAAATACTGTCAATAAAGAAATTATCGTTTCCCTGCCAATACCCCCGCAAAACAGGCTTTACGGTTTGAGGATCCGCTTCAAGATCCGGTTTTTCAAACTGGTCGTTTGGAAGGTCCTTCAAGGCATAGGTCATGAATTTATTCCATATCGGACCGGCCAGAGTGGCGCTGCCGCCTTTGGTGGAGCTGTTGTCCGTATTCCCCGCCCAAACCCCCACCGCGATGTCCGGAGTGTATCCGATGGTCCAAGCATCCTTTTCATTGTCGGTGGTTCCGGTTTTTACCGCCACATCATGGCCGGGGATTTCCAGGACCGAGTTGGCGCCGAAAGTGGGAGTGCGGGCCTTGTTGTCGGAAAGCACATCCGAAACAGTCAACGCAACATTTTTGGGCAATACTTGTTTTGGATTCGGCGCGTATTCTTCCAAAGTGTTTCCGGCGGAGTCTTCCACTTTCAAAATGCCGGTGTAAGGGTTGCGCGTGCCGTCATCCGCAAATGCGCTGTAAGCGCTGGTCATATCCAGCAAAGTTACCTCTCCTCCTCCTATAACCAAGGTCAGGCCGTATCGTCCCGGGTCTCCTATTGTGCTGATGCCCATATTTTCAGCGGTTTTTATGGAATCCGTTACCCCGGCCAGGTAAAAAAGCTTTACCGCCGGGATGTTTCTTGATTCAGCCAAAGCGCTGCGCAAAGATACGGGTCCAAGATATTTATTATCAAAATCGTTCGGCATATAACAGCTGTCCTTGGTGCGTCCGGGCAAGGGAGATCCGTAAGCATTGCAGGTGGTGGAGAATTGGGTGGGCAAATCAAACAACACCGTGGAAGGAGTAAACCCTTTTTCAAAAGCGGTGGCATATATGAAAGGTTTGAAAGAGGAGCCCGGTTGGCGATGGGCCAGAGCCACGTTGTAGTTCCCGTCCACGCTCTTGTCAAAATAATCCCGCGAGCCGACCATGGAAAGAATCTGCCCGGTCTTCGGATCAATGGCAACCAATCCGGCGTTGTCCGAATCATAATTTTTTTGATTATCCAAAGCTCCTTGTTTTACTATTTCCTCCGCTTTTTGCTGCAGGTTGTAATCAAGGGTAGTTGTAACCTTTAACCCTTCCTGCAGGGCTTCTTCTCCATATTTGTTCTCAAGATAGTTCTTGATGAAGAACACGAAATGAGGAGCCTTTATGCCGCCGTCCGCCTGCGGGACAAACTGCACTTTTTCTCCCATAGCCTTGTCATAATCGGCCTGGCTGATGAATTTAAGATCCAACATCCTTTTGAGCACGAGATTTTTCCGCTCATCCAGCTTGTCCAGGTGGTTGCCATAAGGAGAAAGATATGTGGGAGACTGGGGTATGGCGGCCAGATAAGCCGCTTGGGCCAAGGTCAAATTTTGAGCGTCCTCGTTGAAATATGTTTTTGCCGCCTCCTCAATGCCGTAAATGCTTCCCCCGTATGGAATTTCGTTCAAATAATCTTCCAGAATTGTTTCCTTTGACATGGAATTATCCACTTCCAAAGCCAAAATCCACTCTTTTATTTTTCTTGCTATGGTTTTTTTCTGGGTTAGCAGGGAATTTTTTACCAATTGCTGAGTGATGGTGGATCCTCCTTGAGTGCCCCCTCCTATATGGAGCAGGTCCACCAAAGCGGCGCGGACGATGGAGGTGATTCTGATTCCGCTGTTATTCCAAAAATTGGAATCCTCTATGGCCACGGTGGCGTTCTTTATGTTCCACCCCATCTGGTCAAAGCTTATATCCGTCCTTTTTACATCCTGATGCAGGTCATAAAGCAGCACCTGTCCGGTGCGGTCATAAATTTTGGTTGAGTTTACCACCTTCCTTTCGTTGAAATTGCGAAAGTCCGGTATTTTAAAAGTGGAAATCCATATTATGCCGGCTCCGCATATGAATATGAAAACTCCCGCGACAAGCATGGTTATATTTTTCCAGCGGTGTCGAAACCATGCTTTTTTCCCGTTCCAGCGGATTTTTTTCACGCGATTTATCATCATTGTCCTTCAATCATAGCATAAAAAAGAATACTGCAGGTAAGGGCATTTCATGCTACAATCATCTTTATGGATAAAGCGGAAAGAAAAAAGACCATTGAAGACATCTTCTCAAGAGGAGTGGGCGAGTTGGTGGATCCGGACGGGTCTTTCCGCAAAAAACTCGAGGAACATCCGGAAAAAACGGTGATAAAACTGGGAGTAGATCCGAACCGCCCGGACATTCACCTGGGACACGCCGTAGTTTTGAGAAAACTGCGCCAGTTTCAAGATTTAGGCTGCAAGGTGATTTTTCTCATAGGTGATTTTACCGCTCAGATCGGGGATCCAACGGGCAAGAACAAGATCCGGCCGGAGGTCGCATATGATGAGATAAAGAAGAATATGAAGACCTATCTGGAGCAGGTGAAACTAATTCTCCGGGAAGACAAAGAGGTGTTCGCCTGGATAAACAACCTTGACTGGTTCATAAGCATTACCGATTTTGTCTTTCCTCCGGAGAAAAAAGTGACCATCAAAAGTGCGGACGGGCAATCCATAACCGTGCCCTCCAATACTTTCGTGGGCAAGGCCGCGGAGTACGACGTCCTGCAGAGGCAGAAAGTATACAGTCCGAATATTCTGAATATCACCATGCGCACATTTTTTTCCACTCTCCGGCACATCACTCATTCCCGCCTTATCGCCCGAGATATGTTTCAAAAGCGCATTGAGTCGGGAGAGGAGCTTTTTATGCACGAAATGCTCTATCCCGTGCTCCAAGGCATAGACTCGTTCGTGCTGGCGAATATTTTCGGTTCCTGCGATCTTGAAGTGGGAGGGACCGATCAGCACTTCAACATGCTTATGGGCCGGGATGTGATGAAAATAAACGGCCAGGCTCCGCAGGCCGTGTTGTCTTTTGAACTTTTAGAGGGATTGGACGGGAAGGAAAAAATGTCCAAGAGCTTGGACAATTACGTGGGCATCACCGACGACCCGGCAGACATGTACGGAAAAATAATGTCTCTGCCCGACCCTCTCATCGGCAGATATTTTGAATTGTGCACCTTTACCCCGATGGAAGAAGTAAAAAAAATAACGGAAGGAATAAAGAAAGGATCCATCCATCCCAAGGACGCCAAGATGAATCTGGCCAAACAAATAGCGGAGATTTACCACGGCAAGGAAAAAGCGGAGAAAGCGGAGAAATCTTTCATAACTATTTTCCAAAAAAAAGAAATTCCGGAGGAACTGGAAAAAATTAAGCTGAAAAAGGGAGAAGCTCTGCCGGATGCCCTGGTTCGGATGAAAATTGTGTCGTCCAAGACGGAATGGCAGAGACTGGTGAAAGACGGAGCGGTGACGGACCTGGAGAGCGGAGAAAAAATCACCGACCCGAAATTTTTTCCCGCAGGCGGCGAAAAACTGAAAATAGGAAAACGCCGGTTTGTGAAGATAGCTTCGCAATAAAAAACCCGCCGGCGCGGGATTTTTTATTAGTTCTCCGAATCTTCGTAGCCTCCGCTTCCGTAATTGTCTTCTTCTTCCGGCTCGTCGTATCCGTTGTCTCCATCTTCATCGAATCCTTCCTTGTCTTCCTGCTCTTCTTCGTCAAAATTTTCCTCTTCGTCGTCGTTGTAGCTCATACGATTAATTATTATTTAAAAATTTGCGCTAAATTTTATATCGACCGCTTAGAGCATTTTTGCACACATATTTGTAGCAAAACGGGAAATACTTGGCAATAGACATTGTGGATAAATCCGGACGGCTTTTTTCTCTCTCTGGACAGAAACCCGTATCTGTTTTATTTTATTCGAGCAATAGCGGTTAGAGCGACGGCAATGGCATCCAATTCATCGTCAGATTGCTTAGTGTTATCAAGCTTAATCAGCATTTTCACCATTTTTATCATTTGCTTCTTGTCCGCCCTCCCGTCGCCGGCCACAGCCGCCTTGATTTCCGGAGGAGAATACTCAAAAACAGCAAGGCCGGACTCAACGGCTTTATACAGAATCGTCCCTCGCACTTCCGCCACCCGCATGGCGGTTTTTTGATTGTTATTCAAAAAAAGATTTTCTATGGCCAGAGCCGACGGCTTGTATTTTTTTATCACTCTTTCCGTTTCCTGTCCCACTAAAAGCAATCGATTCGGAAAATCAAGCGAAGCCTCGGTTTTGAAGCATTCGGAGAACAGCACTCGTTCTCTCCCGCCGGGAATTTTTTCCAGCACCGCGACCCCGAGTCTTTCATAACCGGGATCAATGCCCAATACTGTCATTTCATTCCGCATTTGTGTAAACCTCCTGTATGTCGTCGTTGTCTTCCAGCTCCTCCACCAGCTTTTCCAAAAGCTCAAGGTCATTGTCGGAAAGAGCAACAGTTGAGTTAGGCTTCCATGCCTGTCCTTCGGGGGTGTTTTCTTTTGAGAAAGCCCAAGCCACCGATCCGATGCCGCCCAAAGCAAACCCGTTTTTGGAAAATATGTGCTTTATTTCCTGGGCGGTGCGGTTCCGGCTGTCAGTCAGGGTTTCTATTATAATACCGGCTCCGCCGGGGCCGTATGCTTCATAGGTTATTGATTCCATGTTGGCGGAAGGCTCGCTTCCTTTTTTTACCGCCCGCTCAATTACGTCCTTGGGCATGTTCACTTTTTTTGCTTTTTCGATGGCGGCTCGCAAGCCGGGGGAATCCGTTCCTCCGGAGAGTTTCGCTTCCACTGAAATGTTTCGCGAAAGTTTTGAAAAAATTTTGCTCTTCTTCGCGTCAGTGGATTCTTTCTGTCTCTTGATTTGTGTCCATTTATTATGTCCGGACATGGCTTGATGTTTGCATTATAACAAAATCATACGGCTCAAAGCAGTTTGTTTTGCGATTCTTCAGGCATTTTCATGTTCATGTGCTCATAAGCCGTCCTGGTTGCGACCCGGCCGCGGGGAGTGCGCTCAATCAGGCCGAGCTGGAGCAAATATGGCTCTATCACTTCCTCCACCGTGGCTTCTTCCTCGGACATCGCCGCCGCAATGGTTTTAAGGCCCACCGGACCCCCGCTGAATTTTTTGATCAGTATTTCCAAAAATTTTCTGTCCGAGGAGTTCAGGCCTATTTCGTCTACGGAGAGCATTTCGAGCGCTTCCTTTACCGTCTCCTTGTCCAGCGGCCTTTTGTGCACTTGGGCGTAATCCCGGCAGCGCTTCAAGAAATAATTGGCAGTGCGGGGGGTAAACCGGCTGCGCTTGGCAATTTCCGCCAAAGCGTCCTTCTCCAGTTCCGCGCGCAAAAGCCTGCCGGACCTTTTTATGATTTCCGCTATCTCTTCGTTTGAATAGAACTCCATGCGGAAAACTCCTCCCGAGAAGCGGGAGCGAAGAGGGGAGGAAATCAAGGCTGCCCGGGTGGTCGCCGCAATCAAGGTAAAAGGCGGAAGGTCCAGCTGGATAGTTCTTGCGGAAGGCCCTTTGCCGATGATGATGTCTATCACCCCCGACTCCATGGCAGGGTAGAGGATTTCTTCCACCATTTTGTTCAGCCGGTGAATTTCGTCTATAAAAAGAATGTCGCCCGGGGCGAGGTTGGTCAGGATTGAGGCCAGATCCCCCACTTTCTCAATTGCCGGGCCGGAAGTTATGCGCATCTGCCTGCCGGTTTCGCTGGCAATCAAGTGAGCCAGGGTGGTTTTTCCCAAACCCGGAGGTCCGTAAAAAAGGACATGCTCCGGTATGTGCCCGCGTTCCCGAGCGGCCTCCAGCAGAATTTTCACATTATCTTTGATGTGCTTCTGTCCCACATACTCATCCCAAGTGTGCGGCCGGAGAGTTTGGTCCAAAAAATGGTCTTCCCCCCGTTCTTCCTTTATTTCTCCGGAGCCACTTCCGGAGGCTGTTTTTTGGCTTTTATTACTTGACATTTATTTAATATTATGCTATATTTCAATCCGATGGCGCTTATGCCCGCATTATCAACAGGGTATTAACAACGTTATCCTATTATAGCATTTTCGGCGTTTGACGCTGCAGTATAATAGTAGCTGTAAGTTCTTAATAAGAAGACACTGATCTCTAAGCAATCAGCCGTTAGGTTATACATGTTTTCGGAAGGACGTCTTGGCACCCGCAAGGGCCCCTGGGGCCATCCTTTAGGATCTTGTTACTTTTAGGGCGGAGCTCTGAAAGGATTGTTTAGAGATTAGTGTTTTTTTGTTTGTCTTTTTAGTAAAATGCGAAGTATGAGTTTGAAAGATTTTTTTCAAAGGTTGGACAAATTTGAATTCATAAAATTCGCCATGGTGGGCGCCTCGGGCGCCGTTTTGAATATCGCCGTCCTGTATGTTCTGACCGAATACTTTCACGTTTATTATATGATTTCCTCCGTATTTTCTTTTGCGGCTGCAGCCACTTCAAATTACATTTGGAACAAAAAATGGACGTTTGGCGAATCCTTGCGCGTTTCCTTCCTGAAAAAATATCGGCGCTTCTTTGCCGTAAGCGTAATTGCTCTTTCGGTAAATATGGTTTTCTTGTATATATTTACCGCAATTTTTGGAATTTATTATATTCTTTCCCAGGCGTTGGCCATAGGAGCCGCCTTTCTGGTTAATTTTTCCGGGAATAAGATATGGGTTTTCCCGGGGGAGAGAGGAAATTATTCCTCGTAAAGGTCCACTACTCCCTGCACTTCTTCCAGGGAAGTGATGCCCGTAAGCGCTTTTACCAGGCCGTCCTGCCGCATGGACAGGATACCCTGCGTTCGGGCGGTCTTTTTTATTTCTCTTTCGCTTGGATTGGTCGGAATTATATTTTCTATATTTTCATCGGTTTTGATCGCCTCAAATATTCCTATGCGCCCCTTATAGCCGATGCCGTTGCATTTGTCGCATCCCACCGGCTGGTAGAATTTCATAGGAGCAGACTTGTCTATTCCGTATTTTGAAAGATCTTTTCCTTCTTCTTCTATGCTGTTCAACACGATTTTTATCGCCTCTTGTTCGTGCGCCGTCGGCGGGTTCTCTTTTTTGCAATGCGGGCACAGTTTGCGCACCAAGCGCTGGGCCATGGACAAAGTAAGGGCTGAAACCATTATTTTCGGGTTTACGTCCAAATCAATCAAACGGGGGATCACTCCTGCGGCGTTGTTGGTATGCAGGGTGGAAAACACCATATGGCCGGTAAGGGCCGCCTCAATGGCCACTTTGGCGGTTTCCGGATCGCGGATTTCTCCCACCATTATTACGTCCGGATCCTGGCGCAGAGCCGAACGCAATCCTTCCAAGAAAGTATATTTTTCCTCGGCCTGCGTCTGGGTGATGCCCTCCAAATGATATTCGATCGGGTCTTCTATGGTTATTATTTTTATTTCCGGAGAATAAATTTTGCGGAGGAATGCGTACAAGGTGGTGGTTTTTCCGCTGCCGGTGGGTCCGGTCACCAGAATAAGGCCGTTTGGTTTTTTTATTTCCTCTTCCACGATTCCGTACAGGAACGGCTCTATGCCCAGTTCTTCCAATTTCACTCTTATTGCCCGCGGGTCAAGTATGCGCATCACGATGGACTCCCCGTAAGCTCCCGGGATGAGAGAAGTGCGCACGTTTATTTCCGCTTCATCTTCCATAATGCTGAACCTTCCGTCTTGGGCGACGGATGACGTCAGTTTTAATCCTGAAAGAAGCTTAATGCGGGAGTTTATAAGATGATAAAGATCAAGTTCAAAAAACATCACATCGTGCAAAACTCCGTCCAGCCGCAATCGCAGCCGCCCCTTTTCCTTTTCCGGCTCTATATGCACGTCTGATGCTTCTATCGCGATGGCGCCCGCCAAGATTATTTCCAGAAGGCGGGAAACCTTGTGCACCTGGTTCTTTTCCGCCACGTTCTTAGCCAGCTCTTCAATGTCCTGCATCCTGTTTATCTGTTTGGCGGTTTGCCGCAGCACCTCCCCGGAAATTTCCAAGGTTCCGGCCTGCTCGCCTTCCGCCATGGAAAGTTCCCGGTATCGCCCCCACACCTTTTCCAGGCTCGCCGTTGAGGCCATATAAAACACGGGTACAAAGCCGACTCTCTGCATTTCTTCCTTCAGCTCGCTCATTGTTTCCTCTCTGGGAGAACGGATGGCGATAAATATATTTTTTCCGGACAGGCGAAAAGGAGCCACCTTCAGCTCGCGCGCGTTTTTCTCCGATATGTATCGGAGCGCTTCGTTGTCTACCCCGAGCGTGGCCAGGTTTATGTAAGGAAGATGGTACTTGGAGTTTGCCAGCATTTCCACCAGCTCTTCCTCTTCTTCTTTCCGCAGGTCGGAATATTCCTTCTCCTCCTTTTCTTCATCAAATGGAATACCGGTATTGGTGTCTGCCATATGAGTTAATAATACAACAATGATATAATTTAACAAATGGCAAAAGCCGCAAAAATTCTGGTGCTTCTGGACGCACACGCCATAATCCATCGGGCATATTACGCCCTGCCGGATTTTTTGTCGTCCAAAGGGGAGCCCACCGGCGCCCTGTACGGGCTCTCTTCGATGCTCATGAAGATCATAACCGAGCTCAAGCCGGATTATATGGCCGCCTGCTACGATTTGCCGGACAAGACTTTCCGGCACGAGGCATATGAAGGGTACAAAGCCGGCCGGGCCAAGGCGGAACCGGCTCTTATAGAACAGCTTAAAAGCTCGCGGGAAATATTTGAAGCATTCGATATACCCATATATGACAGTCCCGGATTTGAAGCGGACGACATATTGGGAACTATCACGGAAAGACTGAAGAAAGAGGAAGAGTCAGGCAAGCTTCGCGTGATCATCGCTTCCGGGGACATGGATACCATGCAATTGGTGGACGGGGAAAAAGTGCAGGTTTACACCCTGAAGAAAGGATTGAACGACACTATTCTTTATGACCAGAAAAAAGTGACCGAGCGGTTCGGCTTCGAGCCGAAATATCTCCCGGACTACAAAGGCCTGCGCGGAGACCCTTCGGATAATATCATAGGCATAAAAGGAATCGGAGAAAAAACAGCCACCGAGCTTATCAAAGAGTTCGGCACCGTCGAGGAAATTTACAAAAATCTTAAAAAGAAAGATTCGGCGGAGCGCTTCAAAAAACTCGGACTTTCAGACAGGATTGTAAATCTCCTGAAAGAAGGGGAGGAAGAAGCTCTTTTTTCAAAGACTCTGGCAAAAATACGCACGGACAGCCCGATAAAATTTTCTTTGCCGAAGGAAACTTTCTGGCATGCCGCGGACCCGAAAAAAATCGAAGAAGTATTTGAAAAATTCGAGTTTCGCAGCCTGCTTTCCCGCCTGAAAAGTTTTTTCGGTAAAAACGGGGCGGAAAGCGCCATGAATAATTTGATGCTTGACGACGCGGACGAAAAGAAAAAGGGCGGAGGGTTATCCTCCGCCCATGCGGGCACGGCGGAGGGCAACCCTCCGCCCGAGCCTTCATCAGCGGAGCTCAAAGAAACGTCTATCGCTTTGTGGCTTATTGATTCCGGGCTGGCGGATCCCAAGCTTGAAGATATTCTGCGCTTCGCCAAAACCAAATCATTCGCCGAAGCCCGAAAGCATATTTTCAAAAAGCTCAAAGAAGAAAGGCTGGAAAAAGTATACGAGGAAATTGAAAAACCGATTATCCCGGCGGTGGAGGAAATGCAAAAGAGGGGGATCCTCGTGGATAGAAAATTTTTTGAAAAGCTTTCAGCGGAATACCACAAAGAGCTGGATAAGATTACGGCCGGCATATATAAGGCCGCCGGAACGGAGTTCAATCTTAATTCGCCCAAACAGCTCGGCGAAGTGCTTTTTGGAAAACTCGGCCTGAAGTCAAGAAAAAAAAGCTCCGGCGGAAGCAGGTCCACCGGCATTTCCGTGCTGGAAGAACTCAAAGAAGAACACCCTGTCGTGGAAAAAATCATTGAATACAGGGAACTTTCCAAACTTCTGTCCACCTATGTGGACGTGATTCCGAAAATGGCCGGAGCGGACGAACGGTTGCGGGCGGAATTCATTCAAAACGGCACTTCCACCGGACGCTTTTCATCGCAAAATCCGAATCTGCAGAACCTGCCCATCAAAAGCGACCTGGGCAAGCGCATCCGGCGCGGATTTGTGGCGGAAAAAGGATGGAAACTCTCGGCTTTTGATTACAGCCAGATAGAGCTTCGAGTCGCCGCCATAATGTCCAAAGACAAAAAACTTTCAAAAATATTCCGAGAGAACAGGGATGTCCATGCCGGCGTTGCCTCGTTCGTTTTCGGCGTTTCAGGAGACATGGTCACTTCCGAAATGCGGCGCCAAGCGAAGGTGATTAACTTCGGCATTCTATACGGCATGGGAGTTACCGCCTTGCGCAAGAATCTCGGAAGCACCAGGGAAGAAGCCCAAAAGTTCTATGACAATTATTTCAATGAGTTCAGCGGATTGCGCGACTATTTGGAAGAAGTTAAAAAAATTGCCACTGAACGCGGCTATACCCTCACTCTCTTCGGCCGGCGCCGGCTGTTTCCGGACATCCGTTCGCGCATACCGTATATCAAAGCTCTGGCCCTGCGCACAGCCATTAACGCGCCTTTCCAGGGCACGGCGGCGGATATTATAAAACTGGCGATCCGCTATGCCCAAGAGGATTTAAAAAAAGAAGGACTCTCGGACAAAGCGCATCTGGTCCTTCAAATACATGACGAGCTGGTATACGAGATAGAGGAGCAAGAGCTTTCCCGTGCGGAAAAAATAATAAAAAACGCCATGGAATCGGCGATCAAAAGGTCATATCTTCACCTTGATACGGATATTCCTCTTTCGGTGCATTTCGGTTCGGGGGATAATTTGGAGGAGCTTAAATAACTCCGAGAAGTGATATAATAGGCAAATGGCGGAAGAAACCGACAACATCGCTCCCAATCCTTACAAAAACAAGGTGCACGCGGCTTTGGCGAGCTCTTATTCATGGTATTTGCTGTTTTTTTTGCTAGGCATATGCCTTGATATGTTTTTCCCGATGAATATTGTAAAAAGCTCCATTCTGACTCCGCTAGGATTCGGAATCGCGGTTTTGGCCACTCTCCTCATATTTTGGGCGCAGAAGAGCTCCAGAAAATTGGACAAGGAAAATCTCAGTATGGAAACTTTCAGAAAAGGGCCGTACAAATATTTGCATCACCCCACCCATATGGGGCTGTTTCTGCTTTTGCTTGGATTCGCCGCCATGGCCAACGCCCTGTATCTTCTCATCCTCACCGTCCTCTACGCAGTTTTTGCCAAACTTTTTTTCTTTAGAAAACAAGATTCAATCTTGGAAGCGAAATACGGCGAGCATTACCGCGAATACAGAAAATCAGTGAAGCTCAAGTTTTAGCCATGTTGCATCTTTTTGCCGGAGAAGACACACAAGGAAAACGCGCCAGTTACGACAGGTTTATGATTTCCCTGCCGGAAGGCACGGAAATTTTTCATATCGAAGGAAAAAATTTCGACCGGGCTCAAGTGGAAAGCTTTTATTCCGGAGCGGGGCTCTTTTTTAAGAGATGCGCGGTAGTGCTTGAAGACATTCTTGAAAGAAAAGAAGAAGCGGAATTTCTTTTTGCCAACCTGGAAAAGATGAGCTCTTCGGAAAATATTTTCATTTTTTTGGAAAGAAAAATGAGCAAGCCTGTTTTGGACGAGTTCAAGCGCTCCGGGGCGGAACTGAACGTCTTTGAGCTTGAAAAGAAAAAAGAGAATGGGGCGAAATTCAACGGCTTCGTGCTGGCCAATTCTTTAGGCGAGCGCAACAAGCTGTCCTTGTGGCTCAATTTCTGCCGGGCCCGCGAGGCGGGGATGGAGCTGGATCCCCTGGCCGGCATCCTTTTCTGGAAAGTTAAAGACATGCTTTTACGGCGCAGTTTCGGTAAATTTTCCGAAAAGGAATTGAAAGAGCTGGCCGGGAAGATCTCCGCGCTTTTGCCTAAAGCGCGCAAGGAAGGGCGGGATCCGGAGGCCGCTTTTGAAGAGTTTTTGCTTGAAGCTTTCTAATATTTTCCCTAAGTTGCCGAAATTTATCCTTTCTACCGGACAATTGCGGCGTTCAAGTTAAGGGAAAAGAATATTATCGCTCCGATAGCCGCGGTTGAAGTAAAGTATAGAAGCCAAAGGGAAATCGCTTTCCAGGCCGTGATTTCATATATTTTTTTTGAAAAAAGCACGGTGAAAATTATTCCCGCGGAAAATATTATGGCCGTGATAAATTCAGGCAAACCGAAAAATCCGTTTAGTAAAATAAGCCCGGCAAAGATTCCCATGAAACCGCTTATGCTTAACGCTTTCAAAAAAGTTCGATCCCGGCAGCCGATCACTTTCGCCAGTATCATAACGCAAAAAGATGCCACGAACAGAAGAACCGCCCCGAACCCGGCGGAAAAAACGGATCCGGAACGGGAAGTAACAGCGGAAATTCCGATAAAAAAAATACCGCCGATAACGCCGGCCGGGATTTTCCATTTTACGCCGAGTGATAAACTTCGCTTTTTTTCTGCCGTACTTTCCTGAGAAATTTTTCCTATCGTCTGCCGTAAGGGATTTTGGCCGGGAAACGGCCATAAAACTTTCGGTTCATCATCTTGGCCGGGAAGAACGGCGTTTGCTGCGGCGGCGCTTTCGGCAGGGGAGGCACTTGAGGAGGAGGGCAGTTCCCGCGTCAAAGCGGAAGGAACGGGAGCGCCAAACGAAACGCCGGCCGCGCTGAATCCTTCATCCAGATCTTCGGTATTCCAGCCGTTCGACAGAAGATCCTCGGCTATTTTTCCTTTGGAGGAGCCGGACTGCGACTGCTTCCTGATGTAGTCCACCAGTTCCTTAGTTATCATACGCATAAATTATATACCAATCCGGCGCTGCGCGATAGCGAAATAAGCGGAAAAATATTCTTTTCAAAATGCCGGTCTTGAAACAAATTGCATATTAAATGAGTATGAACTACAATTCATACTGTTTAAGGAAAAACGGCTCAGTATGGCGGACGAACACATAAAAAAATTGAATGATTTTGACATCGATTCTTTGCCCGATTTGGACACCGCGGTGCTTGGAGCTCTTGAACTTTTTCAAAAAGAGGAATTGCCTGAAATAAAACTGGCCGGAATATATAATAGGCCGCTGGTGGTCGGATCGGGCAACGCGGAAGCCGCCGCCCGGATAATTTTTCAAGACTTTTACGCGGTGTTCGCTTCCGAAAGCACGTATGAGGAAAAGTTGAAAAACATGCCGGAGATAGACGGGGTTGTGGTCCTTTCCGCTTCCGGCGGCAAACACGCTCCGGAGATTCTTCGGACGGCAAAAAAATACGGCAAGCATTCCACTTTGCTGACCAACACTTCCGGCTCGCCGGCGGGCAGGGAACTGGACCGCGCGCACCAATACGACGAATATATTTTTCCAAAAAATCGCGAGCCGTATACTTACAACGTTTCCACTTACATGGGAATGATTTTGGGCCATACCAAAGAAAACCCGGCAGATATCGGCCGTTTTGTTTCCCAAAATACCTCCAAACTCGCATTTCCGGATTTTTCCGGATATGACGCATACTATTTAATAGTTCCGCCGGCCTTGTCGGGAATAGCCAGGATGTTCCAAATAAAGTTTATCGAGCTGTTCGGCCGAAAAATTGCCAGAGACATTGAAACGACAGAATTTGTAAAACACGCCACCACCGTGGTGCCTTCAAAAGAGCTTTTCATAAGTTTCGGCGAAAAGAACGATCTTTGGGGAGAAGAAGAGAACCGTTTCTTTGTGCCCTTGCCGGAAAATGCCGGTTACGGCGCCATGATGGCTGTCGGATACTATGTAATCGGGCAGATTCAGAAGCAAAAACCGCCGTATTTCAAGCAAAACATAGGAAATTACGCGGCTCTGGCGTCGAAAATATTCGGACAGGAAATTAAGCCCATAGTGGAATAATTATGCATTTGCTATTGGACATAGGAGGAACAAAGCTGAGAATCGCCTTTTCAAAAGACGGCAAGCGCTTTGCCGGCAAGCCGGTGATCGCAAATACCCCGGAGAATTTTAAAACCGGAATGGCGCTGATAAAAAAAGCTGTTGCGGGCCGGCCGGGAATAAAAAGCGCAATATGCGGCATAGCCGGGTCTTTTGATCGGAACAAAACCAAGCTGGTGAGTTCGCCGAACCTTCCGGGCTGGATAGGAAAACCCATCAAAGCGGAGCTTGGAAATATTACCGGCGCTCCGGTGCGCTTGGAAAATGACGCGGATCTTGCCGGACTCGGGGAAGCGGTATTCGGCGCCGGGAAGAAAGACAGAATCGTCGCCTATCTTACTATAAGCACCGGCGTGGGTGGAACCAGGATTGTAGACAAGAAAATTGACGCCGGAGTTTTCGGCTTTGAGCCCGGCCAGCAGATAATAGACCTCTCAAAATGGAAGCCCGGCGCGCCAAGCAGATCCGGCACTCTTGAAAAATTCATTTCCGGAGCGGATATGGAGAAAAAGTACGGCAAGAGGCCGGCGGATATAAAAAGCCGTTCCGCCTGGGAAGAGAAAGCCCGGCTCTTGGCGGTAGGCCTGTATAATACAGCCCGTTTTTGGTCACCGGACATTATTATTCTCGGAGGCTCAATGATAACCAAGAAAGTGGGCATACCTTTGTCTCGAGTTAAATACCATTTTGGAAAAAAGCCTTCCGTTTTTTCGAAAACTCTCAAGCTAACCAAGGCAAAGCTGGGAGAGTACAGCGGATTGTATGGAGCCATGGCGCTGCTGAAACAGAAGTAGAAATATGATATTTATATGACGAATTTCAATACGCCCCCGGAAGATAGAAAGCAAAACAATAATGAATCTGCATTTACTCCAGAGCTTCGCCGAAAATTATCCGAAGAATTCATAAGGCTTATGCATGAAGCGGGGGATTCGAATCGCGATCTGGAAAAAATTGCGCTGGAAACGGCAGGTATTTCCAAAGAAGAGCGGGAAGCGGAAAAAGGACTGAATATTTTCCGAAGCGCGCTGCACGAACTGGTAAAAAGCCCTGATTTCCCGGACGGAAAAGAAAAAGATGTGCTAAGGGTGTATTTGGAGAATCTAAATACTTTTAATATCAGGTCTGCCATCAGAAAGTTAAAGCAAAAAAGTATTTCAGAATATGACTTTTCTAAACTAGAGGACCCGGCCGGCAATCCATTTTCCGGCATTGAATCATATAGTGCCGCGGTAGATACCATATTGTCAATTTTAAAAAATGTGTTAACCCCGGAGATCAACGTTGTTATTGAAACGTATAAAGAAAAACTTTTTTCAAAGCCGTTTCAACAAGCAATAGATGAACTGGAAAGCGAGATTTAATTTTACGCCTGGACAAAAATAAACCCGTCTTTATCCAGGAGATTATTATAACCATTCTTTCGGATGGGGAATATATGGGGAGTTTGTATAACAAGCTGTTGTTTACTAAGGCTAATCTTTAGCCACGCTGTATCTTTTTAAAAAATCAATTCTATTCATCATTGCCTCGGCTATGGGAGCATCTTCATTTTGAAAATTTTCATTTCTTTCTTTTTCGGATATTTTTCCAATGAATTTGAATCCGAGACTTTCAATTAAATGAGGATTTTTTGCCACTATCCATGACACAGCATGCACTTTTTTTATATTTTCATATTTTTCCATTATCTCTGCCAGCTTATTCAATCCGCTTGTTATTTCTTTCTTGAAACGGGAGATGCCCTCCTCCTTAATAAAAACTGAGGCCGGCGTCAGATGAATATATGCTTCATTTTCTTCAATGGTTGCGTACACTAATTTGCTCAATTGAATATTTTCTTCTTTTTCCAGTATTGCGTTTCTGTCCACACTCTCAAAAACAGACGGATGGGAATTTTTTAATAACATAAAGTTGTCAAAAATTTTCAAATAATATTGGATAAATTCCTGTTTATCTGTGATCTTCGTTCCCGCCTCTATATCATTAATAATGCCGTTCTCGTCGATGTTCAAACCTTCTTTTTTAAGGTTTCTGACATTTGAAATCAACCCCTCCATCCTTCTTTTTATGGTTTCCCGATTATCAAAAATCTCTCCAAGTTCCTTTTCTACCCTTGTTCTGGCCTTTCTCATTTTCTCGAGTTCATTTTTGTTGTTTGGTTGGGGTCCCTCTATCATGTCATTAATTATAATACCTGAGAAAATATCTTGCCATGAAGGGATAATTTAATCTTGCAAATTGCTCTATCTAGGAATATTCTTTGCCTATATATGAAGCTATTTGTCTGGGACTATCACGGCATTCTTGAAAAAGGTAATGAAGCAGCCGCTTTTTATGTTTCCAACCTTGTCCTTGAAAAATTCGGCTACAAGGAACGCCTTTCTCAAAAAGACGCAATTAATCTTTATGGAAGAAAATGGTATGAGTATTTTGAACATGTCTTGCCTGCCGAAAGCCATAAACGGCATCTTGAATTGCAGAAGGCGGGCTTTGATTTCACTGCCAGCAATCCAGAAATAGTGGCCAGTTTTGTGAAGCCGAATCCTCACGCAAAGGAAGTTCTCCGGAAGATCGCCGAGAAGCACGCCCAGATTATTATCTCCAACACCGACCCGCGGTCTTTGGATATATATTTAAAGATGGTTGATATACAAAAATACTTTCCCAATGGGGCTTCCTTCGCCGCCCAGGCGCATACTCGGGATTCTAAGAGAAACAAAATAAGTATCTTGAAAGATTATCTGGCAGGAAAGACATTTGAAGATATTATAATCATCGGAGATTCTCCATCCGACATGGAATTAAAGGAAATTGCCGGAGGAAAAACCTATTTATACTGCCATCCTGGCATGAAGCATAGAGATTGCGAAGCGGACCAGAAAATTCATGACTTGCGCGATTTGCTGGCTGAAATTTAAAAATGTGCTCTTTTCTGCGGTTCCGTTCATTTACAGTTGACATGGTTTGTAATCTCTAGCTTAGAGAAAACCCGTGTCCCCGGTCCAGGAGATTATTATAACCATCCTTTCGGATGGGGAATATATGGGGAGTTTGTATAATAAGCTCCTTTTTATCAAGGAGATGGGTTAATAAAGGCATCTTGACAAGTGTATATGTAAGATGCTACACTCTGATACGTCATGAGTAAGGGTATTGTCATCTTTGATAAAGTATCGGGCTTCCAATGGGATAAGGGCAATCAGGGGAAAAACCTTAAGAAACACAAGGTGTCGGATAATGAATGCGAAGAAGTGTTTTTTGATCCCGATAAGAAACTTTTGAAAGATATACAGCATTCCGGGAGAGAAGAGCGATACATCCTAATAGGAAAGACAAAAAGCGGGAGATTGGCGTTTTTGGTTTTTACAATTAGAAAAAGCTTGGTCCGCGTCATATCTGCCAGGGATTTGAATCGGAAAGAGCGCAAATTATATGAAAATGAATAAAAATAAGATAAAAAAATTCAAGAGCGAGGACAAAGAAAGAGAATATTGGTCCAAAATAAACCTGGCTGACAATTTCAAGCCGGCCGATTTCGCGCGCGTTTCATTTCCGGATCTTAAGCCTACTTCCAATCCGATTTCCATAAGAATACCGTCCAATCTTCTTGCTCGCGTAAAAGAACAAGCGAACGAACTTGATGTGCCATATCAGTCGCTTATCAAGCAGTATATAGCCAAGGGAGTGCTAACCAAGCACGAGTAATTTTTTCATTGTCTGCTGCCGGGTTATAAATACCATCTCATAAAAAAAGGGCCTAATTGTATAAGGCTGAGAATTTGTCCCCGGTCCAGGAGATTATTATAACCATCCTGTCGGATGGGGAATATATGGGGAGCTTGTATAATAAGCTCCTTTTTATCAAAGAAATGAGCTAGGGTAGGAGGCGCTTTTAATTATTGTTGTTTACCACGTGCCATTGACACACAGCATAAATACTAGTATAATATGTTTGTGTTTAGATCTTTTAAATAAATTATTTTCCAACAAAAATAAGGAGAAACAGCCATGGGAAAGAAATCCAATGGAACCATCTCACAATTGAGACTAACTCAATTCAGTACCGTTTTAGGATATTTTATGACGGCGCTTGCAACAATTATCGACGATTTTCAATTTTCGGATGTCGTTAACAGCCTAAAGAACAAGACAGAAAGGCTTGCGCAATTTCTGCGAGTGGTTGTTGAGGCATTGATTTATGAAAGGGATATTAAGATAGTTGAAAGAACCCTTAATTTACAAAAATTAAGAGAAATAAAAAAATATCCTCTTAGCACAGAATTGTTTCATAAATCTTGGTTCACACAACACGATGTTGGTGTAATTCAATATACACACGACCCAGATTTTTTTGATTTCTTTTCTAAAGTGCCTGATAGAATTCCTGCGTTTAATGAGAACAATGTTACATACGGATATTCATACTCAATAACCACAGCAGAAGTTGAAAAAGAACTTGGCGGGCTTCCTTTATATCCACCCGTTGCCATTTTGGGCAAACTGAAAGCATTTATTATGAAACTTTCAACGGAGGGATCTAGTTATGACGGTGTATTAGAATATCTTATCGGATATGTGAAGGATTCTGATGGGCTGTCACGTATACAGGTAAATTGGGTTCCTCGTGATCGGACTTTTTTTCTTTTTAAACACAGTACGTTTAATAAGGAGAACGATAGGAACTCTGGAATTGCTATCATTGCTGGATTATAAAAAATTAATAATTAAGCCTGGAGGTTAACAACAAATCTCTGGGCTTAATTTATATTTGGTTCGATTCCGGTCTGGTCAAACACCTTGCTATTGTTAGCTTAGAGAAAACCCGTGTCCCCGGTCCAGGAGATTATTATAACCATTCTTTCGGATGGGGAATATATGGGGAGCCTGTACAACAAGCTGATGTTTATAAAAGCATCGCAGAAACAATGAATTATTTTATTTTAGACAAATCTCCGTTGATAACGATTGGGAACATTCCATGTAATTCTTCTTTGTATTTAGAACTTTCGTCTATCGGGTTTAATACAAAAATTGTTTTTTTGAGATAAAAAGCAATAGCCATTTCCATTAAAACTGCTCCCCCAATGTACCCATCCCTACCATTTTTCTTGTAATTCAATACCAGAACCATATCTCCCTTTTCAACCTCAATAAAATGTTTCCTTGTTAAGTAGGCTTTTCTTTTGTAATCTTCCGGTCTTTCCATCCAAGTTTTATATGTTTCTACTTTAAAATTACCCGTGTTTTTCATTTTTGTTGCAGTTAACGGGACTTTAACCTTGAACCCTAGTTCTTTTAGTTTCTTTTCTGTCTCAATAACCTTCCTATAAAATGAAGCGCTGGAACATATTACTATCGTCTTATTTCTTTTATTTTTCATAATATTTTTAATTTTTTAAACCAGTAAAGCCAAACTTCTTCAATATTCATCTGCTTGATTTCTTTAGGAGAATACCATCCGGCAGACTTAGCTTCTTTCCTATCAATCTTTATCATTTCTGAGTTAACTGATTTTTGGTACAGATACCAATAATGCATGGTTGCCGACCTGCAATAGTTCCAGGGTATTTCTTCTTCGCACACAAAATCAATATCATCTGCAACTATTCCAGTTTCCTCCTTAAGTTCTCTCAGTGCTGAAGTTTTTGGATTCTCTCCTTCGTCGACATGTCCGGCGGGACAGGCAAAACCGGGCGGAGGGTTAACCCGGTCCATTAATAGATATTTTCCATTATGTTCAACTAAGATTCCGGCCGAATAGTGCATCTCTCTCCCGTCTTTAGATTTTCCAGTCTTCTTTTCTTTTTCCATGTGGTAATTGTATCACAAAAGTTATAAGTACCATCTCCTCACGAAAAAAGAGCCTTAGTTTATAAGGCTGAAAATTTGTCCCCGGTCCAGGAGATTATTATAACCATTCTGTCGGACGGGGAATACATGGGGAGTTTGTACAATAAACTACTGTTTATTAAGGAGTTAGATAAATAAAAGCCCCCGGTAAACCATAGGGGCTAAATCCATTTAAAATGGTAATTCCTGCATATAAGCAGGACAGAAATAATTTTTTGACCATTCAATTTCACAATAAAAATCTCGCGGGTTTATTTAAAAACCCAATTAGTTAGTGTTTACGAGTTGTTATTGTTATTTGAATGGTGACACAAACATTTCATAAAGAAATCTCCGTTTCACCGGTTACAAAAAACTGACGCCCTTTTTATTTTTTCTTCTTGCAAAAGTTACTAAGCGTTGGAGAAAAAATTAAGAGGCCAGGTTAGCTTTCAATGGCATCTTAACATCTTTGAGAGCAAAGTCAAACACAAGTGGCTAAGTCTTTATTTGGTTATAAGTACCATCTCCTAACGACAAAAGAGCCTTAGAGTATAAGGCCGAAAATTTGTCCCCGGTCCAGGAGATTATTATAACCATCCTTTCGGACGGGGAATATATGGGGAGTCTTTACAATAAGCTTTTGTTTATTAAAGAAATGAAAGTCAGTTGATTTATTTCTTATCTAAATTATTTGATTTGTACGCGGAAGGTAGCAATTCATTAATGTCTGTTCGTATAATTTCAGTCACATCTGAATTTGACGCTAGTATGCTTCCTGTTTCAGCTTCGGGGTAATATTCAAAAATAATTTGCCGGCATGACCCGCAGGGAAACACTGGTCCCATTTTACTACCGTCCGTCTTAAATCCTACGATGGCGATCGTTTTATAGTCTCTTTTTCCTGCATAAATAGCCTTGTCTATGACCATACGTTCAGAACAAGTATTTGAGCTGGCAGACTGCCTGCGCACTGCTGCTCCTTGAAAAATTTCTCCGTCTACGCTTTTCAATGCGGCGCCTACATAGTGAGAGCCTCTCGGGTTATAATAATGCTCGCTGGCCTCTTTAGCTTTCATGAGCAAACCTTGTTCTTCTTTTGATAAATCGTTAAATTGTAGCTTTTGCATACATATAAATTTATATTAATCTTCTTTTCTTACGGCTGATAGTTATTTCTGTTATTTCAATTTGTTTCGACAGTCTTAATAAGTACAAAATTATGTTGGCTACATCTTTAGGATTCATCCATTCTGATGGATCTTCTATTTTCTTTCCATAATCTTTTTCATGCAATTGCGTATTCATACCGCCGCAATGAACATATATCATTCTGCTTTTTGTCTTTGCCAATTCCAGTCCGATATTGTATGAACCTCCTCTTAGTCCCCACTTGGTTGAGGTATATGCCAGCTGATCATTGAATCCAGCTTTTAGATCAGCTGTTGTGCCGATATTTAATATGTCGGCTTCATTTTTTACGATGGTATCAAACAGGGAAGATATAAAATATAACGGCGCAATAGTGTTTATTTTAAATGCTCTTTCAAATTTTGGATAAGTGATTTCGTTCACTTTCTCCATGGCTACAATAGCAGCGCAATTTATAATTACGTCAAAGTCACTATGCCTTTTTTTAATTATGCTAACAGCGTTATCAATGTCTTTTTCTTTTGATAGATCACAGGTAATGTTTACTACGTTCGATACGTTGCAAGGTGTTCTGCTTATGTTAACTACTTCTATTTTTTCTTCTTCTTCACATAAGCCAGCTATCGCCTTGCCAAGCCCGTCGCTGGCTCCAAGTATGATTACTTTTTCCATATCAAGATTATACTACAAAAGTTATAAATACCATCTCCTCGTGAAAAAATAACCCTAGTGTATAAGGCTGAAAATTTGTCCCCGGTCCAGGAGATTATTATAACGATCCTTTCGGATGGGGAATATATGGGGAGTTTGTATAATAAGCTCCTTTTTATCAAAGAGATGGGATAAGGTAAGGGCGATTTTAATTATTGTTTTGTGACAAGAGAGATTTTCTTAAAAAGTAAAATCTGGCCAGAATGTCCTTAGTACCTTTAAAGCAATTTCAGAATTAAACAAAGGATTAATAGAAGGGTATTCCCATTTCCAACCCGCTATTTCACATGATGGTCGCCATGAAAAGGAATTTACAATGTCTTTGATATTATTTTTTTTGAGTTCAGATATGTTAATTATCTTTGCGATCTTATCTGCCTCTTTCTTTAAATAAGTGGCTTCTTGTGATATCTCCATTTCTCTCTTTAACTCATAACAAGTAAAAAGTATTTTATACAAGGCTTGCGTTTTTAAGGCTTTCGTTTTGCTTTTTAGATTATTGTTTAATATTTCTAAATACAATTCAGGTATAGTTGGGCATCTATTTTCGTCATGAATCATCTTTCCAATTACATCTATACCTGCCAGTAGGACCCTCCAGTCTCCTTTTGCAGGAGCAAGATATTTTTTCTTCATTACCGCAAGTATGGGAAGAACAGTATAGCGGGGGTAGTCAGCTAAGTCACGCAGAACAAAATAGCAACTCTTATAACTACTTCTTTCAAGGATTTGTTCAATAAACCACTGGAATCCCGGGCAGAGCAGTTCTATATTATTTTTCCAGTTAAAGCCACCTTGCTCATCTTTTGTCAGTAAATCATCTACCTTGTCATATGTTTCTTCTTGCGGTGATATTTTCATATTGGAGAATAAGGATCAAAATCGTCATCCCTTCGGTTAGAATTGAACCGCTCGTTGAATATCTGTTCGCGGATCTTGTCTATGATAATATCTTTTGCAATTTGAATATCAGTCATTCTCAGCTCTTCTAAAAAGTCATCAAGCAGATCGAACGATACAACATCAATTAGAAAATATTTGTTTATTTGGCGATCCTTTTTTAGGTAAGAATAATCAACTCCTAGTTGAAAATTGTTTTCAATCTTTTCATACTTATTTGTGCTATCTTCGGCAACTCTGTATGTTCTTTTAAAAGAATCGAGAATGATTATAGGATAATCTAGACGATAGCTTTCATAATTGTAATTTTCAAGCGATATTAAGCTGTGAAGCGATCCATTCGTTCCATCATAAAAAATGTCTACATTTCCAGATTTGGCATTTAGTTTAGCAACAGGCTCATTCTTCAGATAGTGATGAGGTCTTGCTTTTAATTCTTCTGTTACCATAAGCTCGGTGTCTGCACAGTCTCTCATTATTTGATTTTCTTGAATAAGGTCTTTCGTTTTTTTCATATCCTTTTCCACGAACCACAATACATTGTCATTGTCTACATACTTACACTCTGCAAAAAGCCGGACAGAAAGTCTCTGACCGCTGTCGCCAATAGAAAATTTCTTTTGCGCCAATATATCAATTTCACGAGGTTTATCTGTAACAGGATCCGCATAATATTGTCCAACAGTTGCTTCCCACCCAAGAGACTCCAAATGTTTGGCAACCTTTAAATGAAAGCCGTTGCCACTTTTTTCTATTATTTTTAGGATAGAATCATTCATTTTTCTAGTTTACTCATTCATCCCTTAGAAAATCTTCAATATTATTTAATGTGTTTCTTTCTGTATTTAATAAATCCCTTCCCCAAACTCTTAAAACTTTCCATCCCTCTCTCCGTAATTTTGCCCTGTTTCTTTTGTCTCGCGCAATATTGCCCTCTATCTTTTCCCGCCAATACTTCTTCGGCAACCTGTTCTTTTCTTTTGCAAAATTCCTTCCGTGCCAGAAATCTCCGTCTATGAATATGGCTATCTTCTTGCGGGGCAGGGCGATATCAGGGGTTCCAGGGGCTTTTTTGTAATGCTTTTGGAAATAAATCTTCCTTTTCCTGAGCTCCTTGAATGCTATAAGCTCCGGCCTTGTGTTTTTAGAGCGTATTTTCGACATTATTTCGCTCCGCTTCTTTTTTGTGAATACGTCCATCGTTTTTCTGTCTTGCCAATGGCTATTGCCTTGCATTTCGGTTTTTGTTCGGTATAATAGGATTATATACCTAATATTTTTTATCGCAATATGGAAACGTTAACAAAAAAGCAGAAGCAGGTTCTTGATTTCATAAACGCATACAGGGCGGAGAACGGCATTTCGCCCACGATCGAGGAAATAAGAAAAGGCCTGAAGCTGAAGGCGGTTTCTACCGTGCACGAGCACGTGAATGCCTTGAAGGAGAAAGGATACATATCCGGCGAGGAAAATTCTGCAAGAAGCCTTGTTCCTAAAAAGGCGATAAAGACGATAGTTGAAATCCCCATAGTGGGAAGAATAGCCGCGGGCGACCCTATTGAGGCTATTGAAGACTTTCAGGACACTGTTTCCATATCCGATCCTTCAATAAAAAGCCACAAAGATTATTACGCCTTGAAAGTGGCAGGCGATAGCATGATAGAAGAGGGAATATTCGACGGAGATATAGTGGTGATAAAAAAGCAGTCTTCGGCGGAAAACGGGCAGACGGTTGTTGCTATCATTGATGATGAAAAAGCCACCTTGAAGAAGCTATACAGGGAAAAAGACCGATTCAGGCTGCAGCCGGCAAATTCAAGGATGAAGCCTCTTTTTAGGACGGAAGTAGAGGTAAGGGGAGTTGTGGCGCAAATAATCAGAAACTTGGCTAATGCGCAAAATACCGCAGAGGAGAAAAAGGTGACAACAAGCAAATTCAGGACAATTGATTTATTCGCGGGGATAGGAGGAATAAGGATAGGGTTCGAGAAGGCAGGGTTTAATACCGTCTTTGCAAACGATTTCGATGAACAGTGCAAGAAAACCTATGATTTGAATTTTCCTACTTCTAAATTGGTGGTGGAAGACATAAGAAAACTAGGAATAGAGGATCTACCTGATTTTGATTTTCTCTTGGGCGGGTTTCCTTGCCAGGCCTTTTCCATAGCGGGGTATAGGCAGGGCTTCAAGGATGAAAAGGGAAGAGGAAACTTGTTTTTTGATATTGCCAGGATAATTGAAGCGCGGAAGCCTGAAGGGTTCCTGTTGGAAAACGTTAAGAATCTTAAAAGCCACGACAATGGCAAGACTTTCAGAGTGATAGAAAAAACCTTGAAAGAATTGGGATATCACATACAAACAAAAGTTTTGAATACCATGGACTACGGCAATGTTCCGCAGAATAGGGAAAGGATATACATAGTCGGGTTCAAGGATAAAAATCGCGCGGATAGGTTTTCCTTCCCCGAGCCCGTAAAGCTTAGGAGGAAAGTCACCCATTTATTGGATAAGAAAGTTCCAGAAAAATATTACTATAACGGCAAGCCTCTTTATGAAAAGCTCAAGCATTTTGTAAAAGAAGAGGGAAAAGTATATCAGTGGAGGCGCCAGTATGTGAGAGAAAATAAGAGCGGAGTATGTCCGACCTTGACGGCGAATATGGGAATGGGGGGGCATAATGTGCCCATTATCAAAGACAAGAAAGGAATACGGAAGCTTACTCCCCGGGAGTGCGCCCGCATACAGGGATTCTCCGATGATTACAAGCTTCCCGAAATTGCGGATTCCGCGCTATATAAGCAATTAGGGAATTCTGTCAGCGTGCCTGTTATAGAAGCAGTAGCCAAGCAGATGAAGAAAGTTCTAAACGGCTAAGCCTTTCATTTTTTTGAACAGGTTTTCCATATCCTTTAAATCATCCCAATATACGAACATGTTATCATTATTAAAAGACATGCCTTTAAAGTTTTTACCCGCGGCTAGTTCCTGAAAATCATTCCTAGAGGCCCAGCCCCTTCTTTCAACTCGTATGCCGTTAAGAGCCGGAAAATCAGAAAATATTTCTTCTCCCCGGCCTCCCAAGCTCCTGAAAAATCTCTGCCCGGTGCTGGATTTTTTCCAATGCACTTTATAGCCTATGAATAATCCCGCTTGCCTGTCTCCCTCGAATTCATTTTTTGAAATCAGCATGAAATACTGCACGTCTTTTACCTGTATCTTGGTTTTTGGGGCAAAATAAGAACCTCCGGAAAACTTTATTTTCTTTACATCCTGCCCCTCATCTGTGTTTGAGGTTCCGATATAAAAATCCCTGTTCAGTTCTATACCTATACCATGTTTCTCGCAGTCCATCTTAAAGGCCACTTCATTTAAAAGGCCTTTAGTAATATCCATCATGGCCTCTATATCATATCTTGTTTTTCCGCTTGAATACAATGTAATAAAATTTTCATTTACCGCTTTCTTTGCCCAATTAAATTCCCCTATAATGCTTCCAGGGGGATTAAAATAGAGTTATCAAGGACAGATTGGCAATATTCCGAAATTTTTTTAAAACTAGTAAATCCGTTTTTAATCGATCCGTTTCCCTGTGCGAGATTCTCAATCTTATTTGAGGAATTGGCTGATCCGCCTGCTACTCTCCTAAATTGGCCCAAGGATACGCTTTCATATCCGTAAGGTCCAAGTATTTCATTTACAATTTCAAATACTCTAGGCAGGGCGTTTTCTTCTTCAAAGAAAATGTTTGTGTCTTCCTTTATGCCCCGGTTTGCTATGTTATCAGGGATTTTTATTTTCTCATTATTCATTTGTCCCCGGGCCAGGAGATTATTATAACTATCCTGTCGGACGGGGAATATATGGGGAGTTTGCATAACAAGCTCCTTTTTATCAGGGAAATGAGATAGGATAGGGGCGCTTTTAATTATTGTTTTAATTATTGCGGTTCCAAGGCATTGAACCATTACGATACCTTGACATATAGCATAAAATGCTGTATTATATTTATAATTTCTGATCGTTGACAATCATCTCTTGTCTCGATTTGTTGATTAGTTTTTGTCTCCTTCTTAAAGGAGGTAGAAACTAATTAACAAATCTAAACAATCAATATAGGAGAAAATCTAAATGGAAAAAAATATCAAAGTGTTCGCTTTAGGAAGCGAAAATGATACTGTATTACTTGCCTTGAAACAGGCACTTTCTATAACCGGCATAACTTTCATTAAGGACGTTGTAGAATCCGATCTAGTGGTTTCAACATCAATTCACGACGTTGGCAGGATATATAATCCTGAGAAAAACTACGCTGTTGTCTCGATGGGGGAAAAGAAAACTGCTACATTACCTCGTAATGTAGAAATTTTCAACGGCCCGCCTAATCTTCTTGAAATTCTGAAATATATTTCTTCAATTGAGGTCTCTCAAGAAGAAGAAATACAAAAAGCAGAATTACTTCCTGATGCAAAAAAGATTCTTGTTGTTGACGATACTCTTAGGCATCGAAATAGCGCAAAGGATCTATTAAAAGGTCATATTTTGACAATAGTTGATGGATACGAACTGGCGCTTGACGCTCTTTCGTCGCAGAAGTTTGATGTCGTTCTTACAGATCTTAAACTTCCCATGAGCTCTTCCATACTTTCCCCGAACGTATTTAAATGGGGTGAGCTGGAAAATTATGGAGTGTTTATCATGTTAGAGGCTGCAAGGGTTGGTGTAAAGCACATAGCAATTGTCACTGACCTAAATCATCATCTTGATCCTTTTTCCGCCGCTTTTGATCACTTTTCTCAGTATTTGTTTAATATTAACGGCTCGGATGCAGTCATGATTCATGCCAACTTGGTTGATAACAAAAAAGGAGAGACGGTAAAAGATTGGGGAGAAGCACTATCACGGGTTATGTCTGCTGAATAAAGTGACTTGTTAAATAACTATTTTAGGAGGAACAGACGTGAAAAGACAACTCAAAAAATTCCAACTAGAAGGTTTTCCATCCAAGAAAGAAATCATTAAAGCAGAAAAAGAAATCTTTCCATTAGTCTTATCTCCTTCCGTGAGTGCGCTCTGTAATCTGAGGTGTATATACTGTTATACTCGTGCTGGAAAAAAATTACCCGGAGAATTAGATTTTGCAGATCATGCGAAAGCAATCAATGAATTTACTGAGCTTAATAGGCACAACAAATACATGATTATTGCAATGATGGGGGAAACTTTTTTGGATAAAAGTCTTTATAATGTAAAGGGAAAAAATATTGTTGATCCTATTACAAAAAAGAACTTTGTATCCAAGTTTCCCATTATAGATTATGCAAATAGATGCGGTATCAAGGTGGTCTTTTTCACAAACACTACCGTAATAAATAAAAAGATAGCCGAAGAACTAAAGGGTAAAAATGTTTCCATCATAGGTAAACTTAACACACTCAATCCTAAATTACAGGAAGAAATGACGGGCGGAAAAGGATTCTTTGTTGAAGAAGAATGGGTAGACTACGAATATTTGGTTGGAGGCAAGAAAAAAAAGATAAAAATCCCGAAAGGTCTTAATGCTTTGATTGAAGCAGGATTTAACAAAATCAACGAAAGAGGCAATACAAGTTTAGGAGTTGATATAATCCTTACTGAAAAAAATTACAAGGATGTTCCTAAGGTTGTAGAATTTTGTCTAGAGAATTTTATTCATCCTGTTTTAGATACAATGCTTCCTATAGGATCAGCGGCAGAAAATTATTTTGAGCTGAAACTAAAAACGGAAACAAACAGATGGCTATACAAAAGATTGCTTCAGCTGCTAGGTTCAAATTTTGCCGAGGCGGAATTTACCGGCAATCCATGTTCAACTTTTCGCGCCGGCATTGCCTATGATAATTTCGGTAATGTGCGAATGTGTTGCGGAGGTGAAGCTGACGGTATAGGCAATATCAAAAGGGATAGCCTTAAGGATATTTATCAAAAAATGATTAGATACAAGGGGAATTTCCTGTCTAATTTAAGAGAAAATAAACTTGGCAATGACGTATTTCCTGAATGTCCAGTAGCAAATTATTTTCGAAAAGAATTAGAGAAAAGTATCTAATTATATTAACTTCTTGAAGGCCGGACTGGTAAACAGTCTGGCCTTTTATATATCTTATCTTGGAGGCGGTTCGATTCCTGTCTGGTCAAAACCCCTTGCTATTGTTAGCTTAGAGAAAATCCGTGTCCCCGGCTCAGGAGATTATTATAACCATCCTATCGGATGGGGAATATATGGGAAGTTTGTATAATAAACTGTTGTTAATAAAGGAAATGACAGCAATCTGAAAAAGATTAGTCTAAGGCTGTAAGATAGCTGTATAATAATAGAGAGATGAAAACAGCAATGCCACAAAAAGTAAAAAAAGTACTTGAAGAACTTTCAAATTTTTTTCAAGAAGTTCTAGGGAGAAATTTGGTTGGAATATATTTACACGGCTCATTAGCTATGGGGTGTTTTAATCCGGCTTCAAGCGATATAGATATTATTGCAGTTATAAAAGGCAAATTATCTTTACAGGCGAAGAATAAATTGCAGGCCGGAATTAGATTATCATCAAAAAAGTATCCACAGAACGAGTTTGAGATAAGCGTAGTGAAACAAGATGTATTGCGTAAGTTTAAATATCCTACGCCTTTTGAATTTCATTTTTCAAAATCATCTAAAAATGTAAGTGCCAAAAACAATACGGGTTACGATAATGACTTGGTTGCCCATTTTGCCATGGTTAAAAAGAGAGGACTCTGTTTATATGGAAAACCAATTAGGTCAATTTTTCCCAACATACCCAAAAAGTATTTTCTTAAGTCTATAGCGCAGGATGCCAAATGGAGTGCGGAAAATGTGCGCAAGGCAAAAGAGAAAGGAAAATGTCCTGTACCGACTTATGCCGTATTGAACTTTTGCCGGGCCATTGCTTTCATCAGAAGTAATGAGTTCTTTTCAAAGAAGGAAGGCGGTGAATGGGGTCTAAAGCATCTACCGAAGAAATATGCGCCAATAATAAAAGAGGCGTTAAAAAAATACAGGAAAAGAAATTCCGCAAAGACGGTTGATTCCGAACTATTGAAACAGTTTAGCGAATATTCTTGGAATGTAATAAAGAAATATTACTAGCTCGATCCCGGTCTGGTCAGAATACCTTGCCATTGTTAGCTTAGAGAAAATCCGTGTCCCGGCGGGAGGAGTTTATTATAACCATCCTTTCGGATGGGGAATATATGGGGAACTTATATAATAAATTGTTGTTTATAAATTCCCTGAAAAATTCTTAAATGGTTTTTAGTAAAAACTATTTGCCTAATTCTTGAGCTGATTTAGCAACTTCATCGTTGAACATTCCTTGAATACCTGCTACGTATTTGTTCGCTTCTTCACCCGTAACCTCGGTTGATTCACCTGTGGCAAAATTTACCGCCTTAACAACATACCCGTTATTTTCGGCAGAAATGTCGTAAATAAATACATTCTCCGGGTCAAGGTCAGCCTCGACTTTCGCATTTTCTTGTAATTTGTCCAATGGTGTGAATGCGTCCATTTCATTAAAAGCTGATTTCTCACCTTTTATACCCGAGGTTTTATTCAAAACCATTCTGTCAGCTGAGCCATCAAGATTGTTATCGATAAGTAGTCGCCCTCCATTCTTTTCTTCACTCATCATCCATTTTGCCTTTCCATTTTCATCATAACCCACGATTAATTTCTGACCATCGGGCGATACCCATTTCTCTACTTTTGTATTTCCAATATTGCCTTTCTGGCCTTTCTCTGATATTTGCAAAACAATCTTTTGCTCATTCTGTTTAGCCAGAGCTTTTAGGTCATCTATGTTTTTTCCTCCTTTTTCTAAAGCTTGGGCAAACCCGGGAAGATTCATAAGTACGGACAATGCTACTACTTTTGATACAGTCTTTATCTTTTCAAAATTCATAATATTTGCTAGTTATTCTTAAATTAAGATATGGTGATTGCGACGTTTTATTTATACAATTTTTTTGTAAATGATACAAGATAGCCAAGTGACTAGGACACTTCTAGTTATAAGTACCATCTCCTAACGACAAAAGAGCCTTAGTTTATAAGGACGAAAATTTGTCCGCGGTCCAGGAGATTATTATAACCATTCTTTCGGATGGGGAATATATGGGGAGCTTGTATAACAAGCTTCTTTTTATTAAGGAAATGAGATAAAATAAAATATTTTAATTTCCAAGAACCTTCATACTGCTTGTTGGCTACCTTTTATTTTTTCAAACAAAGACCGTAGAAAGTTTAAATACATTTCTAATAATTTTTTATGAATATATTGAAAATCTTCTTTCAAATAAGATTCTGATAATTTATTCTCCTTTAATACTTTTGAAAGTTTTTCCTCTGACTGAGGATGTGCGGCAATCCTTATTACTATATTATTCAAGGTCCTTAGCCCGTATAAATCTTCTCCCACCTTTATTTTTTTGGATAGAAGGTATAGATGCAATAAATTTATACTTCCAGAAAGTTCATTTAACCCATTTATTTCTTTTCTTGCCTGATCTAAAGAAAATCCATGTTTTGAGAGATCCTCAGCATTTAGATCCTGGATGAACACTCTCAAATCCATGCAACGCCCCATTAATTCTGCTAATTTAGTCGGGCCCTCAATCTGCGAAATTATTCGTTCAGAGTCTGGAAATAAAGTAAATTTAAATCGATTATCTTCCACAGCTAACAAATTTATTTTTTTTCTTAATTCTGAAATCTCTTTTACAATTTCAGTATTGTTGTATTTTTTTTCCTGTTCTTCTTCTTTCTCAATTTCTTTTCTCTTTATATTTTTTGAATTATTCTCTATAAGTTCTTGCGCACGATCAGAACCTTCCTTTGAAATTTTCTCTTTAATTTTTTCTATATTAGAGCCTTTCCATTTTAAAATTTCTTTTACGAATATAATCTCTGAGCTTTTACCCTTTATACTTTCGAAATTTTTTGAATAATATTCAAGCTGGTCTTTTGGATTTTCTCTAAGAAGATATTGTAACGATAGAACTCTTATGTCGCGTCTTACATTTTCGTTTTCAAATATTTCCTTCAAAAGAAAAACAATTTTGTTTAAGGATTTTGTTCTTAACATATATCCTAACAATGTGGTAATAATAGATTCATTGGGGTCTGACGAATTCAATTCTTTTAGAGTCAAAGTGAATACTCTATCTGAAATGAAGTGTTCTTCCAAATTGTTTTCATTTAGAAACTCCACAGCATAAGAAAAATTAATGTCCCTTGTCTCTTGTTTTGAAAGGATTTCGCGGAAAGCCAAGCAGAGCAATCAAAGTACGAGGTCAGCTGCGGCATCGCAACCCCCAACCTGACTCAAGCGGAGAAGAAAGTTGAGAATTCTAGCCAATAAAATTGTAATTACCTACGCAATTTCAAAAAGGGAATACCAATCTAATAATATTGATTCAAGACAATCACAAAACTTTATTCCATGATTTGGCCATCCCCGTCGTCAAGTTTGAATAAAAATTTCTGATTTTTTTTATCGAATGTAACGACCGGAAGGAGAACTTCCTCGAAGGTTGTTTTTTTATCTGCCATGAGTTCCCCGCTCAAAATTTTTGGTTTTATATCCTTGTAAAGAAATTCGATCATCTTTTTTCTTTCCTTACCTACTATACTTACTTCAGTCCCGTTAACCTTAAATCCAATGATATACAAATATACCTTCAAGACTGAAGGGAAAAATCCTTTTACATTAGACATAAAATCACCATTTATTTTTTCCCAGATTAGACCTATGATGGTTTCTGATAGTTTTTCAAATCCAGAAGTAAGGGAATGGAGTGGAATCGTCTCTCCCACAGTTTCCATTGCTAATATTCTTATTTTCCCATTGTATTCTTCCTTTACCTGGGCTAGGGATTCAATAAAACCACAAACAGTTTTTGCATAGGCAAAATTTATGCTTGAACGGAATTCGTTGTCTTTTTTAACTTCCGTTTCATATATAGAGGCCTGTTTCCTCTTTAATGCTTCTTTATATTCTCGTATATAAGTATGACCAAGAAAAAAACTTATTGTCTGGAGCCGAGATACAGCTTCTTTATGTTTGTTTTTTTCTTTACTTGAAAAAGCAAGTGACTGCGAGTAATCATTTAGTTTATCCAGTCCATTACAGATCTCTCTTCTCATTTCTACTGGACAATTATTTTCCCAATATCCTTTGATAGCATATTCTAAAGATTTTAAATAAACTGCCAAATATTTTTCATGTAGTCTGTCAAATTTACAGAAACTATAATCATTTCCGAATACACAAAAATTGTCTAGAAAATATGGTTCTGAAAATATTGCCTCAAAGGCATTAAGGGCTAGGGAAGTACCCCTATAATCAAGTTGACTATAAAAATATGAACTCTCTTCTCTAAACAATAATTCGATAATTCTGTCTAGTCCTAATTGAGTATGGGCAGATGTGATTCTATATTTCTTGAATGTAGCTAGCAAATATAAAATAAAATCTATCCTCCCGGTTGCAATATATCTTGCTACTCTCTCTTCGCTTAAAATTACAGTTGTGACGGCATTGGCATAAATAGCATATTTTTCCTCATCGGAAAGGATATAATCCTTATCTCTTTGAAAAGGTATTGAGCTGATACCAGCCAGTGCCTTCGTTATATTTTCAAGGTTGGCTCCCAGAATATCAATACAGACATCGATGTTATCAATTTTAGGTTTAGTTATTTCTCGTAGAATAATGTTATAAAACTTTTCTGCACGCCTCTTGTTGAATAGCCCCTTCTTTCTTTTTCCGAAAAGTAGCAAACTTAATGGGGCAAAAATAAAACATAAGTATCCTAAGAACTGCCAAAGAAATGTATTGTTCAAAAAAGAAAGGGGTAAACTAAAGAATTTTTGTTGGATAGTGATAGCAATGGCTATAGATACAAGCCCCCCAACACCCATGTACCATATTAAGTTTCTTTGCCATGAATCTCTAATTTTCAAAACAATGTCCCAAGATTTGTCTTTGAGTTGAAATACGGCAAAAATTAAACCGAAGGCGGCTACGGCCTCACCTAAAGAAAAATGTATTATGTTATCTGCCATTTCTTATAATAAACTCAACTAGAAATATCCTAATAACGAAATGTTAATTCACTAAAGCATATACCTTTTCTTTTAAACCCAGCACGAACCCGAAAAGCCCTCCGGGGTACTTGGCCTGGATGGCTTCCTTTTTTGCGTTCATATTAGGCAATAGGAATGCTTGCGACGATAGATTTTCCTCACCACTGGTTTTGTACTTCTCCATAATGTCACGAATGGCTTCGCCGATTTCCTTGCCATATTGGTCAAGTGTTTGAGTATTTGCGCGCATGAATTGTTTAACTCGGTCCTCACGAGTCAGAAGGGGAGCGTCAAATGCTATATGCGCTATAACGTCGAAAGCGTCACTATCCTCTAAGTTCTCTATGGATTTGATTAGTGGAATGTTCACGTGTTTAGTTTCTAGGTCGGTTATGAGTAGTTCGCGTTTCTCTGGGTCAAGCCATATTTTACGGAGTTCATCAGTGGTGTGTACCATTTCGGTTATCCTTTCACCGGAATACTTGCGATACTCTGCTTTTGAGAGCTTGATGCCGTCGAATTCTATCTCAACCTCCTCATCAATACTCACCTCAATGCCTTTGACTATAATTTTCTTAGGAGTACCCTTGAGCGGCTTCAGGCGGAATTCATAGGGTGTTTCTGCTTCTGATTCATGCGGTTCAAGACGCTTGCTCAAATTTTTGTAATCGGCGTGCTCAATTTGTACAGACACTTCACCATTTGTCGGCAAACCGAATATCCTAAATAGACCGTCGTTGTCGGTTTTACCGATCTTCTCCCAGCGCCCGAGCTTAACTTTCACCACAGCGCTTGCCACATGCTCTTCTGTCTTGTTATTGACCACTACACCTGTGATTAGTTTATCAAAAGGCGGTATCGGTTCTTCTGGGGTCGTAGGAGGCACTGGCGGTTGAGGAGCTACGTCCCACTCGTCCAGGAGCCGGGTAGCGTTTGTAAAATCAATAACGCGGAAGAAACCCTTACCTTCAGAAAGACGAGAACCTCGTCCTAATATCTGTTTAAACAGCACCCGTGAAGCTATAGGACGCATAAAGACGATATTTTGTACGTGGGGGATGTCTACCCCAGTAGAAAGCAAATCTACTGTTGTTGCAACGACTGGTAAGGTACGTTCTTTGTCTCGAAAGGCAGTTAAGTCATCTTTGTCCTCAGCTACAATACGGGTAGCGTAGTCCTCGCGTCCCTTTAGTTCGTTTAATTTATCTTGTACCGCCTGTGCGTGTGCCATATCAACACAGAAAACGATAGTTTTTCCATAAGGGTTTGTTTCGTCAATCAGCTCAACCACCTTTTTTGCCAGCAGACCTATTTGCTCGGGAATAGTGACGGCGCGTTCGTATTCTGATGGTTCGTAGAAATCTTTAATATCTTCTGGTTCAACTTCATCGTCGTATATAATTTCTTCTGCTGCGGCGACGGAGAGCCCTTTACGGTACAGATTCGTAGTGACCTTGTAGATTTTGTACGGTACGAGATAGCCGTCTTCAATAGCTTGCCCTAGGGAATACTGGAATACCGGTTCACCGAAGTATTCGTATACGTCAATATTGTCTTCCCGGCGTGGAGTTGCTGTCATGCCGAAGTGTACAGCAGAAGTGAAGTGATCAAGAATTTCTCCCCAGTCACCAAATCGCGAGCGGTGACATTCATCAATGACAATCAGATCAAAAAAGTCAGCTGGTATCTGCTTGTAGAGATCATTCGCGAAGAGCGTCTGGTATGTTGAGAAATAAACGTCCCGGTTGCGATTGAAGTCACCACCTTCTATCTTTGCGCGGCCTTCGCCAAATGGTTCAAAATCTCGGCTATAGGCATCATCGCGCAGAATTATACGGTCACAAAGAAAAAGGATACGATGCATCGTTTTTGATTTCATCAATTTCCAAACAATTTGAAAGGCAGTGAATGTTTTACCAGTGCCGGTGGCCATTGTAAGAAGTGTTGTACGATTTCCTTTGATAATGTTTCTAACTACTGCATTGATCGCGGTTTCTTGATATGAACGCGGGCGCTTGGTACCACTAATGTGAAGCGGATATTCGAGTGCAGACAACTTAGCATTTTCTAACCCTTTCCATTCTATGTATGCTTTATACATATCTTCAGGCGATAGGAAAGAAGAAACTGACTCTGGCGCTTTATTTGTGCGCCGATCATATAGGTATGAGGACTTGCCGTTAGATATATAGGCAAATGGTACGTCAAGACGCTCAGCATAATTTTGCACCTGTTTAATATGTTTCATCAAGTCCTCGTCCTCTGCTTTTGCTTCAAGCACTGCTACTGTAACTTGGTTGAACTGGACCACATAATCAGCAAAGAGCGAAGTCGGAAGACGTTTATATTCTTCTCCTTCAACGTAAAAACGATCGTCAGAAATAGGGTAGTTGCGAAGAATATATTCCTCTTTCCACCCTGCCTCGTGTATTTTGGGATCTATTATTTTGACTCTTGTGTCGTCCTCTGAAAAGGTCATATTTTTATAAATTGCTATTTCTATCCTTCGCTTGGTTTTTTCTTTGATTCAGCGAGTGCTTTTAATTTTTCTGAACGAGTGCGCCGGTTTTCTCGATCAACATACCAGTCATCCACTAATTGTTCAATTAGGCCAATTAGAAGCTGGGCTTCTTCTGGCTCAACTTCAATGATGACGTTTATATCTTTTTCCATGTGTGCTCCAATATTCCCTACGCTTCTCACAGCATCAATACTAGTCCATGTGTCCGGATCAACTTTTTCTTCCAGAGCGTCAATCTCATCTTTCAAACGTGCCATTTTAATGTTCCAGAAGTCGCGTATCATCCCCTGGAGACATCGTCGTGCAAGCGTAGCCGATGCCTTTGGGCTTAGATCACGTATACGGCACGCTTCGTAGTAATTTTCTTGTATAGGTTTCGGTATATACTCTGGAAGTACTTTTGCCTCTGACTCCGGGAGTAAGCGCCACGTCTTTAGAGCTGCAGATTTTTTCCATTCACCATATTGCCAATAGGTACCGGTAAGCTCTGCAACAAGTGTTAGCTGTTGGCATTCTTTGTTAGGGCAAGTGACAGCAGAAATTCCGAAGCCAATATCCCCAAGGGTAGGTTTGGATATATTAATCTTATACCACATCGAATCTCGATTGGGATCAGTGATTGTTGTATGTCTTCCGCAAAATGGGCAAGTGTAGTTCATGAATAAATTTATTATTTAATAAATGCTTGGCCTAGCACTGATGGACGAAACCTAGCAAAATACTTTGCTTGTTTTGAAAACAATTCCCCTAACTCCTTGGACATGTCAAACATCTTGTCCAGAGTGTTTGCAATATACTTTTGTTTTTCAACGTCAAGTTTTCCATCCTTAAATGGAATTGGTATCTCAACTTTTCCAAGATTAGTGCGGCTAATTCTCTTTCGTGAAGAACCTGTGACCATTTGGTATACCTGAGATCGTGCATCATCTGAGTTTAGGAAGTAGTTAATGTAACGTGGGTCATAATCTTGTCCCAAGCGGACGATAGTACAATCAACCGCTGTGAGCATACGATGCCCTGTTTTTGGTACGATACATGATCGTCCGACCGGGTCAGGGAGTCGAGATACAAGAATATCTCCAGGCAAAATCTCTGTACAGTGTAAGCGCTGAAAAGTTTGCTCATTTACAAAACGCTTAGTTTCCTTATCTCGAAAGTCAATCACTCCTATGTTTCCGGTCTGTACCAGCCAATACCCTTGAGAAGATTGATCTTTACTCTCAATCCAGTTGCCGTCGTTGAAGAATGTACAAATGTCTGCAAGTGCAAAGCGTTCAACATCAGTATTGGAAAATGTTCTTTCTAATTCACTCTTAAGTGATGCTAATATTAATTTAATTTCTTTCTGCTTATCCTCTATTTTTATAATGATTTCAGCAGGCGGTAAGAGTACTTCATTCTCAACACTACTAGGGTTCTTGGGTGAAATATCCCAGCCGTGCTCCTTTATGGTATCCACTGAAACGATCCACGATGTGTTAGATACCTCGCGACGTTTCCATTTCTCGAATATATCTTGTAAGTGCTCATCCTGTACCGTCTTCTTTTTCGTAAATTTACCTTGTACTTCGCCGTACCATATTTCCTTTGTCGCGCCTGTTTTCTCAAAGAAGACAAGGTTCGTTTTTACGCCCGCGCCCATCTGTGAGAATGTACCTTGCGGAAGTGAAATTATAGCGGAAACATTGAATTTTGTTAGAAGTTCTTCACGAATACGAGCCGTTGCGCCACCTCCGAACATAATGTTTCCTTCAGGTAAAATAATGCCACAGCGCCCTCCATTTTTAAGGCGTTTCATCACATATTGCAACGCAAGACCTTCAGTTGCCCCTATTTGGATAGGATAGTTGTTTTGTACTGCTTTTGATTCTTCCGCACCGAACGGTGGATTGGTAAGAATTACATCAACTTTCTCGCTTTCCGGCATATTATGCACGTCTTCCATGAATGTGTTGGTGCGTGTAAGGTTTGGAACGAGTATGTGATGGAGAATAAGGTTCATCGTACCTATGAGAAACGGTAGCGGTTTCTTTTCCTGCCCATATAGGGTGGAAGTTTGGAGAGTATTCCATGCACGCACGTCTTTCGCAGAGTTCTCGAACATGTGGTTAAAACTCTCAACGAGGAAACCGCCAGAGCCAACAAATGGGTCCAGAACTGTTTCGCCTAACTTTGGGTTGACGATGCTTACCATAAGGCGTATAAGCGGTCTTGGACTATAAAACTCTCCGGACCAGCCGCCCTCGCTACCCATCGCCTGCAGTATTTCTTCGTATACCTGTGAGAGCAGGTTTGTGTCTTGAAAATGATGCTTCTCTATTTTATCTAGCACATCGATAACATCCAACAAGTTGTGAGCAGAACGGACACGATTGCCCGGCAGTTCGCGAAAAATCTCTCCGATTTTATCTCGGCGTGGATCTCCTTTCAGTGCTTGAAGATAAGGGAAGAGTTTTTGGTTTACAAAATGCATTAATTCATCCTTATCTTTCCAATCTTTCTTCGCCCATGCTGACCACTGGTACTCTGCATCGATGACCGGCTTGTACTTACGGCCTTCTGCCTCCTCGAGTTCTTTTAGTTGCGTCTCAACGCCTTCAAATATTTTTAGGAAGAGGATCCACGAGAACTGCTCGATATAATCCTTTGCCCCTACACCATCGTCACGACGAAGAATATCGCAAACATGCTTAATGTCCGCCTTTGTTAAACTCTCACGTTTAGAAACCATTTCTTTCTCTACTTTATGCGCCATCTCTGGGATTTTACCTTCAACGAATGTTTTTAGATCGCTTGTGGAAATGCGCCATGTCCCCCCTACCTTCTTCGCAGATAGTTTTTTATTGTGAATGTAACGGAAAGCAGTCCGCTCACTCACGTGGAGCATATCTGCAACTTCTTCCAAGGTATAAAGGCGATCAGATGTATCTTTTGTCATGCTGGGTATGATAGTCCAAGATAAATATTTTGTCAAGTTTTGGCAAGTATTGTAATACACTTGCCATTTTATGACAACTTTATATTTGACATGTTCCCGTCTTTTTATTTTCTAGATCTCCCGCGCGCGTAGGAAAAATCCGATTTTATCCCAGTACTATTTTTGCTTTTCTACTTTGTTACTACTAGCTATTTCTTCATTTTACCCCTATTCGGATTGAATTTTGGTTTTCGGGCAGTTTTTTCAGGTAACCCGGGGGTATTTTTTCTTGCCCTGACAGCTCTAAGACGTTCCCGGCATTCCCTGAGTTTTTATTTTCCCTCACGCGCGCGAGAAAATCCAAATCTATCACAGTCATATTTTCAGGATTTTTCTTTGTTATCATTAGGTATTTTCCCATTCTACCCCAATTGTGATTGGCAGTGCCGTTTTTTGTCTCTTTTTGGACGAAATCTTTTTTAGTTGAGTTATAATTTATAGATCACCTCGCGCGCCCGCGTGCGTAGAATAGAAATTTATGAAAGAGCTATTTTTGTGTTTTACGTTGTAATTACTAGATATTTCTCGTTTTTTGCCTATTTCAATTGAATTCTTGCAATTAAAGAGCATAACCAGGAGTTTTTGCGTAGGCCAACTGCCTCGTTCCGCCGTCCGCGAGCTCGTTCAGGGGGTGCTTGGTCATCTGCGATCGCAGGTGCTCCGCGCTGGCTGCCAGGTATATCGTGGTGGTCTTTATGTCGCTATGTCCCATCATTTTGGATAGGGAATAGATGTCGCACCCGCCCTCAAGCATCAGGGTTGCGAAAGTATGTCTCAGCTTGTGGACCGTAAACCTTATCTTCGATACCTCCCGTATTCTGTCTGTCAACACTTTCAGCCCGGAGTCTGTGAATCCCATGTTGCATCTGGATGACACGAAGAATTCCGGGCACGTTCTCCCTAGTTTTTTCCTTTCTTCCAGGTATCTTTTCAGCGTCTGCGCCAGCGTGTAGCTCATCGGTATTATCCTATCCTTACTCCCTTTCCCTTGCCTTACGAAAATGGTCAGGTTTTCCAGGTCCACGTCCGTAAATTTAAGGTTTAGAAGCTCTTGTTTGCGCAGGCCGGCGAAGATGAAGGTAGAAAAGATCGCATGGTTGCGATAGCGCAGAAACTTTGTCCCATAAGGATAATTGTAAACAACCTCCAACAGCCGGAGCGCGTCCTGTTTGGTCAGCTTCGGCGGGAGCTTCTTCTCCAGCTTTGGCTTTTCAATGTCTATCACCGGATTCTTTTCCATGTAGCCCTGCTTTATGCACCAGCGGAAGAATACCAGCAGGGTTTTGTGGTAAATGATGAACGTATTTGTGGACCAGCTGCGCTGGATCCGTCCGTAATAGAACAGCTCTCGCACATTCTCGTCCGTGACCTGGCTGATTTCCTTTACGCCGGCGGATCGGCAGTAATAGTTTATGATGCTCTTGTATCTTTTAATGGTGGCTTTTGAATAGCCGCGAATGGAATCTGAATAGTCGCAAAATCTTTGCGCTAAAATTTCCATGTCCATATGTTTGTTTGGCGTTCGGCGGAGCGTTTTATCCTGGAAAATTCTTTTTGGCCTCTCGACCTGTTTACTGCGGGAACTGGTCTAGGAAACAGCCCTATTTTCCAAAATACCCTTATTTAGCTTATATAATGTCCGCCCACTCGGGATCGAACCGAGGACCTTCTCCTTAAAAGGGAGCTGCTCTACCATCTGAGCTATGGGCGGAATTGAACTTATCGCAATGCCTGGCCTTTGCGCGCAAAGGGGAAGCATCGCGGAACAAGCCAAATATATAAGAAAATTACGGGAAAATCAAATTATCTACCCTTGCTGTTTCAGCCAGTCGATCATTTTTTGGAACGTACCCGGCCCGGCATTGCCGTCTGCGGTGAGCCCTTGCGCTTTCTGGAAGGCCGATACGGCCGTGACAGTGCTTTTGCCGTAGTCGTTATCTGCCTTCAAGGACGAGTTTCCGTATACCTGCAGGAACTTTTGAACCGTACCTACGCGGGTGCCCTGGGATTTTTCTTTCATTACGATATTATCGCTGATCAGCTTCTGCAGTTGGCCTATCAGATCCTGATATTTATATGTTGTCGAAGGGGTCTGGCTCTGGGAAGGAGACGGGGCCGGCTGTTCCGCCGAAGGGGCGCCGGAGGCGGGCTGGTTTTCCGATTGCAAAGCCGCCAGCTGGTCTTGCAGACTGCTCACCTGGTCCTGTAATTCCTGGTTCTGCTTGGAAAGCTCGGCCTCTTTCTGTTTTTCCGCGCTCAAGCTTCCGGGTTCTAGAGTTGCGAAGGCCCAATATCCCACGATGGCCAAAGCGACCAAGACGATTAAAAGAATCAATGCCGATTTAAATTTTTTCATCGCATTTTGATTATATCATTCTTGTGTGAAATGCAAAAATACTGTAACATTTAGAGATGTTGAAGTTTAGGATAAACAAAACATTGATCTATCTTTTGATTTTTACCGTAGCCACCTCCGCAATTGCGTACAATCTGGTCGTGCGGGCGTATGACGACGCTTTTAATATCGGTTACTTGTCCGCCGGAATGTAATTTTTTATCAAACCGTCCACCATTTCCGGCTGGCTCGGATACAGGAACGAAAGCCAGTGCTTGGCCATGGCGCCGTTTCCCTCGGCCAAATAAAGAAATGCAAGGTTTTCATAAGCGCCGGCATACGGATATTGCTGTTCCAGGGCTTCAATATATAACTCTCTTGCCTTGGCATAATCGCCTAGCTTGAAATATACCAGGCCGAGATTATTCAAACCTTTTGAATATACAGGCTTGATGCTTCTTGAATGTTCCAGTTCCTGTTTTGCCTTTTCCAAATCCCCGTCAAGGATATATACCGCTCCGGCGTTGGAGGATGAAAGCACGCTGTCCGGAGCGCATTTTGCATCGGCAAGAAACAGCTGTTTTTCCGTGAGCCAATCGCTTTGGCGGTTGAAAGCGATAATCGTGTATGCAAGGAAAATGGCAATCGCAAGAAAAGCCGTTATCCAAAAGGCTCCGGTTTTGCCCCGCCTTGCCCGTTCAAATATCCAGCCGGATGTTTTCCACAGCAGAAAAATCACCAGGAAGCATATTCCCAGGGAGGGGAACAGGAAAAGGCGCTCCCCGGCGATGGTCCCTATTCCGAAGAAGAAATTGGAAACGGGCAGAAATGAAAAGATGAAAATTCCTGCGCCGAGCGAAACCGCCGGCTGTTTTTTTATGAACGCGAAGAACAGAAAGACCATGAGGATGAAAAAAGCGAGGCCGAGCAGGGCGTCCGCGCTTTCAAAATTATGGATTACCGGTATCTGATTGAAGGAATAGTCGGAGCAAAGGTTTAAGGGTACGAATGTTTTTGAAACATACATCCACAGCACCTTCAAAGCGGTCGCTACGCGCGATATGGGATCTGCGTATAGAAGCGGATTTTCCACCATGCTGGTTTTTACTCCGCCGATATAGTTTTGGGGAGTCAGGGCGAAAAAGCGGGCGAAGAAGTAGAAAGCGGCGGCAAGTATTGCGGCGTAAATCGGGCGGAAATTTTCTTTCCAGAATTTCCGGCCGAAGCTTTTTTCCCTGAAGAAAAGAATCAGAAAGACCAGCGGAACAGCCGCCACGGCGATTTCTTTTGAACAGATTGCCAGGAATACCCATAGTCCCACGAGCCAGAATCTGGGCTTCTTTTCTCTGGCGGATTCGAGCATGGCCAGTATGGAAAAGAGCAGGGCCAAGATATCCGCTCGGCCGGTAATATTCGCCACCGCTTCGGTATGAATGGGAAGGACAAGAAAAAGCAAAGCCGCCGCAAGCGCCGGAGCTTTGCTTTTGAATATTCTTTCGGCCAAGAGATATATGAAGAAACAGGCCAATAAGTACAGCAAGATGTTTTCCAAATGAAACCAAGCGGGGCTTTGACCGAAAGCGGAAAGATCAAAAGCGAAATTTGCGATGGACAATGGGCGGTACAGCGCCGTGCCGCTGTCCCAATACGGATGCAAAAGTATTTGTCCGAGATTGCCGCCCGTCAGCCAACTCGAGTTATCCAAAATATAGATATCGTCCTTTACAAAGTTTCCCGCCAGAGACTGGCCGTAGATTAAAATGACCAGAAAGAAAAAAAGGAAGAATATGGCCCGCTTCTTTTTCAGCATGTCTTTCAGCATCCATTTATGATATCACTTTTTTGGTGTATATTGGGATGACGGAATCGTTCCGGCGGCTGTCGGGACGGACAACAGGAACTATGGCCAAAACAGGCAAAAACTTCATATTAAAAAGCCCGTTTGCTCCCGCTGGGGACCAGCCCAAGGCTATTGCCGAACTCTCAAAAGGATTGCAAAAAGGAATGCGAAAGCAGACCTTGCTCGGCGCCACCGGCACGGGCAAGACTTTTACCATGGCCAACGTGATTGCGGAATATGACAAGCCGACCCTGGTCATCGCGCACAACAAAACCCTGGCCGCCCAACTGGCCCAGGAATTTCGCGAATTTTTTCCGGATGCCGCCGTGCACTATTTCGTTTCATACTACGACTATTATCAGCCGGAAGCGTATATGCCGGTGTCGGACACATATATAGAGAAGGACGCGCAGATAAATCAGGAGATCGACCGCCTGCGCCACGCCAGCACCCAGGCTCTGCTTACCCGGCGGGACGTGATCATTGTGGCGAGCGTTTCCTGCATCTACGGATTGGGATCTCCGGAGGAATATGAGCGGGTAAACTTGAAACTGGAGGTCGGCATGAAGGCGGACCGCACGGCCCTGATGAAAAAACTCATCAGCATATACTTTGAACGCACCAATGCAGACCTTCTGCCGGGCACCTTCCGTGCAATCGGTTCGCGGGTGGAATTCATGCCCGTATCCGAGACGGTAATGTATCAGGCGGAGCTTGAGGGAGGAAAAATTTCCAAGATTTTGAAAGTAGACCCGGTGTCTTCGCATGTGCTGTCAGAGGAAAAAAGCGTTTTTATTTTCCCCGCCAAGCATTTCATCACGGAAGAGTCCGCAAAGAAAAGAGCGGTCGCCGATATCCGGGCTGAACTGAAGCAGCAGCTTAAAAAGTTTGAAAAAGAAGGAAAACTTTTAGAGGCTGAACGCTTAAAACGCAGGACGAATTATGATTTGGCAATGATCCAGGAAATCGGCTATTGCAACGGCATAGAAAATTATTCCAGGCATCTTTCCGGGAAGTCCCCCGGCCAGCCTCCGGAGACGCTGCTGTCATATTTTCCGCACGCAAGTGCTGGAACAGGCAAGAACCTTTCTCTTCGGGGTGTCTCGCAGCGCGTCGGCGCGAGAGGCAGCGCCGGCCCAGCGGGGCCAGACAGCGACCCCGAAAAGGAAGGCTCCTTACCTGTTCCGGATTTCCTTACGATCATAGACGAATCACATGTGACCTTGCCCCAGCTTTCCGGCATGTATGCCGGGGACGCATCCCGCAAAGAAACCTTGGTGGAGTATGGCTTCCGCCTGCCGAGCGCCAAGGACAATCGTCCTTTAAAATATGAGGAATTTCAGGAACGTATAGGACCGGTGATTTACACCAGTGCCACGCCGGGAGAACAGGAGAGGGAAGAAAGCGCCCAGATAGTGGAGCAAATAATACGGCCGACAGGGCTTTTGGATCCGGAGATATCCGTTCGTCCGATCAGTGAAAAAGGGAAATACCCCGGCCAGATACAGGATTTCATCGCGGAGGCAGAGAAGACAGTAAAGAATGGATTTAGGGTGTTGGCGACCACTCTCACCAAAAAAATGGCGGAGGATTTGTCCGCATATCTTAAAGAAAGAAAAATCAAGGCCGAATATTTGCATAGCGAGATAAAGACCATATACCGCATCCGCATTATCACCAAATTCCGCAAAGGCGAGTTTGACATTCTGGTGGGAGTGAACCTGTTGCGCGAGGGATTGGATCTTCCGGAGGTCGCCCTGATCGGAATCTTGGATGCGGACAAGGAAGGATTCCTCCGCTCTGAAACCGCCCTTGTCCAAACCATTGGCCGGGCCGCCCGGAATTCCGAAGGGCGGGTGATTCTTTATGCGGATGTTCCGACCGGTTCAATGCAGAGGGCTATAGAAGAAACCAACCGCCGGCGGGAGATCCAGATTGCGTACAACAAAAAACATGGCATCACCCCGAAAACGATCATGAAGAATATCAAGGACATTGCCCAGGAACTGGAAAGCGAACACGACAAGGCGGTGGGGGCGGAGCTGTCTCTTGATACCGAGCTGTTTAAAAAAATATATGCCAAAGAGCTCGGGAATAAAGGGAAGACAGAGAGCCAAACACTCCGGAACGCGGCCCTGTCGGATGATGAAAGGGACAAGCTGGTGTATGAAAAAATAATCAAGATAAAAGAAAAAGACATGAGGAAAGCGGTAAAAGAGCTGGATTTTGAAACCGCGGCCATTCTTCGGGACGAAATTTCCGCGCTGAAAGAGAAAATGGAAAAAGCCGAGTAGCCGTGCTATACTAAACGGAGTTTAATATGTAGATACACACCCCCATGGAACAATGCGGGGTGCGATTGTCGTTATGCCAAAGAAAACGGCCGAGAGCCGAAAAAACCAAGAAAATAAAGGGTCAATTGCCCGCCAGGGAGGAGAACACTCACATGATGAATCCGGACGGATAGTGATAAAGGGCGCCCGCACTCACAATCTCAAGAGCATAAATGTGGAGATGCCCCGCAACAAAATGATCGTACTGACGGGGGTATCCGGATCGGGCAAAAGTTCTCTCGCTTTTGACACCGTCTTTGCCGAAGGCCAGCGCCGTTACGTGGAGTCGCTTTCTTCTTATGCCCGCCAGTTTCTGAATCAGATGCCCAAGCCCGACGTGGATGAAATCAGCGGACTCTCTCCGGCCATTTCCATAGATCAAAAATCCCGTTCCAACAATCCGCGTTCCACAGTGGCGACCATTACGGAAATATACGACTATCTGCGCGTGATGTACGCTCGCATCGGCCATCCGCACTGCCCGGTGTGCGGAGAGGAAATCAAAAAGCTTTCCAATGAGGAAATTTTCAACTTCATCATGGGCAAGTTGAAGGATTTTGAGAAGAAGAACAAGCGAAAGGTAATGGGCGTTGAATGGAACGAGACCGAAATGAGCATTTTTTCTCCGGTCGTGCGAGGCCGCAAAGGCGAGTATTATCAATTGCTTTACGACTTGCTGGGCAAGGGCTTTTCCGAGGTGCGCCTGGACGGGACAATAAAGAAACTTCGCGAACAGATCGTACTTTCCAAGAATAAGGCGCACAATATTGATGTGCTGGTGGATCGTTTCTCTCTGCATGAATTTGACGCGGACAAGGAAGGAAGCGCGATGCGCTTGTCCGAAGCCATTGAGCGGGCCCTGCTTGAATCCGAGGGGCTGGTGGCCATCAAAATAGGGGAGGAAGAGGAGTTTATCATGTCTGCCAAGTTCGCCTGCAAGAACGACGGATTTTCTTTTCCGGAAGTGGAGCCCCGGCTTTTTTCTTTCAACTCTCCGTACGGAGCCTGCCCCTCTTGCAACGGGCTGGGCACCAAATACTTCGGCGGGACGGAGCTGTGCGACGAATGCCGCGGCGCCCGCTTGCGCTCCGAGGCTTTGCACGTATATTTATATGCCGGGCCCGAACATTCTTCCGCCAAGGAAAATAGAAAAAATATTTTAGACCTGTCTTCCTTGTCCATCGCCGAGGCGGCTGAATTTTTTAAGAAGCTGAAGCTGTCTGAAAAAGAGCGGGAGATATCTCTGCCGGTGGTAAAGGAAATAGAGGCCCGCCTCCAATTCATGCTGGACGTGGGTTTGGATTATCTGCAATTGTCCCGCAAGGCAAACACCCTTTCCGGCGGAGAGGCCCAGCGCATAAGGCTGGCCAGCCAATTGGGTTCCCGGCTGGTGGGCGCCCTGTATGTGCTCGACGAACCCACTATCGGCCTGCATCAGCGCGACAACGACCGGCTGATCCGAACTCTTTTAAACTTGCGGGACTTGGGCAACACCATTTTGGTGGTGGAGCACGACGAAGACACGATTTATGCTTCCGATTATATCGTAGATATAGGGCCGAAGGCGGGAGTGCACGGCGGAGAAGTGGTGGTTTCCGGATATTTGGACGATCTGCTTACCGCAAAAAAGAACGCGAGCGAATCCCGCACTCTTTCGTATTTGCGGGGAGAAGAAAAAATATTAGTGCCGGAAAAGCGGCGGAGCGGGAAAGGCGCTCTGCGGGTGGCGGGAGGAAAAATTTTCAACATCAAGAACATGAATGTGGATATTCCGCTCGGAGTGATGAGCGTGATCACCGGCGTGTCCGGGAGCGGAAAAAGCTCCCTTATGTATGAGATTATATACAAAAACCTGCAAGCCAGATTTGAGCGCAAATATCGTTCCGCGCAGACGTTCAATTGCGCTTCTTTTTCGGGCACGGAGTATCTCTCTCGGGCCATACTCATAGACCAGTCGCCCATCGGCAGAACTCCCCGCTCCAATCTTGCCACCTACACGGGCGCTTTTACTCATATCCGGGAGCTTTTTGCCGCCACTGAAGACGCCAGGCTGAGAGGATGGAAGCTGAATCGATTTTCTTTCAATGTTAAAGGGGGCCGGTGCGAGGCCTGCGAAGGGAACGGCATGATCGCGGTGGAAATGCACTTCTTGCCGACGGTATACGTTACTTGCGACGTGTGCGGAGGCAAGCGCTTTGACAAAGAAACCCTGACGGTAAAATACAAGAAGAAAAATATTTATGAGGTGCTGAAAATGACAGTCGAAGAAGGATTGGAATTTTTCAAAGACATTCCCGCCATTGCCGACCGCTTGCATACTCTGTTTGACGTGGGGCTCGGATATCTTGAACTCGGCCAGCCAGCCACCACTTTGTCCGGCGGAGAGGCGCAAAGAGTGAAAATATCCAGCGAGCTGTACCGCCCGCATCTGGAAAAGACCATATATCTCTTGGACGAACCGACTGTCGGCCTGCATTATGACGATGTGGCAAAGCTTCTGGAGGTTCTCGGAAAGCTTGTTGCGCACGGCAATACAGTGGTGCTCATCGAGCACAACCTGGACATTGTGAAGAGCGCGGATTATATAATAGATATCGGGCCGGAAGGGGGAGTGGGTGGTGGAACGCTCGTCGCCAAGGGTACGCCGGAGGATGTGGCCAATAATTCCAAGAGTTATACCGGACAGTATCTGAAAAAAGTTCTAAGAAATGCGGGAAGAATATGAACAAGAAAAAAAGAGGTGGGAGGCCTTGCCTCCCACCAAAAAAGATGTGTTCTGCCAGAACATAAAATAAAAAGTGGGAGGCAAGGCCTCCCACCGGGCCTCGCTGACTTCAAAATCATGAGAGCAGAAACATTTAAAAAATATAATTTGCCTGACAAGCCCGGAGTGTATTTTTTTCTGAAAGGGAAGCAGATCCTATACATCGGCAAAGCAACTTCGCTCAAGAGCAGGGTGAAAAGCTATTTCTCCCGCGATCTTTTTGAAACCCGCGGTCCGCTTTTGGTGGAGATGCTCGCCAAGGCTACTCGCATTGAATGGCAAGCAACCGACAGCGTACTGGAAGCGCTGATCCTTGAAGCCAAACTGATCAAAAAGCGCCAGCCGAAATACAATACGGATCAGAAATCTGACAAAAGCTGGAACTATGTCTGTATTACCAAAGACCCTCTGCCGAAAGTGGTGCTGAAAAGAGAGCGCCAGCTTGAATTTGATGAAGAGAAAGCATATCGCGCGAGCTACGGGCCGTTCACCCAGGGCGGTCAGCTGCGCGAAGCTCTGAAAATCATTCGGCGCATCTTTCCTTATCTGGATGGCAGTTCAAAGCAGGGTTATGAGTTTTACAAACAGCTGGGTTTGGCGCCGGATTTGGCAAAAAAGAAAGCGTATTTGGAAAATATAAAAAATATCAGGCTTCTTTTTGAAGGAAAAAAGAAGAAAATTCTGAAAGACCTGGAGAAGAAGATGAAGGAATTTGCCAAAAGGAGTGAGTTTGAAATGGCCGGAGAATTCAAGCGCCAGCTTTTCGCCCTTAAGCATATAAATGACATCGCTTTGCTCAAGAACGAAAGCACGGCTTCGCAAAGATATGTTTTTCCTCAGGTCCTCGGTTCTCCTCGCCATAGGTCTGCTCCTGCGGAGCTGGAAGCTCGGCCAGACCATTCGGAAAGACATATCTTTGCTTTTCCGTTTAGGATTGAGGCATATGACGTTGCCCACATGGGCGGGAAGAATATGGTGGGGGTGATGACGGTGGTGGAAGACGGGCAGGCGGTAAAAAGCCAGTATCGCAAATTCAAAATCCGTACCAGGGAAGATGCCGATGATACCGGCGCATTGCAGGAGGTGCTCTCCCGCCGCTGGGCGCACGAAGAGTGGCAATATCCGAACCTTATAGTGGTGGACGGCAGTACGGCGCAGATAAATGCGGCAGAAAAGGTTTTGCGGGAGGCCGGCTTGCCCGCAAAAGGCGCCGGCATTCCCGTTCTCTCCGTAGTCAAGGACGAGCGCCATCGCCCCAAGGCCATAAAAGGGGACAGAACCCTGGCCCGCAAGTATGAAGCTGAGGTTCTCCTTGCCAACAGCGAGGCTCACCGCTTTGCCATCGCCTACCACAAGAATCTCCGCAACCGGAATTTTTTGAACTAGGGCGTAGGGTACCCCTCCGCCCTAGAATTTTGGTGTAAAGATGGTACTATTAATTTATGACGGCTGAAACCAGGCAATGCCAAAACTGCAAGCAAAACTTCGCCATCGCGCCCGATGATTTTTCCTTTTATGAGAAAATCCGCGTTCCTCCGCCGACTTTCTGTCCGGGGTGTCGGATGCAGAGACGGCTGGCGTATAGGAATACGCATGCATTTTACAAACGGAAGGATAGTTTTTCCGGAAAAGAAATGATTTCCATGTATTCTCCGGACAAGAACTTAACGGTCATAGACAGGAAGGCCTGGTGGGGAGATAGTTGGGATCCGATAAATTATGGCATTAATTATGATTTTACTAAATCTTTTTTTTCTCAGTGGAAAGAGTTTCGCGATAAATTTCCCCTGCAAAATTTACAGCAGACAAAATCAGTGAATAGCGAATATTGCAATGTGGCCGAAGAAAGCAAAGATTGTTATCTTATATCAGCTTCTTGGAAAAATGAGAGAGTGTTGTATTCCGATTCTATTACTGAAATAAAAGATTCAGCGGATCTGCATGTTGTACGCAGGAGCCAGTTTTCGTATGAAGATACGGTATGTGCCGACTCTTACCAGCTTTTTTATAGCGAGGACTCTCATAATTGTGTAAATTCATATTTCCTTTTTGATTGTCGAAACTGCACTGATTGTTTCATGTGCTCGGGCTTAAGAAGTAAGAGTCACTGTTTTTATAATCAACAATTAAACAAGGAGGAATATCAAAAGAAAATGTCTAAAATGGATGTCGGCTCTCATACTCTAATTGAGAATCTGAAGAAAGATTTTGAGGGCATGAAATTGAAATCAATCCGCAAGTTCGCGCACATAGTAAATTCTTATGATGTTACAGGCGATAATATAGTAAACGCAAAGAATTGCCATATGTGTTTCGACTTGATGAGCGAATTGCAAGATTGCAAATATTCCTTTTGGGGCGTGCAAGGGAAAGACATATTTGATTGCGGTCCCGGGTTCGGGGTAGTGGAACTGATGTACGAAACCTTCGATGCGGGTCCTGGCGGGAAGAGCATCCTTCTGAGCCACAGTATCCACACCTCCGAAAATGTGGAGTATAGTTTTTATTGCCACGATTGCTCTAATATCTTCGCTTGTTTCGGTCTTCGGAACAAGAGTTACTGCATATTTAACAAGCAGTATTCAAAAGACGAGTATAACGAATTGAGAGAGAAAATTATAAATCATATGAACGAAATGCCATACAAGGACGGCAAAGAAAACGTTTATAAATATGGCGAATTCTTTCCAGCGGATCTTTCTCCTTTCTGCTATAACGAAACAGTTGCCCAGGATCATTTTCCTATAAAAAAAGAGGATGCTTTGAAAACCGGCCTTTCCTGGAAAGATATGGAGACGCGCAACTATGTGCCCACTCTTTTTTCAAAAGACATTCCGGATAATATAAAGGATGTTCCTGACACTATCTTGAGTGAAGTAATAGAATGCGCGCATAAGGGCGCATGTTCTGACAGGTGCACCACTGCTTTTAGAGTTATTCCAAACGAGCTGACTTTTTATAGAAAGTTCAATATTCCGATTCCTAGGTTATGTTATGGGTGTCGTCATTATGCCAGATTGCACAAGCGCAATCCCATGAAACTCTGGCACAGGCAGTGCATGTGCGACAAATCCGGCCATGATCATTCAGACAAGTGTCCGAATGAATTTGAAACCAGCTATTCACCCAAGCGGCCGGAAGCGGTATACTGCGAGCAATGCTATCAAAAAGAAGTTTATTAAATACCGGCGAAGAAAAAAAACAAGGGCGGAGGGTACCCCTCCGCCCCAGAAGGAGTGAAAATGTCGTGGTGTTGCACAATATTCGCAGTTCCGAAAATGTCGGGGCGATGTTGCGTACATGCGACGCGGCCGGGGCGGGGAAGGTATATTTAGCCGGCTATACTCCGGCGCCGACCGACCGCTTCGGCCGGCCGAATAAAAAGATTGCCAAGTCCGCTCTTGGAGCGGAGAAGTTCGTGCCTTGGGAACATAAGAAAACAATCACCGCGCTTCTTGCCAAGTTGAAAAAGGAAGGATATCAGATCGTCGGCGTGGAGCAGGCGCCGAGTTCCGTGAACTACAAAAAAATTCCGCTGAAAAAGAAAAACGCGTTTATCATGGGCGCGGAAGTGGCCGGCATTCCCGAAAGCGTGTTAAAAAAATGCGACGTAATCTCCGAGATTCCAATGTATGGGAAAAAAGAGTCGCTGAATGTCTCCGTGGCGCTCGGGGTAATGCTGTTCGGGCGCTTATAGATTGCGATGCGCGGCGCCCCGGCCTAGGCCGGGGCGCCGCTTCATTTCTGATGCACCGGACAAAAATGGGCGCTTCGTCCATTTATCACTTTCCGGACAATCTTTCCGCGGCAGCCGGGCTTTCTGCATTTTTCTCCGGTGCGCCGGTAGGCCTGGTGCTGGGATTGGAATTTTCCCGGCTTCCCGTATACGTTGCGATAGTCGGACATCGAGTCTCCTCCGAAATTTATGCCTTTTTTCAAAGTCGCTTTCATGGCTTTGAACATTTTTTGCAATTCAGGTTCCGTGACGGCCGAGACCCTTCGTTCCGGGCGCACTCCGGCTCGCCACAAAATTTCATCCGAATATATATTGCCGATGCCGGCGATAATCGTCTGGTCCATCAGCGTCGTTTTAATCTTTCCGTTTGGTTTTTTCAACAGCCTCTCCTTAAATTTTCCGAAGGTGAAATTTTTTTCCAGCGGTTCCGGGCCTATTCCGAATAGGTGCTTGCTGTCATGAGCCATTTTCGTATTGAGAAGGGTAATCTTGCCGAACTTTCGCATGTCCGAAAGGGCCAGCTGTTTTCCTCCCGAGAGGGTGAAGACCACATGCAGAAAACGGTTGAACGGATCCGCCAAGGGTCCGCGGGGGCTTGCCGGAACCCATTTGTTTTCTTTCACTGAGAATTTGTATTTTCCGCAAAGCAAATGGCCGGTCATCTTCAAATGCACCAGCATAGTGTGCTTGCCGGAAAGGTTTATCAGAATATTTTTTGCCCGGCGCTCTACGGACAGGATTTTTTTGCCGGTCACTCCCTTTTTAAACCCGGCGAAATACTTCGGATTTGAAATAGTGTCGCCCTTTCGTTTGTCTTTGGTGGAAAGGTCGGTCCAGACGTCCAGAATAAAGCGTCCCGCGATTTCTTTTTGCAGTCCTCTTTTGGTCGTTTCCACTTCCGGCAGTTCAGGCATGGCATTAATTACACAACATTTTTAAAAATGGGAGGCAAGGCCTCCCCCTGTTTTTATTTGCCTCCGAGAATCTTTAGAGCCTCTTTTATTTTCCCGTTCGTGCTTCCTTCCGCGGAGACTTTTTTCAGCGCTTCGCGCGCTTCTCCCTCGCGATACCCGAGCGAGCGCAGAGCTTCCAAGGCATCCAGCTCTTCGTGCAGGGAATTTTCCTCTCCGGCCGTTTCAATCTTGTCGCGCAGTTCCAACACGATTTTTTCCGCCGTTTTCTTTCCGATGCCGGATACCCGGGTGAGATAGGCGGTGTCGCCGGAGCTGACCGCTTTTTCCAAAGTGTCCACGCTGGCAATACCCAGGATGCCCAAAGCGCTTTTTGGACCTATGCCGGGCACATTCATGAGCATTTCAAAAAATTCAAGTTCTTTTCTGTCGGGGAATCCGTAAAGTTCCAATGCGTCCTCTCTGACATAAGTGTGGATCCAAAGAAAAATCTTGTCTTCCGCCTTGCCCGCCCTGGACAAAGTGTCCGACGAAACGCTTATTTTATACCCTATGCCGTTTGTCTCCACTATGAGGAATTTGTTCGTTTTGAGCTTTAGATTTCCGCTTATGCTTCCTATCATGCCTATATTTTAGCATCATTTGCAAATTCTCGCTTCTTCTGTTAGATTATACCCATGCCAATAACCAAATCAGCAAAGAAGGCGATCCGCGGTTCCGCTCGAAAGCGGGCTTATAACGAGCGCAATAAGCGGGCCGTAAAGGAAGCCGTAAAGAAACTCGAAAAGCTGGCAAAAGAGGACAAATCCAAAGCGGCGGAAAACCTGTCCCAGGCGTATGCCGCCATTGATAAAGCGGCCAAGCGGGGAGTAATAAAGAAAAACACCGCGGCCCGCAAAAAGTCCCGTCTTGCCAGGCTGTCCAGATAATTTTGCGCAAACCTAATTAAGGCTTAAAAGAAAAACCCTCCAATGGAGGGTTTTTCTTTTAAGCATGATGTTCTCCCGAAGGCGGGGCGACTATTACCGCCGCCGATCCATAAGCGGATCTTTCGTACAACCATCGAATCGCCGCAACCAGAAGAAGAATCAAAAGGATCAAGAGCAGCCAGCCGAGCAAGGTGGCGGGCAGGAAGCCCGTGCCGAAGATTGCCGCCGCTCCGAGCGATACGCCCCTGTCTTCCACCAGGTTTTCAAGATAAGCGAACACTTCCTGCTGGTCTCCGGTTCTCTGTATGGTATAAGCAAGGTCCGCGGTAACCACCACATTTTTGCCGGTTACGGCGCTGTCCAGCACCAGGACTGTAACTTGAATGCTTCCTTCCTGCTGGGGAGCAAGGTTGCCGATATTGGCGATCACCATGTTATTTTGCGCGGAGTAAGTTCCGAGAGAAGTGCTGCGCCACTCAAGCTCTTTCGGCAAGGCCACTCTCAGAAGCACGTTGGTCAGGTTTTCCGTGGAAACATTTTTGTAATAGATGATATAGCTGACCGTGTCTCCCTTGTATATGATTTGGGTGTTGGTTGAGATGGAAAGGAATACGAGAGAAGGCTGAGCAGTCCCTCCGGTGACGGAAGAAGTATTGCTGGAAGTGTTGCTTACCACCGTGGTGTATCTATACACCGTATTGGATCCCGTATCGTTGGTATACACTATCGTGCTTCCGGTGCGGAAAGTATATATGGTTCCCCTGGAAGTGCCGTATGAGTTTACGACGACGGCCCGGAAATAATACGTGGTATTCGGAGCCAGGCCGGAAACGCCGGAGAAGAACGGCACCGAAGATACATTGCCCATCGGCTGGGAGTTGGTGGTAAGTCCGAGAGACTGAGTAGTTCCGTATTCAAAGTATCCGGTAGTGCTGGCATTTACATTGCTTCCGATTACCGCCGTTCCGTTCAAAGTTGCGGAGGTCTGGCCGATATTGCTGGCCGGCATGGTAATGGCTGTCGGGGCGCAGGTGCCGGTGGTAGAGCAGTCTCCGGGATTGATATATGACCCGGTGGTAGTAAAGGTGTAAGTATTTCCATATACCACATTGCCGTTTGAATCTCTGGCCGCGGCGCGATAGCGATAAGTAGTATTAGGGGAAAGACTGTAAATAGACTGGTTGAAGTTTCCGCCTCCGCTGTATTGGCTGGTTTCGTTTGTTCTATTGTTCAAGTAACCGTTCGGGCCCCATTCAAACCATCTTGAAACGTAGTTGTTATAACTGTATCCGCTGGTGCTGATGTATCCATTCAAAGTGGCGGAAGTGTCAGTCACTCCGGTGGCGGAATAGGTGCTTACATACAGTTGGTTGTTATTATTGCAGTTTCCGTAGTTGTTGTAGTAATTGCAGTTTCCGTTATTGTTGGTGGTGAAGCTTATCTGGTTTCCATATACAATCTGCCCGCTGTCGCCCTGGGCCACCGCGCGGTAGTAGTAAGTGGTATTCGGAGCCAGGCCGGAGAGGTAATAAGTGAAGCTGGTGCCTCCGGTAGACCCGTAGCTATTCTGGTTGGTTTGGTTATAGAAGTTTGAATTGGTGCCCCATTGGAACCAAGCCGTGGTGTTGTTCCCGCCGTTCGAGGTGACATATCCGTTCAAAGTTGCGCTGCCGTAGTCCACATTGGAAGCGTTCTGGGTGCTGACAGTAGGAGTGGTGTTGTTATTATTGTTGGTGTAAATGGTCACCGAACTGCTGGCAGACTGGCCCGAGCTGTTCTGGCAGGAAATGCTGTAAGTGGTAGTGCCGTAGAGCGTTCCGGTATTGAAGCTTCCGCTGGTGCCCCTGCTTCCGGACCACCCGTTGGTTCCTCCGCTGGCGCTGCAGGAGGTCGCGTTCTGAGAAGTCCAGCGCACGGTAGTGGAGCCGTTGTTATTTAGATTCGTATTATCCGCGGTAATGTTCACGCTCACCGGGTTGTTTTGCTGGTTCACGTATACGGTGACTGAATTTGTGGCTACCGCTCCGCTTGAACCTCCGCAGGTAATGGTGAAAGTAGAAGTCTGATACAAGGCTCCCGTGCTGGCGGAACCTGACATAGGCTTATTGCCGGACCAATTTCCTCCGCTTCCCGTACAATATGTGGCGTTCTGGGAATTCCAATTAAGGGTGGAGGAGTTTCCATAATCAACTGTTGTCGGATTGGCAGTAATAGTAACCGTCGGGTTGTTCGGAACATTTGTCATGCAGGCGGTGCCGTTCCAGGTGGTTCCATAGGCGCAGGAAGAGGTTGCCACCTTGCTGTCCAAGACAGAGCCTGAATTCTTCAGATAATAGATAGTGGAAGGATAGGCTACCCACGCGGTAATATTTCCGTTAGCCTGAGAGGAAAGGGTATTTCCGGTATTGCCGTCCACTACCGTTACGCTGTTTGCATTCTGGGTATTCCAGGAAGCGTTTACCGTACAAGTGCTCGCCCCGGTAGGAATGGTGCAAGAAGTGGGGGAAACCGTAAGGGTGCCTGTTGCGATGGGCTGGTTGCCGACGTTAACGGTCGCGGATCCGTATGCCACTGCGCCCGTGGAACCGTAACAATTAATGTTGTATGTAGTACTCTGAGTAAGAGCTCCGGTATTAAAACTTCCGGAAATGCTTTGCTGTCCGTTCGGCGCGTTCGTGCCTCCGGTGAAACTGCAGTAAGAGGCGTTTTGGGAAGTCCAGTTTATGGTAGAAGTTCCATTGTACTGCACGCTGGTCGGGTTGGCCGTTATGGTAACCGTAGGATTGTTAGGAACATTCGTCATGCAGGCGGTGCCGTTCCAGCTGGTTCCATAGGCGCAAGACGCGTTGGCGGTCTTCTGATCCAAAGTAACGCCGTTGTTTTTCAGATAATAAGTCGTGGAAGGATATGCCACCCACACCGTCTGGTAAGAGCTGTTCGGGGAAGTGGAAAGCACGTTGCCCGTATTTCCATCTACAACTGAAACATTGTTTTCATTCTGCGTGCTCCAAGAAGCGTTTACCGTACAAGTGCTCTGTCCCGACTGAATAGTGCAGGAAACGGGGGAAACCGTAAGGGTGCCGGTGGCAACAGGCTGATTGCCGACGGTTACCGTGACGGAATCATAAGCCACCGCGCCGGTGGAATTATAACAATTGATGCTGTAAGTGGTACCGCTTTTTAGATTACCGCTATTGAAACTGCCGTAAGTATTTTGTTTTCCGCTCGGTGCGTTCGTGCCTCCGGTGAAACTACAGTAAGTGGCGTTTTGGGAAGTCCAGTTTATGGTAGAAGTTCCATTGTACTGCACGCTGGTCGGGTTGGCGGAAAGAGCTACCGTCGGGTTGCTCTGAGGGCCTACACTGACGGTAACCGATTGGCTGGCAGACTGTCCGTTTGAACCGTAACAAGTTATTCCGTAATTAGTATCAGCAGTCAGAGCCCCGGTGTTGAAAGAGCCGCCGGTTCCTTTTGAACCGCCCCAGTTTGTTCCGTTGCCGTAGGCGACGCAACTGCTTGCGCTCAAAGAGGACCAGGTGATGGTGGAAGATCCGCCATACTGAACGCTGGAAGGATTGGCGGAGATGGTGACGCTTACCGTAGGATTGGGCTGTCTGCTGACGTTGACCGTGACCGAGTTGGAAGCTGATTGGCCGGCGCTGTTGTAGCAGGTGATTCCGTAAGTAACAGTGGAAGTGAGGGAACCGGTGCTCTGGCTGCCGGAAGTGTTTATACTTCCGCCCCAGCTGTTCGCTCCGCCGGTGGCTGTGCAAGAAGTGGCGTACTGAGAAGACCAGCGGATGATTGTGGAACCTCCGTAGGAAAGATTGGTGTTGTCTGCGGAAATGCTCGCGGTAGGCGCCTGAATCTGCGGGTCCACGGTGATAGTTACCGAATCGGAAGCGGATTTCCCTGCGCTGTTCTGGCAGGTGATGCTGTAAGTAGTGCTTGCGGTAAGATTGCCGGTGTAAGAGCTTCCATTCAGATTTTTGTTTCCTGCCCATCCGGCAGAACCGCCGTTAGCGATGCAGGAGCTGGCATACTGGGAGCTCCAAGTAATGGTGGTTCCGGTGTTGTACGGTATGCGGGTCTGATTGGCGGAGATGCTGACAATCGGATCGGGAAGAGAATTTACTATTACCGTCGCCGACTGGGTGGGGGAGGTGCCTCCGGGCCCGGTGCAGTTGATGGAATAGGTGGTGGTGCTGGTGAGATTATTTGCATAAAAAGTTCCGCCTGTGCCCACGGTTCCCGCCCAATTGCTTGAGCCTCCGGTGGCGTTGCAGGAAGTGGCGTTCTGCGAACTCCAGGTGATGGCGGAAGAACCGCCATTCGCTACATTTGAAGGATTGGCGGAGATGGTGGCGGTGGGAGCGGAAACGGGACAGGCGGGAGTTTGAAAATTATTTATGTTCAGATAACTTGTGCCATAGTTGTTTGTCACTTCCAGCCTATAGTAGTAGGTGGTGCTTTCAGAGAGACCGTCAATATACTGCTGAATAGGAAAACTGCCTTGCGTATTGAAGGTCTGTACGGTCGTAGGAATGCCCGCTCCGCTTTGTACCTGGCTATAGCTGGTTCCGTATGTAAACCTGGCCCTAGTAGGCGGAGTTCCGGTGTCTACCGTACCTGTCAGAGTTGCGCTATGACAGGTCATTGCATAGGCCGGAGTCGCGACGGAAAACGCCCCAACAAGGGTAACTATGCTGAGCACCGATATTACGCACAATTTTATTTTCCTATTCATATATTTCTGATAATTTACCGATAATTATTGATTTTACTAATTTGGCACAAGTAGAAAATCTGACCTGATTTCTACTCTTCAAAATCATGGATAACTGCGAACTACTTTCATGACTTTGAAGAGTACAGGAAGAAAAGTAATATGTTCTGTACTCCTCTTCCTGAATTAGAAACTTAGTTGAGCCCCTATACCCAGCATTCTCCCGACCGTTTGCAGGAAGATCTTGAACACTGGACCCGTAACTCCACTAGGCGGTGTTCCCCCGGTTGTAGCAACCTGATGGCCATTGTCATCATGGTTGTGGTGTGTAACCAGGAGGGCAATTCCTATACCCAAGGCTGTTGCCGCAACAATTGCTACAATAACTTCAAGCCAAGGAAAGCTATTTGACACCGCGGTTGCAGATGATTCACTGGAAGTTTTTTCCCTAGGAATTTGAATGCCATCTATTTTTTTTGTCAAAGATGACACGTATCCTTCTAAACTTACAATTTTGTTTTGCAGAAGGTTTAACTCTTCCGCGATCAATTGAAGTTTGGGATCCTGCACAAACTTAACTTCATTATTGACGATCACTCTTTTTACTACAAGGACGCGTGAACGGTCAATGTAGTCCGGAAACTCGGAGAAGTTACCACATGCATAGACTGTCCCCTTGCCTATTTTTTTTCCTGGAGTAAAAAAATCAGCGGAATCTACGTCTACAATCAAGCCTGGTCTTGCCAAACCTGTCGTAAATTTCCCTGAGGCCCCCTCCGTAATAACCTTAGTTTCATAGAGAAGTTTTAAGGTTATTTTGCCTTGGGCCCCGTTGTAATTAATATTCATTGGATCTGCCCCCCAATTGATATATTGAGCAGAAGCAGTTCCAAGAAAAAAAAAGGTAACAAAGGTAAAAAATAAAAGATTTACTTTCATTTTTAAACACCTTCCTTTCTAATTTATTGTTATAAAATAACATTATTTATTTCATTAAATTTTCCATAGAATAGCATTTTCGGCCTAAAATGTCAAGGGCACGTGCGGGGCGCATACAAAGGCGGGAAAGGGCCCTAAAAACAGCCTAAAAAACTGGGAAATTGCCTGAAAAATGAAAATCGCTCCAGGCTGTGGCCGGAGCGATTTTCGTTTTTCATTTTCTTTTTTCCAATTCAATTTCTTTCCTGGTCCGGTCGAATTTAACGACGAAATTGTCGAAGAATCCATTTTGTCCGGCTATTCCATAGGGCATTTCATTCTCTGTCATGTTTAGCATGAATCCAGCTTCAATTTCAAAATTTTGTCTTCCTACTCGCATAATTATCTTATGGAGATAGTAAGGAGAAATCTTTCCTCCAGCCCCAAGCGCTTCGCCTGTTCTTCCCTTTTGAATGTCTAAGCCCAATTCTATTCCTGTTTGAGAACTGAAAACGCAAAAATCAGCTCCAGAATCAATGAGAACATCCTGATGTAAAGCGCGAAGCGGAGTTATTAAAGTAATTTCTATAACCGGACGAAATATCCCGGGATAGCATTCCGTATATTTCCACCTCATAGGATGCCTATATAGGCATCGTGTGTCTTTGGCACATAATTCATAATAGGGGATTTGTATCCCTTTTTTTCCGCTTTTGTTAGAGCAGAATGCAGAGTTCTGCCGGAAGCCAAAACAGTCACCTGATCGCCGGCTAAGGCGACCCATTTTCCAGGGTAATCTTTATACATTTGTGTCCAATCTATCGCTTTCATTTCCGGATTATATGTTCATTTGACGCTTGCTTGCAACGCTTAATCCGTGCTCTGGTTATGTAAAAGAAGAAGCCGGACTGGCGAGGTCAGACCTCGCCAGTCCGGCATACGTGTCTTTTTCTTTTTACTGCTGCCCTTGGGGATTTCCGGGCGGTACCGCCGGACGAATCTGAATGGAATTGGCGCTGACACTGCCGTCGGAGTTGGTTGAACCGAGCACATTCACTTCTTCGCCGACCGAAAGGTCGCTTGCGGCCGCCGCGGCTGTCTTCATCACCTGCGTACTTCCGTTATAGAAGATTATTTTTGATCCTCCGTCGCGAGTTTTGATGGTGATGCTCTCTGCATCCTTGGCTATGATAGTTCCCGCATCCATTCCTCCTGCTCCTCTGCTGACAAAAGTTCCGCTCCCGCTTCCGGCGAACCTTCCGGCGAAGTTTCCTCCGCTAAAATTCCCGGTGCGAGTTCCGTTTTGGGTAAATGTCGGTCCGGAAGTTCCGGCCTGTCCTTTTCCGACCATCATCCCCGCGTAAAACGCGAGCGCCAAAACGATAATTCCGACCGCAATGTAAACCACTTTCTTATTATTTGTATTTTGCATGACTTTTTTGATTAATTAATAATGCTTTGCAAGAAAACAATATATGCATCGCGAATCATTGCGCGATGAGCGGGGCATATATTGTTTTCTTGCTTGCTATTCATAACGTAACGCATCTATCGGGCTCATTTCCGCCGCTTTCTTGGCAGGGTAGTAGCCGAAAACTATGCCGATGGCCGCCGAAACCCCGAAAGCGAGCAACACCGAATCAAGAGAAACGCTGGTATCCAAAACTCCGAGCTTGGTAATGGCAAAAGACCCGAGCCATCCGAGCGCCACCCCTATCAATCCGCCCAAGAAAGTAAGCATTACCGCTTCAGTCAGAAATTGCCTGTTTATATCCTTCTTCTTTGCTCCAATCGCCTTGCGCAGGCCGATCTCCCGGGTGCGTTCGGTGACGGTGGTGAGCATCATGTTCATAATGCCGATGCCGCCGACCAAAAGGGAAATGCCGGCAACGGCCGCCAAAAGGGTGGTGAATGTTCCGGTTACGGAAGAGGCGGTGGCGATTATGTCAGACTGATTCAAAGTATTGAAGTCGGCGCTGGCCGGGTTGGAAATATGGTGCCTCTCCAACAGCAGGGAAGTTATATCATTCTGCACCTGGGTGGTATTTTGCGCGTCGTTCGCCGATACGTTAATGGTATTCACATACTTGTTGCCTGATAAAAGCAATTGCGCGGTAGAAATGGGAACGTAAATCACGTCGTCCGCATTTGAAAATCCCGATCCTCCTTTTGATACCGTAACTCCTATTACCCTGAAAGGCTGTCCTTTGATGCGAATTTGCTGGCCCACCGCTTCTGACCCTGTTCCAAAAAGATCGTCGCTGGTGGTGGGTCCGAGCACCGCCACTCTGGCATTCCCGGCCACGTCTTGATCGCTGATGAAAGAGCCATCCGCCACTTCTACGTTTCGGACAGTGGTATAGGAACTGGTTACTCCGTCCACGGAGGTGTTGGTATTGGTGCCCGGGGCGGTAACCTGATATCTGCCGGACACTTGCGGAGCGACCGCCTCTATATTCGTCACATTGGCCGCGATAGCATTTGCATCGTCTATGGTAAGCGACTGCGCCGAACCTCGGCCGGCCGATACCTGGAAGCCTGGCCCGCGTTCCGTTCCGGGCATCACGATGATCAGGTTTGAACCGATCGATTGAATGCTTGCTTGGATGGAGTTTTGGGCGCCCTGCCCGATAGCGGTCATGGCGATAACCGAAGCGATGCCGATAATTATGCCGAGCATGGTAAGCCCCGAACGGACTTTGTTGCCCGACAGCGCCGCATACGTTTGTTGCAAGAGGTCGTAAGTTTTCATTTTTTTGCGGGAAGCGTGGGAAGCCTTGCTTCCCCCTTATTATTTTTGTGGTCTGGCAGGACACGTATTTTAGAGGGGGAAGCAAGGCTTCCCACCGTTCCCGCCGTTTCTTCCTCCGCATTATGATTGGCCACTCTTTTTACATGCGTTCCGCGCTCTTCCAATAATCCATCCTTTATAAAAAGAATTCTGTCGGCGTGTTCCGCTATGTCCTGTTCGTGGGTTATGAGTACCACTGTCCTTCCAAGTTCGGTGTTTAATTTTTGAAAAGTGCCCAACACTATTTCGCTTGTTTTTGAATCCAAGTTTCCCGTCGGTTCGTCCGCCAGAATAAGGGATGGTTGATTTACCAAGGCCCGGGCGATGGCCACGCGTTGAATCTGTCCTCCGGAAAGCTGGTTTGAAAGGTGCGTAAAGTATTCTTTATCCAATCCGGCGGAGGCGAGCGCTTTTTCAGCTCTTTTTTCCCGCTCTTCAGCATTTATGCCGTCATATACCAAGGGCAGCATCACGTTTGCCATAACCGTAGTGCGGGGAAGGAGGTTGAATGCCTGGAATACGAATCCGATTTTATTCTTTCGAATGTCCGCCAGTTCATCATCGGAAAGAGTGGAAACATCTTTTCCGTCCAAAAGATATTTCCCATTGGTCGGAGTGTCCAGGCATCCGAGAATGTGCATAAGGGTGGATTTTCCGCTGCCCGACGGCCCCATGATGGCCACAAACTCGCCGTCTTTTATCGTGAAAGACACTCCTCGGAGCGCTGAGAATTCCACGTCTTCCGTCTTGTATACTTTTGTAATGTTTTGTACTTCTATCATCTTCCCAATCTTGTCGCTCCTCCTCTTGCGGCATTAAGTATGCTTGGCGCGGAAGCGGAGCTGGTACTGCTTCCGGAAATTGTTTTGGTTACGATTTTGTCTCCCTCTTTCAGTCCGGATATGATTTCAGTGGAAGTGCTGTCGGAAATTCCGGTTTGCACCGACACATCTTTCGGCGGAATCGCGGAAGGAGATCCTTGCTGGCCGAGAGCCGGATCGGGCAGAGCTGAGTCAAACATCTCCACATAGCTTGCGCCATTTGACGTTTTTACCGCTCCGTTCGGTACGGTGAGAACGTCTTGTTTTACAGCCGTGATTATGGCGGCATTCACAGTCATGCCCGGTTTTACCCGCTGGTCTTCCGTATCAAAAGAAATTTTTACGTCATAGCTCACCACTCCCTGAGAAACGGTGCCGATTGTGTCTATTTCCGCCACTTTTCCGGCCACGGTCAGATCCGGTAGCGCGTCGAAAGTCAGAGTTGCTTTTTGCCCGAGCTGTATCTTTGCGGCGTCCACTTCGTTTAGGGAAATAACCGCTGTCTTATCGGCAGTGATGATGGTGCCTATGGCAGTTCCGGTGCTGGCGTTATCTCCGACCTTTCCGTCTACCGCGGCCATTATTCCGCTGAAGGGCGCCGTGACATAATAATCCGCCAAATTGCTCTTTGCGTCATCCAGGGCGTTCTGCGCTTTTTGTACCGAAAGCTGGCTGGACTGGATGTCCAAACCGGCGGTTGACTGCGAATCCCTCGCCGATTGGATGCTCGCCTGATCCGCAAGCAGGCTGGTTATGTCGGAGTTCACGGTATCGGCATAACCGGAGAGCGAACTCTGGGTGGAAGTATAGTTGCTGGCGCGGTTGGTGCTAATGGACAGATAATCCGCCAAGTCGCGGGTGCTTTTCACGGCATTAAAGAGCAGTTTTGAGGCGGACAGGGTTTCTTGCAGCATTTTGTCTATCTCCGCATTGGAAGAACTGCTGTTGATGTTCGCATAGTTCAGCGTGGCCTGATCGAAGGCGCTGTTCGCCTTGTAGTATGCATCTTCCGCCGCCGTGCGATAGCCGGCGCCGGTGTTTCCGCCGTTTGACCTCGCCGTATCCAAAGACATTGTTTTTTCCGCCAAGACACTTTGAACGTCATCTACAATAGAGGGTTCGTCCTGGAACGCCGAAGCGATGCCGCTTAATGCCGCGGTATACGCTTTTTCCAAACCCTGGTTCAAGTTCTGGCTGGAATTCTGGAGTTCCAGCTGTTGCAGGGACAATTTTGCGCTGTCCAAGCTCACTTGCGCGTCTCGCACTGTTTTTTCCGCGTCCGTGGTATCTATGGAAAAAAGAGTCTGCCCCTCCCGCACACTGTCTCCCGGATTTACTCCGACATAGGTTATGGTTCCGGATACTTTCGGCTTAATGTCGATTTGGTTTTCCGCAGACACTTGGCCGGATCCTTCCACGGAGGATACGATAGTTCCGCGGCTTACCGTGCCGAGCGCATATAATGTTTCTCCCGCCGTGCTGGTGGCATTTTTATATATCGCGTATCCGGCATATATGACGGCGATTGCCGCAACAATGCTTATGATCTTGTGCGCCCAAACAAACAGCTTTATTTTTTGAAAAAATTTAATCATGGCTGTGCGTTTCTAGTTGCCGGACGGAGTTGTTCCGGAACTGTTGTTAAAGATCAGGTTCGGGTCGGGCATTACCCGGATCAAACTGGCCGCAATTTGCCCGTTTTGGTTTGGATTTCCGATAACCACAACGAAATCGCCCGTTTTAAGATTTGAGGAGCTTATATTTTCCCTTCGTTCCCGTATATCCGTTCCGTTTCCGATCAAAACGGTTTTCTCGGTATTGTCTTTATCCTCCACAATAATGACAGGCAAGGACACTTTGACTATTTTCCCGGTTGCGCCGTAAGCATTCGGCAGGTTTCCGCTTTCCGGTCCGAAACCCGGGAAAAGGCGCCCTCGCTGCATAGCTCCGAAATTTCTTTCATAATTTCTCTGCCAGGCGTCTCCGAAGGAAGCTCGGCGGAAGCCCAGGTTCATGCCCGCGGCAAACACGACCAGGAGCACCAGTAATGCGCCGATGCCGATCAAAACGCCGACAACGATTTTCGATTCAAACACTTTTTTTATTTCTTCGCTTATTTTTTTCATCTTTTTTGACGAGGCATGCCCCCGCCGGTGATTTTTAAAATGATAATGCCGCCCCTTCTATATGTTTGCCCGCCTGTCTGGCCGACAGGAAGAATATAAAAAGCAGAGACAGGGAAAACGCCATGCTTACGACCGGCATGGATTCAAGAAGAGACATTGAGAATTCGTTGAAATGGGAAAGCACTGTCTGCCCGTTTGAAAAGGCAAGGGATAGGTATTCATAGAAGCCGGAACCGGACATGGTTTTGAGAGTGGCGCCGATGGCCGGAACAGCCGCCACAAAGGAAGCCAGGCCCAATCCGGAAAGCAACCATAATTTCCGCCGAGCGGTTCTTTTTTCCCGCACTTTAATTGCGAGCCATATCCCGCCGGACAGGTCCTCTTCCGGCTCATATTTGGCTTCCGCCATAAGTTTTCTGAATTTTTCTTCCCTCATATATTACATATATACGGGAAAGATCTTCATTTTGGTGCATTGGAGTAAAAAAGTAGAAGGGCGGAGGGTAACCCTCCGCCCTTCTACGCCCATCGGCTTGTTAAAGCATTTTGCGCAGGGATATGAGCGCCCGCCTATGCGAGCTTTTTACCGTATTCAGCGGCATTTTCATTACTTCTCCGATTTCTTTGAAAGTCATTTCTTCCTGATAATAGAGAACAAGTATTGCCTTGTAGTTTTCGGGAAGTTTTTCCAGGACCTGTTCCAGCAGCTTTTTGTCTTCAATTTTTGCCAAGGCTTCATCCGGCAAGAGCTCTTCGTCGGGAAGGTCCGCAAACGGCTCTTCATCCGTTCCAAGGTCTGAAAAGGACGGTATTTTCTTTCTTCGCAAATAGTCCGTAGCGGTATTTCTGGCGATGGCGAAAAGCCAGGTCTTAAAACATGCCTTTTTAGGATTAAATTTTTTCAAGTGTTTCCACGCCTTCAAAAACGTGTCTTGAGTCAGATCTGAAGCATTTTCCCTGCCAGCCAAGCGGGCGCAAACATTAAAAACGGGCGAAGCATATTTTTCCACCAATTCCCGGAAATAGTCGTCGTTTCCGTTCCGGCATTCCAGAACTTTTTCTTCGTCTGACTTTTCCATGAGGGTAACAATACCACGCCGTCAATGCCGCAGGGCATTTTATTAGAACGCAAATTGGTCACAACTCTCGCCCTTGCAGCAGCTCGGGCTCGGTCGCACCATTTGCTTCGCAAATGGTGCTCCCGGCAGGAATCTCCCCCTACGGGGGCGGGTGCTTTTCCATTCGCTGGCGGTTTACCGCCAGCTCATAAGGAAAAGCCTTTCGATTCCCGCACGCGGGCAAAGCAGTTTGCCCGCTCGGTCGCACCATTTGCTTCGCAAATGGTGCTCCCGGCAGGAATCGAACCTGCATCACAACTTCCGCAAAGTTGCATTCTATCCATTGAACTACGGGAGCGTTCAAGCGTTTTAAGCGCTTGCCTGCCTGCCGGCAGGCTAATTTAAGTTAGCAGTTTTCCGGAGAAAAATCCACTGTAATTTTCGTTGGAAGCTAGAATCCCAAAAATTCCATCACCGCGTCCGAGAAATGCTCTTTCATCTTTTCCTCCTCCACGTCGTGGTTTCTGAAAATATTCCGGATATTGTCCGCCAATTCTTCTTCTATCGGAACGGAAAGTATGGGCATCAGCCACCCTTCGGATTTTATGAACAAAGTCGGCCGTATTTCCTCTTCCGGCAGGCTTCCATGCAGTTCCCGCTCTTCGTCGGTCGGATTTTTTTGCACCCAGAAAGATTTGATTTTTTCGTAAGGGTAGATGCGGTTCTTGATTTTAAAACCCATTCGGTTCAGTTCGTAGGTAATGTTCTCCGGTTCCTTTACGGAAAAGAAAGCCATGAGCACTCCGCTTACCACAAGAAGAAGGGCGAAAAAGAAGTTTCCAAAAAGAATTGAGGCAATCGCTCCCGCCACCACCACTATTCCCAACGCCCAAAACCAGTCCGGAGTTTTTTCTTTCAATTCATATTCCAGAGCCGACCATTGCAATTTATTCGGCATGTCCATATTATGGTAATTATAACAACAAGCGGGATGTTAAACAAATGCAAAAGGGCATTTGTTTGGAGCCTGGGCGCCGTTATTCGGCGATAATCATCATATCGTGATGCAAAATTTGGAAAAGTTAAAGAAAAGCTGGAAAGAGGGGAAGTATTTGTGCGTAGGACTGGATACGGATCCGGCCAAGATTCCCGATTTTCTGGCCGGGAGCGCGAGTGACATACCCGCGGCCATGCTTGATTTCAATAAGCGAATTATAGATTCCACCCGCGATCTGGTGTGCGCCTATAAGCTTAATTCCGCTTTTTACGAAAAATACCGGCAGGGGATGAAAGTGATGAAAGACACCGTAGATTATATAAAAGAAACCGCCCCGGAAGCTTTTGTTATCGCGGATGCCAAGCGCGGAGATATCGGCAATACCAATCTCGGATATGAATATTTCATCAATGATGGAAAACCCGATTCATTGCTCGGATTTGACTCTGTTTCTGCCGGAGAATGGTCCATGGGATTTGATGCGATGACCATGCACGGGTATCTCGGCCGGGAGGCTAACGGGCCCTTCCTTTCGCACAATGATAAGTTTTTCTTCATACTCGGCAAGACTTCCAATCCCGGATCCGGAGAATTTCAGGATCTGGAAACGGAAGGACTGCCTCTGTATCTGCGAGTGGCAAAAAACGTGAAAAAAGATTGGAACGCGAATGGAAACTGCGGGCTTGTAGTCGGTGCCCCTTACCCGGAACACCTTATGCGCGCAAGGAATATGGCTGGAGAAGGCGTCGTTTTTCTGGTGCCGGGCGTGGGAGCTCAGGGCGGGAACTTGAAAGACGTAATTCAGTGCGGAATGAATTCGCAAAACGAAGGAGTGATAGTGAATATGAGCCGGTCGGTCATTTATGCCTCAGCAGGGGAAGATTTTGCCGAAGCGGCCCGCGATCAGGCGATGAAGTTCAATAAGGAAGCGAAAGATTTCCTGAAGCTGCCCAAGCGTCTTTGGCCGGAGGAAAGAGCCGAAACATATAAAAAGCGAACCATGGAAATTTTTGAAAAAACCGGAGCTTTGATTGCCGGCGGGCATTTTGTATATCAAACCAAAACTCACGGCGACACTTATATGACCAAGGACCGCCTTCTGCAGGACCCGATAGTGATAAACGAAGTGGGAATGATGCTGGCGGATATGATCAAAGAAAAAGACATAGAAACAGTGGCCGTGCCGGCCGTGGGCGGAATCGTTCTCGGCCACGTGGTTGCCAAGTACTTAAGCTATTTCAAGGGTAAAACGGTGAACAGCGTATTTATTGAAAAGTCCGGCAAGGACGCGGGAGGGCGGGATACTTTCAAGATTACCCGCGGATACGATAAATTCCTGTCGGGCAAAAAAGTGGCGGTAGTTGAAGACACGGTAAATACCGGCTACAGCGTAAAGAGGGTCATTGATTGCGTGAAGGATGCAGGGGGAAAGGTTGAGACGCTGGCGGTAATTTTTAATCGCGGATCGGCGGGAGAAGATCTGGAAAAAGAAACAAAGATGATCAGCCTTGTAAAAATGAATTTGAAGAAATACGATCCAAATGACTGCCCTCTATGCAAAGCGGGAGTGCCGATTAATACCGACTTCGGCCACGGGAAGTAACGTTGAAGAAAGCGGAAGCCCTGTCTCCCGCTTTCTTTCACTTTCCACGCTAGTTTTTTCTGCCGTAGAGTCCGGTAAGCTCAAAATTTTCCAAAATGTGTCTTTCCATCGCTTTTTCAAGCGCTTCTTTGCCAGAAGAAGGCGGCAGAGAGAGTTTTTTATCCAGAGCGTAAAGCTTGAAAATATAGCGGTGCGTTCCGGCCGGAGGACAGGGCGCCACGAAGCCGGGCTTGCCCAAGCTGGTCGTTCCCTGCACCGATCCTTCCGGCGGATTGTCGGTGGAAAGAACGGAAGTTTTCGGATCTATGTTCCAGATCACCCAATGCACAAATGTGCCGGAAGGCGCGTCCGGATCGTCCGCAATTATAGCCAGGCTTTTGGTTTCCGCAGGTACGCCGGAAACTCTAAGCGGTATGGCTTGAGCGGTCCCGTAGCAAGAGTATTGCTCGGGAATCTTGCCATTGTTTGAAAAGGCGTCGCTTTCTATTTTCATGGCATTGTTCGGAGTCAGGCTGTTAACATTATTTATGACGTATGAACCGTTATTTTCTTTCCGGACAAAAAGAAGCCAAATGGCTGCCAGCGCCAAGCAAATCGCTGCAGCTATTAGGATTTTCTTCTTCATTTTAATTTGAGGCGGAAACGATTCTGGCGTTTCCGGGCACATCGTTGTGCGGAGTATAGCTGAAAGACAGAAGCTTGTATCTGTTGAGAAGCGAACCGATGAAAACTTGGTCGAACATTTTTGCTTTCGGTTCGTCTGAAAGGCGGGAAAATCCGCCGAAGACCGCGAAGTATGCGGGGCCGGTTGAGGTATAAGCGATGCCTGCGTAGTTGAGATGATAATCAACCGAGCCTGATTTTGCCACGATACCCAAAGTGTCGGGAATAGTGGGGAAGGCTTTGTCTAAAACTCCCGGATCAACTCGCGGTACGGACATAATGTTGAAAATTCCGATGCTGAGAGAGCCGGCAGTGTACTCCAAATGCTTCATTACCTTTATAGTCAGTCCGCAAGTGGTGTAATTGCCGGACAATCCGGATCCTGTACTAAATTTTATCGTTGAACTGTTTACCCCGTAGGTTTTTTGCATGTATTTTGTGAACGCGTCCGCTCCTCCCGCCTTTTCAAACATCATGTCGGCGGTGAGGTTGTTGGACCAGTTGTTGGTCTGCTTTATGAGCATGTAAAGGGGGGCCGATTGGAGCTGGTATTTTAAGCCCCGGCCGTAATAGGGGACGGAGGAATAGTTTACGGAAAAGTTCGGATCAATCGGAGCCCCGGAATCTTCCTTGAGTGATGCTGTTATCGATGAAGCGACATCGGCCGGATCTGTTTTCCAATTGAAATAAAAGTTTGGCGAGAATACGAAGCGGGAAATGGTTATATGACGCTCATTGCTTATTTTTTTTACAATTGAACGAAGGTTTTCAATCACAAAATGCGGGTCGCCTCCGCCGTTCAGATATAAAGTGGTGCCGTCTAGGAAAGTATCGGTGGTGTAACGGAAATTCTTGCCAATGGTGTTTAGAGCAAAATCAAAAGTATAAAGCTTTGAAATTGAAGCCGGGATGACCCGTACGCTGTCGCTGTCATTATATCCCGCTATCCTGCCCGCGGAATTATACGCGCAAAAGACTTCCTTATTGAGCGGAAGGCCGTATACTTTTGCCAGGGAAGTGAAGGTGTCCGTGATGCCGGAAGCGTGGGCGGAGAAAAAAGGTGAAAGCAGCAGTATTATGGTTGCGGCGGCGATTTTCTTCATGATTTATTTTGCGCTTCTAAGAGCAGTACAGGATACCCTTTCAGAATTTGAGCTTGTTCCACGTCTTTTATGCCCAGATCTTCCAGAAACTTTTTACATGCTTGTTTTGCCTCCACTGGATTTTTAAAATTTCCTTTTGCTTCTGCTTCTATGAAATCTCCAAGATCTTTTATCCGATCTAGGGCGACTTCAATGTCTCCGCACATCCAATATTCCCTTCGTTTGTCAATGATGGCGGATTTTTTAAAATCAAGGAACCCCAAAATTTTTCTGAAAGCTTCCGGATCTGAAATTTCTGTTTCATATTCCTCCGCATATTCCTGTTCCCCAGTGTCTTTTTTGTTCACTGCCCTGTCGTATTCAAATATTGTTTTATCCGGATTAGTTCTTATCCTCATCCATTCAATCGGATGGGGTTTGTGGGCGAAGAAATCCCGATGGGGCGGTACATAATAATCATCAATCTGGGTGATTGATTTTATCAGTTTTCCTTTTGAGGCGACCTTCTTTTTGATTTCCTCAAAATTGTCTATCTTTACTTTGATTTCAACTTCTATGTTCATTGTTTATTGCCTCCCGGATCTTTGCTCTTGGTCCCGCCTCTCCCGTTCTTTTCTTTGCTCTTCCTCTTCTTTTCTCCTTTTTTCTTCTTGGTCAGCGCGCGCCAGATTTTCTTTTGCAAGCCGAAGCCCTTCCTCTGCTTTCCGCACCTCTCCCTTGGCTTCCTCTTCCTTTATCTTCGCTCTTTCCATTTCTCTGCTGGCCTCAACTGCTCTGTCTTTCCGAAGGCGAAGCTCGTCTTCCCACCATCTTACTTTCTCCTTTAGTTCGTATGTGTCTGCCATAAGAAATATAGATTATTGATAATTTTCATATTATAGCATGTTGATTATTTTCATATGAAAAGGCATCGATTTTGGGATATAATGGACACATGAGCACAAAAGCATATGCGGCCAGCGGGCCGAAGGAAAAATTAGAACCGTTTTCTATTGAGAGAAGAAAACCCGGTCCAAAGGACGTGAAAATAGACATTCTGTACTGCGGAGTATGCCATTCCGACATTCACGAGGCAAGAGATGAATGGGGAGGAACCGTTTACCCCGTGGTTCCCGGCCATGAAATTGTGGGCAAAGTTTCAGCTGTCGGCTCCGAGGTAAAAAAGTTCAAAGAAGGAGATATCGTCGGCGTGGGATGCTTGGTGGATTCATGCAGGACCTGCGAGAATTGCAAACAGGGCTTGGAACAATACTGTCTTCCGGGAGGAACTTTTACTTACAACAGCATGGATAAAAAAACCGGCGGGGTTACCTACGGAGGATATTCCAAAGACATCGTGGTAGACGAGGATTTCGTATTGCGAGTCACCCACAAAGATTCAATTGAGAAAGTTGCTCCGCTTCTTTGCGCCGGCATTACCACTTACTCTCCGCTTCGCCATTGGAAAGCGGGGAAAGGAAGCAAGGTGGGGGTTGTCGGCTTGGGTGGGCTCGGCCACATGGCAGTGAAGCTGGCATCTTCCTTCGGAGCCGACGTCACCATGTTCAGCACCTCTCCTTCAAAAGAAAAAGACGCGGAAAAGCTGGGCGCCCATCATTTTATTTTGACTAAAGATCCAGAATCGGTTAAAAAAGCCGCCGGGAGTTTTGATTTTATTCTGGATACCGTCTCCGCGCCCCATGACTATAATATGTATCTGAATATGTTAAAAATGGGAGGGCAGATGGTGTGCGTGGGTCTTCCGCCCGTGCCTGCAGAGATTAATATGAGTGGCTTGATTCACGCCAGAAGGGGATTGAACGGTTCTTTAATCGGAGGACTGCCCGAGACGCAGGAGATGCTTGATTATTGCGCGGAGCATAATATTCTGCCGGAAGTGGAAATGATCCGCATGGACCAAATCAATGAAGCATATGATCGGGTGGTAAAGGGAGACGTAAAATACCGCTTTGTTATAGATATGAGAACGCTGTAAAAGTTTGCGGAGGCGGTGAGATACTCACCCCGGATGAAGTTTCAATCTACGGGCCACTCGGGTTAAGTGCCGAAGGGTTCAAGCCACGCAAGGGTATTTTAGCGCGGTTTGACTACTGGAAACAAGGCACTCGGGTCTATATACGTTTTGCGGCAATTGGCTTGTAAAAGTAAAGAAATTGTTCTAGTGACCAAAAACAACTGCCGTTTTCAATAGAGGTAGCGTGCCGAACCTCTCTATTCTTTTCTCCTGTATATAAAGCTGTGTGGAGTGAAATAATGTACTCGTCTAGTGATGAAAAAATCCGCTCGCTTTTGTCTACCTTCTCGCCCTGCCTATCGCGGATCTTCTCGGCGTAGATGATATCGCCATCCGCAAGAGATTCAAAGGAGAATTTCTGACCCTTATTGATAACGAACGAGCCTGTCTCATTATAGGCTCCAGGACAAAGCACCTGTTCGGGTTTCAAAAATATTTTTTTCTTTTTAAAGATATAAAGCTGAAGTGCTCGACGGCAATTACCTTCTTTCCAATCGCCTAACAACTCTTCTTGAGTGCCGAATGGACCTTCGTTAAAATTGTAAGCGAATTCTTTTGTCATAGGCACTCGGGTCACCCGATAAAAAAACTTTGGGCGGAGGGTAGAGGACTCGAACCTCTAAGGGCTTTCGCCCGCTTGTTTTCAAGACAAGTGCCTTACCATTCGGCGCAACCCTCCATTCCGACACCGCAAAAGGTTTCGGCGATGTCCATAATTTATGATAACAAATTCAAGTTATCTCTTCTTCGGCACGAAGATTTTTTCGAGGATTCTCTTTACATCGCCCCAATTCTTCTTGGCGATCCAGAAGAGGTAGATTATTTCCAGTATTCCAAAAGTGTTTACTATGAGCAGGACAACGAACCACACCTTGTGGTTCTTGTGGGCGGCCGTCCAGAGGGCAAATCCTTTCCAAAATACGGTCCACACCAGGATGGGGAAGAATATCCAGCTGTTCATAATGCCTATTATTGGATTAAATGATGTCATGATGAAAATCATACCAGAAAGTCGGTTTTTATGCTAGCATCAAGCCAATGAGATATCTGGGGATAGATTACGGGGAAAAGAGAATAGGCCTGGCCCTGTCGGACGAAGCCGGGAAAATGGCTTTTCCAAAGGAAGTATTGGAAAACGGCCCGAAGGCAATTGGACAAATTGGGCAAATGGTAAAAGAGGAAAGCGTGGGCGGGATAATAGTCGGCGAGTCTGTAAATTCTTCCGGCCGGCCGAACTATATCATGAAAGCCATAGAAGAATTTGCGGAAAAGGCGAGAGCGGAGCTTTGTTTGCCGGTGAATATGCAGAAGGAATTTTTTACCACCGTGGAGGCCAGGCGGCTTGCCGGCTCTGAATCTCCGGCTGATGCCAACGCCGCCGCTTTGATACTTCAGCGGTATTTGGATAAAATAAACAAATGAGCATAAGTTTGGATGATTTCAAAAAAGTGGAGATAAAGGCCGGGAAGATCCTGTCGGCGGAGAAGATTCCGGATACGGACAAGCTTTTGAAGCTTTCTGTGGATATGGGGGAAGAATCTCCGAGGCAGATAATTTCCGGAATCTCGGCGTATTTTCCGGATTGTTCGGTTTTAGTGGGCAAGAAATGCATGTTCGTAGCAAATCTTGAACCGAGAACCATACGCGGATATGAAAGCAATGGCATGCTTTTCGCTCTTTCCACTCCGGACGGGAAATTTTCTCTGCTTGAACCGAGTGATGACATCCCGGCAGGGACCGTGGCGGTGTAGAAAAGAAAGCGGCGGGCGCCGCCCGGGCGTAGCCGGGCGGCGCCCTTTGTCGTATAATATACGCATATGTTCAAAAGCTCGCATATAGGCATTTCTTTTTCCGACTCGGCCGTGAACTTCATAAAGCTTTCAAAAAAGAAAGGCGAATTTTTCCTGGACAATTATGAGGAGATAAAACTTCCTCCGGGCGCGGTGGCGGACGGAAAGGCTGAAAATTTTAAAGCGGTGGCCTCGGCCATAAGCTCCCTGCGGCAGAAATACGGCATAAAGTTCGCCCGAGTCGTCCTGCCGGAAGAAGAGCAGGATATTTTTACAGACTATCTTGATGATTGGAAAGAGGCTTTGAACGGCACCGGAGTGTATGTTCAATCGTATGAACCCCTTGGACAGGCGCTTTTGCGGGCGGTTATAAAAAAAGGCGATCGCGGAACATACATGGTAGTGAACGTAAACGAAGGGAGCACTGATGTGTTTGTGGCGGATCAGGGGAGAGTGGTGCTCGGCTCCGTATTAGACACCGGGGGAGAAATGCTCGTGCGCATCGCAGAAAAAGAAAGCATCAGGCGCAGTTCCGGGCTTAGCCGGAGCGTAGTCGTGGCTGAAATATCGTCATCCCTGATCGGGGGGATAACCATCCTCCGCGAAGAATTATCAAAAATTTTTATGAACTGGAATAATCTGCGCTACGAGGACGGGAGCAGAATGCCGGAAATCAGAAAGATCATACTTTGCGGAAAGAGCGCGCACCTGAAAGGCTTAGATGAGTTTCTTTCGGTCAGTTTTAAGATCAAAGCAGAGCTGGCAAACGTTTGGACCAATGTTTTTGATCCCGCGGAAAGAGTTCCGGATCTGACTTTCCGGGAATCTCTATCCTACGCCGGCGCTATCGGCGCGGCCCTGAAGTAACCGAATACTCCGCCGATTTGAAGGCCAGAGATTTTCCGCATTGTTTTCGGCCGTTTTTATGCTAAATTTAGGAATACCTACGCGCGCTTAGCTCAGTTGGTTAGAGCGTCCCGTTTACACCGGGAAGGTCCAGGGTTCGAATCCTTGAGCGCGCACCCCGCCCCTGTAGTTAAATGGATATAACTGCGGACTTCTAAGCCGCTATTCGAGGTTCGATTCCTCGCGGGGGCACCATGAAAAGATTTGCAAGCCGGTATTCAATATACAAAGACAAGAAAAATCTGGCGCGACTGGCCGCGAGTGTCCTCTTTCTCGCTGTCAGCATTTTCGCCACGTATTTTGCCATATTGTATGCGACTGATCACGCAAGCTTCCCCGTAACTGACATAATATTAAGCAATATTCCAACATACAACGTTGATGCGATATTTTTGTATGGGCCGGTGATATTCTGGACGGTGATCGGCGTATATCTGATATTTTTTGCTCCGGAAAAGATTCCTTTCTCCTTAAAGACGATCGCTCTTTTTCTCCTAATCCGTTCCGCATTTCTTTGCATGACTCATATCGGGCCTTTCCCTTCTCACGCCTTGATACGCGGGGGAGGAATCATAGGGGTGTTCAATTCCGGAGACGATTTGTTCTTTTCAAGCCATACCGGCTTGCCGTTTCTTATGGCCCTAATATTATGGGACAAAAAACCATGGCGCATTTTCTGCATAATCGGCTCGATATTCTTCGGCATTATAGTGCTCATGGCCCATTTGCATTATTCCATAGACGTCTTTGCCGCCTTTTTCATAACTTATGCCATTTATCGCATTGCTTTCCGATTCTTGAAGAGGGAGAAATTGCTTTTTGATAAGCATGTGGAGAACGATCCCGTCGTATCTGCGCTTAATTCCGCCGATTTGGAATAAATCTTCCTGCAGGTATACTATATTGTAATCATGCCAGAGAAAGAAATGCCGGTTCCGCTTTCCGTTGAAGACAAAGCCCTTATCGAACGAGTGGCCAAAGACGCCGTACGCAATCTTGAGAAATGCTACCAGCCGGGTTTCGGCGTTTTTCCCACAGGCGACCCGAATGACGTTTTTTACAACATGCTCTGGTCTCGCGATTTCTCTCATGCCGGCGGATATTTTGCTGTTGGAAATATCAATGCCCTTCTGGATTCATTAAACACGATTTTTTCTTTTCAGAAGAAGGACGGATCTTTGCCATACAGAGTTGAGAAAAAGAGATTCATACTTGAGTACTTCCTTCGCGTTTTGTTCGGGATTGACCCCGGCGCCTTGAGGAAAATCGGGATTGACTTTGTGACCAGAAGGAAAAAGAGGCCCATATATGAAGGAGAACGAGGTAATAATGCGGAAGATACCATTCCTTCCGTAATTTCGTCAATCGGGGAATTTTTTATGGCTTCCAAAGAGAGAAGAGAGTTTGCGGAGAATAATTATGAAAAGATCAGGTTGGCCATTGAAAATTTCATAAAAAGGATCGATCCGGAAGACGGCCTGGAAAGCTCTGGGGTGAATAATCCAGATTGGGCGGACAGCATAAAACGCGGAGGAAAAAAATTAAGTACGGTAAACATTCGTTGGGAAATCGCTCTGGAGAGGGCTGAAAAAATTTCGGCGGAGCTGGGAATGGGGGAAGCGAAAAAATACGATGCGCTGGCAAAAAAAGCAAGGAAAGGAATAATGGACAAATTATATAACGAGAAGGATCACTATTTCAGAACCGGAGAAGGGGAAGAAAGAATGGATGCCGTTGCGTCAATTCTCGGCTGCCTTCATATCTTGCCGGTGGAAGAATCTGTAAGAGTGCAGGAGTCAATGAGGAAGCGCTTGTCCTGCAAGTCCGGCCTAAGAAATTTTTATCCTCCATATCCCAAAAAACGCCTTTCCTTTATCCTGCGTATCATCGGCATGGGCGGATATCACAATGAAGCGGTGTGGCCCTGGGTTGCCGCGGTCAATATCCATGCAAAAATTAAAATAGCGCAAGAACATCCGGACAAGGAAGTCAGAGAGCAATACAGAAATGAATCAGTGCGGGACTTGCTCAACCTTGCCGCGCTTTTTGAGTCAGCCGGGGGAGCTTATGAAGTATTCGACCCCGACAGGCCCGAGCAATATCGGAAGCTTCGGACCGGAATAATGAAGTATCAGGTTCCAAAGAATTTCATGGGAAACCTCGCTTCTTATCAGAGCGTTTATCATCGTTTAAAAAAGCTGGGCTGGATTTCCAGCGACATATCAAAATGAAAATTGCTTATTTCAACGGCTCATTCAAGAAAGAGGACGGCGTGGTGAGGGTTATTTTGGCGCTGGTGGAGCAGGCAAAAAAACAGGGAGTGGAGACGGCAATAGTCGCAACCAAGTCAAAAGACACTGAAGTCTCTCCGGTTCCATTAATGGAGATAAATTCGGTGGAAATTCCTTTCTATAGGGATTACTCCCTGGCTTTTCCCGGGATCAAAGGTTTTGAAAAAAAGCTTGACGAATGGAAGCCGGATATTATCCACATAAACAGCCCCGATACTGTCGGATGGGCTGGTTTGAAATATGCGAAAAAAAATAATATTCCCATAGTGGCCACTTTTCACACGTATTTTTCTCGATACCTCAGATATTATCACCTATCATTTGCCGAGTCCTTCGCATGGCATCTTCAAAAAAAACTTTATAAGCGCGTCAGTTTTACTACCGCTCCCTCAACCTCCACGGCCGAAGATATAAAAAAGCACGGCGTACCGAACGTGTATCCGGTTCCCTGGGGCGTGGATTTCAAAAGTTTTAACCCCGCCTTTCGGTCCCAAGAGTGGCGAACGAAAATTTTCGGGGAAAGCAACAAGGAAAAAGCGATAATACTCTGCATATGTCGGCTGGTATCATATAAAGATACCCGGATTCTCTCCGAGGTATACAAGCTCCTTAAGAAAAACAATAAAGATTTTTCTATGGTAATTGCGGGCAACGGACCGGAAAAAGAAAAAATGAAATCCGCGATGCCGGAAGCCATTTTTCTCGGGCATCTTGAAGGCAAGGAACTTTCCGAGGCGTACGCTTCGTCAGATATTTTTCTTTTTCCGTCCCAAACGGAAACATTCGGAAATGTGAATGTGGAAGCCATTGCGTCCGGCCTGCCGCTGGTGGTGGCGAATTCCGGAGGTCCGGCAATGTTTGTCCAACGAGGCAACGGGTTTGCCGTCCGCCCGGGAGATGCAAATGATTTTTATGAAAAAGTATGCGTAATTTTAGATGATCAAGATTTGCGAAGAAAAATGAGCCAAGCCAGCCTGGAATACTCCAAGCAGTTCACCTGGGAAAAGACTTTCAGCGAACTGATGTCTCTATATTCGAAGTTTTTAAAAAAATAAAAATGCCCTCCTTTTAAATGGCATTTTTGTGTTAACATATTCCATATGAAAATCCTCTACGAAGACGAAGACGTACTGGCCGTAGAAAAGCCCTCCGGGCTCATGGTGCATCCGGATGGCCGCAGTTCTGAACCCGCTGTGACCGATTGGGTTTTGAAGCATTATCCGGAATTGAAAGGAGTGGGGGAGCCGGTGACATTCGGGGAGGAGGAAATAGACCGCCCCGGGATAGTGCACCGGCTGGACCGCGAAACTTCCGGCGTTTTGCTTATTATGAAAAATCCGAAAGCCTTCGCGTATTTCAAGAAGCAGTTCATGGAAAGGAAAATAAAGAAGAGATACGCGGCAATAGTATACGGACATGTGAAAAGCGACAGGGGGAAAGTGGACAAGCCCATCGGCCGAAGCCCTTCGGATTTTCGCCGCAAACTTGCGGGCCGGGGCGCGAAAGGGGAGCTTCGAGAGGCCGTAACAGAATATAGCGTATTGAAAAGATTTGAAGACAAGGCCGGCGGAAAATACAGTTTCTTGGAAGTCCGCCCCCGCACCGGGCGAACCCATCAGATCCGAGTGCACATGAAATTTCTGAACCACCCGGTAGTGTGCGACTCCCTGTATGCCTCGAAAAACGCATGTCCCTCCGAGCTTGGGCGCCTGGCGCTTCATGCGGAGTCCATAGAATTCAAAACTCCTCACGGCAAAACGGTGAAAGTGGAATCGCCCTTGCCGGCGGAATTCAAAAAATTCTCCGGGCTATAATATTGGTGCGGAGGGAAGACGGAGAGGGCGGAGGGTAACCCCTGCCTGCCGGCAGGCAGGCTCCGCCCTATGAATTTTCTGCAAGCGTGGTAGAGTTAATTCATGCAAAGCGAAATCAGAGAATGCGCAAAGTGCGGGAAAAACTTCACCATAGAAACGGACGATTTTGCATTTTACGAAAAGCTTGGCGTTCCTGCGCCGACATGGTGTCCTCACTGCAGATTTATTCGCAAAGCATCATTTATTAATGAGCGTTTTTTGTACAAAAGGAACTGCGGGCACTGCGGCAAGTCAATAGTTTCCATGTATCACCCGGATATCCAAATTTCTGCGTTGTGCGCGAAGTGCTATTTGAGCGATGTTTGGGATGCGCGAGACTACGGGCGGGAATATGATTTTTCAAGAAATTTCTTTGAACAATTCAAGGAGCTGAAATATGCCGTTCCTCAGCGAGCTCTTGATCAGAATGAAAGGAACGGGGAAGGCTGCGAGTATTCAAACTTATGCTATTCCAGCAAAGGCATCTATCTTTCTTATGATGTTATCGGGAGCGAATACATTAAATATTCCAGCCACGTCCTGAAGCGCAATAAAAACTGCTTGGACAGCATGATTATCACCGGCAATGATCGCGGGTACGAACTTGTGCGCTCAGCGGATAATTTTAATTCTTCCTTTCTGGTGGATTGCGACCAATGCGTGGAATCAAATTTTTTGTATGATTGTTTGAATTGCGTAAATTGCTGCCTATCCTCTAATCTGCGGAATAAAAGTTATTATTTTAGAAATAAGCAATTGACAAAAGAAGAATACGATAAAGCTCTGGATATGCTGAAGCTTGGAACGCATTCAGGACAATTGAAGACAAAAAACGAATTCAAAGAAATGTCGAAGAAGGCTATCCATCGATATGCCCACATAAAAAATTGTGTTAACTCAGTGGGAGATTTACTGGAAAATTCAAAAAATATTTATCACGGTTATGCCCTTGCAGACGGGTCGGAAAACACCAAGTATGCCTATATGGGAGGAGGGGTTGCAAAAGATTCTCAAGATCTTATTTATACGGGACGAATTGAAGAATGCTATGAATTTACGTTGGGTGGCCGAGGAGGAAGCCGAATAATTTTTTCCCTGAGTTGCGCTGGCGGAAACAAGAACTTGTTTTATTGCGACAGTTGCAGAGGATGCTCCGATTGTTTTGGCTGTATTAGTCTCGTGAAAAAACAATATTGTGTCTTTAATAAACAATACTCAAAAGAGGAATATGGCGCCCTGGTGGAAAAAATAAAAAAACACATGTGTGAAATGCCGTATATAGATATGAAAGGCATGGTATATAAATTCGGAGAGTGTTTCCCGACAGAAATATCTATATTTGCCTACAATGAAACTATTGCATTTGAAGAAACACCTCTTTCTAAAGAAGAATCGCTTGCCGAAGGATATAGATGGAGGGAAACGGAAGAAAAGAAATATACAGCCACTGTGCAAGCTGAAAACTTGCCGGATAATATTAATGATGTGAAAGACGGTATTTGTAATGAAACTCTGGAGTGTCCGAATAAGGGGACAATGGAAACCCAATGCACTTCCGCATACAGAATATTACCCGACGAACTCGTTTTCTATCGGCAGATGAATTTACCATTGCCCAGACTATGCCCGAACTGCCGCTATTACGAGAGAAAAAAATGGATAAATCATTTTGAATTCTATAAGCGCCAATGCATGTGCGATCTGGAAAGTCACGGCCATGCCGGAGCTTGTCCGAATCAGTTTGAGACAATGTACGCTCCCGAGCGCCCGGAAAAGATATTCTGCGATTCGTGCTATAAAAAAGAAGTGTATTAAAGCCGTCGAGGTCTTTCCTCGGCAGTAGAATAAATGTGTCATAATAAATAAATGCAAAGCGAAACCAGAAAATGCGGTTTTTGCGGAAAAGATTTTGAAATCCTGCCAAAGGACTTCGCCTTTTATGCGCAGATAAAAACCCCTCCGCCGACTTGGTGTCCGACATGCCGGTGCATGAGGCGTATGGTCCACAGGAACGAACGGCATTTATACAAGCGCACCTGCGACGTAACCGGCAAAAATATCATTTCAATATATCGCCCCGACTGTCCGTATGCGGTATGCGACAAGGATTACTATTTCTCGGAAAAGTTTGATCCGTTTTCTTATGGAGTGAAATACGATCCCGGCCGAAAATTCTTTGAACAGTTTTATGAATTCGCCAAAAAGGTTCCTCTGGCTTCGCTTTTCGTGCGCAAGTCGGAAAATTGCGCATATAACCAGGATATGGGAGGTTCAAAGAATTGCTATTTATGTTTCCGAACCCACAATTCCGAGAATATGCTGTATACCTATCGGGGAAACCATTCCAGCTATTGCGTGGATTGTTTCCAGGCGATTGAGCACTCTGAATTTTTATATGAATGCGTCAATGTCTCTTCCTGCGGCAACAGCCGTTTCCTGCACTATTGCGAAAAGTGTTCCGACTCCGATTTTTTGTACAATTGCACGGGCTGCGTAGACTGTTTTATGTGCACAGATCTTAGAAACAAGCAGTGCTGTTTTAAAAACCAACAATATTCCCGGGAAGAATATGAAAAGATACGCGACTCGTACGGTATCCATACGCGCGCGGGCCAATCAAAAGCTCTGAAAGAATTTGAAGATTTCCTGAAAGAGCATCCGCGGAGAAACCTGACCGTCGTGAGGTCGGTAAACGTGTCAGGCGACATGATTTTTGATTCCAAAAACTGCTCCGACGTATTTTTTGTGCGAGATCTGCAAAACTGTTCCCATATATGGGATTCCCACCGGTTCAGCGATTCCATGGACACTTATTCCGGCATGTCTACCGAGCTTACGTATGAAGCCACGGCCACTACCGGGCACAGCCACAATTGCCATTTCTGCGTAAGAGTTTATGACGGTTCTCGCGACTGCGAATACAGTTGGTTCCTCCAGGCGTGCTCAAATTGCTTCGCCTGCGTGGGGCTTAGAAATGCGGAATACTGCATCTTTAATGTTAAATATTCCAAAGAAAAATATGAAAAGTTGGTCGGGGAAATTAAATTGCGGATGGCGGAAGACAAGGAGTACGGAGAATTTTTTCCTCTCTATACTTCTCCTTTCCCGTATAACGATACGGTGGCCCAGGAATTTTTCCCTTTTGATGAACAAAGCGCTACCGAGAAGAACTTGAAATGGGGCGAGATGGGAGAGAAAAACTACAAGCCTACCATTGACGAAGAAAGTATTCCCGGGACCATAGAAGAAACCTCCGATTCTATTTTAAGCGAAGTCATCCGTTGTAATCATGAAGGGAAATGCACCCACGGTTGTACAAAGGCTTTCAACATAACCGCCGACGAGCTTTCCTTTTACAAGAGGAAAAATATTCCTATTCCAATTCTGTGCCCGAACTGCCGCCATTATCGCCGGTTGGAATATCGCAATCCCACAAGTTTGAGAAGCACGGTATGCATGTGCCAGGGGAGCAATCCAGCCGGCGGCAAATACAAAAATACTTCTACCCATTCGCACGGACCCGCTCCCTGCGGCAAAAAAATCCAGACCGCAATCAAAGACGGTTCCGGTTATATAATTTACTGCGAGGAATGTTATAAAAAAGAAGTGTATTAATTATGCAAAGCGAAATTCGGCAATGTGAAAAGTGCGAGCAGAGCTTCACTATTGAACCTGATGATTTCGCTTACTATAAAAAGATCGGGGTGCTTGTGCCAAAACTGTGTCCGGTGTGCCGGGCGCGGCTACGGCTTACTTTCCGCAATGAGCGTTTCTTTTATCATCGCAAGTGCGACAGCTGCGGGAAGGAGATGATTACCATGTACAACTCCGACAAATCTTTCCCCGTATGGTGCCATGAATGCTGGTGGAGCGATAAGCTGGATGCGGAAGATTATGGTCTGGAGTATGATCATGCCAAGCCCTTTTTTGATCAGGTAAAGGAGCTGTGGAACAAGGTTCCGAAGCTCGGCATGGTTTCCACCAACGGAGAAACTTCAAGTTTTCTGAATTATGCGGCGGATAACAAAAATTGCTACATGATCATTGAGTGTTCAAACAACGAGAATTGCATAAATTGTTACTGGATCCAGTTGTCCAAGGATCTGACAGACTGTTCTTTCACCCAAAATGTGGAGCTTTCATACGAAGTTGACGATAGTTACGATTCCAGCGGCTTGCAATATTCAAAGGGGTGTTACAACTGCCTGGACAGCGCGTTTCTTATGGACTGCCGGGGATGCTCCCACTGCCTGGGATGCGTCAATCAGCGCAATCGGCAATACTATATTTTCAACCGTCCGTATTCAAAGGAAGAGTACGAGAAAAAGTTGGAGTCTTTACGCCTGGATACCCATTCAGGGGTGGAAGAATTCAAAAGAAGGTTCGCGGATTTTGTAAAAGACAAGCCGAGAAAATTTGCGGAGATTACCAACGTGATTAATTCCACCGGCACATATTTGAAGGATGTAAAAAATGTCAAAAATTGTTTTCATTCTTACACTGCCGAAGATTGCGCCAACTCGGAACATGTGTGGCGGGAAGCTAAAGATTGCGTGGACTGTTCCACTGCCGGCCGTTCCGCTGAACTTGTTTTTAATACCTTAAACACCGGCTTGGGAGCTTTCGATGTGATATGCGGTTCCATGTGCTGGGGTTCGCAACATATGGAATATTCCGTATATTGTCCAAGTTCCCAATATTGCTTGGGGTGCACCGGCGCGAAGAACAAAAAATATTGCATTTTAAACAAGCAATATTCAAAAGGAGAGTATGAAAAACTGCGCGCCGAGATAGTCGCCAGATTAAAGAAAGAAGAAATTTACGGCGATTTCTTTCCCGCCGAGCTTTCTCCGTTCGGCTACAACGAATCTTCCGCCATTGACGAATTTCCGCTTGAAAAGGAGGAGGCAATCGCGCAAGGTTTCAAGTGGGAAGATGCCGAGCGGGGGACATACGGCAAAGAAACAATAAATTGGGACAACTTTCCGGATTCTATACGCGACCTTCCTAAAGATTTTAACGTGAACAAAGAAGTGTTCGTGTGCGTAAAATGCAAAAAGAACTACCGAGTAATCGGAAACGAACTCGCCTTTTACCGCCGAATGGGAATTCCTGTTCCGCGCGAGTGTCCCGAGTGCCGGCATGTTCGCCGTTTCCGCGCTCGCGGACCGAACAAACTCTGGCGCCGGCAGTGTATGTGCAACAAAGAAAATCATGGCCATAAAGGCGTTTGTCCGAACGAATTTGAGACGAATTACGCGCCGAAAGGGCCGGATATCATATACTGCGAAAGTTGCTATAATAAAGAGGTATATTGACTATGGGATCTGAAACAAAAACTTGCCAAAACTGCAAAAAGGATTTCACAATTGAGCCGGAAGACTTTAATTTCTATCAAAAAATGCAGGTTCCTCCGCCGACCTTCTGCCCGCTCTGCCGGGCGCAGAGACGGTTCGCTTTTAGGAACGAGCGCACTTTATATAAGGTAAAAAGTGCATGGAGCGGCAAGGAAATATTCTCTATGTTTTCTCCCGCTTCCGGTATTACCGTTTATGAGAATGAAGTCTGGCAGGGAGACGAATGGGATCCTATGAGCTTCGGGCGGGAATATGATTTTTCAAAATCTTTTTTTGAACAATTTTTTGAGCTTGTGAAAGAAGTTCCATTCAGGAATTTAAACGCCCTTTTTACGGTTAATAGCCCTTACACCAATAACATCAGCTATCCGAAGAATAGTTACTTGGTATTCAATGCCAAATCTCCCGAAGACTGTATGTATTCGCATGCTATCAATGATTCAAAATGGTGCGCAGACTGCTCTCACGTATCGAGGTGCGAATATTGTTACGAATGTTTCTGGACGACTGATTGTTCAAACTGTACTTTTTCATCCAGTTGTGAAAGTTCTTACAATATGATGTTCTGCAAAAATTGCTCCTGTTGCCATGACTGTTTCGGATGCGCAAATTTACGCAATGCATCATACTATATTTACAACAAGAAATTCTCCAAGGAAGGGTATTCCGAAAAAATCAAATCTTTGCAACTCAAGTCATTCAATAATGTTGAAAAGATAAAGAAAGAAGCGGAAGAATTCTGGCTTAAGTTTCCGAATAAATACTTGCAAGGGTTTCAGAACACGAAAGTGTCCGGAAACTATATTGAACATTCCAAAGAAGTGCAAAACTCCTTTATGGTTCGCGAAGGACAGAATCTGCATTACTGCCAATATCTTCAGGAACTTCCGGGTTGTAAAGATTGTTGGGACTATTCCATCTGGGGAGACAATAGCCAGTTTCTTTATGAATGCCACGCTTCCGGATTCGGAGCCCAGAATTTAAAATTTTGCCTGTTTGGACAAGAAGACGTACGAGATATGGAATATTGCATATTCTGCACCAGGGGATCCGCTGAGCTTTTTGGCTGCGTAGGGTTAAAAAAGAAGCAGTATTGCATTTTGAACAAGCAATATTCCAAAGAAGAATATATTGGCTTAGTGAAAAAGATTAAAAAGCAAATGGACGAAGTTCCATATGTAGACCAAAAAGGCAGGGTATATAAATACGGAGAATATTTCCCCGTTGAGCTTTCTCCATTTTCATACAACACTACCATGGCCCAAGAATATTTCCCTATTACCGTAAAAAACGCTGAAGAGGAGGGATACTTTTGGGAAAATGCTGCGGAGAGAAGCTACAACCCTGACTATAAACATACCGACTTGCCGGACGATATTGAAGCTGTACAAGACGATATGTCCGGGAAAGTTATTGCTTGCGCGCACGGAGGAAAATGTAACCAATTATGCACAGAAGCGTTTCGTATAATCGAAGACGAACTTGCCTTTTACCGCAAGATGAACTTGCCCTTGCCTCGTTTATGCCCGAATTGCCGTACCTTTGAGCGTCTAAAGCAAAGAACTGGCATAGATTTGTACAAGAGTAAATGTCAGTGTGCAGGAGAGTATTCCAAAAACAGTGCATACAAAAACACAGTAGCTCATTCTCACGGCAACGACTCATGCTTGAATGAATTTGAGACCTGCTACGCCCCGGATCGCCCGGAAATCGTATATTGCGAATCTTGTTATCAGAAGGAAGTTTATTAACCATGCAAAACGAAACCAAAAATTGCCAGAATTGCAAAAATGATTTCATAATTGAGCCGAATGATTTCGGGTTTTACGAGAAGATTAAAGTTCCTCCGCCGACTTGGTGCCCGGAGTGTCGGATGAAGCGCAGAATCATGTGGAGAAACGAAAAGACAATGCATCGCAACAAATGCGCCGCTACCGGAAAAACAGTTTTTTCTTCAATAAGCCCTGAGTCTCCATACAAGATATATGACCGAGATTATTGGTGGAGCGACAAATGGGACCCTTTGGAATACGGCAGGGAAGTTGATTTTTCCAGGCCTTTTCTGGAACAACTCAATGAGCTGATGCATGACGTTCCATGGTATAGCCGGTCGGTAATCAATAATGTAAAAAGCGATTATTGTATGAACGCCAGCTATTTAAAGGATTGCTATCTTCTTTTTCACAGTTCAAAAAACGAGTCTTGCTATTACGGAGTGGGAATAAGCTTATCCAAAGACTGTTTTGACAATTCCTTTCTTGAAAAATGCGAACTTTGCCATCAGTGCTTTTTTTGCACTAACTGCTATCAAGCATATTATTCCGTAGATTGTGAAAATTCCCAAGAATTGTTTCTTTGCCGAGACTGTATAAACTGCCATGACTGCTTCGGGTGTGCTGGTCTGAGAAATAAGCAATATCATATTTTCAATAAGCCGTTTTCTAAAGATGAGTACGAGGAAGAAAGGAAAAGGCTGTTAGGATCTTATAAAAGTTTTTTTAGCGTGCGCGAAAAAGCAATTGAAACGTGGCTCAAAGCGCCGGTCAAGTACGCGCACGAGACACACAACCAAAATATTTCCGGAGATTATATAAATAATTCAAAAAACCTTTCAAAGTCGTATATTATGATCGACTCGGAAGACTGCAAGTATTGCCAAAATGTTTTTCAGTCGCCCGGAGCGAAAAACTCATACGATTACAGTTTTTTCGGCCAGGGTGCTGAGCTGATTTACGAAGCGTGTTCCACCGGCATTCAGGTCTCCGAGATAAAATTTTCTTCTTTTATATATCCTGACGCCCAAAGGATAACATATTCGGTAATGTGCCCTTCGTCGAGAGATCTTTTCGGCTGTGTTAGTTTACGAAGCAAGCAGTACTGCATTTTAAATCGCCAATATTCCAAGGAAGAATATCTTGCGCTTGTTCCAAAAGTGATTGAGCACATGAATAATATGCCCTACACAGACAAAAAAGGCAGGATATACCGTTATGGCGAATTCTTTCCGCCGGAGTTCTGTCCATTCGGATACAATGAAACGGTAGCCCAAGAGTATTTTCCCAAAACCAAGAAAGAGGCCGAAGAGGGAGGATGGCCTTGGATTGAACCAGACATGAAAGAATATGAGCCCGATCTTTCCTGGAAAAATATTCCCGACAAGGTTTCAGATAGCGGAATAGACATAACAGAAAAAGTAATTCTTTGCCAGTCTTGGGACGAGGAAGGTTCGGAAAAAGCTTTGGAACGAAATTGTTCTAAAGCATTTAGGATAGTTTCGCGAGAATTTGAATTTTACAAAAAATACGATCTTCCCTTGCCGAGAAAATGTTTTTTCTGCAGACACTATGACAGGGGTAAGTTCCGAAATCCTCTGAAGCTCTGGCATAGACAATGTATGTGCACTCAAACCAGCCACGGGCACGCAGGCGATTGTAAAAACGAATTTGAAACAAGCTACGCCCCGGACCGTCCGGAAATCGTATATTGCGAATCCTGTTATCAGAAAGAAGTGTATTAAGATGAGCAAGCTAGGGCAGAGGGTAAACATCCGCCCTCTCCACCCTAGAGAAAATAACCTTGCAGGAGTTGCCTTTTTCTTCGAAACTATGGTATAATATAGCGTTAATAAGGGTATTGGCGCGCCATGAATACTCAAGGAAAAAATTCCTCCCGAGGCGGGCCGCAAGTCTGCCGCAACTGCCGAAGAGAGTTCGTAATAGAACCTCCTGACTTGAAATTTTACCAAAATATAAAAGTTCCTCCGCCGACCTGGTGTCCGGAGTGCCGGATGGCCAGGCGTTTTTCATTTCAAAATACCTGGAGCTTATACTGGCGTAATTGCGACAAATGCGGAAAGAAAGCGCTGTCAACTTATCCGCCGGAAAAGAAAATAATCGCTTACTGTTCCGAGTGCTGGTGGGCGGACGATTGGGACGGCACGGAATACGGCATGGATTACGATCCTAAAAAAACGTTTTTCGCGCAACTGACAGAATTGAAAGAGCGCACTCCTTTTATGATGTTGCAAAATGATCATGTCACTATCAAAAATTCCGAATATTCTTCCTATATTGGCTGGAGCCGCGATTGTTACTTGGTATTTTGGGCCGATTACTGCGACAACGTGTGTTATTCTTCCATTTTAAATGGCTTGCGCTTCAGTTCCGATTGCCTGCGGGGATTTGATTCAGAGCTCTGCTATGAATCCATCGGCTTTTCCGGCAATTACCGCACTTTCTTTTCCGACGAATGCGACAATTGCGTGGACGTATGGTTTTCCCGCAATTGTTATGGATGTACCAACTGTATTGCCTGTGTCAATCTGCGCGGGGCCTCCTATTGCATCTTCAATAAGAAATATTCAAAAAATGAATACGTGGAGGAGGTAAGGAAATTGGGATTAAACTCATGGAAAGCCTTGCGCGAATTGGAGAATAGAGCGCACGCCTTCTGGTTGGAAAGACCGTACAGAGAATACAACGGGAACAGCTTGAATACTAATGTTTCGGGAGATTACGTGTACGAATCCAGAAATGCGAAGGATATGTACATAGTAAACGGCGCGGAAAATTGCCGATGGTGCCAGTTCATCACCGTGAAGCCGGCCAAAGATTGCCGCGACTACTCCGGATGGGGGAATAACACTTCTCTCATATATGAAAGCATTAATGTGGGAGAGGACAGTTACGGCGTACGTTTTTCCGGCATTTGCTGGGCGGACTGCTTAAACCTTGATTACTGCTACTTTTGCATATCCGCGAAGAACGCTTTCGGATGCGTGAATCTGAAAAGGAAAAATTACTGCATCCTAAACAAACAGTATCCGAAGGAGGAATTTTTCAAACTGCGCGAAAAAATAATTGAGGACATGAAGAAAAATCCATATACGGACAATATCGGACGCGAATTTCGATATGGAGAATTCTTTCCGCCGGAATTCAGTCCATATCCGTACAACAAATCCAATGCCATGCGCTTTCTGCCAAAAACAAAGAGCCAGGCGCTACGGGAAGGGTACTCCTGGGAAGAAGAGGAAATACATAAATATGACACCACTATCGGATCGGCGGATCTGCCGGACAGCTTGGAGAAAACGGATGAATCGGTGCTGGAAGAGGTGATAAAATGTCCGAATTGTCCGCGAGGGTACAAGATCGCCAAACTCGAATTAGACCTATTGCGCAAGATGGGCCTGCCTCTTCCGCACGAATGCCCTCGTTGCCGGGAAGAGAAGCGCTTCGCCCGGCTGAACAAGCCGAAATTCTTTGAGCGCAAATGCGCAAAGTGCGGGGAAAAGATCAGCACCGCCTTTTCTCCCGACCGTCCGGAGATCGTGTACTGCGAAAAGTGCTACCAAGCCGAATTTCTTTAGAAAATTGCAAAAACAAGGCCTTTATGTTAGATTAGGGCATTGATATGGCAAAAACGAACATAAAATTCAGTCCGGTTAATATTGACGCGCGAAGGAAAATGGATTTCCATTCCGGAGATACCGTAAAAGTGTGGTCAAAGATCAAGGATGAAAAAGGGAAATTCCGCCTTCAAGCTTTTGAAGGAACGGTTTTGGCGCGAAAGCACGGCACTGAAGCGGGCGCCACTTTTACCGTGCGGAGGGTTGCTTCAGGGGTGGGAGTGGAAAGAATCTTTCCTCTTTTTTCTCCGCTGATAGACAAGATAGAGATTACGAAGAAGTCTCGTTCCCGCAAATCAAAGTTGTACTATGTGCGCACCAAGGCGGTAAAAGACGTGCGCAAGAAACTTCGCTCTACCACGTACCAGGCGGAAGAAGGAGAGTTTAACGAAGAGAAAGTTTCCGCTGAAGCCGAGAGCAAAAACGGAGAAGCGGAAACGAAAGGCGGAGATTCAGCCGAAGATAAGAAAGAAAATACTAAGGACGCAGGCGCCGAAAAGAAGGAAAAAGCGGAAGCGTAAAAATGTGCTAAACTAGGTGCAAATGCGCGAGTGCTGAAACTTAGTAGACAGGCACGCTTGAGGTGCGTGTGTCGCAAGACGTGGGAGTGCAAGTCTCCCCTCGCGCACCGTAAAACAACAGACCCCCGGCTTTCTTAAGAAAGCCGGGGGTTCTGGTATAATACACGTAATATGCAAAATGCTCCCGACAAGCGCGAGCCGGTAGAGCCATGGGCAATAACTGCCGAAGAGGCCGTTACGACCCTCGGTACTTCGGTCCAGAAAGGCCTTTCGGAAGAAGAGGCCCGAAGGCGCTTGTCCGTATACGGCGCAAACGTTTTTCTGGAGAAAGAAAAAATCGGGGTTTTTTCCATTTTCTTCAAGCAATTTTTGAGCCCGTTGATTTTTCTTTTGATCGGCGCCGCTTTTATCACCGGGTTTTTGAATGAATGGGTGAACACTGCGGTAATATCTCTGGCGGTGCTTTTAAATGTGAGCTTGGGTTTCTGGAACGAATATCAAGCCGAACACACTTTGGAAAAACTCTCCGGCTATATCAAAGACCGCTCCAGAGTGATTCGCGGAGGAAAGGAGGAAGAGACGGATTCTTCGCTTCTGGTTCCGGGCGATATTGTGAAGCTTTCCTACGGCTCAAGAGTGCCGGCCGATATCCGCCTTCTTTCCGTGAATAATTTCCAGGCGGACGAGGCAGTGCTTACGGGAGAGTCTATACCCGTTTCTAAGTCTGAAGATCCGGTGGATATTTCCGCGGAAGTGGCCGAACAGAAAAACATGGCCCATTCCGGCACTCTTTCAGTGCAAGGATTCGCCACGGGGGTAGTCTGCGCAACCGGCAGCAATACCGAGATAGGAAAGATTGCCGGAATAGTTTCAAAAATTAACAGAGTGGAAACCCCGCTATCCCGCGGTGTGAGCCGGCTGGCTTGGCTTATTTTCGGACTGGTGCTCGTTATCATGGGCGCGCTCATCGTCCTCGGCATTTCTAGGGGCGAGCCCTTGCTCACCATGCTGGTATTGTCCGCCGCCATCGCGGTGGGAGCCGTTCCGGAATCTCTGCCGATCGTGCTGACGGTCATTCTTTCCATCGGCTCCGCCCGCATAGCGGAAAAGAAAGGGGTGGTGCGGAAACTTTCCGCCGCCGAAACTCTCGGAAGCGCCACTCTCATTATGACGGACAAAACAGGCACTCTTACCCAGGCGGATATGCAGCTGACGGGGGTATATTCCGCGGAGGATATATTGTCGGAGAAAGCTTCCGGCAAGAGTTCGGGGCCTGACGCCGGGAAAGACGTAGAAGAAGCGAAGAGCAGGCGTTTTTCTCCGGCAGAAATCAATCTTCTCCGCCAGTCGATTTTAAATCTGGACGTGCGGGTGGAAAACCCCGAGGAAGAAAAAAGCAAATGGAAGTTCCTCGGCCGGCCTTTTGAAGTAAATATCGCCAGGGCGTGCCTGGAACGGGGCATATCCCTTTCCGACATAGTTTCTTCGTCTTCTTCGCTCGTTCTGCCTTTCAATTCCACCAATAAATTTTCCGTTTCCGCCAAGGACGGCAGTTATGCGGTCATGGGCGCGCCGGACATACTGCTCAAACGCTCCAAAATATCCAAAGAAGATTATTTGAAACTGGAATCATGGATAGAAAAGACCAGCGCCGAAGGGAAAAGGCTTATAGGCTTGGCAACCTTTCCCAAAAAAGAGGGACAGAAGCGGTTTTCTCCAGACGAAGCGAAAGACATGAAGTTTTTGGGCTGTTTCGTGTTTTTTGACCCGCCTCGTCCCGAAGTGGCCGAATCCATAAAAAATATCGAATCGCACGGAGTGAAAATGGTGCTGGTTACCGGCGACCTGAAGGGCACGGCTGTTTCTCTTGCCCGGGACATCGGCTGGAAAGTCGGCGAAGAGGAAGTGATTACCGGCGCAGACCTGCGCGCCCTGAAGGACGAAGAATTGCTTCCGGTGCTGCCGAAATTAAAGATCTTCGCCAGAGTAACCCCCGAAGACAAATTCCGCATAGGAGTGCTGTATCGGAAGCTTGGAGAAGTGGTGGCAATGACGGGGGACGGAGTGAATGACGCGCCGGCCTTAAAAGCGATGGACATAGGCATTTCTCTCGGTTCTGGATCGGATGTAGCAAAAAGCGCGGCCGACTTGGTGCTTCTGGATGATAATTTCCATACAGTGAGCATGGCTATAGAAGAGGGGAGGAAAATTTTGGCGAACATCCGCAAAGCTGTCATATATCTTATGTCCGGAGCCTTGGATGAAATATTCATCGTGGGAGGGAGTCTTCTCTTTTCCTTGCCATTGCCTTTGACGGCCATGCAAATAATCTGGGTGAATCTTTTTACCGAGAGTTTGCCCGCTCTCGCTTTCGCTTTTGACGAAAACATGGATCATGAAAAATATGCAGGCAAGGATTTGAAGCTGATTTTTTCCAACGAAGTGAAGCTTCTGTGTTTTGGAGTGGGAATTTTCACTTCCACTTTGCTTTTCGTGCTGTACGACCTCTTGGATACGTATTGGCGCTTGCCTCTGCCCCAGGCTCGCAGCGTCTTCTTTGTGTGCTTTTCCTCTTATATCCTGTTTATCGCTTTTTCCTTTCGATCTCTTCACAAGCCGATCTTTTCTTACAATCCTTTCTCCAACAAAAGATTGAATTGGAGCATCGGCATCGCGGTGGCCATACTTATCGCCACCATGACTGTTCCGTTTTTGAGGAATGCATTCGGACTGGTGCCTCTGCCTGTTGCCTGGATTCCGCTGGTGCTTGTTTGGATATTGCTTAATGTGCTCTTGATGGAGGGCGCCAAATTCCTTTTTCGCCGCGGATTCTTCGGCGGAAAGAAAAAGCGCGCAGCGGAAACTGTAAAAGCCTCATCAGTAAAAGTGTAATAGTGTGTAACATGTTTCTTGATAAATTACCACAGGGTAGAGTGTTTGCATTTTAAAATTTGCGGATTATAATATCCGCATGAATGAGATCAAATGCGCGATTTGCGGAAAAAAATTCATGAGAAAGAGATCCCAGATACTTCTGGCGAAGAAGCACTATTGCTCCACGGCCTGCCAGCGCATAGGACGGAGAACCGGGAAGACTATTGGATGCTTTGCTTGCGGCAAGGAGGTTTATAAAAAAAGAGAATATTTATTAAGATCAAAAAGCGGCAAGAGTTTCTGCGGAAGAGCTTGCAGCAACGCTTACATAGGGTTGAATCAAAGAGCCAGCAATCATCCAAATTGGACAACGGGCATATATTCTTATAGGGAAATAATGAAAAGGGAAAGCATTCGTCCGGGATGTATATTGTGCGGTAAAACAGACCCGAGGATATTATCCGTGCACCATATTGATAAAAATAGGAGTAACAACAAAAAGAGCAATTTGTCCTGGTTATGCAACAATTGCCATTTCCTGGTGCATCATTACAAAGAAGAGCGGAAAAAGTTTTTTGATTTAATAAAAAAACATGCCTACAGCACAGTGTAAATTTTGCAAAAAGAATTTTCATGTCAGTCCGTGGCGGATAAAAAGCGGATGGGGCATTTATTGCTCATTGGAGTGCAAATACCTTGGAAGCGCCTTCCAGAAAAAATTCTCCTGCTTCACTTGCGGGCAGGATGTTTTCAAAACTCCTTCAAAAATAAGAAATTCAAAAAGCGGGAAATTTTTCTGCAGCAAGTCATGCCAGACAAAGTGGCGGAATGTTGTCTTTTCCGGAGAAAAGCACTCCGGTTACAAAGACGGGAAGCACACATACCGGAGGTTGCTAAAAAAAGCGGACAGAGCCCCAGAGTGCGAAATGTGCGGCACTCGCGACAGGCGCGTTTTAGCGGCCCATCATATTGACGAAAACCGGGCGCATAACGGTGTAAAGAACCTATCCTGGCTTTGTCACAATTGCCATAAATTGGTACATTATGATAATGTAGAGAAACAGAGATTTCTAAAAGAGCATAAAAAGAAATTCTCTTGACATAATATGGTGGCCATGGTGTAGTGGTAACACAATAGCTTGTGGAGCTATTTTCTCCGGTTCGAGCCCGGATGGCCACCCATTTTAAATTTTATCAATCTATTGGGGCAATATTATTCCACCCGGCGCTATTTCCTGTATAATTAATCCATGCCGCCCGCAACCTCAATCAACACCCTGGATTTTATAGGGCTATTTATATTTCTCGCCGGATTTATCATCGGTCTCGGCGCGGTGACCGTCATAGACATTCACGGGTTTCTCGGCCGAAAATCATCCTACTGGACTGAAGCGACCACTCGAGCGCATAAAGTGACCAAGCCATTGATCTGGGCGGGGACAATTCTCGCCATTCTCGGCGGACTGATTTTCTACCGTAATGTTGCCTTCGCCGGCATCCCGCTCATTCATGCGCTCATCGCTCTCGTCCTAATCTTAAACGGCTGTTTCCTTTCATTCAAAGTAAGCCCGTTTCTCCTCAAGCGGGAAAGGGAGGGAAAATCCGGAGAATTGCTTCCGAAGGAGTGGCAGAAAAAAATCATGGCAAGCCTTATAGTGTCCGACATCGGCTGGTGGGGAGGGCTGATCCTGCTTGTTTTCTATCTGCTTAATCGCTAAAGCGCATGAAAAAGAAAACCGTAAAAGTGAACGACAAAATGCAGAAAGGGTATCGGTATGAATTGACCGAGCCGGCAGGACGGAATTTCCATCCGGATTTCAAGCCCGACCTTACCCCGAAGCAAATGCTCGCGCTCGGAGTTTTCGGCGGGAAGTACATGACGGACTGCAAAAAAGAATTTCCGAAGTCGTGGTTTACCCGCGCCAAGCTTTCTCCGAAACATCACGACGATACTTTGAACTACTTCCACAAACACGCCAGCCAACCGCTTAAGGTGTGGAAAGAGAAGGGGTGGATAAACAAGAAGCACGATCCGCGCGGATGGTTTCAGTGGTATTGCCGGTATTACATGGGCCGGCGACTGCCAGAAGAAGACGCCCGGCAGATAAAACGCTGGAAAGCGATTCGGCGGCACATGGCTCAAATCACCAAGAATTGTCGGCCAGGCGACACGTCCTGCCGTCCCGGCCAGCGCCAAGCGCTTTTACACTGGGCATACGACAGTAGGAAAATATAAGCGCTGCGGCTGGACGCTAGGAAGCATGTTCCGCGAAGCGCGGATGTTTCTTATAGAAGTTATACTCGTGCCAAGTGAGCCAGATGATCAGGAGATCAAACAAAGAAAGAAGAATCAAGAAAGCTGAATGAGTGTAGCTATAGCGGTAAATTTGATATGCAATGAAAAGGAAGAGGACGACGATGGCTGTGGGGTATACCCACAGCTTTTTCTTTAAGAGGCCTGCGACAAGAAAAATTTTTACTACTCCGTGGATTAACAGATATGCCGCCCAGAAAAGCTGGGTGTGTCCGGAAAAGTAGGGGATAAGATTCCGCATGCCGTTGGCCACCATATCCGTAGGATTTTCCAGAAGCTCTCCGCGAGTGAGGGAAATGATGAGGGAAGTTACGCTTCCGGTAAAGAGGAACATTATTCCGCCCGCAATTTCCAAAAGAGAGTCCAAGCCTTTTATAAGAAGGCTGATTACGAATACTCGATGGATATTTTTTTCCCGCATCTTCACTATTCTCCCATTTTACACTTTTTCAAGCCGGATCCAAGCAATGAGCTTGACAGTATATACCCCCTGGGGGTATATTGGAAACATGAAATCGCATAAACACACGCATTCAACGGGTTCTGATTATGAAAAGAAAGCGATTCGCCGCCTGCGCATTGCCGAAGGACAGGTGCGGGGATTGGAAAAGATGCTCCTAGACGGCAAATATTGCATCGATATTATTAATCAGTCCCAAGCCGTCAAAGAGGCTCTTGCAGGTTTTGAAAATTTAGTACTGGAGCATCACCTAAAAACTCATGTTGCCGAACAAATGAAAAAAGGAGAACAAGCGAAAGCGGCCAAAGAGATCCTGTCGGTCTACAAAATTTCAAGAAAAAAGTAAACAATGGATTGTTGCGAGCATAAAAAATCTGACAGTGAAGAACACGGCAACATGAGAGCAGTTTCCGGCGGGGCTATGTACGCCTGCCCGATGGATCCGGATGTGGTAAGCGACACGCCGGGTAAATGCCCGAAGTGCGGAATGGATTTAGTTTCCGTGGGGATGGAGCAGGCAGGAGGCATCGGCGGCCACGGCAAACAGGACGGCCATGCGGGGAATTCCATGCGCCCCCGGGGGGCGGAGCAGGATTTTAGGCTCAGATTTTTTATCACGCTGCCCTTCGTGCTTCTGGCGATGGCGCTATCGCTGAATATTCAGAAATGGCTGGGCTTCCATTTTAATTTTTCCGGCCGGGATATCGTTCTTTTTCTAGACGGCGCCATTGTCTTCTTCTATGGAGGCTGGCCGTTTTTCAAAGCGTCAAAGGGGGAACTTTCCCAAAAGAATCCGGCCATGATGACGTTAGTGGCTTTTGGTATTACCGTCGCCTTCTTTTTTTCCATAGCCGCCACTTTTATGTTTTCCGGCGAATCCCTGTATTGGGAAATGGCCACTTTGATTTCGGTGTTTCTTCTTGGCCACTGGCTGGAAATGCGGGCGGTACGGGGAGCCACCGGCGCCCTCACCGAACTTGCCAAGCTCATACCTCCTTCCGCGCATCTTCTTAAAGGCGGAAGCACTTCCGAAGTGGAAACCGGACAGCTCTCCATCGGCGACAATATTTTGATTAAACCGGGAGAAAAAATTCCGATTGACGGAAAAGTGGCGGAAGGAGAAAGTTCCGTGAACGAAGCCATGATTACCGGGGAATCGCGCCCCGTCGCAAAAAAGGCGGGCGACGCGGTCATCGGGGGATCCATCAATCAGGACGGATCGCTCACGGTGCAAGTTTCAAAAACCGGGACCGACACCGCCGTCGCGCAGATAATGAAACTTGTGAGAGAAGCGCAGGGTTCCAAGCCGAATGTACAGCATTTGGCCGATAAAGCGGCGGCCGTATTGTTTTACGTAGCAGTTGCCGCAGGAGTTCTGGCCTTTGTTTTCTGGTTCTTTATTTTTCCGCAAGGAGCGATTTTTGCCGTTACGGTTGCCGTCGCGGCTGTTGTAGTTGCCTGCCCGCACGCGCTCGGCTTGGCAATTCCGACCGTTACTTCTATCACCGCCGCTCTTGGAGCGAGGAACGGCGTTTTAATAAAAGATATGAAAGGGCTGGAAATAGCCAGGAAATTGGACTATGTTATTTTAGACAAAACGGGAACTTTAACTGAGGGAGAATTCGGAATTTCCGATATTGTTCTTGCGGATAATTCCACTGTCGGGGGTAAAAACGAACTCCTGCGGATGGCCGCCGCGGTTGAGGCGCCGTCAGAGCATTCAATAGCGAAGGCGATTGTCCGCAGAGCAAAAGAAAGAAATTTGCCAATTCCGGAAATCAAGGGATTCAAATCATTCCCCGGCAAAGGCGCAAAAGGAGAAACGGAAGGAAGAAATATTCTAGTCGGCAGTAAGGCGTTCTTGCTTGATCAAAAAATAGAGATTACCGGGAATTTAAATTTCAATGAGACAGATACCCCGGCATATGTTGCGATAGGCAATGCGTTTGCCGGAACGATACTTCTATCGGATGCGGTTAGGGATGAATCCAAAGAGGCGATTCAAAAACTGCATGCCTTGGGAATCAAAACCGCCATGCTTACCGGGGATACGCAAGAAGCGGCGGAGAAGGTTGGAAAAGAACTGGGGATCGATAAGGTATTTGCCCATGTCCTGCCGGAAGACAAAGTAAATAAGGTAAAAGAATTGCAGGACGAAGGCAATATAGTGGCCATGGTGGGCGACGGAGTGAACGACGCGGCGGCGCTTGCCCAATCCCATGTCGGCATCGCCATCGGCGCCGGCACGGATGTGGCTATAGAATCGGCGGAGATTGTTCTCATGAAGAGCAATCCGTTAGATATAGTCAAAGCCATAAAGCTCAGCCGGAAAACGAACCGTAAAATGCTGCAGAACCTCGCCTGGGCGGCGGGCTATAACGTATTTGCTATTCCCATCGCCGCCGGAGCGCTTTATCCGTCTCTCGGCATTCTGCTTCGGCCAGAGTGGGCGGCGCTTTTAATGAGCGCTTCTTCGGTCATTGTGGTAATTAATGCGCTGTTTTTGCGCCGAGAGAAGCTGAGTTGATATGCATCTGAAAAATAAATTTAAAAAAATGACGGCGTTTCTGATTCTGGCAGTATTTATAGCCGTCATTTTTTCTTCGGCTGTTTTCATGGCGCACAGCTCGTCGGCCAACTGTCCATTGTCGGCCACAGGCACCTCTCTGTGTCCTCTTGAGCCCGCCTTCTTGATTTTACACGAAGCTTTTTTGCAAAATGATTTTTTTAATCCAATAGCCGTTTGTCTGGTTTTCCTTCCTTTTTTGGTTTTTCCATTGCGTTTTCTGATTTCATTTGATTTTTCCGTCCGCCGGAGAACAATGCGTTGGCTTTCCCTTTTTGAGAACAGTCCCTCTTTCGTGTAGCGCAAAAAGGAAGCAATTTCTTTTTTGCGTGTTTTAAATCCGCGCTGTCGAAGGTCGGATTTCTTTTAATTCATTCAAAACATATAAAAAAAATGAAACCAAAAAAAATTATTATTTCCCTCGGGATAGCTTTTATTCTTTTCGGGCTTGTCGTTTGGGGCAGGGTGGCAAGCAAGAGAGATACTGTGCCTTCAACCGGTCCTCTTCTCGGACAGGTTCTGCCCAATGAGGCCAGAAATCACGTGCCGGACGGAACTCAAGTAACTTATGATTCCAATCCTCCGGCAGGAGGCCCGCATTATGCGGAAACTGCGCATGTCGGGATTTACGGCCGGGCTCCATCAGACGGATATCTTGTTCACAGCCTGGAACACGGGGCAGTCATAATATGGTATCAGCCCGGCCTGTCCGAAGCCGAGATTAAACAACTGAAAAATATATATGATTCCGTGCCGGTAAACAAAAAGATCATGGTGCCGAGGGAAAGCCTTAATGTTCCCGTAGCCCTGTCTTCATGGGGAAGAGTTCTTAAGCTCTCTTCCATTAACGAATCCGAAATTAAAGAATTCATGGAGACCAATTACGATCGCGCCCCGGAGCAGGAATCAATATAACCCGCAAAGTTTTTCTTTCCCGAACGGTTCGGGATGCATATTCGGTTCCGGAAACAACCCGGAAGGAAGCAAAGCTTCCTTCCGGGTTTTCGTGTTAGAATGCCTTCTGTGAAGCATTTTGTTTCAAAAAACGAAAAAGACACTCGGACGGTTGCGAAGGAAATTCTGGATGAAATAATGAAGGACGGAAAGGAACGTTCCCGGGCCCTGGTAGTGGCCCTCTCCGGGAATCTTGGATCGGGTAAAACCGCTTTTACCAAGGCGGCTGCCCGCAATTTGGGAATAAAAAGCCGGATAACCAGCCCCACTTTCGTGATTATGAAGAGGCATTCCTTTTCTGCCGGAAAGGGATCAAAAGAATTCAAATTTTTTTTCCATATAGATGCCTATCGTCTAAGGAATGAAAAGGAAATACTTAGCTTGGGATGGAAAGAAATTTCGGATGACAAAAACAACCTCATTTTCATTGAATGGCCGGAAAACATTCAAAAAGTTTTACCTCGCGGAGCGCGGCGCATAAGCGTCTCGGCAGACAAAACCGGCGCAAGGCATTTTAAATTTAAATGAACAGAAAAAACGCGTGGAAAAATGAAAAATTGGCGGAAACGCTCTTGCAAGGAAAAATAGCGGTGATGCCCACCGATACTATTTACGGTATCGTGGCCAAAGCGGAAAATCGGGAAGCGGTGGAGCGCGTTTATGCGGCAAGGGGAAGGGATAGCCGGAAGCCTTGCATAATTTTAATCGGCGAAGAAGAACAACTGGAAAAATTTTCGATAGCGCTGTCCGAAAAACAGAAAGCTGAATTGGGTAAATATTGGCCCGGACCGATCAGTATTGTTTTTAACTGCCCGGCGGAAAACCTGGAATACCTGCATCGGGGAACGAAAAGCCTGGCCTTCCGCCTACCGGCAAATTTAATGCTTCGCGAACTGCTTTTGAAAGCCGGTCCTCTTGTTGCGCCTTCGGCCAATACTGAAGGCGCGGCCCCCGCCCGCACCATAGCGGAAGCCGAAAAATATTTCGGCGACTCGGTTGACTTTTATGCTGACGGCGGAACCTTGGAAGGCGCTCCGTCCCGGGTCGTAAAGTTGAACGCCGACGGAAGAGCGGATATAATTAGATGATGAATCAAGAGACTCCTTCTTCTTCCGTTTCCGAGGACGCTCCAAAAAATTCCGGCGGCCCGCTGGTGAAATTCCGCAAACATTATTGGAAGATACTTGGACCGGGGCTTACCACCGGCGCGGCGGACGATGATCCATCCGGCATTGCCACTTATTCGCAGATGGGAGCGCAGAACGGTTTCGGCCTTGCCTGGCTGTCGGTCTTCCTTCTCCCGTTCATGGCCACGGTGCAGGAAATGTGCGCCCGCATAGGCTTGGCCACCGGAGCGGGGCTTGCTTACAATATCAAGCGCCATTATTCCCGGAAAGTTCTGATGTTCTCCACTTTCCTTCTTTTGTTCGCCAACGTGTTCAACATAGGCGCGGACCTGGGCGCCATGGCCAAGGCGACGGAACTTCTGGCGCCGGGCGCCAATTTCGTGCTTCTGATTTTTTTCTTCGCGATATTGTCTTTGGCCCTGCAGGTGTTCATACCTTACAAAAAATATTCCAAATATCTCAAATATCTTTCTTTTGTGCTGATTGCTTATGTTTTATCCGCGGTATCCATCCGCATGGATTGGCCTTCCGTACTGCGCCACTTGGTAATACCGACCATAAGCTTTTCCAAGAGTGAAATAATTATCATTGCCGCCGCCTTCGGCACCACCATATCTCCTTATCTTTTTTTCTGGCAAACGGATCAGGAGATAGAAGAACAGATTGAACGGGGGGAAACGAGCGTTAAGTCCAGAAAGGCAGGGAACACTCCGGAGAAGATCAAAGATATGCGGGAAGACGTATGGTCCGGAATGGCTTTTTCAAATTTGATAATGTTTTTTATCATTGCCGCCTGCGCCGCCACCTTGTTTCCGAACGGCATTACAAACATAAACACTGCGGCCGAAGCGGCCCTGGCCCTGCGGCCGTTTGCCGGCGATTTTGCGTATTTTCTCTTTGCTCTCGGCATTATAGGGACCGGTCTTCTGGCTATCCCGGTTCTGGCCGGGTCCGCCTCTTATGCCATTTCCGAATCAATGGGCTGGAAGTTCGGCCTATACCGCAAATTCAAACAGGCCGCTTCTTTTTACGGAGTAATAATCCTCGCCGTGGCGCTTGGCATTGCCATGAATTTTATCGGCCTTGATTCAATTAAAGCTCTCATATACTCAGCAGTGTTGAACGCCGTTGTTTCTCCCTTGGCGATTTTCTTCATTCTGCGCATCAGCGGCAATGGGAAAATAATGGGTCAATTCAAGAACAAGCCGATTGGAAACATCTTCGGCTGGATAACTTTTTTCGGAGCGGCTATACTAAGCGCTCTTTCAATATATTTTTTGATATGGTAAACAGTTAGTGCGGATGTCAAGGACGGAGGGCGACCCTCCTTCCTAAACGAAAAATATGATGGTAAAAATTATTGAAAATTACGATTTGTCCAAGCTGAATACTTTCGGAGCGCCGGCGAAAGCGCGGTATTTCGCCGAAGTATCTTCGGAAGAGGAAGCGCGGGAACTATTTGGGAGCGAAATCTTCAAAAAAGAGAAAAAGCTTTTTATTGGCGGAGGCAGCAACATACTCTTTACTGAAGATTTTCCCGGCATCGTGGTCCGCGACAATTTGCGCGGAATTGAAATTATAAGTGAAAGCGAAGGAACTGCGAGAATAAAGGCGATGGGGGGAGAACCGTGGGCAGCCCTTGTTGATTTTTGCGCCGGACGAGGATGGTGGGGCGTGGAAAATCTATCCTTAATTCCCGGCACAGTCGGGGCGGCGCCCATGCAAAATATCGGCGCTTATGGAGCGGAGTTGAAAAATTCCCTTTACATGGTTGAAGCGCTTGACGTGCAAACGGGGGAGAAAAAAACTTTCCATAGAGACGAATGCGATCTCGGATACCGCACCAGCATATTCAAAAGTTCGCTGAAAGGAAAATATTTCATCACCTCTGTCATCTTGGATTTGAAAAAGCATGGAGAAGCGAATACAAGCTATCGCGTTCTTTCGGATTATTTGGAGGAAAAGAAAATAACCGTGCGCGGACCCAAAGACGTGAGCGACGCGGTGGCTGAGATACGGCGAAGCAAACTGCCCGATCCGGCAAAGATCGGAAACGCCGGAAGCTTTTTCAAGAATATTTTTGTTTCCGAAGAAAAGCTCGCGGAGCTTCTTTCCCGCTTTCCGGACATGCGCTATTTCCGGGAGGACGGAACGGCCAAGATACCCGCCGGCTGGCTGATTGAACAGTGCGGTTGGAAAGGGAAGAAGGTCGGCAGGGCGGGGGTGCACGACAAGCAAGCGCTGGTTTTGGTGAACCTTGGCGGGGCCGATGGAAAAGAAATAAAGCGCCTTGCGGAGATGATTATCCGCTCGGTGGAAGAAAAGTTCGGACTTCGGCTGGAAACGGAAGTGAATATCTGCTAATATTCAAATATTAGGAATAATTTTTCAAACTAATGAGTGCCAAAACAACCATTATCACGGCCCTAGCGGTAATAGCGGTGGTCGTCATCGCAGTGTGGGCTTTTGTAGCCATTAATAAGGACAACAAGGAAGGGCCTGCCATTGCAGCCGACATGTCCGGAAATGCTTCCGGATCAAACGACAATTCCGGAACTTCCTCCCAATCGTTCGTACCTCATATTGATGGAGTGGATATAACCGTGCTGAAAGAAGGGACCGGCTCTTCGGCTCAAGCCGGCGACACCGTTTCGGTGAACTATACGGGGAGACTTTCCGACGGAACAGTTTTTGATTCCAACACCGATCCGAAATTCAGCCATGTGGAGCCTTTTACCTTCACTCTCGGCGAAGGCCAAGTTATAAGAGGATGGGATGAGGGAGTTGTCGGAATGAAAGTCGGCGAAGAAAGAAAACTGGTTATCAGCCCCAATTACGCCTATGGATCCGGCGGAATAAAAGGAATCATTCCGCCGAATTCCACTCTGACTTTTGATGTCACTATGTTATCAGTAAACAGCGGATCCTCCGCAAAAAGTTCGCAATAAGAATATGGAAATACCAAACACACATAAAAAAATTCTCTTTTATGTTTTTACCGCTTTTTTGGCGGTGTTGACCGTTTATTTCGCGGCGCAGGCGGTTTTTGCCATTAAATATTCCGGATCCTCGGACAAGTCGGTCGAACACACGATCACCGTTTCCGGGCACGGAGAGGTGGATGCTTCTCCCGACATCGCCAATATAAGCTTTACCATCATGAAGGACGCAAAGACGGTTAAAGATGCCCAGGATCAGGTTGCTCAAATTGAAAAGAAGGCGCTGGAACTGTTGAAAGCGGACGGGGTGGAAGAAAAGGATATAAAGACTTCAAGCGCTTCATTTAGTCCCAAATATGAGTATGTGTATTCTTCCCTCGCTCTTCCTTGCGGACAGTACGGCTGTCCTCCCAGGCCCGGTAAAAATGTCATTACAGGTTATGAGGCGTATGAGACAATCAGCGTAAAAGTTCGAAACATAGACAGTACCGGAAAGATCATCCAAGATCTCGGAGGAACGGGAGTATCCGATTTGAACGGGCCCAACTTCGCGATTGACAAAGAAGATGCGATCAAAGCCGAAGCCAGAAGCAAGGCTATCGCCGATGCCCAATCAAAAGCGAAAGAACTTGCGAAGGAACTGGGAGTGAGCTTGTCCGGCGTGGCTAATTTCAGCGAGTCGGGCAACAATGTTTATCCGGTGATGTACAAGAGCGCAGCGATCGGCGCCGGAGCCATGGATTCCGCGTCGCCCGTTCCCGCCCAGCTTCCCAGGGGCCAAAATACGGTCACTTCCGACGTAACAATCACTTACGACTTCAAATAGCTTCTCGCTCAAGGGCGGAGGATTACCCTCCGCCCTTGGTGTTTGACTTTTTGCCTGAAAAGAGTATATTCAAAAAAGCCCCCTGCGGGGGCTTTTTTGAAGAGGAATGTCGAAAATAAAAAATTATTTGAAGGAAATAAAGGCGGAGCTGGTCCATGTGGTATGGCCGAGCAGGAAACAGACGGTTTATTACACCATTTTGGTGATCGTCCTTTCCATCGTGGTGGCGTACTTTTTGGGCCTCTTTGATTTTATTTTCCTCCGAGGATTGCAGCTGCTGGTATAGCGGCCATTGAAATATGTCCAAACAAGAGGCACAAGGCGTCAGAAATTGGTACGCCATTCATACTTACTCCGGATACGAAAACGTGGTCCTGCGAAATTTGAAACAGCGCATAGATTCTTTGATGATGCATGACAAGATTTTCAATGTGATCGTGCCGGTGGAAAAGAAGATCAAGATTAAAGGAGGCAAAAGGGTGGAAGTGGAGGAAAAAATATACCCCGGCTATGTTTTGGTGGACATGATAGTAACCGACGATTCATGGTACGTGGTAAGAAATACTCCGAGAGTGACCGGCTTCGTGGGAGCGGGAGTGAATCCTGTTCCGTTGAAGAAAGAGGAAGTGGATTATTTGTTCAAGAAAATGGAAGGAGGCGGATCCGTCAAGCACAAGATTGACCTGGCGGAAGGGGAACTGGTGACCATTACGGACGGCCCCTTCAGGGATTTGGAAGGCCGGGTGGAGTCGGTGGACCAGGAACGCGGAAAAGTAAAAGTGCTGGTTTCCATGTTCGGCCGGGAAACTCCGGTAGAGCTGGATTTCTTGCAAGTTAAGAAGACATAGGTTAATCTATGGCTAATCACATAAAATTATGGCAAAGAAAATAATCAAAAAAATAAAGCTTCAGATTCCGGCCGGAAAAGCGACCCCCGCTCCTCCGCTTGGACCCGCTCTCGGACAGGCCGGCATAAACATCGGCGATTTCGTGACCAAGTTTAATGCGGCTTCCCAAAAGATGGCCGGAGACATAGTTTCCGTTTCAGTCTCGGTATTTGAAGATCGAACGTATGATTTTATAATCAAAACACCGCCCGTTTCCGGATTGATCTTGAAAGCGGCGGGTATCGAGAAAGGTTCGGGCAAGAACGCCCTCAGTAAAGCCGGAAAGATTACCAGAAAGCAGGCGGAAGATATTGCGGAAAAGAAAATGCCGGATTTGAATGCCAAAGATATGGACGGCGCCGTGCGCATCGTTGCCGGATCCGCCCGCTCAATGGGAGTGGAAGTTGAAAATTAAAAGTTTATCAAAGAAGGAAGCTCTGCTTCCTTCTTTCTTTTTAAAAAGATGAAAAAATATTTTACCAAGCGAAATGTTTTGTTTGTCATAATCTTCGCGGTTCTCGGGTTTCTCGCTCTGCAGATTCCGTTTACGGAGCTGGCCGGCTCCGGAGCGAAGTTTACCATTTACGACGCTTTTGCTCCGATTGCCGGATCTTTCATAGGGGCGGTGCCGGGGCTTATCGCCGTGCTTCTGATGGAACTGGCGAATTTCTTCATGCACGGGGCGGTAGTTTCGGATGCGGGAACCATTATCCGTTTCCTTCCCATGCTTTTTGCCGTAGCCTATTTCGCCCGCAAAGGAAAATTTAATATCATCATTCCGATCATCGCCATAATCGCCTGGAACCTTAACCCGGTCGGCCGAAGCGTTTGGTACTATTCCATGTTTTGGACCATTCCGATTTTTGCATATTTCCTGAGAGACAAGTTTCTTCTGGCCCGGTCTTTCGGAGCCACTTTCACCGCTCACGCCGTAGGCGGGGCTCTCTGGATATGGTTCTTCAATCTGCCGGCGGCTGTTTGGATTGCTCTCATTCCGGTGACGGCCATAGAGCGCACCATTTTCGCTCTCGGCATATCGGCATCTTTCGTGGTGGTGGGCAATGCTCTTGCGTACCTGGAAAAGAAGCATATCGTGAATCTCGGATTTCTGGCAGAAAAGAAATATATCCTGCCGTCTCTGCGCTATGAATCAAACGCGCAAAACACAAATAACGCCTAAATTCACGGCTTACATGGCCGTGAGTATTGACGGCGTTTTGGCCGAAAACGGGAAAAGCGGGAACCGTTGGACCAGCCGGGAAGACCAGGCTTTTTTTCAAAAAGCGCTTTCCAAACACGACGGTTTTGCGACCGGATACAATACATTTAAAATCGCCGAAAAGAAGGTGAAGAAAAGGAGGAACGTATTGGTCTTCACTTCCAAGAAAAGAAATAAAGGAGTTCCGGAATCGGTGACTTTTGCCGACCCGAAGCGTTTCAGTCCGCGCAAATTCTTTACCGGCCGGGGATGCAAAAATGTGGCCGTGCTCGGAGGGCCCGGGGTGTACGCGTATTTTTTGGAACATGGTCTTTTGGATGAATTGTTCATTACCGTCGAGCCCTATGTATTCACCAAGGGGGTGCCGATGTTTTTCGGCTCGAAATTCAAAGCGCATTCATTTGTTTTGAAATCCGCCAGACGGTTGAATAAAAACGGGACTTTGCTTTTAAAGTACAAACATGCAAGTTAAAGCCATTAAAACCGCGGTTTTTCGGGAAAATGAGGATTTGATCCGATTTATTTTGCGCTATGTGAAAAAGCTTCCGGAAAAATCCATTTTGGTTGTGACGTCCAAAATAATCGCTTTGTCCGAAGGCCGGACAGTGGAGCTTAAAGATGAAAAACAAAAGGCCAGGATAATCAAAAAAGAAAGCGAATTTGCAATAAAAACAAAGAGGGCCTGGCTGACAATCAAAGACGGGGCGGTTATGGCCTCCGCCGGCGTGGATGAATCCAACGCGGCTGGCAAATTGATTCTTCTGCCGAGGAACAGCTTTGTTTCCGCGGAAATGATCCGCAACGAGCTCATGAAAAAATTCAAAGTGCAAAAGCTCGGAGTGCTTGTGACCGACAGCCGGACTTTTCCATTGCGCGCCGGCATTGTGGGCATGGCCCTGGGCTACGCGGGGTTCAAAGGAATCCGCGATTACCGCGGAACTGGGGACATCTTCGGCAGGAAATTAAAAATGTCCAGAACCAACGTTGCCGATTCTCTTGCCGCTGCCGCAGTGCTTTGCATGGGAGAGGGGAAAGAGAGGCAGCCGCTTGCGATACTAGAAGACGCTCCGGCGGTTTTCTCTCAAACAATAAATCCGAAAGAAATACTCATAAATCCGAAGATAGATTTGTATTTGCCATTTTTTAGGCGTATATTAAGGAAATGAAAAATGCTAGGCCGTCTTGGGACGAATATTTCTTGGGCATGGCGGATTATGTCGGCAGCCGGGGCACCTGCGATCGCGGGCGGAACGGATGCGTGATCGTTCGCGACAAAAGAGTGATTTCCACCGGATATGTTGGTTCTCCTCCCGGACTGCCGCATTGCGATGACGTCGGGCATGAAATGCATAAAGTGACAAACGAGGACGGCACCGATTCCATGCATTGCGTTCGCACGGCGCACGCGGAAATGAACGCCATTGCCCAGGCTGCGCGGTTCGGAGTTTCCGTCGGCGGGGGAACCTTATATACCAAGATGACGCCCTGTTACACTTGCGCCAAAGCGATTATCACCGCCGGCATCAAGCGGGTGGTAAGCGAAAAAGATTATCATGCGAGTAAAAGAAGCAAGGAAATTTTAAAGGAAGCCGGAGTAGAGCTGGACATTATCAATAACGAAGTCGAGAAATACGACAATCAATAACATGGTTGACCTGAAAAAAATGCAGAAGGAAGCGATGGAAAACAAGGTGAAGCATGGCTTCAATACCACGGACATCGCCCTGGAATTCTGCCATGCCCACGAAGAGCTTTCAGAGGCTTTCCATAAGTTCAACAAAAACGAGGAAGGAGTGGCGGAAGAGCTGGCGGACGTAATGATTTTCCTCCTCGGACTGTGCGAAATACTCGGTTTTGATCTTGAGAAGGAGGTGGTGGGCAAGATGGAAAAGAACAAAAACAGAGAATACGAAAAGAAGAAATCTCCCGATGGTAAAGATGTGTTTATCCGGATCAGGACGCCGGAAGATCCTTAGCACGAAAAAAGGAAGCCTGGCTTCCTTTTTTCGTGCTAGCTCCTTTCATATAAGACAAAAGAATACGGATGCGGATTTTCTTCGTCGGCCGGAAAATCTTCCCGGCTTTTTTCTTTCCATTCGGGGCCGATTTCCGGGAAGTATGTATCCGCGTCCGGAAACTCCGCTTCCACGCGGGTGATGTAAAGCCTTTCTGCCTTCGGCAGAAACAGCCTATATATCTGTCCTCCGCCGATTACGAAGTTTTCTTCTTTTTTATCCAGTTTTTCCAGCGCTTCTTCGGGAGAGTAAACAATTTCCGTTCCCGAAGCTTCAAAATTTTTGTCGCGGGTAAGGATGATGTTCCGCCTGTTCGGCAGGGGGCGGCCGAGCGACTCATATGTCTTCTGTCCCATGATTACCGGGTGTCCGGAAGTGGTTTTGCGGAAATGCTTCATGTCCGCGCTCATATGCCAAAGCAGGGCATTATTCTTCCCAAGCTCGTTATTCTTCCCAATTGCCGCAATAATTGAAAGCATGATTTTATACCGCAATCTCAAACGGAATGCGGGGATAGCTTTCATAGCCGATCACTTTTGAATCTTCCGCATGCCAGTCAAAGATTGATTTCCAGTTTTCAGTTTCAAGCTTTGGCAGGGGATATTTCTTCGGGTCTCGGGAGAGCTGTTCCTTGGCTCCTTCCATGTGGTTTTCATAAATGTGCACATCTCCAAGAAACCCGACGAGTTTTCCTTCCTTGAATCCTGATTCTTTGGCGAGAAGGTGCAGAAGAAGGGCATAGCTTGCTATGTTAAAAGGCAGCCCAAGCATGGTATCCACCGAGCGCTGGTTCCACATAAGGTTCAGCTTGTCGCCTATGGTGGTTACCTGGAAAGAATAGTGGCAGGGCGGCAGAGCCATCTCGCCAAATTGCTGGGGATTCCAGGCGGAAACTATCATCCTCCGATCTCGCGGATTGGTCTTCAAGGTTTCCACAATTTTTTTCAACTGATCCACTCCCTTACCCGTGTAATCTGTATCGTAGCTTTCATACGGAGCGTTGAAATGCCTCCACTGGAATCCGTAAATGGGCCCCAGGTCGCGTTCTTCCATCATTTTTTTCTTGGACGCTTCGTCGTGCCCGTAGGGCGCTTTCTGCGGTTTGGCCCATTCATCCCAGATGTGATTATTTCGATCACGGAGCCAGTTCTTGTCCGTGACTCCATTTATAAAAAATTCAAGTTCTGAAGCAATCAGCCGAAACGGCATTTTTTTTGTAGTCAGGAGGGGGTACCCATCCGACATGTCATGTTCAAATATCGCCCCGGCCATGGTGTATGCTCGTTCTCCGGTTCTTGTTTCCACTAATTCGCCTTTGTTCAAAACCGTCTTTACTATATCCAAATATGCTTTCATGTCCTCCATTATAACAGAATCGGAAAAGGCTCTGCTATATTTTTATGTTGACAATATATCATATGTATGATATGCTCTAAGCATCATTCTCACGGGCGCCGCGGAAGTGCGGCGCCCGCTATTATTTAACGAGACTGACGCTTGTGGAAATCAACTAAGACTTTCGTGTCGGGTGATTGATATCCATGACACAAAAGAAAGTATGATAAACAAACGTGGGTTTTCGCGCCCCGCCAGGGCGGGGCGCGGTTCATCTTCCCGTTTTTCAAGGGGAAGCGCCGGGAGCAATGCCGGCAAGACAGCAGGCGGAGGCAAGCCCTTTCGCCGCTTTGGCAATTCAAATTTTAAGAGAGGAGGCAGGCGCGCTCCGGCCGGAGGCAGGAGGGGATCCGGAAAACGTTTCGGCGCCGAGCGCATAGACTTTTCCCGTTTCGTAAAAAAGGCCGAATATGCGGAAGAAAAGGCTTATATTCCCGAACATTCGTTCGCTGATTTTAATTTTTATGATCAGGTGGAAAAAAATCTGGCAAAAAAAGGATTTTCAGGCCCGAGACCCATACAGGATCAGGCGATACCGAAAGTGCTTGAGGGCAGAGACGTTTTCGGCTTGGCCAATACAGGCACCGGGAAAACCGCCGCCTTCCTCCTTCCTTTGATAGATAAAATTTTAAAGGGCAAATCCGATGGCCGAATGGGATTGAACAAAGTGCTCATAATGGCCCCCACCCGAGAGCTTGCCATGCAGATAGAATCCGATTTCCGCGAGCTGGCCTACGGGCTTGGAATTTTTTCCGCCGTATGCGTGGGAGGTTTGCCGATAACCAGGCAGATAAGGGAAATAGGCAGAGGGGTTACTTTCATTATAGGAACTCCGGGCCGGCTGAAGGATTTGATAAAAAGAAAAAAACTCGATCTATCCAAATGCCAATATGTCGTCTTGGATGAAGCCGACAGGATGCTGGATATGGGATTCCGCCCGGACATGGTTTCCATTTTGGGAGGAGTTCCGAAAGAGCGCCAAACTCTTTTCTTTTCCGCCACTCTTTCGCCGGAAATAAAAAAACTGACCGTCGAATTTCTAAGAGATCCGGTTTCAATTTCAGTGCTTTCCGGCGAAACTGCGAAGAACATAGATCAGGATATAATCCGCGCCAAGACGAAGGAAGAAAAACTGGAGAAGCTCCATGATGTGCTGAACAAGAAGGGGGCCGACAAGGTACTTATTTTCCGCGAGATGAAGCATAGCGTGGATTCTCTCACCAGAGAGCTGTCGGAAAGAGGGTTCAAAGTCGGCTGCATTCACGGCAACAAACGGAGCAGGGAACGCATACGCACCCTGGATTTATTCAAGCAGGATCATATTAAAATTCTGATAGCCACGGACGTTGCCGCCCGGGGTCTGGATATTCCGGACGTCACACATGTCATAAACTACGACATACCGCAGAATTACGAAACGTACATCCACCGTATCGGCCGTACCGGCCGGAGCGGCAAAAAAGGCATCGCTTTGACATTCATATAACAAAAAAGCGGGAGGCAAGGCCTCCCGCTTTTTTGTTATATATTTTATTTATTTCACTACTCCCGCCTTTTTCAGGGTGGAATAGACTCCGTTTTTCTTGATGGTGCGCAGGCCGCGGGCGGAAACGGTGATAATTACCGATTTTTTCAGTTCCGGGACATAAACTTTCTTTTTTTGCAGATTCAAGTACTTCCTGGCCTTTCCGGTCGGATTGAATTTGGTGGCGCGGGTGCGGTTGGAATATCCGCCGCCCACGAAAGAATTTTTCTTTGTTATCGCGCAGCTTTTCGCCATAGCGGTTTCCATGCTATCATGAAAGAGCGAGGAATGCAATGCGGATCGATTTTCCGCGCTTTTCCGGCAGATTTTTTAAATCCATGCAAGCAGCCGATACTATATTTTTCATAATCATCCTGATAGTCTCCGTAGTGATTCACGAGATCTCGCACGGCTATGTGGCCGAGCTTTTCGGCGACGATACGGCCAGGCGGGCCGGCCGGCTTACTCTCAATCCTCTGAAGCACCTGGATATGTTCGGATCAATAATACTGCCATTGCTTCTGGTAATTTTACAGTCCCCGTTTCTTCTGGGGTGGGCAAAGCCCGTGCCGTATAATCCGCTGAACTTGTCCAATCGAAAGTGGGGGACCTTCTGGGTATCGGCTGCCGGAGTGTTGGCGAATTTTTTCATAGCGATATTTTTCGGGATATTGCTCCGGTTTTTGGTGTCGGGCGGAGCGCCGGCTCAAGCTATTTTTATTCTTTCTTCCATCGTTCTCATGAACCTCGGACTTGGAATTTTCAATCTCATTCCGATTCCGCCCCTGGACGGGTCCAAACTGCTTTTCTCCGTTTTGCCGGACTCCGCATATCCGACCTTGGTGTTCTTGGAAAGATATTCGCTGATAATCTTAGTGGCCTTCGTATTTTTGCTGTCCAGCTATCTGTTCCCCGTAATGTCCTATCTTTACACCCTGATTACCGGCATCGTCCTGTAATATTTGCATTTTCCGCACTGTTATAGTATATTCTAGCGAAGAGTCGTAGGACTCTTTTGTTTTAATTTATGCCTACCATAAACCAACTGGTAAAAAGAAAAAGAAAGAAAGTGGCAAGCAAGCCCAAAACTGTCGCTTTAGAGCGCGGCTTCAATTTCTTGAAGAACAAGCCCGTTTTTTATCCTTCTCCGTTCAAGCGGGGAGTCTGCACCAAGGTGACCACTACCACTCCCAAAAAGCCGAACTCCGCCCTGCGAAAGATCGCCAGGGTTCGCCTGACCAACGGCATGGAAGTGACCGCATATATTCCCGGCGAAGGGCATAACCTGCAGGAACACTCCGTAGTACAGCTCCGCGGAGGGCGCGTAAAGGACTTGATCGGCGTGCGATATCATATCGTCCGCGGCGTTTTGGACACCCAGGGCGTGGAAAAGCGCCGGCAGAGCCGTTCCCTTTACGGCAACAAGAAGCCGAAAGAAGCGAAGAAATAATTTTCAAAGAATATCATGCGCAGAGCAATCAAGAACAAAAATATCACCCCTCCCGATTTCGTATACAATTCTCCCAAGCTGGAGAAATTCATAAACTACGTCATGTGGTCCGGGAAGAAAGAAACCGCCCGCGGAGTGGTTTATGACGCTTTTGACATAATCAAAGAAAAAACCGGCAATCCGAATCCTCTGGAAGTGTTTGATTTGGCCTTGAAGAACGCCGGTCCCGCTTTGGAAGTGCGTTCCAAGCGAATCGGCGGAGCGAACTACCAGGTGCCGAGGGAAGTGCGGCCGGAGAGAAAGCTTGCTCTGGCTATGCGCTGGATTCGGGACGCCGCCCGCGGAGGAAAGGGAAAGCCCATGCGGGAAAAGCTGGCGGAAGAACTGATCGCCGCAAGCAAGAACGAAGGAGCCGCCATCAAGAAGAAAGACGATACTCACCGCATGGCAGAAGCGAACAAAGCTTTCGCCCACTTCGGCTGGTAATATAGACAACAGAACAGCGGAGGGTTACCCTCCGCCCTGCCTCCGCCCTGTAATGCCAGAGATCCCCGGTTGGGGATTTTTTCGTTTGACAGGAAAAGAAAAAAGAGTAAGGTGAAAGCGAATAAGCTTGGAGGAAATATGTTTGTAATAGTTGAAAGCAAAATTCCCGAAGAATTGTTAAATTTTTTACTGCATCATCTTGCAAATTTAACAAAAGGGATGACAGCCGTAGATGAAGAAGAGGCTGTCAAAAAAAATATTCCTGGTCTCATTAAGAAATTTGATGAGGAAAATGGCACAAATTATTCGAATGATTCTTTGAATCTGCATGCTATCAAAAATGCAGTTTTGAAGAATTTTCACGGGGATCGATTTTGAGTTTACCGAGGCATACAAATAAGTCCTCGGTTTTAATTTGCAAAAAAGAGCCATATAATATATATTATAGCCGGCGCACAAGGCGCTTTTTTACTTATAAATTAGATAAGCGCGGCGAGAGGTAAGGCTTCCCGCCGGCAAAAAGTTTTCATATGGAAAGAGACTATCCTCTGGAAAAAGTAAGGAATATTGGAATAATCGCGCATATCGACGCGGGAAAGACCACCACCACGGAGCGGGTGCTTTTCTATACGGGCGTTTCCCATAAAATCGGAGAAGTGCACGAAGGGGACACCGTCACCGACTGGATGGAACAGGAGCGCGAGCGCGGAATCACCATTACTTCCGCCGCGGTTACCTGCTTCTGGGTTCCCACTTACACGGGAGGAGATGTTTCCAAAAAGCATCGTTTTAATATCATTGACACACCAGGGCACATTGACTTTACCGTGGAGGTGAAGCGGTCTCTGCGCGTTTTGGACGGCGCAGTGGTGGTTTTCGACGGAGTGGCCGGAGTGGAACCGCAGTCCGAGACCAACTGGCGCTACGCGGACGAGGCCAAAGTTCCGCGCATCTGCTTCATAAACAAACTGGACCGCACCGGCGCTTCTTTTGAACATTCTTTCTCCACTATTTTGAATCGCCTAACCAAGAAAGCGGTGCGCATGCAGATTCCCATCGGCCTGGAAGACAAGCATGAAGGGGTGGTGGACCTGCTTAACATGAAGGCATATTACTTTGAGGGGGAAATGGGAAGCGTGGTGCGTGAAGCGGAAATTCCCGAAGAGCTCAAGGCTGAAGCGGAAAAATATCGCAACGAATTGATTGAGAAAATAGTGGAACAGGACGACACGATAATGAATGAATATCTGGAAGGCATGATGCCGGAAATGCCGACCTTGAAGAAGCTTTTGCGCAAGGGAGTGATCGCCAATGAAATTTTCCCGGTTTACGCAGGGTCCGCTTTAAAGAACAAAGGCGTACAGCTGGTATTGGATGCAGTCGTAGACTATCTGCCTTCTCCCTTGGATGTTCCGCCGATTGACGGAGTAAATCCGGAAACCGACGAGCCTGACGTTCGCCATGCTTCCGATTCAGAACCTTTCTCCGCCCTGGCTTTCAAGGTGGCCACCGACCCGTTCGTGGGCCAGCTCATATTTTTCCGGGTATATTCCGGAACTCTTGCCGCGGGATCGTACGTGTATAATCCGCGCACCCGCAACAAAGAACGCATCGGCCGAATCGTACGAATGCACGCCAATGACCGCGAAGAGGTGAAGAAGGTTTACGCCGGAGAAATTGCGGCCGCGGTAGGCTTGAAAGATACCATCACTTCCGACACTCTTTGCGATGAAGAGCGCCCGATTGCTCTGGACCGAATAGTCTTCCCCGAGCCTGTCATTTCCATGCGCATTGAACCCAAGACTAAGGCTGACCAGGAAAAAATGGGATTGGCTTTGAACCGATTGGCGCAAGAGGACCCGACTTTCCGGGTGTCCAGCGACAACGAGGCGGGGGAGACCATTATTTCCGGCATGGGAGAATTGCATTTGGAAATTATCGTAGACCGTTTGAAGCGGGAATTTTCAGTGGAAGCAAATGTGGGCAAGCCGCAGGTGGCTTACCGCGAGACCATTACCGGGAATTCCGAAGCGGAAGGCAAATACATCAAGCAGTCCGGCGGACGCGGAAACTACGGCCACGTAAGGATAAAGATTGCTCCGATGAAGGCGATGACCAAGGAAGAAGAGGAAGACTTACCCAAGAACACCAAGCGCTCAGCCGGATTTGAATTTATAAACAGCATCAAGGGAGGAGTGATTCCGCAGGAATATATTCCCGCTTGCGAAAAGGGGTTTAGAGAAGGCTTGGACCGCGGAGTATTGGCGGGATTCAAAATGGTAAATGTATCCGTAGATCTTTGGGACGGATCGTATCACGAAGTGGACTCCAACGAAATGGCATTCAAAATCGCCGCTTCCATGGCTGTGCAAGACGCCTGCAAGCGCGCCAAGCCTGTGATTCTTGAACCGATGATGAAAGTGGAAGTGGTTACTCCCGACAAGTTCATGGGAGACGTTACCGGCAACCTTTCTTCCAAACGCGGGATCATAGAAGGCATGGAAGACCGCGGAATGAACAAGGTAATAAACGCGGTAGTGCCTCTTTCCGAAATGTTCGGCTATATGACCAATCTGCGTTCCATGACCGAAGGACGCGCTTCCTTTACTATGGAATTCTTGCGCTACGACATCGTGCCCCAGAACGTGGCGGACACTATCATTGCGGACAGAAAATAATAAATATGAAAGAGAAACCCCGGAGTGTTCCTCCGGGGTTTTTTGATGTATACTGCAATATATGAGCCTAGAAAAGCCGGAAAAACAAACTCCAGAAGAGCAAAATAAAAGGCTGGAAGAACACAAGGCAAAAATAGTGGAAGAACTGTCTTCCTTTGCGGTAAAGCATGGCAATCCTTTGTATTTTGAGGACTTCGGATCCAGCTCCCTATTTGCAAATAATCAAGAAATAAAAATCAAAGATGGAGCCCTAAAGGGTCTTGATGAAAATGAAAGGAAAACAGTTGAAAATTTTACGAATATACTCAGTTACTTCATAGCTTGTCCTATTTTTACAGATGAATTTCATGAGAAGCATAGAAATCTTCAAGATTTATCCGTTTATTGGCGATATAATTGGGAACAAGATAATCTATCTGAGTTGGGTAAGGAAGCGAAAACATATTATCATTCCAATCGTCTTTCCGGAGGCAAATGCGTTGGGGCAATAGGCGCGATTTTTATATTAAAGGAATTGATATCTGATCCGGAAATAAAAAATAAAATCCCTGATATTTCTGAAAATGTATACAATGCTTTCCTAAAAAGGGACAATGGAGACGAAACAAAAGAATATGATAGTTACTCCGATCAAAAGAAAATACAGATTGTACGAGAATTGACAGCCCTGGCTAAAGAGACTCTGGACTCGCTGGTAGAAAAGGATTAAATATGCTTTATATTCCTTTCTACGATCCGGAAAAATCCTACGAAGAGAACTTCATCGACGGTCCCTTCGGCGCATTCGCGGACGGAAAAAAATATGAGAACGAGGGAAAGCCGAAGTACGATTTTTTCGGGGCTCCGGTATATGCGCCCTTCGGCATCCCGGCGGGCCCGCTCATAAACACTAAGTTTGCCAAAGCTGCCCTGGATAAAGGTTTTGATATCGTTACATATAAGACAGTGCGCAGCGGAAAATACCCCACTCATCCGTGGCCCAATGTGCTTTCGGTGAAGGTGGACGGCGATTTGACCATTGAAAAAGCGGGTGAAAAGCTTGTTGCGGGCCGTGACTATTCTGAGCCGCTTTCAATCACCAACTCCTTCGGGGTGCCGTCGTTTGAGCCCGAATTCTGGCAGAAAGATATTGCCGAGCTTATAAAATATGCAAAACCGGGACAGGCGGTAGTGGGAGCTTTCCAGGGGACCAAGAAAGAAAGACAGGGAAAGGATGCTTACATTCAAGATTTTCGGGACGTCGCTCTTCTCATGAAAGAGACTGGGGTGAAAGTAATGGAAGTGAATCTCAGCTGTCCGAATGAAGGAACCGCGAACCTGCTTTGTTACGACATCTCGCGGAGCGCGGAGGTGGCAAGGGCGATAAAGGAAGAAATAGGGGATATCCCGCTCATTGTGAAAACAGGATATTTCAGAGATGATACCGAACTTGAGAATTTTGCGAAGGAAGTAGGCGGAATCGCGGATGGAATTTCCGCCATCAATACCATTCCCGCAGAAATTGTGGATGAAAACGGCGGGCAGGCCCTGCCCGGAGAGGGGAGACAGAAAAGCGGTGTATGCGGGCATGCCATAAAATGGGCGGGCCTGGATATGGCGCGCCGGCTTGCCGGACTGCGCGAAAAGCTCGGGTACCGATTCAAGATAATAGGGGTAGGCGGAGTATCTTCCCCCGCGGATTTTCAGGAATACAGGCAAGCCGGCGCCGATTACGTCATGTCCGCCACCGGCGCCATGTGGAATCCGCATTTAGCTCAGGAAATAAAAGAATCTTAGTTTCTTATTGCTTGATAATTTGGGCCGGGTAAATATTTGTCTTTGAGCGGGTTGTGTGGCCGAGCGGGCACGGTTCGAGCGTAGGCGAAAGAGCGAGGCCGAGCCCTCGAGCCGGCTCGCTGGGCCGGCGAGAAAAGCGAAGAGGCAGAATATTTACCCGGCTCTCTCATCCGTTTGACAATATTCCTCAATCTGCTAATATGGTGGCAACTGCACTTTCGCGGTTTTTTTGTTGCCAATTTTACAAACTGGCGTAAAAAGCTCCCGAAAATGCTTTAAATTATCAATTATTATTAATCACATAGTTAGTGGCCCGGACTTAGCGACTGGTTCTCGTACGTTAAGTCAGAGCTGTTAGCTAAAAAAGCTATGGCAGAAGAATTTAAAAGAGACAAGCCCCACATTAACGTGGGCACCATCGGACACGTGGACCACGGGAAAACCACGCTGACCGCGGCCATTCTCCATGTTTTGGACATGGCCGGAAAGCAAGTCCGCCTGAAAGGAGTGGACCAGATCGACAACGCGCCGGAGGAAAAGGCGCGCGGGATCACCATTAATATTTCCCACAACGAATATTCCACTGATACCCGGCACTATGCTCACATTGACGCCCCGGGACACGCGGACTATATCAAAAACATGATAACCGGCGCGGCCCAGATGGACGGCGCTATCCTGGTAGTGGCCGCCACCGACGGAGCCATGCCTCAGACTCGCGAACACGTGCTTCTGGCCCGCCAAGTGGGAGTGCCGAAGATCATAGTGTTCATGAACAAGTGCGACATGGTTGACGATAATGACATGTTGGACATGGTGGAAGAGGAAATACGCGATTTGCTCACCAAGCAGAATTTTGACGGCGCAAACGCTCCGGTCATCCGCGGTTCCGCTCTGAAAGCTCTGGAGGCGAAGGATGTAAACGATCCTTGGGCTCAGAAAGTGCTTGAGCTGGTAAACGCTCTTGATACTTACATTCCTGTTCCTGAACGAGACACTTCCAAACCGTTTCTTATGCCCGTGGAGGACATTTTCTCCATTGAAGGCCGGGGAACCGTGGTTACCGGAAAGATTGAACGCGGAGTTGTGAAAGTGGGTGAAGAAGTGGAAATCGTAGGTATTCGCCCCACCCAGAAGGCTACCATTACCGGGATTGAAATGTTCAACAAGAACCTGCAAGAAGGCATGGCTGGCGACAACGCCGGAGTGCTTTTGCGCGGATTAAAGAAAGAGGATGTCGCTCGCGGACAGGTTCTGTCCAAGCCGGGTACCGTTACTCCGCATGATAATTTCACCGCTGAAGTGTATGTTCTGAAGAAAGAGGAAGGCGGACGCCACACTCCGTTCTTTAACGGTTACAAGCCTCAGTTCTACATTCGTACTACGGACGTGACCGGAGAAGTGACCCTGGCAGAGGGCACGGAAATGGTAATGCCCGGCGATACCGTGAATGTGACCGTGAAGCTGGTAACCCCTGTCGCTCTTGAGGAACAGCAAAGGTTTGCCATCCGCGAAGGAGGCAAGACTGTAGGCGCCGGAGTAGTCACCAAGATTCTGGGATAGGAATCTGAATAAAGAAAAGAATGCCAACATCGGATACAAAAAGCAAAAAGCCGGCCAAGCCGGCGGACGGTTCCGCTCGCAGCGCTTCTCAAAATGAAGGAGAAGGAAGCAAGCGCTCAAAAGGCGCTAAGGGCTCCAAAGAGGCGAAGAAAGCGGACGGTCATGTCATATTGCGCATCAGGGTACGCGCTTACGAGAGCAAGATCCTGGATGCGTCCGTAAAGCAGATCATAGACACTGCGGCCCGCTATGATGCGGAAATCGTAGGTCCGGTGCCCCTGCCTACAGAAATAAAAAAGTACACGGTGAACCGCGCTTCTTTCGTATATAAAAATTCCCGGGAACAGTTTGAAATTCGGGTGCACAAACGGTTGATAGACATAGTGAATCCAAATCCGAATACGGTAGAGGCTCTGACCAATATGTCCCTGCCTTCCGGAGTGGATATTGACGTGAAAATGCTATAGACATGAAATTCATACTTGGCACAAAAGAAGAGATGACCGAGTATTTCGCCGAAGACGGAAAAGTGTTTCCGGCTACCGTGATCTCTGCCGGCCCCATTACCGTCACCAAGGTGAAAACCGCGGAGTCTGACGGGTACGACGCCGTGCAAGTCGGATTCGGAAAGAAAAATCAAGGAAAGACAGGCAAAGCCGAAAAGGGACGCGCGAAGGACGGCGTAAATTTCCGCTATGTTCGGGAATTTAGGATAAAGGGAAGCGGGGAGCCCGCTTTAAAAGCCGGAGATGTCATCACCGCAGGCGATATATTTAAAGCGGGGGATAAAGTGCGGGTGTCCGGAACTTCCAAAGGAAAAGGATTTCAAGGAGTGGTGAAGCGCCACGGTTTCCATGGCGGTCCCCGTTCCCATGGACAGAAGCATTCCGAAAGAGAGCCGGGTTCTATCGGCGGAGGGTTGAGAAACAAAGTGCCGAAGGGAAAAAGAATGGCCGGCCGAATGGGAGGAGACAGAATCACTCAAAAGAATCTTGAGGTGGTGCTGGTGGAAAAAGACAGCAATCTTCTTCTGGTAAAAGGAGCGGTTCCCGGAGTTCGCGGAAGCTTGATTGAAATAGTTGATACGGGCAAATAATTTTAAAATCATGGAAGCGAAAGTTTACAACAAAGAAGGAAAGGAAAGCGGAACGGTCTCTCTGCCCGAGAAGGTTTTCGGCGCAAAGTGGCGCCCCGATCTGGTGCATCAAGCGGTCATGGGAATGAAAAGCAATGAGCGCGCCGGAACCGCCGATGCAAAAGGGCGCGGAGAAGTTTCCGGCGGAGGCAAAAAGCCCTGGCGGCAGAAAGGAACCGGACGGGCGCGGCACGGCTCCATTCGGAGTCCCATCTGGGTCGGGGGAGGAGTGACTCATGGTCCATTGTCGGAAAAAAATTACAATCGGAAAGTTTCCAAAAAGATGCGCGTTGAAGCCTTGTATTCGGTACTCTCAAAGAAGCTCAAGGAAGGGGAAATCTTTTTCATAGATTCCCTGGCAATTTCTTCCGGCAAGACAAAAGATGCCGACAAGACGGTGCTTAACCTATCTAAAATCTCCGGGTTGGAACCGCTGCATTCTTCCAAGAAAAAGCGCGCTCTTGCCACATTGTTTGAAAGCGACGAGAAAACAAAAAAAAGCTTCCGCAATCTCGCCCAGCTGCAAGTATCTTCTCTGAAAAATCTTAATCCGAAGGAGGCTCTTGATTACAAATTCATTCTGATAGAGAAGCCGGAAGACAGCGCCAAGTTTTTGGCGTCGAGGAAGTAATTAAATTTTATGATTGAAGCTATAAAAATAATAAAAAATCCGAGAATCACCGAAAAAGCGTCCGCAGGCTACGCGGCCGGCGCGTACTCTTTTGAGGTTGCCCCTTCCGCCGGGAAAAAAGAAGTGATGAAGGCGATTTTTGAAATATACAAAATCCGGCCGGTGCGGGTGAACATTTTGCGGATTCCGAAGAAAAAAGTTTTTTCAAAGGGCAAGCGCGGGGTTAAAAGCGGAGGAAAAAAAGCCATAGTTTATCTTAAGGAAGGGGATAAGATAGATTTGATATAAAAAGATGAAAAAGTACAGACCGACAACCAAATCAAGAAGACAGGCTACCAACGTCACTTATCGGGGCGTGCTTACAAAGGCTGCGCCGGAGAAGTCGCTGACCCGCGGATTCCGCCGGGCGGTGGGCCGAAACAGCCAGGGACGCATTACCGTCCGGCACAAAGGTTCCGGGCACAAGCGCCTGTACCGGGAAGTGGATTTTAAATATGACAAGATTGATGTTCCGGCCAAGATCAAAAGCGTGGAATATGATCCGAATCGTTCCGCTTTTATAGGGTTGGCCGTATATAAAGACGGAGAAAAGAGATATGTGGTCCTGCCGAAGTCGGTGAAGCCCGGAGACTCTTTTGTTGTTTCCCCGAAGGCGGAGCTTTCTTTCGGCAATCGTCTTCCGCTTCGAAACATTCCGGTCGGCACCTTTGTGCACAACGTTGAGCTAAAACCCGGAGGCGGAGCGAAAATCGCCCGCGGGGCGGGAGTTTTTGCCCAAGTGGTGGCAAATGCGGACGGCTACACCAACTTGAAGATGCCTTCTTCTGAAGTGCGAAAAGTGAAAGAAGAATGCTACGCCTCAATCGGCACTGTCTCCAATGAAGAGCATCATCTGGAAAATTACGGCAAAGCCGGACGTTCCCGCTGGAAAGGCATTCGCCCTACGGTGCGCGGAACGGCCATGAACCCGGTAGACCATCCATACGGAGGGGGAGAAGGCCGGCAAGGACGAGGCATAAAGCGCCCGAAGACCCTTTGGGGTAAAGTTACCGGCGGCCGGAAGACCCGACACCCTAAAAAGTATTCAGACTCATTTATCGTTTCTCGGCGGGTGAAAAAGGGAAGGAAGAAGTCTTAAAAGTTGACTTTATCCGCCGTTCTGCTATTATGGAACAAGCTCGGAAACGAGCTTGTTTTCGTATGTACTCAAATGACTAGATCAATCAAGAAAGGAATATATGTGGATGAAAAGCTCTTGGCAAAAATCAAGGGTAAAAATCCCCTCTCTACTCCGGTTATCAAGACCTGGAAAAGAGCAAGCCAGATTTCACCGGAAATGGTGGGATTTACTTTCGGGGTGCACAATGGAAAAACCCATATAGAAGTGCTGGTAAGCGAAGATATGGTTGGTCACCGCCTCGGGGAATTTTCTCCCACCAGGAAGTTTATAAAGCACGGCGGAAAGATGCAGAAGGAATTGGAACAGAAGAAGAAAGAGGCGGAAATAGCCCAGGCAAAGGCGGCCACGGCGGCATCGGACGCGGCGGGCAGTAAGAAATAAACACAAAGATGAAAGCATCTCTCAAAAATTACAGGCATTCTCCCCGCAAGGTCCGCAAAGTGACGGATTTGGTAAAGGGCAAGGCATTTAACGCGGCAGTCGCGGAACTTGACCGCCTTCCAAAGCGCGCAGCTTTCCCGGTAAGGAAGCTCATAATGTCCGCGGCGGCCAACGCGGCCGAGAAGGGGACGGAAAAGGAAAATCTTTTCATAAAAGACATTCGAGTTGATGAAGGAACGGTTTTGAAACGCATGGTGCCCAGAGCCATGGGCCGGGGAGTGATAATCAAAAAGCGTTCCAGCAGGATTTCCGTCCTTCTGGGAGAAAAATCGCCCGCTCGTTCCGAAGGAAAGAACAATAAAAAGAAAATGACGGATAAGATAAAAAAAATAGGAAAAAAACATGAGTAAAATAGTGCATCCATACGCCCATAGGTTGACCATATTGAGAGACTGGAAGTCCCACTGGTTTGCCGATCGTGGAAAATATCGGGAATATTTGAAAGGCGACGTTCTTCTTCGGGAGTATCTTGAAAAGAGGCTGCGCGGGATGTATGTGTCTTCGATAGAAATTGAAAGAAATCAGAAAACCACTCGCTTCATTCTGAGAACTTCCCGTCCCGGGCTTATTATCGGCAGAAGCGGAGAAGGAGCGGCCAAGCTCAAAGCGGACATCGTAAAAAAAATGGAGAAGCTGAATCTTCCCAAAACAGAAGATTTTAAACTGGAAATCGTGGAAGTGGCCAATCCGGAAGCGGATGCCTCCATAGTCGCGTACATGGTCGCGGAGGGTTTGGAAAAAAGAATGCCGTATAGAAGGGTGGTCAAGCAGACTCTTGAGAAAGTGATGGCCACCCAAGGAGTGGAAGGAGCCAAGATAGTGGTTTCCGGACGCCTTGGCGGAGCGGAAATCTCCCGTACGGAAGAGCTGAAGCGCGGTTCCATACCGCTTCAGACTTTCCGCGCGGACATAGATTTCAAAAGAGAGCGCGCGGTTTTGCCTTATGGCACCATCGGCATAAAGGTTTGGATTTACCGCGGAAAAGTTTTTGCAGACAAGAAAAAAGAAGTGAAGATTTAATAAATATAAAGCCATGTTATTGCCCAAAAAAGTAAAATACAGGAAATGGCAGACGGGACGCCTGAATCCTAAGAAAATTTCCCCTGAGACTCGCGGCACCAGTCTTTCTTTCGGATCCTTCGGGCTGAAAGCGGAAACCGCTTCCCGCGTGCGCTCCAACCAGATAGAGTCGGCGAGAAAAGTAGTGGCAAGAACGCTTACCAAGACGGGCAAGTACTGGATTCGCATATTTCCAGATCGTCCCTATACCGCCAAAGCGGCGGAGGTGGGAATGGGCAAGGGAAAAGGGGATCCTCAAGGATACTGCGCCGAAGTTATGCCCGGGCGGATAATATTTGAAGTGGATGGAGTGGAAGAGCCGGTGGCAAAGGAAGCCCTGCGCAAAGCCGGTTCCAAACTTCCCATGAAGACAAGAATAGTTTCCAGAATCGAAAACAAGTAATATGAAAAAGAAAGAGGAAAATTTAAAATCATTCAGCGCGGAGGAATTGAAAAAGCGCCTGAGCGAGCTCGAGGAAAAAATGCGCTCCCTGAAGTTCAAAGCGGAAGGCGCTAAATCCAAGAACGTAAAAGAGGGAAGGAATCTGCGAAAGGAAATCGCCCGCACCCTTACCGAAATGAGTGATCCGAAGCGCAAACAAAACAGCCATGGAAAAAAATAAACAAACCTTAAAAGGCACGGTGGTAGGCGACAAGATGGATAAAACCGTCGTGGTTTCAGTGTCGCGCTTCGTGAAGCACCCGAAATACGGAAAATATTACAAGATAAGCAAAAAGTATAAGGCGCACGATCCGGAAAACAAATGCAAAGTCGGAGACAAAGTGGAAATATCTCCCTGCCGTCCGATTTCAAAGGACAAGAGATTCCGGGTAGTTTAATCTAATAGAAAAATCATGATACAGACGGAAACATTGGTAAAAATAACGGATAACGCCGGAGGCACGGTGGGCAAGGTTTTTAAAATTCTCGGCAGTTCCAAGAAGCGCTACGCTTCCATAGGAGAGAAGGTTATAATCTCGGTCAAATCAGCCAGTCCGCGCAAGTTGGTGAAAAAGAAAGACGTGCACCAGGCGGTGGTGGTGCGCACCCGCGAAGCGTATCGGAGAAAAGACGGTTCTTACATTCGCTTTGACGACAACGCGGTAGTGCTTTTGGAAAAGGGGAAAATGGACCCGAAAGCCGGGCGCATTTTCGGTCCCATTCCCAGAGAATTGGCGGAAAAAGGATATCAGAAAATAGTATCTCTGGCGCCGGAAGTAATTTAATACATAAATGAACATAAAAAAAGGAGACAATATAATAATTATCGCAGGCAAAGACCGGGGCAAAAAAGGAAAAGTGGCCCGGGCGCTTCCAAAGGAAAACAAGGTGATAGTGGAAGGCGTAAATTTGTATAAGAAGCACCGCCGAGCGAAAACAACCAACGATAAAGGATCGGTGAGCGAGATTCCCATGCCCATGCACGTTTCAAACGTGAAGAAAGTAGATTAATGCAAAAAGACATGAAACATTTATCTGTAAAAGAAAAAGAAGCGGAAGCCTTTGAAAAACTGAAGGGTGTTTTCCATTACAAAGCGAAAATGTCCGCGCCAAAGGTGGTTAAAGTGGTGGTAAGCGTCGGAACCGGAACAAGACAGAAAGCGAACAAGGACACGAATGAATTTGTCATCGGGCGGCTGGCCAAAATCACCGGCCAGCGCGGGGCATTGCGCGGAGCCAAAAAATCAGTGTCTTCTTTCAAAATAAGGCAGGGAGATTCCATCGGAGCGGTGGTCACTTTGCGCGGAAAAAGAATGTACTCTTTTCTGGAGAAGCTTCTGAATGTGGCTTTGCCCAGAACCAAGGACTTTCGCGGAATCAGCCGCAAGGCGGTGGATGACGTAGGCAACCTTACCATCGGAATTCGCGAACATACCATTTTTCCGGAAACCGCCGATGAAGATATCCGAGACGTATTCGGGCTGTCCGTAACTTTGGTCTCTACCGCTAAGGATAAAAAAGAGGGCCTGGCCTTCTTTGAACTTTTGGGCGTGCCATTCAAAAAAGAATAATTTATTAAATGGTTTGATTGAGGTATAATAGCTGTGTATACAGCGACCATGGATCCCAAACCATCTTTTGATCAAGAAATAAGCGAAGCTGTACAGCAGTTTGAGACAGAATCAACGGAAAAACCGGCGCCTTTCGGCAATGAAGGAGCAGAGGCTTCTTCATTGTACCCGCCTCATGCCTCTGTTTCTCAGTCTTCCATTGAAAAGCCTTCGGGCATGATCGGGATGGTGATGAAACTCTCCAGCGGAACGGTGAAAACAAGAAAGCAGGCGAATGCGGCGATGTTGATATTCGTAGTTTTGTCGGCGGTTATAACTTTGTTTTTACTAACCGGAGGCTTTGCGGGCAAGGCTCCAAACACGACGCCGATATATCAAGAAGATTTGACCCCTACAGCCAGGGCAACTATACCTGGAAGCGTGCTCAAAACAATACCTTACAAAAATGGGAATAAATGATTCACAACTGGAAAGAGGTTTCACTCTAATAGAGCTTTTGGTTGTTATAGCAATAATAGGCGTTTTGGCTTCCGTGGTTCTTGCGAGTCTTACTTCTGCGAGGGAAAAGGCAAAAATAGCAAAGGCTCAATCTGAAATGCGGCAAGTAGTGCAAGCCATTATCATAGCCCAAGGGGAACAAGGCAAGCCTCTTCTCGTATTTGCGCCGAATTCAAACTGCGGCCAATGTTATTGCGCTGACATAAATTCCACTTCGTGTAAAAATAATTGGGTGACCGCCTTGCAACAAATTCAGGACGCAACCAACGGACTGGTTACGGGGTTGACGGCAATGAAGTATGATCCATGGGGACATCCCTATCTTATTGACGCAAACCAATATGAAGGCGGGTCCAGCGCTTGTTTGAACGCCGATGGTTTTGGGGTATATGGCCAAGGCATACCCAATGCCCCTTCAATTCCGCTCAGCCCGGTGTGTCCTTAACAGCAAATTATCAAGAATCAATAAGAAGCGCCAACGCATCAGATACAGGCAAGTATCAGGTCGGCTACGGTTGGAGCCGCTCCGGCCGGGATTAGCAGGACGAATTAGCTGGGTGACCGGGGCGAGTTTGAACAATAGCCGTATTTGACTTTGCGGCATATTTTGCTAATATGGCATCCAAGGGAGCGATGCTCCGTTTAATCCGCTTTTCTCCTTTAATTTTCGCTTTCCGGGAGGGTTAAAGGAAAAAAGCGAGATATTGCGGAGCAAGCTTTCCTCTTTTTATCACGTACCCATGGCAAAAACATCGGTTATAGCCAGATCAAAAAAGAAGCCTAAATTTTCAACCCGGGCGAAAAACCGGTGTTTTCGCTGCGGCCGAGGCAAGGGATATATGCGGGATTTCGGACTGTGCCGAATATGTTTCCGGGAATATGCCAATGAGGGAAAGCTTCCCGGAGTAAGAAAGTCTTCGTGGTAACAAGAACAAAAAGATGGATCCGATAGCAAACATGATAATAATGATAAAGAATGGGAACGCCGCCGGACAGGAGTCTGTGTTTTTGCCGTATTCAAAAATGAAAGCGGCCATAGCCGAATGCTTGAAGAAAGAGGGATACGTGGGCGAGGTTGCCAAAAAGACGAAAAAGAATCGTTCGGTGCTGGAAGTGAAGCTCGTGTATGAAGGCAAGATCCCCAAGATAACTCACGCGGAAAGAATTTCCAAACAGTCCAAGCGGGTGTATTTCGGCGTGAAGGAGCTTTATCCGGTACGGGGAGGCAATGGCCTTCTGGTGCTTTCCACCCCCAAAGGAATTCTCGGAGGAAAAGATGCGCGCAAAGAGCATGTCGGAGGCGAAGCTCTTTTCAAGTTGTGGTAAGAAAAAACCAAAGCAAAAAAATATGTCAAGAATAGGAAAAAGAGAAATACCGATACCGACAGGAATAAAAATTTCCCAAGAGGGGACTTTCTTTACCGTGACCGGGCCGAAGGGATCCTTGAAAAAGTCTTTTCGCGACGATATAACCATAACCATTGGAGAAAAGGCCGTCTCTTTGAAAGCGAAGCGAAATGACAAATTTTCCAAATCGCTGTGGGGAACGTATGCCGCCCATATCAAAAATATGATCAAGGGCGTGCAGGAGCCATATCAAAAGAAACTTATTTTGGAAGGAGTGGGATTCAAGTCGGAAGTGGCGGGAAAGGAAATGAAATTCGCTCTCGGGTTCTCTCATCCGGTAATCGTACCCATTCCCGAAGGCATTACCGCAGCCGCGGAAAAAAACAACATCACCATTACCGGCATTGACAAGGAGCTGGTGGGAAGCTTTGCCGCCGGCATCAGAGCTCTTAAAAAAGCTGAACCGTATAAAGGCAAAGGCATGAGGTATGAGGGTGAGGTCGTGAGAAGGAAGCAAGGCAAGAAGACGGCATAAAATTATGCAGAAAAAAGACGAAAAAAGAATACGCTTGAAAAGGAAGATTCGGTCCAAAATCCAGGGTACCGCGGGACATCCGCGCTTGTCCGTTTTTCGTTCCAACAAATTTATTTACGCTCAGGTAATAGACGATACGGCCGGCAAAACCATTGCCGAAGCGAGCGACATAAAAATAAATGAGGGTACAAAGGTGGAGCGAGCGAAGAAGGTGGGCGCCATGATAGCGGAAAAATGCGTAAAGGCCGGAATAACCAAAGTGGTATTTGACCGGAACGGCTTCAAGTATGCCGGAAGGATTAAATTGGTAGCTGACTCGGCCAGAGGCGCCGGGCTTAAGTTTTAATAAAAAAAATGGAAGAGAAAGAAGAAAAAAAAGAAGAACGGGGAGAAAGAGGCAGGAGGAACGGCGGAAGATCCGATCGGGGCAGAATGGGCCGGCCGAAGCCGGAATTTGACCAGAAGATCCTGGATATACGCCGGGTTACCCGCGTGGTGGCCGGAGGCCGGAGGTTTTCTTTCAGCGTATACCTTGCCGCCGGAGACAGGCGCGGATCGGTCGGAGTCGGGCTTGGAAAGGCCGGAGACACGTCTCTTGCCATCAACAAAGCTCTTCGCAACGCGAAAAAGAACATGGTAACCTTGAAGCTCACCAAAACAATGTCTCTTCCTTACGAAATGAAAGCCAAATTCGGCAGCGCCAAAGTTGTGCTTATGCCGAACAAAGGGCGCGGTTTGGTGGCCGGCACGGTGGTGCGCGACATTGTAAATTTGGCCGGCATGAAGGACGTGACCAGCAAAGTGATTTCCAATTCAAAGAACAAGCTGAACAACGCCAAGGCGGTGATGAAAGCTCTCGCCCCCGTTTCCGTAAAATATGAGAAAAAATCTGCTCGTCCCGCCTCAAGGAGCGCGGAAAAGGAACAGGAAAGAAAATAATTTTTAACGATCATGCAGATACACGAACTAAAAAGACAGCATAAAAACAAAAAGGACCGCATAGTGGGCCGGGGAGGCAAGCACGCCAAGCAATCCGGCCGCGGAGGCAAGGGCCAGACCGCCCGAGCCGGCAATAAACGCCGGCCGGAGCTGCGCGACATCATCAAGCGCTTGCCCAAGCGCCGAGGGTACAGGTTTCATTCCCGCCGGAAAGAAGTGATTATTAAAAAAGACGGTACGGGAACCGGAACGAGCAAGGCCGATTCTTTCTCCGCCATTCGCAAGCAAACCGGCCAGAAAGGGGGTAAAATAAAGTTTAAGTAAGCCAATGACTTTCTGGGAAAAAGTAAAATTGATTTGGACAGACAAGGCTTTGCGCAAAAAAGTTCTTTTTGTGCTTTTTTCCCTGATTATTTTTCGCCTTTTGGCCACCATACCGATTCCGGGCATTGATACGGTGGCCCTTTCCAGATTTCTTTCAAACAATCAGTTCTTCGGCATACTGAACATTTTTGCCGGAGGCGGGCTTTCCAATCTTTCCATTATCATGCTGGGGGTGGGGCCGTACATTACAAGCTCCATTATCATGCAGCTTCTGACAATCATGGTGCCTTCGCTAAAGAGGTTGTATGAAGAGGAAGGAGAAGCCGGAAGGCGCAGATTCACCCAATACTCCCGCCTTCTCACCGTTCCCTTGGCAATCATCCAGGGTTACAGCCTTTTGGCCATTTTGCAGAAGCAGAATATTTTGGTAAATCTCACCGCTTTTGAACAGTTCATGAACATAGTAATCGTGGTGGCCGGAGCGATGCTGGTTACCTGGATAGGAGAGTTGATGTCCGAGTTCGGCGTCGGCAACGGCGTGTCCTTGCTCATTTTCGCCGGTATCGTGGCCCGCATTCCTGCGGATGTGAGCCAGCTCGCATTTTCCTTTGATCCTTCGCAGGTACCTCTTTTGATAATGTTTATAGTGGCGGGCGTTCTGATCACGGCCGGGGTGGTGGTGGCTACCGAAGCGGAACGTCCCGTGCCCGTAACTTACGCCAAACAAGTGCGCGGAATGAAAATGTACGGGGGCGGTTCCACTTATCTTCCGTTGCGGGTAAACCAGGCCGGAGTTATTCCAATCATTTTTGCCTTGTCCATCTTGCTTTTTCCTCAGATGATAGGCAACTTCCTGGCCGGTTCTTCCAATGCCACGGTCGCGGCAATCGCCGCTTGGCTTTCCAATTTCTCCCAGACTTCTCTTTCGTACGCCGTCCTATACTTCATTCTCGTGTTTCTGTTTACTTACTTTTACACCGCTGTCACTTTTGATCCTGAATCTCTTTCCAAAAATTTACAGAAAAACGGAGCCTTTATCCCCGGCATCCGTCCCGGGCATTCCACCCAGGAGTATATTTCCAGGGTGCTTAGCCGGGTAACATTCCTCGGCGCAATATTTCTCGGTGTTGTCGCTATTCTGCCTTTGGCCATGCAGGCTATTACCGGCATTACCGCTCTGGCTCTCGGAGGCACGGCGCTCTTGATCGTGGTGGCGGTATTAATAGATCTGATCAAGAAAATTGATGCTCAGATCTCCATGAGGGAGTACTAAATAGTTTTATTTGACTGGTAAAGCTATTATATGTTATAATCACAGCAAAAGTGATATCATTAATAGTTCTAAAAACTGAAAGGAAAATTATGAAGACTTTCTTTTATGCCTTGCCGTTATCGGAACATATATTTAGGGGCAATGTTCCCAATATGAATGTTTTATTGGCAAAATTTATGGGGTGGGCAGAGCAATTTGGTATTAATTCTGACGAATCCATTGCGGTGTGGTTTGATGGTCGTTTTGACGACCATATCCCGCTTGAGGGATTTGGTTCGGGAATGAAAAATAATATCAACAAATTTGCTCAATCTGCCAGAGAAAAGCTTCCGAAAGAGGCTAATATGATTGATTTAACTGATTATTAAAAATATGGTTAATAGCCATATTTTGTCTTAAACCCATAGTTTATTCTATGGGTTTTTTAATGGCATTCAACGTTTTAGACAGGTTGCAAAAGCTTGTGATAATGCTAATCTTTATATATGCGAAAACGGCTCAAAAAGAAGCTTCACAGTTGTGCGCTATGCAAACCTCACAAAATGAAATGGAGTTTGCGCTGGGAAGCAAAGGAATTTGGCCTATTAAAAGAATTTTAAAAATATAAAAAATATGCGAGAGTATAAACAGTCTACTATTGAAGTAATTATCACCGGCGGTACTATTGATTCTTATTACGAAGGAGCGAAAGATACCGCTGTACCGTTGAAATTATCTTCCATTCCTCTCTTTTTCAAACTTATTAAACCAGAGGATAATGTATTTTTTAAAAAGGTTTGCATGAAAGACAGCCGGCAGTTGAATGGCAATGATTTAAAGAAAATACGTGAGGTTATTAATAAATCCAAATCAAAACTGTTTATTGTCACCCATGGAACGTATACCATGCCTGACACAGCCCGTTTTTTGGCAACAAACCTAAAAAGAAAAGATTGCACGGTTATTCTTACCGGCTCAATGATTCCGCTTACGGGATTTGCGCCCTCCGATGCTCCGTTTAATTTAGGATATTCTTTTGCGATGGTCAAAACGCTTAAACCTGGGATATATGTGTGCATGAATGGAAGAATATTCGATCCAATGGAAGTAGCAAAAAGAATTTCTGCTGGAAAGTTTGTCTCGGTACTTGGTGAAAATTAGCTTTTATCTTTTCGGTATTTCTCGATAACTTTCTCGATATCTTTTGTCACCTTAGGAATCGGCTGATTGCCGTTTATTTTTTTCATTTTACCGAGGCTTTCAAAATACTTTACAGTTTTGCTGACTTGTTTTTTGTGGTAGTCAATCCTGGCCTTTATTATTTTGTCGTCATCCAACACTTTGTATATCGCTTTCATATTGCCGGCCTTCCGGGCTCGCGACCTGCGGTATACCTCCCTGTCCGGCAGGGTAATGTAAAAAGCAAAGAAGTCTTCCTTCTTAGACTCCATGATTTTCTTCAAAAGCTGGGCTTCCGGCTTGAGCCGGGGGTTGCCGATAAAAATCAAGTCTTTCCCTTTCGGTTTTTTGCCTATTTCATGCACTAAAAATTTTTTCATAAGTGCTACCGGCGCCGGTTTCCCTTGCCCGGTGGTTCTACGCACCCATGCTCCGTCTTGGCTTTTTTCTTTCATTAACTTGCGCCAATGTACCCCCGATTCTACCGGCCTAAGAGAATATTTTTTCATCAAAATATTTGCCTGGGTCTCCTTGCCAGAAGTAATCATCCCCAGAAGCACGATATTGAACCCCAATCTCTCTTTTTTCATGATGTGCCAATGATATATCAAATACCTTGATTTTTCAAGCTGTTTCTTGTATTCTAGAACCATATGCAACCGCAAACTTTCGTGTTTTTCGGCATCGTGGGGTCCGGAAAAGGGACCCAGGTAAAGCTTTTAACCGAATATCTTAAAAAGGAAGACAATAAAGAAACGGTCTACGCTTATCCCGGGGCTGAATACAGAAAGCTTATGGAAAGCGGAAGCTTTACCGCCACATTAATAAAAGATTCGATCAATCGCGGAGAACTCCAGCCAGACTTTTTGACCGATGCAATTTTCACCAACATTCTCACTGCCGAGCTTTCTCCCGAAAAGCACCTTATCGCCGACGGATATCCGCGGACAGTGAAGCAATCCGAAGTTTTTGAAAAGGCGATGAAGTTTTTCAAACGGGAAAATATTAAAATTATTTACATTGAATTGAGCAAGGATGAAGCGATGAAACGGAACCTCTTGCGCGGCAGGGAAGACGATACCAAGGAGGGGCTGGAGAAGCGTTTTGACGAATACGTTAACAATGTGGTCCCGGCCATGGAATATTTGAAGGGCAAGCCCGGATATGAAGCTTTTTCCATAAACGGGGAGCAGAGCATAGAAAACGTGCATAAGGATATAGTCAAAGCCCTGGGATTTTAAAGAAGACTCCAAAAGATGCAGGATACAATCATAATTTCATTGGGCGGATCCCTCATAGTGCCCGACGCAATTGATGAGGGATTTCTGAGGGAATTTAGAGACCTGATTCTTGCGCAAACCAAGCTTGGAAAAAAATTCGTGATAACCACCGGCGGGGGAAAGGTGTGCCGGCGGTATCAGGAAGCGGCCGCGGAAATCTCCGGGGCTTCGGATGTGGATAAGGATTGGATAGGCATAGCGTCTCTTAAACTGAACGCCGAGCTGGTGCGGGTGGTTTTCGGAGAGCATGCATATGAAAATGTAGTTTTCAATTTATCCGAAAAACCCGAAACTGAGAAGCCGATAATAATCGGAGCGGCATATGAGCCCGGGCACAGCACGGATTGGGATATGGTTCTGGCCGCCAAGACATTCGGAGCAAAAAAGGCGGTGAATCTTTCCAACGTGGATTACGTCTATGATTCCGATCCCCGAAATAATCCCGATGCCAAAAAATTTGAAAGTATTTCCTGGTCTGAGTACCGAAAGCTGATTCCTGAAGATTGGAATCCCGGCCTTTCCACTCCCTTTGACCCCATAGCCGCCAAGGAAGCGGAATCATCCGGCATCGAGGTGTCCATCATGAATGGCAAGCCGCTGGACAATTTCGCTGAATATCTTAGAGGAGGAAAATTTAAAGGGACTGTAATAAAATAAAGTGGAACCATGAGAACAATTTTTGTAGGGGGTTTCGAGCGCGGCGGCGCGAGAATTTCAGGGATTTTTTCAGCAGAAAAAATCCCGTACCCGGAAAAAATTTGTTCTCATGGTTCCACGTATTCATAATGATTATTATCAAAACACCCGAGGAAATAGAAATAATGCGTGAAGGCGGGAAGCGCCTTGCGGAAGTGCTCAACAAGGTAAAAGCTAAAGTAAGGCCCGGAATTTCCACCAAAGAACTGGATGATTATGCCTTTAGGCTGGTAAAGGAGATGGGCGACCGGCCGGCATTTTTAAATTATCAGGCCGATGGCGCGGGCAGACCGTATCCGGCCAGCTTGTGCGTTTCAGTGGAAGACGAGGTGGTGCACGGCATTCCAAAGACAGGCAGAATATTGAAAGAGGGGGACATAGTGTCTCTCGATTTCGGCATTGTGCACCGAGGTCTTTTCACCGATTCGGCGATTACTGTTCCAGTGGGTTCTATCAGTCCGGCCAAGGAAAAGCTTCTCCGGGCCACTGAAGAAGCCTTGTATGTTGGCATTGACGCTGCTCGTGGAGGAAAGAAAGTGGGAGATATAGGCTACGCCATTGAAAGCTTTGTGAAAACTTACAAATACGGAATTGTGGACATTCTTTCCGGCCACGGGGTGGGCAGGGAGCTGCATGAAGATCCGTATGTGCCCAATTTCGGCAGAAAAGGCACCGGCGAGCTTTTAAAACCCGGACAGACTCTAGCCATCGAGCCGATGCTGAATATGGGGGTAAAGGAAGTGATTTTTGACGATGACGGATGGACCTTTCGCACCGCGGACGGGAAACCATCCGCCCATTTTGAACATACTATTCTCATCACCGACGGCGATCCGGAAATTTTAACAAAAGCGTAGGCATGCGGGGCCGTTGCCGTCAGAGCCTTTCCTTGTAGGCAGTCGTAACGTGTTATAATAAATCCAATCATGGAAGAACTGTCCCTGAAAGAAATGCCTAAATTCAAGACTCCGGAAGAGGAGCTCTCGTATCTGCGCGCTCAAGTGGCGAACAGAGAGAAAGCGCTAATAAATAGCGGGCACTTTGAACACGCAAACGAAAATGCCGCCCAAGACGTGCTTTCCGAATACAAGAAAATTCCGCTTGAAAAGGCGGTGCACAAAGACAGCGCCATTTCCAAGGAAGAAAAAGAAAACATCGTACTTTCGCTCAAGCCTGAAGCGCACGACTCCGTGATGGAGGAATTGCTCGGAGTAGTTTTGGAGAAAGGCATAAAAAACGCGCTTTCCGTGGTGGAAGCCATGAACAATCCGCACATAGACGATGATTTTCATCGCGTGCTGATCCAATATTTAAAGACCGGCAATATTCCTTTTCCTTTCAAAGAGGGGGCTCCGCTGTACAAAGCTCTGCATATGACCTTATTTGAAATCACCTTGCCTCCTCCGGAAGATGAAGGCGGAAAAGAAAAGGGATTCAAGGAATTCATCGGCGCCATGGAGCAATTTTATGCGGGTATGGCTTCCATTTCTCAGGGAAAAAACAACGAGTTTGGAAACTATTTCGTTCTGGAGGTGGCGCTCTCCGGCGACAGCGACGAGGTGGTGGTATATGCCGCCGTACCGGACCAATTTCTTTCACTTTTTGAAAAACAGATTCTCGCTTACTATCACGCCGCCAAAGTGCGCGAAGTGAAAGACGATTACAATATTTTCAACGAGAAAGGAGTGGCGGTCGGCGCTTACGCGGAGCTTACCGAGAAAGCGGTCATGCCGCTTAAGACCTACGACAACATTGAACACGATCCCATGAACACCATTCTGAACGTTTTTTCCAAGCTGGCCACTGTAGGCGAAGGCGCGGCTATCCAGATCGCGGTGGCTCCGGCCGGAGAGAAATACATAAACGAGTTCCATAAAATTTTAGACGACGTTAAAGGGGGCATGTCCGTGAAGCATGCCAACGACAATTTGTACAAATTCAACAAAGCTTTCCTTCGCATCTCGAAGGAAATTGTTTTTGGAACAAAGAATAATGAAAATGCCGGCGAAAACAAGGAATTGAGCGCTCCGGGCAGGAGAGCGGTAGACGAAGGAGCTGCGGAAAAGATCGGGAACAAAATGAAATCCAGCATCATGAAGGCGAACATAAGAGTGCTGGCTTCCGCCCCCACCGAAATGCGCGCCAACTCCATCCTGCAGGAAATAGAATCATCCTTTAACCAGTTCGCCGAGCCGGCCAGTAATTCCTTGTATTTCCGAAAATGTTCCGGCGGAAAGCTCAAACAGCTTTTTCATGATTTTTCCTACCGCACGTTTTCAAAGGATGAGGCCCTTCCGTTAAACCTCAAAGAACTTTCTTCCATTTTTCATTTTCCGGTGGGTGTTGGGGCCATGCCCCAGCTTCGAGAGGCCAGATCCGGCATCGCTCCCGCTCCGATCCAAATGGGCAAGGAGGGCATACTGCTTGGCATAAACAGCTATCGGGGCAAAGACACGGAAGTGCGCATGGGCAAGGAAGACCGCATGCGGCATTTCTATGTGATCGGACAAACCGGCACCGGAAAAACGAACGTGATGCTGAATATGATTACCCAAGATATAAAGAACGGAGACGGAGTGTGCTATATAGACCCGCATGGCACGGACATCCAGACTATTCTCTCGCGCATTCCGAAGGAGCGGGTGGACGACGTGATCTACTTTGATCCTAGCTATATTGCCCGGCCCATGGGCTTGAACATGCTTGAGTATGATCCGAAATATCCCGAGCAGAAAACTTTCGTGGTGAACGAAATGATGAACATCTTTAACAAGCTTTTTGACATGAAAGTGGGAGGAGGACCTATGTTCGAGCAGTATTTCCGAAACTCGGCGTTTCTGGTGATGGAAGACCCCGATTCTGGTTCCACTTTGCTTGAAATTACCCGTGTCTTGGCGGATAAGGATTTTCGGGATATGAAACTGGAACGCTGCAAGAATCCGATCATCAAGCAGTTCTGGGTTTCCGCTGAGCAGACCACCGGAGACCAATCTTTGGCCAACTTTGTTCCATATATTTCATCTAAGTTTGACAACTTCATTTCCAACGACATCATGCGTCCGGTGGTGCTTCAGCAAAATTCCGTTTTTAACTTTCGTAAAATAATGGACGAAAAAAAGATTCTCCTGGTGAATCTTTCAAAAGGGCGCTTGGGAGAGATAAACTCAAATTTGATCGGGCTGGTGCTGGCCGGCAAAATCCAGATGGCGGCCCTGTCCCGGGTGGACATGTTCGGCCAGAAGATGAACGACTTCTATCTTTATATTGACGAATTCCAGAATGTTACCACCGATTCCATTTCCTCTATCCTTTCAGAGGCGCGGAAATACCGCCTGTCTCTTAATATCGCCCACCAGTACATAAATCAGCTGGAAGAGGGGATAAAGAACGCGGTATTTGGAAACGTCGGATCTATGGCGGTATTCCGAGTAGGCGCCGAGGATGCCCAATTCCTTGAACCGAAGTTCAAGCCGACTTTCAGCGCCCGCGACATCACCCGGTTGGAAAACTACAACGCTTACATGAATATGTTGATAAACGGAGAGCCTTCCAAGCCATTCAATATGAAGACTCTTCCGCCGGAAAAGGGCAATTCGGAGATAGTGCAGAGCCTAAAGGAGCTTTCGTACATGAAATACGGCCGGGATAGGGAAGAAGTGGAAAAAGAAATTATGGCCCGATACGAGTCAGCTCAGTAAATTGCAAAAATGCTGTTTTTTTGGTAATATGTCTGTATTACAACCACAGCATCAGCTGTTTTTTATTTATGAATTAAGATATGAAACACCCGAAAGAAGAAAAAACGTTTGTAATGGTTAAGCCGGACGGAGTACGCAAAGGCTTGATAGGCCAGGTAATCAGCCGTTTTGAACAGCGAGATCTGAAGATTGTGGCGCTTGAAATGTTCCAGCCCACCCATGAGCAGATTCATGATCATTATCCCAAGGACGAAGCTTGGATTACTCGCCTCGGAGAGAAAACCAAATCGACCTATGAAAAATACGGATATGACCTGATCGCCGATTTCAACACGGAAGACGCGGCCCAAATCGGCCCGGAAGTTAGAACCTGGCTGGTTGACTACATGAAATCCGCGCCTTTAGTCAAAATGGTGGTGCAGGGCGTTCATGCAGTGGATATCGTGCGCAAGCTTGCGGGCGATACCCTTCCGTATCGTGCGGCCGTAGGTACTATTAGAGGGGATTTTTCCATTGATTCTCCGGTGCTTGCCAACAAAGAAAAAAGAGCGGTGGCGAATATAATCCATTGTTCGGAAACTCCCGAAGAAGCGGAACACGAAATCCAACATTGGTTCGGGAAGGCAGTTTTGCACGAATACAAGCGCTTCGGAGTGGACGAATAGTCTCAAATTTTGCGTAATATGGCGGGCTGTGGAAAATTATTTCCACAGCCCGCCTTTTTTATCTTGTATTTTAAGTTCAGCCCGGGTTGGGAATATTCAGAAACAAAAAAACTTGCTCGTCCAGTTGCAAGTTCTTGCAGTTTGTCTATACTGAAAGTAGGGTTATTTTCAATTATTACCTAGTACACAATCTATAGGGAGCCTCGATCGCCCCTTGCTGTGGCATAGGGCGTCTGACACCCACGTGGCTATCAGGCTACGGTAATACATTGGAAATAACCCTAAGAAAGAATCCGCATTTTATCCCGCCCCGCGGGATTTTTTCTTTTTCCGGGAGTTTTTCCCTTTTTCCGTTATATATTTTCTCAAAATCGTTTATAATAATCTTAATATGCAAAATAAGGCAAAAATAACGTTCTGCGGGGGAGTAGGCGCCGTCACCGGCGCCAATTTCCTGCTTGAGGCGGACGGGAAAAAAATTCTTGTGGATTGCGGGCTGACGCAGTCGGAAAAGCTGGCAGACGAAACGAACTGGGCCCCTTTTCCTTATGACCCGAAAGAGATAGACATTCTTTTTGTCACTCATGCTCATATAGACCACGTGGGCCGGATTCCCAAGCTCATGAACGAGGGATTTCGCGGGCAGATTTTTTCCACTCCGCCCACCATGGATCTGGCCAAGCCCATGCTGGACGATACGGCCGGTATTCTGGACAAAAGCGACAAGTACGGCTTGGACAAAATATATTCCGAGGAAAACATAAAAAAATCTTTTTCCTTTTGGAAAGGAGCGGACTATCACGAAAAAATTCCGATTACGGACAATCTGGAAGCCGCCTTTTACAATGCCGGACACATTCTCGGTTCGGCTATGGTTCTTTTCACATACAATGGGAAAAAAATAATGTTCACAGGGGATTTGGGCAACAGCCCGTCTCCTCTTTTGCCCGACACCGACAACGTGAAAGGCGTGGATTATCTGGTAATGGAAAGCGTATACGGCGATCGGAATCATGAATCTCGGGAAGACCGCCGAAGGATGCTGGAGGAGGTGATTGAAGACAATTATCACCGCAAGGGTACTCTGGTCATACCGACTTTTTCCCTGGAACGCTCCCAAGAACTCCTGTTTGAGATGAACAATCTGGTGGAAGAAAACCACATACCCGAGATGCCCGTATTTTTGGACTCTCCGCTGGCCATACGCTTGACGGAGGTTTTCCAGAAGTATAAGGGATATTTCAACGAGAATGCGCAGAAATTCATGATAGAAGACCCGAACCTTTTCAAATTCCCCGGATTGCGCTTCACTTTGAACGCGGAAGAGTCAAAAATGATAGACGAAACTTCCGGTCCGAAAATAATCATCGCGGGCAGCGGCATGTCAAGCGGAGGGCGAGTAGTGTACCACGAGCAGAAGTATCTTCCCGATCCGAACAACACTCTGTTGCTCATCGGCTATCAATCCGTGGGCACCCCGGGCAGGCTGATCCAGGAGGGCGTAAAAACGGTAAAAATAGCGGGGGAATACGTGCACATGCGGGCGCATTTGGCTTACATATACGGGTATTCCGGCCATAAGGATTCAGACCACCTGCTGGGCTTCATCCAGGATATGCGCGAATCGCTTAGAAAAGTGTTCGTGGTGATGGGGGAGCCGAAATCTTCCATGTTTCTGGTGCAAAAAATGCGGGATAATTTGGGAATTGAAGCATACGCGCCCGAACAAGGGGACAGCGCGACCTTGGATTGCTGAGCAAAGCGGCGGTCATGGCAGCGCTTCTCAAAAGCACGCATAAAACTCTGCTGAGTTTTTGCTCTGCTCGTCGCTCAAGGGAATCATAGCCGGAGTACCGGCTTGATTCCCTAAGCTCCTGCGCAAGGCTTTTCTCAAAGTCTGCCATGACCGCCACTTTTAGAAAACATTCATATTGTGTATAATTAGCGCATGCAAAACAATCCGGAAGAGAATTTATTCCAGAAACACGGGCATGACCAGATAAAAATCTGCGTTTCGGGCGCGGCGGAGACGGGGCATTGCGGAATGGGAGCGCTGGAAAAGGCCAAAGAGCTTGGCAAAGAGATAGTGCGGCAAGGGGCGATATTGGTCACCGGCGCCACCACCGGCTTTCCTTTCTGGTCTGCCATGGGCGCCAAAGAGGCGGGCGGAATATCCGTCGGATTTTCTCCGGCTTCCACGGAAAGAGAGCATGCCGAAGTTTATAAGCTTCCGCTGGATTACATGGATATGATCGTATATACCGGCTTCGGCTATCCCGGGCGGGACCTCCTTCTTACCCGATCCGTGGACGCTGTGATCTGTGGCTGCGGACGCATCGGCACCATCCACGAATTCACCGTGGCTTTTGAAGACGGCAAGGTGATAGGAATTTACGAAGGGCCCTGGGACATGGGAGACGAACTTAAAGAGATTTTGGAAAAAAGCCACCGGCCGAACGCGAAAGTAGTGGCCGGAAGCGACCCCAAAAAACTGGTGGCGGACGTAATCGCCCTGGTAAAGGAAATGAAGCTCAAGGAGTACAACGTGGTGAACGTCTAGCCTCTTCCATATAAAACAGTCTTAAGCTCAGGGTATTTTTTAAAGTTAAGATCGGCGAAAAATTCTTCCCTGTTATCGTAAAAAAATATTTCCTCGCCGGGGTTCTTCTCGCATATCTCCTCGACGGCCTTTTTTTTACTGTTCGGCACTATTATTATTTCTTTAAATAAAGGAGCGACGCAGCTCAGGTTTATCTTGTCTTCCTGAAACTTCTTATCTCCGTTCGTCACCAGATAGCAGTTTTCTTTTCCCGCCCGGCGCGCTTTTTCCGCCATTTCCTCGTTTATCAATTCCGGACATTTTTCCATTATTTCTTCATAAAGCCGTTCAATCGAGCCGGGTTCTCCGCCGCGGAAAATTTTTCGTAAAAAATTTTTCAAGGAAAATTCGCTTGCTCTATCGCCTTTATATAAATCTTCCGCTTCGGGACGAGGAATCCCGGCTTCTTCTATGCGTGAAAACATCCAGTCTTTGAACTCGGGGGTATTTTTGAAAAGCACGTCGTCAAAATCCAAAATCAATTTCATCTTTTCTTCTTGATTATTTCCTCCACGCACTTGGCGATCTTTTGCGAATCATGGCGGATGAAGCTTCTAAATTTCTGCCGCGAATCATTTTTGTCGTATTTTACCAGTACATGGGAAATCAAAGGTCTGCGAACGGCTCGGGAATCTGAAAGATCATCCTTCACCAGAACACCGTCTCCTTCCTTGAGCTTATATCGGCGGACCTGCGCCGGAGAAGGGGACTGGCTGTTAATTAATATTATGTCTATGGGACGGCCGAGATACTTTTCGGTGTTTTTAACGTAGTCGCTCGCTTTCCAATGAAGAGTATGCCCCTTCTTGTTTGTCAGGTTTACCGGCAAAATAATTTTTGCCTTGGTCCTGCCAATGGCTTCCTTGAAGCCGGGAACGATCAGATTGGGCACCAGAGATTCAAAATAAGTGCCCGGGCCTATGATGATGTAATCAGCGCGCAAAATGGCTTTCTTTGCGTTCGGATTCAATTGAACCCTGGAAGAAAAATAAATTTTTTTCAATCCTCTCTTTTGAAAATTCGCTTTGTCTACTTCTATCTGCCCGCAGATGGAATGGCCGTCGCCGAGCTGAGCGCATAAATCAGTCTTGTTCTTGGTGACTGGCACGACCATGCCTTTTACTTTCAGTATTTCCGAGGCCACTTCAACCCCTTTGCCGAAATCGCCGGTGACCTTTTCCAGAGTTGCCAAGAGAATATTGCCGAAACTGTGGCTTTTCAGCTTTCCGTCGTCAAAACGGTAGTTCATCATTTTGCGCACCGTGTCCGTGTGCTCGGAAAGGGCCACCAAGCATTGGCGCACATCCCCCGGCGGCAGCACGCCCAATTCGTCCCGAAGGATGCGGGTGGACCCTCCATTGTCCGCCATGGATACAACAGCCGTGAGGGAAACATCCTTCAGGTTTTTCAGCCCCGAAAGGACGGTATAGCTTCCCGTTCCGCCCCCTACGGTCACTATGTTTTTTATTTTTAGCGGCATGTCAAATGAATCAGCCGCTCCGGCCTTATGGCCGGAGCGGCTGACCGATTACTTTACGCTCTTGAGAATTCTGGCGAAAGTCTCCGGATTGTTTTCCGAAAGATCCGCGAGAATTTTTCTATCCAGCATTATTTTCTTCTTTGAGAGAGCACCGATCAGCTTGGAATAGCTCATTCCGCTTTGTCTGGAACCGGCGTTTATCTTGATATTCCAAAGCTTCCGATTAAAAGATTTCTTGTCTTTTCGGTGAGCGAAAGCATAAGCCCCGGCGTGCAAAAGCGCGTCCTTGGCCATTCTTTCTTTCTTGCTGCGGCCGTGGCGGAAGCCTTTGGCCTGTTTAAGCACGCTTCTCCTTCTTTTTAGGGCGTGCACTCCTTTTTTTACTCTGGTCATGCTTGTTTATTAAAAAATTATGTTCGGCCGTCTATCTAATTGAAGGGCAGGAGGTGGCTCTTGTCCTTGTTTTTAATTTTGAATTCACTGCCTTTCCGTCCCGAAAGTTGTACAGTGCGGGATTGCTTTGCATTGAAATGATTGAAGCCGGGCTTTCGAGCGATTATCTTGCCCTTTTTTGTCAGTTTCAATCTCTTTGTGTACGATTTATTGGTTTTCATTTATTTTGCCTTTTCTATGGTAACGGCCAAACCCTTTGGACCCTTTTTATACGGATCCGATATCTTGTAATTTTCAGTAATAAGGTGCAGAACTCGGTCTAGACGTTCTCGGAGGAATCCTTCCTCCATATATTTAGATCTGCCCGTCAAGAACAGTTCTATTTTTATCCTATGCCCTTCCGCAAGCCACTTGGAAGCGGTTTTCGCTTTAAGGGCAAGGTCGTGTTCGCCGGTGCCTATCTTTACCTGTATTGACTTCGTTTCGCTGGGCTTTCCACCGCCCTGCTTCATCTTTTTCTGCTTCTTGCTGGCTTCGTATTGATACCTGCCGTAGTCCATTATTTTGGCTACCGGCGGTACCGCATTGGGTGATATTTCAATCAAATCCAGGCCTTTTTCCTCGGCTGCCTTCAGGGCGTCTTTAAAGCTCAAAACGCCTAGATTGCCGCCCTGGTCGTCTATTACCCGGAGCTCTTTGGCCCTTATTTGATTGTTTATTCTTTCCCGCAAGAGCTGTACATTAAAATTCCCTCAAAGGGGAATTAGTATTGCCAAGTCTAGCGTATTTGGGAAGGAAAGTCAATTGTAATAAAATCATGTGGAGATGGGGGAAATCGAATCCCCGTGCAAGAGGCTGCGGAAGGAAGGTCTACATGCTTAGCGCGCTTTTTGATTTGAGCCGGCGGATTCTTAAGCGAGCCAAATATCCGCGAGCCGATTCCTTAAGGTTTGGAGAGAGACCAGGAAAAATCTCTTCCTATCCCGATAATGTTACACCTCGCCCAATCTATCGGAAGTTGAAAGGGGAGACGCCGGCGTTCTTAAGCGAAAGCCGGAGCGAAAGCGAAGTCCTTCGCACCGAAGTACGGAGAGACCATTGCCATCACCTTGGAAGTCAATTTTGCAATTAACTGTTTGGGCGAAGTTTTGCGAGTTTACGCCCATTCTCGGCATGCATTCGGGCCGCCGGCCTATTGTCTATGCCTGGCATCCCCATGCTTGTGGCGTCGAGGGTTTTGGTATGTTCTTTTACGGGTACGGGATTTTTTCTGCTGAAAAAATCCCCGAAGTTGGCTCGCCGCCGCCTGCCTGCCGGCAGGCAGGCTCGCCAAACCTCCTCCAAAAACATACCAAAACCCTCGCCTGCCAACTTTATATGTGACGAGTTTTGCGTCAATAATCTTTCAAGGTTCTGCGAAGCTCCCGCTCGGTTTCCCGCTTCTTTATAGTCTCGCGCTTGTCGCGCTTCTTTTTTCCGCGCACCACGGCCATCCCGAGTTTGATCTTCTTGCCTTTATTATACACTGCCAAAGGCACTATTGTCAAACTTTTGTCCTTTTCGCCGGAGGCCAATTCCATAATCTCTTTCCTGGTGAGAAGAAGCTTTCGGTTGCGCAGAGGATCATAATCGGCCCCGGCGTTTTTCGGCTGGAAAGGAGTAATGTTCGCGTTTATCAGAAACGCCTCGCCTCCGCGGACAATGACGAAAGAGCCGTCCAGGGACATTTTGCCCTCGCGGACAGATTTCGCTTCCATGCCTGAGAGCTCAATACCCGCCTCGTATTTATCAAGCATCTCGTATTCAAAGCGCGCTTTTCTGTTTTCCGCATAATTTGCCATACGTCAATTCTAGCACATAGTAAAGCCGGAGAAGATATAAATTTATGCGATGGTTTGGCCGAGCTTCCAGCTCCGCAGGAGCAAAATTTTGGCGAGGAGAGCCGAGGACCTCGCGGAAATTTATATCTTTTCCGGCTTCTTTAATTTCATTCGGGGCGTTTTCATGCTATACTCGCAGAATGGATTTCAATCTTAGAAACAGCCAGGAGCCGAAAATGAAAGGAAAAAAACCTCCGGAAAGAGGTCCTGGTTTTGCTGGCAGCATCGCCTCGGTGATTCTTATCTTTATGATAATCACCGCCATATATCTTTTGATTTCGGACGCTTCCCAGCCGGTTCCCGCCATTCCCATTTCCCAGGTTGCGGAAGATGTTTCTTCCGGCGCGGTGCAAAAGATAGAAGTGCAGGGGAACGATCTTACGGTCACTTACAAGGACAAGGAAGTGAAAAAATCAAAGAAAGAGACGGAAACTTCCTTAACCGACACTCTGTCAAACTACGGAGTGAGCAAGCAGGTGCTTGACGCCACCGAGATAGACATTCAAGAACCGGACGGATTCGGGTACTGGGCGATAAACATTCTGCCGTATCTTCTGCCCATTATCTTCATCGTGATTTTCTTCTGGTACATTTCCCGGCAGGTTAAAGGGGCCGGCATGCAGGCGTTCACCTTCGGCCAGTCCAAGGCGCGCATTACCGATCCTTCCGACAAGAACAATCGCATCACTTTCAAAGACGTGGCCGGATGCAAAGAAGCGAAAGAAGAACTGAAGGAAATTGTGGATTTTTTGAAAAACCCCAAAAAGTTCCTGGATATCGGAGCGCGCATACCCAAAGGAGTGATTCTTACGGGAGCGCCCGGAACCGGCAAGTGCGTCAATGGCGATACATTGATACAAACATCCAAAGGCCTTGTTGCAATAGAAGATGTGCCGAAATACTTTTCAGTAAATTCAGATAATACAGTGGAAGGGTTAAGAGTGATAACTATTGACCCGAAGAACGGGACTTTAAAAACCACGGATGCTTCGCATTGGTATTCTTTAGGGGAGCAAGAAACTGTTGCCATAAAGACGGAATCGGGAATGTTTTTGGAAGGTACGCCGGAACACCCTATCATCGTAGTTGATAAAGATACAGGCCATTTTGTTTTCAAAAAATTAGCTGATATAACAACCGACGACTGGTGCGTGGTGGGCTCCCGGACGGAGGTATTCGGAACGCATACAAAAATTCCAGGCCCGGAAACCGCTTATATACTTGGTGTTTTGACGGGTGACGGATGCATGACCATTAAAGGCAGAATAGTTCTTTCCACTATTGATAAAGAGATTTTGAGCCGGGTGCAAGATAATGTTAAGAGATTGTTCGGCGAGGAGTTTTCAAAAATTTCCGCCCATAAATGCGATTATCAGCTTTCAAATAGCAAGGCAAAGAATGCGTTATTGTCTTTTGGACTTTCAGAAACATACGCGAAAAATAAGAGGATTCTTGAGTGGGTTCGTTTTGCTCCCAAAGAGCACATAAGCAATTTCCTGCAAGGATTGTTTGATACCGATGGCACGGTTGAAAAGAGCGGAAGCGTAAGTTTGTCCAGCGCCAGCGAACACTTAATAAGAGAAGTGCAATTTATGCTTCTTAATCTCGGCATAGTGACCAGAAGGTATGAGCGCCAGAAGAAATACAACAATCAACTCCAATACTACATTGTTATTTATGGAGATTTTGTGCAGTCTTTTCAGAACCAAATAGGGTTTTCAGTTGTCAGGAAAAAAGAAAGATTGGAAAAAATTTGCCTCAAACAGCGAAATACAAATGTAAATGTCATACCTTCGCAAGGCAAGTCTATTCACATGGTCTGGAAACAGGCGGTAGCCACCTCAGGAATGGTTTTTAATAGGGAATTTTATAATCAATCTATTTATAAAAATTTCAAACGATACGTTTCGGGAGAACGGATGCCTTCCCTTAAAGGGATGTCAATATTTCTCGAAGGAACATCTCGCATTTCACCGTATATAAACGAAATGCCCGAGGTGGCGCATTTGAAAAGCTTGTCTTCCGGTAATTTTTTCTTTAGTAAAATTGATTCCATTAGCCGAGGCAGGAACAAAGTATATGATCTTACTGTACCGGTAACCCATAATTTTTTGGCCAATGGATTTTTTAATCATAACACCATGCTGGCCAGGGCCATCGCGGGCGAAGCGAGCGTGCCCTTCTACCATCTTTCCGGTTCGGAATTCGTGGAAATGTTCGTGGGCGTGGGCGCCAGCCGGGTGCGGGATCTTTTCCGGGTGGCCAAGAAATCCGCTCCGGCCATAATATTCATTGATGAAATTGACGCCATCGGCAGAACCCGCGGAGGGGGATTCGGAGGAAGCAATGACGAACGCGAGCAGACCTTGAACCAAATTCTGGTGGAAATGGACGGCTTCGAGCCGAACGAGAAGCTGATCGTGATTGCGGCCACCAACCGGCCGGATGTTCTTGACCCTGCCTTAATACGTCCCGGACGCTTTGACCGCAAAGTGGTGCTGGATCTTCCGGATCGCAACGACCGCGAAGAAATTCTGAAAATTCACGCCCAGAAAAAGCCCTTGGCGGAAGATGTGAATCTGCATCTTGTCGCCGAGCGTACCCCGGGCTTTTCCGGCGCCGATCTTTACTCTTTAATGAATGAAGGCGCCATTCTGGCCGCCCGGGAAAACCGCAAAAAAGTGTTCCAATTTGACCTGATCCGGGCGATTGAAAAAGTAATGCTGGGTCCGGAACGCAAAAGCCACCTGCTTTCCAAGAAAGAAAAAGAAATTACCGCCTATCATGAAGCCGGGCACGCTATCGTGGCCTCGGTATTGCCTCACGCGGATCCGGTGCACAAAGTTTCCATAATCGCCCGCGGACGCGCCGGGGGATATACGCTTAAGCTTCCTCTGGAAGAACGTCGATTGCAATCTCGGAAAGAATTCATTGACGATATCGCCATGTCGCTCGGAGGATATGCCGCGGAAAAAATGATGTTTGGGGATATTACTACCGGACCGTCCAGCGATCTGCAGATGGCCACGAACCTAGCCCGGGCCATGGTCACTCGCTTCGGCATGTCCGACAGCATCGGCCCGGTCACCTGGGCGGAAGGAGAAGGAAAGCCGGGCTGGGGAGAACTTCGGGAAGATTCCCGTTCGGAAAGCGTGGCCGCGAAGATTGACGATGAAGTTTCCAGAATCGTGAATGATGGCATAAAAACGGCGCAAAAAGTGCTGAAGGATCACAAGAAAGCCTTCACTGCCATTGCCAAGAAGCTTATCGAAGTGGAAACTTTGGAACGGGACGAATATGAAAAAATTCTCATCGCCCACGGCATAGAGCTGAAAAAGAAGGACGAGCCGGAGGTGGTCATAGAAGGCTAAAAATATCATGGCAAAGCGTGAACTAAAAAAATTGCGATAGAGCTGAGACTTGCCGGACATAGCTACAGCCAGATCAGAGGACAAGTAAAAGTAAGTAAAAGCACTTTAAGCTATTGGCTTGCGGATTATCCGTTGTCGGAAGAAAGAATAAGAAAACTCAGAGATAATAGTCCCATTAGAATTGAGCACTACATAAATACCATGCGGGCAAAACGTGAAGCAAGGTTTGCTTCCGCCTATTCTGAAATTTCAAAAGTTTTAAAAAAGTTTTCTAAGAGAGAAATAATCATAGCAGGATTCTTTTTGTACTGGGCTGAAGGCAATAAGACAAGAAATGCTTCTTTCGGCCTTACTAATACCGATCCAAATATGTTGAAATTCTATATTAGATGGATGGAACTTTTAGGCGTAAAGAAAAGCCAGATGAAAGTGCACTTGCATCTTTATTCAGATATGAACATAGAAAAACAGAAAAAATTTTGGTCCGACACGCTTTCCATTCCTCTTTCTCAATTTCGAAAACCTTATATAAAAAATACCTGTTCTAGCTCCATAACTTATAAAAATGGATTTGGCCAAGGAACTTGTTCTGTCCTTGTGGAAGGCGCAAGGCTATCCGAAAAAATACTGATGGGAGTAAAATATGTGCAAGAAAATTCATTAATTTAAAGCTTAAAGAAAAATTATACGGTTGCGATAAATAAATAAAAGAGTTAGGATAGGGCATATTCCGCCCGTAGCTCAGTTGGTAGAGCAAGCGACTTATACTCGCTGTTAGCCTTGGTTCGAGTCCAAGCGGGCGGACAATCATTCAAAATGAAACTCCTTGGTTTTTTCTTCGGCGATTTTGCGGAGCAGGGGATGGCTTGAAAGCCCTTGATCTTCGCCGATCAGCCGGACTGCTTCGGTTCTGGCCGCTTCCACCATCTTTAGATTTTTGATCGCTTCCATAGCAAGGTCCGAAACGCCCCATTGCTTTCCGCCGGAAAGTTCTCCGGCTCCGCGCAGGGACAGGTCCATTTCCGCCAGTTCGAATCCGCTTTTCGCGCTTTTTAGGGCGCGCAACCGGCTCATTGTCTTGTCCGATTTCGCTTCCGCGAATACGTAGCAGTACGCCTGATGGGTACTGCGCAAAACCCTTCCGCGCAATTGGTGCAATTGAGCCAGCCCGAAGCGTTCCGCTCCCTCAATGATTATCACCGTGGCGTTCGGAACGTTTACGCCCACTTCCACCACTGAAGTGGCGCAAAGAATGCGCAGTCGGCCTTCGGCAAAATCTTTCATCACTTCCTCTTTCTTCTGCTTGCCCATCTTGCTGTGCAATACTCCGATTTCATATTCCGGAAAGACTTCTTTTTTCAAACGCTTCGCTTCGGCTACGGCCGATTTCGCTTGCAAAGCCAGCTCCTTCGCCGGATCAGGCTCGAATATGCGCGGGCAGATGACGTAGGCTTGCCGGCCGGCCGAGAGTTCCTTGCGCACTTTTTCATAGATGTTCTCCCGCTTGTCCGGCGATACGATTTCGGTGATGATTTCCTTCCGGCCGGCCGGCATCTCATCCAAGAGCGTCAGATCCAAATCTCCGTAAATGGTGAGGGCCAGGGTCCGGGGAATGGGAGTGGCGGTCATGGAAAGCAAGTGCGGAGCGGTTCCGTCTTTGCGCACCAGCTTGCGGCGCTGGGCCGTGCCGAAACGGTGCTGCTCGTCTATCACCGCAAAGGCCAGATTTTTAAACTTTACCGATTTTTGAATGAGGGCGTGAGTGCCGATGAGTATGGGAATTTCTCCGCCGGCCACCCATTTCAAGAGCTGGGCGCGGGATATGTCCGTCCAGCCGGCGGGATTCACTTTTGAAGGGAACTTCCGGCATCCGCTGCCGGTGATCAAGCCAATATTGATCGCGGAAAGGGCGGAGGATAACCCTCCGCCTTTTCCGCGATCGGCTCCGGGATTAAAAAATTTTATAAAGGATTCAAAATGCTGTACGGCCAGAATTTCCGTGGGCGCCATATATGCCGCTTGCAGGCCCGCCGGCATTCCTTTGCCGTTTTCTTGGGCGACCGCCATGTAGGCAGCCGTTGCCGCCACCGCTGTTTTTCCGCTTCCCACATCGCCTTCCAAGAGGCGGGCCATCGGAATGTCTTTGGCCATGTCCGCAAGCGCTGCGGAAACGGCTTTTTTCTGCGCGCCGGTAGGTTCGAACGGAAAGCGCTCCAAAAACTCTTCGGTTTTCATTTTGTCCGGCTTTACGGAGAACGATCGATTCTTGCGGTATTCCGCTCTGTCTTTCTGCCGTTCCAGCTGGATGAAAAATACCTCCTCAAAAGCGAATCTTTTTCTGGCCGATTCCGCATCCTTCGGGCTTTTAGGGGAATGTATCCAGACCAGGGCGGATTTGAGCGAAGGCAGATGATATTTTTTCAATATTTCCTCCGGGATATAATCCTCCATTTGGTCCAGCGTTTTTTCTTTCAATATTTTCAAAATCGCGTGGTAGAACCATTTGGAAGTTATGCCCCGGGTTTCCGGATAGATGGGGTAGGAGAGGCCCGTTTCGCCCGTTCCTTCCGAGTTTTGGAAAAGAGTATCATGAGAATCCGCCGGCAGGTAAGGCATTTTCTCCAGCTCCGGGTTGGAAAGGTATTTTCCATATTTGCCTTCGGCGACGCGTCCGGTGAGCTTCGCGTTTTCTCCTTCCTTTATCATCTTGGCCATGTACGCCTGGTTGAACCAGATGATTTTGATCCTGCCGGAAACATCTTCAATTTCTCCCTCGCCCATTGGCATCTTGGAACGGTATCCCTTTTTCGTTTTCAGTTTTGAAATTCTGCCGAAAACCGTGGCTGTTTCTCCCGGCGCGAGTTCGCTTATATTCCGCACCTCGCTCATGTCGCTATAGCGGACGGGGAAGTAGAAAAGGAGGTCGCGCACGGAAAAGAGGCCCAATCTGCGAAGGGCCTTCTTCTGCTTTTCTTCCAGGCGAAACTTGGCTTCTAGCCGGTCGGAAGGTTTCATGTTTATAGCATATCACTCCTTGCCTTCTATCTGCTCGCTCACTTTCGTTCCGAATTGCTTGTATATGTGGAAGACAACCCAGGCCAGTACCAGTATTATGGCCGCGGCATACAAGCCGTTCTTGATGTATCTGTATAGGGCTGTAAAGGCATTCCCGAAGAAATATCCCAAAGCCATGAAGAAAATCGTCTTTGGGATGATGATGGCGGAAATGGTGGAAAAGAATTTTTTTACGTTCATCCGGGAAAAGCCTACCAAGATAAGCCCGGGCGCCGGTATGAAGGGCGAGAATTTTATCACCGCGAGCGCCTTTCCCGGATGCCGCTCCAGAAAAAGCCTCAGCCTTTCCATCCGTTCTTCCGATACCCGGAAAATATGGCCGAACTTTTTCACCATCGGCTTGCCTCCGAAATATCCGATGCCGTACCACAGAAAGTCCCCTACGATGTCGCCCATAAAACCCAGGAGAAAAATTATCCATAAATTAAAGTATCCGAAAGTTACCGCGAAGGACATGGCTGAGATTATGACATGGCCTTCCGCTACCATTACCAGGAAAATCAGAGGGTATCCGTGCTGAGTGGTCCAAGTGAGAACTGTAGGGAATGTGCTGTTGAACAATATATGAAAAAAACTGTCCATGCGTTTAGATTATACAGTATGGGGCGCCATTTCGCACTAATGGAAAAATATTGGAAATATGATAGAGTAATTGGGTCAAAACGAATATTTGGAGACGTGGCTGAGTGGTCGAAAGCGCCTCACTGCTAACGAGGTATCCCGTAAAAAGGATCGTGGGTTCGAATCCCACCGTCTCCGCATTGACAATTTAGTATCGGTATGACCTAATTACTTACGAGAGAAGTGCGACCCGAGTGTCTTAGTTTGTTATATAGTAATTATTAAAATGGAAAAAGATCTTAAAAATCTGGTAATAGAAGAATTCTCTGGAGAAAATGCTCAGCTTTTATATACTCAAAAAGCCGAAGAAGGACTCTGGGATTCTGAACGACACTTCATTGAAAAATATTTTACTAAAAAAGGGTCTGTTTTAGACGTAGGTTGCGGAACCGGCCGCACCACTATTCCGCTATTCAATATGGGATACAATGTTGTCGGAATTGATTTAGTGCCGGCTATGATAAAAAATGCGCGCAAGATTGCCGAATTTAAGAAACTGAACATTGATTATGAAGTAGGAGATGCGGCTGACCTTAAATTTACGGATAATTATTTTGATTATGCGATATTCTCCAATCAAGGATGGACGCAGATTCCAGGTGAAGAAGAACGGCTCAAGGCTTTAAAGGAAATTCATAGGGTTCTCAAAGAAAACGGCATATTTATTTTTACAGCTCATCCGAGGGTGTGGTTCAGCAAGTTTTACTTTTTTTGGTTATGGTTGTGGGTTAGATTTTATATTTTCAAACCGTTGGGAATGAAAATAAATGAGCAAGACTTTGGAGATAGGTTTTTCAAAAGAGAATCCAGCGACCAGGGGAGGACTTACAAAACCAGGCAATATATACATATTCCTTCAGTCAAAGAAGTGAAGAGAGAAATTATAAAATCCGGGTTTAAGGTACTTGAAATTAATGGCAACCTTCAGATATCGGAGAATAACAAGCGTAAACACCCTCCGGTATTTTATGTCTGCAAAAAATGATATAAGGTATTTGCGATGCAGTTTCAATCGGTCGGTTCGAATCCCACGGTTGTTGTGGATAAATATAAATAATGAAGTAAAATAAGGATATGAGAGAGGGGCGACCCACTTAGTTCGAATCGCTTTGTCTCCGCCTTGACAACTTTTTATCGGTATGATCTAATTACTTACGAGAGAAGAGTGCGGCCCGAGTGCCCCTGAATTTTATGGTCATTTCGCAAGGATATTATGGATTGTTTCTTATAAGTTACACATAAACATGTCTTTTTCATTTTTACGTCTCCTAATCTCCGAATCCGACAGCCATACATGTCGGGAAGCTTTTAATCTTATCAATAAGAAACAAGTAAAAGTGGAAAGAACCGGCACGGCTTCATGCAAGGGTAAAATTGATGGCTGCGAAATACGGCTTGGTTTTTCCCGCATAGGCGTTCCTTCTTGGAAATGTTCATGCGATAAAATTGATTTATGGAAATCAGAAAAGCCATGCATTCACGTAGTTGTTGCAGCTTTGGCGTGGGATAGAAACCGCGATATTCCAGATCCTTCAAAAGAAGATATTGAGTATCTTACTTCAGGTCGCTGAAGTTGAATTTATTTTTCCGATAGAACGTCGCGCGCTTTTTCCATAATTTTTCAAGAATGGGAACGAGTGAATCGCGATAGTCATACACCTTCTTCGGCCCTCCTTCGCGGCTGACACGACCGATATATTGCGCCAATTTTCCGTGAAAGGAAACTGGGAACGCCAGAAACAACGTTTCGAGGTTTGCAATATCGGTACCCTCGCCGAGAATCTGCCCGGTTGCCACCAGCACTTTGAAACTCCCGCTCTGTATCTTCTGCCGGGCGAGCGTGCGTCTGTGCGTGGACAGGTCTCCGGAATAAAGCACCGTTTCAAAGTCTTTTCGCAGATACGCGCGGAGCATTTCCGCATGCTCCTTGCGCTCGGTAAGCACGAGGCACTTTTTTCCAAGGGCCGCTTCCCGCTTGATATCTTCAGTAATAAGAGTATTTCGAGCCGAGTCGTTTGAGAGCGATTTTGATATCAAGGGAAAGTCGCGTAGGCTTGATCCGAATGGGACTGCTAATTCGGTAGTGTGGACAAGAACAATATCCGAATCTGATGCATTTTTGTCTCTCACTCCCTTTCGGACTTTTGCTTCTTTTTCGCTTATCGTGTGGAGCGTTTTTCCAAGATATGCTTCGATCAATTTTTCGTCGTTATATTTTCGCGAAGGCGTTGCGGTTAGACCAAATCGGTATTTTGCGGGAAATTTTGATACGACTTCCCGGAACATCCGCGCGGGAACATGATGGCATTCATCCACGATTACCATTCCGAATTTTGAAACTATACTTGAAATGTCTCCCATACGCGCGAGTGTTTGCACCATGGCAATTGTTATAGGAAGTTCAACTTTTTTCTTTATCCCGTTGATTTGGCCGATTTTACGCCTCGGTATGCCGAAGCCGTTCTCCGCCTGTTCCAGCCACTGGTCATATATCTGTCTCCTATGCGTAAGAACAATCGCGGGCCGTCTCATCTTTACGATGATAGAAAGCCCCATAATCGTCTTGCCCGATCCGGCCGGGGCTACAAGTATCCCTTGGTCGTCTTTAGCGATAGCGGAAACCGCGGTTTCTTGATATGGAAAAAGAGTGAACGATGAACTATATCTGACTGGATCCGAAAGCAGTCGTTCATCCGAAATTTTATAAGTGAAGGAATTTTCTTTGAGCCATACCGTCAGATCCGGCAGGAAGCCGCGGGGAATAAGAATTGATTCGCCATTCTGTTCAATGGTATTGATAAAGCGTTTTTCGCCATAAGTCGGGAGCCCTGCCCGTTCCTTGACCAGATAGCCAATGTTAAGGATATTCAATTCTTCTCTGAGATAAGATATAAGTTTCGGCGGCAAGATACTTTTTGGGATGGATATCATGCTATTAAGTGAAATATGGAGCGTGCCGGAATTTTTCTTTTCAGTAGCAGCAGCATTAGTCTTTGATTTTCTCGGCATTTTGCCTTCGGTATCTGAAAGTTTTTTGTATAAAGCATCAAGCTGTTTTGCGCTCACCCGCACCAGTGATTGCAGATATTTCCACTGGTCTCCGATAACGGCACAATCGTTATCAATATCGATAAACACAGTGTTGCCAAGCTTGCGAGAATTTCCCTGAAGCGGTAGCGCGATTAAATTACCCAGACCTTTTCCGGAAAGATAATCCTGATTCGGGAAAAAGCGATCAAAGCTGTCGTTTTTTTTCCAAAGGATTGAATAGCCCGGCTTTTTCGAGTATAGCGAGCATAATCCTTCGGCTCTTGTACGCTGGATAAGGCTTTTCAAAAAATACCCAGACGTGCGCGCCTTTTCCGGAACGGGAACGTTCGATAGCTATTTCCAGTTTGTATTTTTTACACGCATCGCGAAAAACACGTGCCGAGTTTTCCCAGCCATCCCCGTCAAAATCTGCCGCAATGAAATTCGACGTGTTGTCTGGAAGCAATGGATAAACGCCGAGTGTTACGGTGCCGATAAGATGTTTTTCTATCCATGCAATAGTAAGTTCTTCATATGATTCCTTATCGCTGTCCTTGTATACGGGCGAATAGCCGGATATGCCGCCTTCCCATTTCTGCCATCGCCGCGCGAACACGTCCTCGCGTCCTTTGAATAAGGACATGAATAGCGCGACTCTTTCTTTACGCGAAAGCATAGTTTTTACATCATACCCTTCGATATCTCGTGGTTCTTCCCTGACCGATGCGCTTTATTTTTTTGAGTCGTAATAATACATCCAGCGCCTGGGACACCGTTGGCCTGGCTATTTTTGCGCTCTCGGATATTTCAAGGGGAGTGGCTTCTGATACGGATTCCAGATATTTCCACACGGCAAGCTGTTTGGGAGAAAGCAGGAGGTCTATATTTTCTTTTGAAAGCAGTTCAATCGCTTGTTTGGCTTGCTCTAAAAGGACCTGCAGGAAAAATTCCAGCCAAGGAACGATGTCTTCTTTTTCCGTGTTTATCGTCTTCTGGCTTTTTCTTAACGCCACATAATAGTCGGCCTTGTTGTCTTCAATCAGCTTTTCGTGCGAAACATAAGGCATATACGGATAATTGTTTTTGAGCATAAGAAGATTGGTCAGAATGCGGGAAATTCGCCCGTTGCCGTCTTGGAACGGATGGATCTTCAAGAATTCAACCAAGAAGTTTCCGATGACAAGCAATGGATGAATTTCTTTCTCTGCCAGCGCCCCTAGCATCCATTCGGTCAGTTCAAGCATTTCTTTCGGGGTCAGGTACGCGGGAGTAGTATCAAAGAGCACACCGATTGAATTGCCGGACTCGTCTATCATATGCACTTTGTTTTCCGTTTTTTTATATTCGCCTCTGTGTAGCACATCCTTCTCGGCATATTTGAGCAGTTCTTTGTGAAAATGTTTGATAGTGCTTTCCGAAAAAGGTATGTGCGGCCAAGCTTCAAAAACATTGTTTAGAAGTTCAAAGTATCCTCTGACTTCCTGCTTGTCTCTGTCCGCGAATTTTTGGACGGAGAGGCCTCTCATCAATCTTTCCACGTCCTCGTCCGATAGTTTGGCTCCTTCAATGCGGGTGGAAGCTCCGGTGGAGGTAACCAGAGTAGATTTCTTCAAACGACCCAGAGCCTGCGGGTTGAGATTTGCTCCGCCTACCCACCAGCCTTTGAGCTCATCAATCCGATTTATCAATACCCAGATCGATTCCGGCAGTTCCTTCAGTCTTTTGTTGAATTTGTAGTTCATACTGTTTTTCGTGCTTGTGCTTCAATCTTATATTCTGACTATATGAGATTATATTAGATTATAAATGCAAATGCAAGTGATTTTTGATACACTCAAGACAGGTTTAAAAATCTTTATATTTTAAGCCGTATGATAACAGGGCGACCCACTTAGTTCGAATCGCTTGGTCCCCGCCTTGACAACTTTTTATCGGAGTGACCTAATTACTTACGAGAGCAGTGCGACCCGAGTGCTTACGTGAAAGTGATTTTCAGAGTATTTCGTGTTAAATTATAACAATGAATTCAGACTCCATTATCGTGTCTGGCCTTTCCAAGAAATTCACTTTTCCGGTGAAAGACTCTTCCAGGGGATGGGTTAAAAATTTTTTTGCGCCCGAGAAAAAGGAAATCAAAGCGGTTGACGATATTTCATTCAATGTAAAAAGCGGGGAGCGGGTAGCATTTATCGGTCCGAACGGAGCAGGGAAATCAACTACGATAAAAATGCTTACTGGCATTCTTTACCCGACTGCCGGGAAAGTGAATGTGCTTGGTTTGGACCCGTCCAAAGACAGAAAAAAGCTGGCATATAAAATTGGTACGGTGTTCGGCCAGCGTTCCCAGCTTCTGCCGAATCTTCCTTTGACCGACTCGCTTGAGTTTTTCGGCGTTATGTATGATTTATCGGATGAGGAAATAGAGAAAAGAATAAAAGAGTTAGTGGAGTTATTTGATATGCAATCATTTGCCGGTCAGCCGGTGCGGAAGCTTTCTCTGGGCCAAAGAATGAGAGCCGAAGTGGCCGCCTCGCTCATTCACAAGCCGAGCATAATTTTTCTGGACGAACCGACCATCGGCTTGGATGTAGTAGCCAAGAAGTCGTTGCGCGATTTATTGCTCCGGGTAAACAAAGAAGAGAAAACTACCATATTCCTGACATCGCACGACGTGGGTGATATAGAGTCGCTTTGCGATCGCACTATAATAATCAATCATGGAAGATTGGTAAAAGACCTGCCGACGGAGGAGTTGGCCAGAGAATTTGTAAGAGAGAAAAACATAAATATTACCCCGGAAACTTCTTTTCAGGAGTTTCCCGAGTTGCCGGAAGGAATACGATATGTTGCAAAAGAAAGAAATAAAGTTACCGTGTCGGTAAATCTTGATAAAATTAACGTGCAAGATTCTTTGAAGAAATTGCTCGGATTGTTCAAAGTGGATGACATTGACGTATACGACACTGACTTGGAAACAATCATAAGGGAAATCTATGAAAGCAATCCGACTGGGAAGTAAAATAGTAAAAACGCTTGTGCGGGACCATATGTATTATCCCGGACGGCTGGTTGTTGACACATTCGGGATCATAGCCCGCTGTGGAGTTCTCCTCGTATTGTATTGGTATGTATATAATTTAAACGGAGGAAATATAAGCGGTACCACTTTTGTGGTTGTTGCTTGGAGCATGTTCTTTTATTTTGCTTTTTCGGTATTCCGCTTGCGCGATATATCAAGAACCATTATGCAGGACGTGCAGTCGGGGAATGTGGAGACACTTTTCTGCAAGCCGATTTCATATTTGGCATACCGCATGTGGTGGCAGATAGGATCAGGCCTGTATTCTTTTTGCATTATTTCCGTCCTTGGGGCAATAGTGCTTGCGCTTTCTTTCGGTATGCCCAATACCGTTCCTATTGGTATTTTTGTTCCGACATTCATTGCCGTAATACTGCTTGGGATATTGCTGTCTTTGTTTTTATACATCATGGTAGGATTGATAGCGTTTTGGGTGGAAGACATAAATCCGATTTACTGGATAGTGGACAAGACAGTAATGATTCTTGGAGGTTCTTACCTGCCCGTAGCATTGTTTCCTCATTTCATGTATGAAATAGCTCTGTGGAGCCCCTTTGGCGCTTCGCAATTCATAACGCATACTGTGTATAATAGTTGGATTACTGAATGGGCGACGAAGTTGGGTATTCAAGCTTTTTGGATAGTTATTTTAGCCGCTCTGGTTTATATATTGTTTGCGAAGGCTAAGAAGAAAGTGGCGGTAAACGGGGGATAATTAACATATGAAAAAAGAAATATATTTTGCGTTTTACGCTATAAAGAAAAATATCAAAAGCAGTGCGGAACTCCGCACCAGTTTTCTTACGAATATTATTGGCATGGCGATAAACAACACCGTTTTTATCGCTATCTGGGTTTTCTTCGTGAATTCTGTCGGAGTTATAAACGGCTGGACCGCCGCCGACATTATCGGACTCTTGGGATTCAATGCTCTTACCTACGGAATAGTTTTTTCCGGTACGGCCGGCTTGAGGAGAATGGCTGATTACGTGGCCGGAGGGGGGTTTGATCGTTTTATGCTATCGCCCAAAAATCTTCTGGTGCGCGTTGCTACTGCGTGGTTCAATGTTTCGGCCATCGGCGATATAGTCTTCGGTCTTGCTTGCCTAGTAATCTATTTTGTTTTGATTAAAGTAAGCATTTTGCAAATCGTTTTAGCCGGTGTACTTGTCTGTATTTCGGTATTGATGTTTTTGTCCGCGGTTATCACAGTTTATTCCGTAAGTTTCCTGTTTATAGATGCCCATTCCGTGACAAACGGTCTTTTTGAATTATTTATGACCCCTTCATTGTTTGAGGGCGGGGCATTCCAGGGAATTACCCGGTTCGTGTTTACTTTTCTTATTCCATCGCTTGTGGTGGCGTCCTTGCCTGTTGAAATATTAAAGAACATCTCCTTTGAAAAACTCGGAGTGATACTCTTAGTCGCTGTCGCGTGGTTCTTCTTGTCTGTTAAACTATTTAACAGGGGAGTTAGAAGATATGAGAGTTCTAACTTTATGACATTCGGTAGTTGAAACAATCTTATTGAGTGGCTGGTTCGAATCCCACGATTGTTGTGGATAAATATAAATAATGAAGTAAAATAAGGATATGAGAGAGGGGCGACCCACTTAGTTCGAATCGCTTGATCCCCGCCAAGAGAATTAAGTATCGGAGTGACCCGAGTGCCTTAATTTTTGAATATTTTGAAATAGTAGTCTATGAAGATAACCAGGATAGAAGTTGAAAACTTTAGGTCAATAAAGAAATATGATTTTGATGTTTCTGGGTTTAATATCTTTGTCGGTCAAAATAATCATGGTAAGACCAATCTTTTTGAGGCTATAGATTGGTTTGATTCTGGTAAAACTGTTGATTCAAATTATCATAAATACATTAAGGACAACCCAATAAAAGTTAGAATATATTATGATGATGTTCAATCTACGCTCGATTCATTGGAAAATGAAGGATACAAGAACGCTATAAAGGGGGTATTGGGTAATGATGATAATTTCATAATGGAGAAAACGAGTGAGAATGATAAACGTGCAATGATTGTCAATGGAGAAGATGTTGGTAATCCAAGAGGTTTTGATTCAGCCCTTAATTATTTCTTACCAAAGATTGAGTATGTAACGACAAAGATAAGGCTTAATGATGTATCTGGTTATAAAACAAAAAGCCCTATTGCTGAAATGCTTTCAGGTGTACTTTCTGATGTAATTAAAAGAGACCCCAAATACAGAGAGTTTCTTAATCTATTCGATGAGTTATTTAATTCTACAGGATCTGTATTTCGAGATTCCGTTAGCGATATTGAAGAAAAGGTAGAGTTTTACCTTAAAAAACAATTCTCTGAAGGAACAACAGTCAATTTCAGGATTCAAGATCCTAAATTAGAAGACATGTTAAAAGGTTTTGAAACAGAAGTTGATGACGGGATAAAAACAAAAGCAGAAAATAAAGGAGATGGTATGCAGCGTGCCATTATGCTAGCAATTATTCAATCATACGCCGACTATAGAAAGGAAAATGGTATAGCTCAAAACTTCATTTTTTTAATTGATGAGGCAGAATTACATTTACATCCTTCCGCGCAACGTGCATTAAAGCATGCCTTGAGAGATATTGTGGAAAACGGAGGACAAGTTTTTGTAAATACACATTCTTCTATTTTTGCAAACGAAAAATATGAAAATCAGAAGATTTATAATGTAAAAAAGAAAGATGGTGTATCAACCTTAACATCAGTAGAAAAAGAGCAAGAGAGACTTGATTCAATTTACTCCCTTTTGGGAGGAAGCCCAGGAGATTTACTTTTGCCTAGTAATTTTATTATTGTTGAAGGTCAGACAGAGTATAATTTTCTTAACAAAATAAGAGAAAGGTTTTACGGAGAAAATGCTAAATGTAATAATATTAAAATACTTTTCGCTCGAGGAGATACTGAAAGACAGAGAGAAATTTATCATGCTATTAATCAATGTTATACACCTCTTTTAACAAATGGTGTTTACAAGGAACAAGTTGTATTTTTGCTAGATTTACCAAACTCTGAACAAAGAGAGAGTTTTACCGATTTTAAAGAGACTCACCCATGGTTGATTGAGGGGGAGCATATACATGTAATACCCTTTGAGACTATTGAAGAGTATTATCCTGGGGAATGGAAAAAGGAGAAAGGAGAGCTTCCAAATGAAGAGAAAGTTTCTTATGGAATATCCGTAGCGGAAAATATTACTTTTGATGATTTTAAAACTCAGATGTCTGTTGTATACAATATGTTGGAAAAGGCTTTAGAGAAGGGATACGAATAGGATTATATATTTGCAGTTAACTTCTTGTCTTTATAAGTTATTCTTGATCTCAAATTAACAAGCAACTCTCTTTTTTCCACGGTTGAACCTTCTTTTAAAATGTATTTCGCGTAGTTTCTAATGTCAGTTTCTTTGTCGTTTGAGATTTTTTTGTTTATCCCCAACACAGACTTTTGGAAGATATTGAATCTTGCGATTTCCTCTTCAAGTCTTTGCCTCATACCAAGCTCATTAATATCCACCTTGTCCAGAATCTTCAGGAGTTCCTTTATAAGGTCTTCCTCTCGGATATACTTGTTCTTACAGTTCCGGTCTTTAGATCTCGCACAGGAATAGTAGATGTATCTGTTGGCTCCGCCACTCTTCAACTGCTTCCATTTTTCTTCCGCTGATATACCACTGCCGCAATATCCACAGGTGAAGAGCTTGGTGAAGGCGAATTCTTTAGTTTCTCGTACTATCTGGTCACGTTTCAATTGTGCCTTGGCTTTTTCAAATAGTTCTTGAGTAATAATGGGATGGTGTTTACCTTGATACCAGTTTCCGCTGTTCCGGGGTCTTTCGAAGATACCGTAGTAGAATGGATTCTCCAGTATCCTATATACTCCGCTCAAGGTCAGCGGTTTATTGCCTCTGGTGTAGAAGTTCAGTTCAAATTTGAGCCAGTTATATATCCTTCTTCCTGAATATTGTTCGTAGGCCACTTTCTCAAACATTTTCTTGATTACCGGCGCACGCAGGGGATCCACTATTACCTGGCACTTCTTGTCCATCCTGTTCTGATTCAGATATCCAAGCGGTGCTGTTCCGGCCCATAATCCCATCTCGGCTCTGGTCCTTAAACCTCTCTTTACGTTAATGCTTCTATTATCGTTCTCTAGTTTTGCCTGAGATCCCAGAATCATCAATAAAAACTTTTCGTTTGGATTGTTACTGAATCTTTGTCCGTGAGTTCTTATTTCCTGTAATTTGCCGGAATCCATAAGGTCCACAATCTTGCCCAAATCTCCGGCGTTTCTGCTGATCCTGTCCGGCGCCCAAGTAAGTATGCCGTTATATTTCTCCTGCCGTACTTCCTCCACTATCTCGTTGAATATGGGCCTTTGACCTGTTTCCTTGGCCGAATGGCTCTCTCGCTTCATGGACACTATTTCAAGGTCTTCACGCTCCGCCAACTGGAGCATTTCCTTGATTTGGCTGTCTATGCTTAAAACCTGCCTTTCCTCACTCTCCGTGCTTTTGCGGGCGTATAGGCAGTATCTGGTCCTTACAGGGGTTGTTACTTTAGCCATTGCCCCGAATGGCGCTTGTATTGCGTTTTCCATGACACCCAAGGAATGACGCAATCCGGCCCAGGAGTCTAGGGCGTCCCGAGTTGATAACTTTTTATTGTAGTCTCCTGTGGATTGCAGTTTCTATCCCTATTTTTCAGGCTTTTTCGGTATTGTTAATAGATTTAATTGATACAATGATGTGATACAATGTAAGTACTAAGTTGCAACAGTCATATGCCCTTAAAAGAAAAGGTAAAAATAAATAATATATCTTCAACTTCAAAGGAAGATCTAGGACAAGTGTTCACACCTGACAACCTTGCGCGTCTCATGTCCTTACTTCTTATAGGCGATAAGCGAGAAGGTAGGGTACTTGATCCATGCATCGGAAATAATGTTTTTTTAAAAACTATTGACTCGTTATTCCCAAAGAATAATTTTCTTATGGACGGCGTAGAGGTTGACAAAGAATTAGTAGATTCTTCCTTTTATACCAATAATAGTAAAAGAATATTTGTTAAAAATTTTTTCGATTTTTCCCCTTTGTTCAAATATGATTTTCTGATCATGAATCCTCCCTACGTAAGGCAGGAACAGTTGAGTACATCCAAAATAAATAGCAAAAGGTTAATAAATAAAGTTTTGGAGAATACTCCTTTTAAATCAAATAGCCAAACCAATTTGTATGTGTACTTTTTTATTAAGGCGCTACAGCATTTAAAACCGGGCGGACGTATGGTCGCGATTTGTTATGACTCTTGGTTGTACACTAGATACGGGGAAATATTCAAGGAATATCTTAATGATAATACCAACGTCAAAAAAATTATTCATTTTAAAAAGTCTGCTTTTGATAATGCAAATGTTGGTGCGACCATAATAGAATTAGAGAAGACAAGCAAAAAGAGTGTTCCAGTTAAGATATCTATCGATGACGCTAGATCTATTCCGGTCTTGAATAATAAAAAGGAATTAAATGTTTTTCTAAAAAATTTAGAGGGGAAGGATGATGACTTACTGTTTGATTTTAATGAATTATTTTTTGAGGATATTGGTAATAAATTTACCAATATAAAAAGAGGTTTAGAAACACCTGCTAATGAGTTCTTTTACCTACCTAATGATATTAAAACACATCTGGCTAAGCCTATTATCAAAGATATTAAAAAGATTGACTCATACAGGGCATTAAAGAAAAGTACCCGGCGTGTTTTGCTTGTTAAAGAAAAAAAATTAACAAATATTGAAAAAAAGATAAAAGACTATCTATTAGATGTAAAGAAAAATGTTGTGAGTTCAAAAGGTAGATACAAAACTCTTGAAAAGAGCATAATAGAAAGGAAGGACTGGTTTGTTATAAAAGAAGTCGTGCCAGGTAACATTGTGTTTAATTATTATTTTAGGGATAAAACTAACTTTATTTATAACCCTTCAAAATATTTTGTCTCAAACAATTTTTACACCATGAACAGCACAGATGCATTCGTAGACTTGGCTATTCTAAATTCTTCTCTTACAAAAGCATCCTTAGTTCTTAATGCACGTACACAAGGAAGGGGATTAAGAAAGTTACAACTGTACGAATTTAAAAAAGTTAGAGTTTTTAGAAAAGAATTACTCTCAAAGGAAGAGATAAAAGTTCTAAGAAACTACGGGAAGCTTCTTTGTTCTTCCTCTAGTGATAATGACGAATTCTTAATAAAAAAGATTGATTTACTTTTGTTGGCATTCCTAAATAAAACAACTGGTAAGAGTGTTGATTACCAAGATATTCAAAGATATAAATTATTAAGCTAGATGAACTATTTATGGTACGACATGGACGAAGTTTCAGACTTCCATCCTGAAGTAGAGAAGTGTCTGAAACAAGCCATAAGTATTTTAGGACTTGAATCAGAATTGTCGGTTAGGCACCATCCAAATATTCTAGGTAGTACCACTATCCCTGATTTTGGAATTCTTTTAAAGAGGAACAACCAATATGTTTTTATTTTGGAGGTGAAACGCACTCGACAGTCCGTTGAATCGGAGAGGTTTTGGATTCAAACAAAGGGATATGTTTCTGCCCTCTCTAATCAGTGGAGGGCGAACTCTCAGAAGTACTTTGCAATTACTAACTTAGAGGAATCAATATTATTCGCTGACAGAGACGAACATGTAAATAGGTGTCTTCTAAAGGGAAATCCTATTATACACGGTCATTTTGAGAAAGAAAATAATGATAATTTTTTAAAAATAAAAAAGAGTTTTACGGAATCGATGGTTTCTATATTAAAATCAGCTTACGAAAATATAGAGCCAAAATTCACAGACAATTGGCTTCTTTTGGTTGACTCATTTTATTCTACTTACCAAAGTATTCTTTTAGACTTAAAAATCACCGATAAAATTAAAAAAAGAGACGTAAGTCTGTATGAGCTCTTAAGATTTCTTTTTTTCTATTATTTAAAGAGTATTTATTCTTCTCAAAATCATCAAAATAGCTCTGTATTTAGGAATATCAACTACACTACTGATGATGTGAAAGAGTTTGTAAATAGTGTAGTAAATTCATTTGAAAGGGTGTTGAGTATAGATTTTGAACAAATATTCAGACCCTATGGTGGTATTGATGGAATTATCCCCGATCACATTACCAGAAACCAGTTAGAAGAATTAAAGAGATTTATAAAAAAATTAGATGAATATTCAATGCCTGCAGTTTCAGAAAATTCTTCACCTAGTATTATCTTTAATCTTATTACTGAAAAAATATATAGTAGAGAAGAGCTCCATGGTGAAGGAAAAGTGATGACAGATAAAGCATTAGCATGTTTGCTCTCTGAGCTTACAATTTTATCACCGGACAGCACCGTTATGGATCCTGGCTCAGGAGATGGATCTCTCCTTGACGCATCATATGAAAAAATATCTTCGTTGTATCAAGAAGATAATGTAAAAGTAAAACACAATAATATTCTTTCCAAGCTTCATGGGTGTGAAATTGATTCGTTTTTAAATCAATTAGCAACTTTTAGGCTTGTATCAAAGAATTTAAATGATGTAAATTCTGATACACAAATAGACTTACAAGCGGGGGATGTTTTTGGTATAGCTCACCCGGGAGAATATGACATTGTACTAATGAACCCCCCTTTCTTGAGAAGTGATGATCCTAATAATCCTATAACACAGTCTAGAAAGGAATACATGTTAAGCAAGATAGAGGAAGTGTTGCCTATTTCTTTTATCAGGGAAGCAAAACAACCAAATCTGTATTTCTATTTCATTAATTGGCTTTTCCATTATCTCAAAGAAGACGGAAGAGCGGGGATAGTATTAATGGCTAAATTCCTTAATAATCTTGATGGTGTTTTTATAAAAGAATATTTAAAAGAACATATAGAATCTATTATTACTTATCCGAAAGAATACTTTTCTAACTTCAAAATTACTACTTGCCTAGTTATTCTTCAAAAAAATTCACCCAAAAAAGATATTAATTTTCTTAAGATAATCAAATCATCCTTAATTGAGGACACCCAAAAAGTTAAAAGCATATTAGAAGGGAAAGAAGAAGTGAATGCCGACTTTTCCCTGAGAAGGGTAAGTAAAAAGCTGCTGAATTCATCAGACAACTGGAAATCTTACTTGTTAGATCCAAAAGGAAATTACGAGAAGATTAAAAACTTAAAGATTCTAAAAAATATTAAAGGCGGTCTTTTTTCAGTCGTTAAAAGAGGTTCAGCTGATAACAACGGTGGTTCAAAAACTATATTCCTGAATCCAAACGACACGCTGTCTTCTTTTTTTGATTCACTCCCAGCAGAATATGTTGGAATAGGTTTCCAAAACAACAAGCTTAGTTCTGGCAAGAGGAGGCATTTTGTTGTCAGAGAAAATGAGTTAAGTTTTGAAAAAGCAGTTCTCTTTCCTTGTAACTACGATAAACTTCTGGAACAGACTTTATCTGAAGAATTTAAAATTTTTCTTGAAAAAGCTGAAAATCTTTTCAGTACTTCAAAATGGAAACGGATAGTTAATGGAACATTTAACAGTACAGTAAAAGCAGATATGTTAATTCCTCGGGCAGAGCGAGAAAAACATGCTGTGTATATCATTAATAACGGTTCCGACGTGGTTGTGTCAACAAATTTTTTCTATTGCTCAGAACTTATTCAACAATCAGTTGAAAAGGAAAAGGCCTTAAAAGTTATAGAGGCTTATCTTTTGTCTTCCTTTGGACAGATTCAGTTTGAATTAATTGCCAACAACCAAGAAGGAATGCTAAAGTTGGAAGGATTCATGATAGATCAATTGAGGTCTTTAGACCCTGAAGCACTTCAAAATGACGAA
>JAKAKW010000005.1 GCA_021824345.1 bacterium
ATCTTGACAAAAACCTGGATATTTATGGCGGTGTTTTTGGCCTTGGTCATAGCCATAGGCTGGTTTCTTTCATACTATTACGGCAATCCTAATATTTTGTATTTTTTCGTAATCTTCAGCGTACTGCTTAATATTTTCGCGTATTGGAATTCGGACAAGGTGGTGATAAAGCTTTCGGGAGCCAAGCCGGCCAGCCGGGAGGAATATTTTGATCTGTATACCGCGGTGGAAAATCTTTCCATTACCGCCGGCCTTCCCTTGCCAAAGATTTACATAATTAACGATCCGGCCCCGAACGCTTTTGCCACCGGCCGGGACAAGAAGCACGCGGTGGTGGCGGTGACTTCCGGCCTTTTGGCAATCCTGGACAAGAATGAGCTTGAAGGAGTGATCGGGCACGAGCTCTCGCATATCGGCAACAGAGACATGCTCCTTTCCACCGTGGTGGTGGTGCTTGTGGGTTTTGTGACCATCGCGGCGGACGTTTTCATCCGCGGGCAATTCTTCGGAATCAGGGGGCGGGCAAGAGAAGGGGAAGGAAACGCCGGAGGCATTATCATGCTCATCGGCATCATTTTCCTTGTGCTCTCTCCGATTTTTGCCGCTCTGATGCAGCTGGCTATTTCCCGCAAGCGGGAATTTCTGGCGGATGCCTCGGGCGCGCTTCTTACCAGGTATCCCGAAGGCTTGGCGAACGCCCTGCGCAAGATTTCAGATTATGCCCGTCCAATGCGGAAGCAAAGTTCGGCCATCGCGCACCTCTACATTGCGGATCCTAGGCCCGGGCTGAAGAAAAAAATCTCCGGACTTTTTTCCACTCATCCTCCGATTGATGAGCGGATAAAGGCGCTGGTGGGAAAGTAGCAGAGGCTCATATCTTTGCCTGCTTTATCATTCAACCCGTTTTTGCTATAATTTCATTATGGAAATAAAGGATATTGAGGCGCTGGCGGACCTGGCAAAGCTGGAACTTTCAGATGCCGAAAAAACCTCTCTTTTGAAAGACATGAAGGAAATTCTGGCCTATGTGGAACAAGTAAGCGAGGCGAAAACAGGAGAAGACAATCCGGAATACAATCCGCGAAACGTATGGAGAGACGACAAAACGATGGCGGGCGAGTTTTCGCGCGAGCTTTTGCTGTCCCAATTTCCGGATTCCCAAGACGGATTTTTGAAGGTCAAAAAGATTTTAAACAATGATTGATACCGAAGCTCTGACTATAAAAAAGGCGGGGGAGATGCTCCGGGAGGGGAAGTTTTCTTCACAAGATTTGGCGCTTGCCTGCCTTGATAAAATAAAGGAAAAAAACGGGGAACTGAATGTTTTTCTGGAGGTGTTTGATGACGCCCTGGAACAGGCAAAAAAAGCGGACGCCATGATCAAGGAAGGAAAAGGAGGAAAGCTCGCGGGCATTCCTATCGCGGTGAAAGACAATATATTGATTGAAGGCAGGATTACCAGCTCCGCCTCAAAAATGCTGGAAAATTACCGAGCCAGCTATAATGCTTTCGTCATAAAAAAACTAAAAGACGCCGGAGCCGTACTCATCGGCCGGACGAACATGGATGAATTTGCTATGGGATCTTCCACTGAAAATTCGGCGTATGGACCGGTGAAAAATCCGCGCGATCCTCTTCGAGTGCCCGGAGGATCCTCCGGAGGCTCGGCCGCGGCGGTGGCGTCGGGCATGGCCCTCGGCGCGCTCGGTTCGGATACGGGCGGTTCCATCCGCCAGCCGGCAAGCTTCGTCGGGGTGGTGGGCATGAAACCGACCTACGGCGCGGTTTCCCGTTCCGGCCTTACAGCCATGTCTTCTTCTTTGGACGTAATCGGCCCCTTCGCCAAAAATTCAGAGGATGCCGGGATTATCTTTGATTGCATAAGAGGCAAAGACGAGCTTGACGGAACCTCGATAGATTTGCCAAAAGAGGCTTCACCGGGAAAGTCTATAGGCGTTCCGAGGGAACTCTTGAAAGAAGGGGTAGATGCGGAAGTTCTCGCGAATTTTGACGAATCCATGGAAAAATTAAAAAAATCCGGGTATTCCGTCAAAGACATATCGCTTCCTTTTTCCAAATACGCTTTGGCTGTATACTATATAATCATGCCGGCCGAAGTTTCCACCAACCTTTCCCGGCTGGACGGCGCGCGCTACGGATTGCGCAAGGAAGGAGACACGGTATTTGAAATGTTCAGCAAAAGCCGTTCGGCGGGCTTCGGACCGGAGACCAGGCGCCGGATAATGCTCGGCACCTACGTCCTTTCTCATGGATATTACGACGCTTACTACAACAAAGCCTGGAAAGTTCGAAGAGCGATTATGAAAGAATTCAGCGAAGTTTTCAATGAAATAGATTATGTGGCCACTCCGACGGCCCCGGCTCCGGCTTTCAAGTTCGGAGAACGCAGCGATCCTTTGCAGATGTACCTGTCGGATATCTTTACCGTCTCAGCCAACCTTGCCGGCCTTCCTTCCATCTCTCTGCCTTCCGGAACTTCTTCGGAAAATCTGCCTTTCGGAATCCTGTTCACCGCTCCCGCCCTGCGGGATCATTCCTTGTTTGAAATTGAAAAAAGCCTAAAAAACTGACATGTATCTTTTCCAGGTATTACAACCGATCATAGACCAGAATCCGATTTTCGGTAATTCCGTGCAGAACGGCTCTTCCACATTCCTTAAATGGGAGTATGGAGCGTATAAGGTAATAGAATGGGCGGGGGGAGTGTTTTCCGCGGTTCTTACCCAAGACACCTGGAACGTAGTGAAGGCGGTGCTTTCCGTCGTATCAATTTTCTGCATAACCGTGATCTTGTATTGCTCGGTCCGAATGTTTGAAATCCGGAAGAAAGAGCATCATCATATAGAAGAGGAAATACGGGAATACGCGCATCACCGGGCGGAGAAGGAAAAAGAAAAAGAACACGCCAAACAGGTTTCGGAAAATCCGGACTGGGTGCGGGTGATAAGCATGCTTTCCTCGGACAATCCGGCCCAATGGAAGCTGGCCGTAATGGAAGCGGACGACATGCTCGGCAGGCTTATGGGCCAGCTCGGATTTAAGGGGGACAGCTTGGGAGAGAAATTAAAGTCGGCCGACCAAAAGCATTTCAAGCATCTTTCCATGGCCTGGGAAGCGCACGCGGTTCGAAATCATATTGCCCACGAAGGCGCTTCTTTTGAGCTTACTCTGCGGGAGGCGAGGAGAGTGGTCGCCCTATACGAAGTTATTTTCCAGGAATTCGGATTTATCTAAGCTTCCGGCTTCCGCGCATTCCGGCAGGAAGAGCGGAGGAGGGCGGAGGGTAACCCCTGCCTGCGGCAGGCAGGCTCCGCCCCAGACAAAAAGCAGAAAGCCTTGCCTCCTTTCGGAAACAAGGCTTTCTGCTTTTTCTGGTTGCGGGGAGCCGATTCGAACGGCTGTCTCAAGGTTATGAGCCTTGTGAGATACCACTTCTCCACCCCGCTATATGCTTTGCATTATATCCTTTTTTCACTAATTTGCAAATTTTTTTTCAGTAAGTTATATTAACAATGATTTAAAATTTTGCCGGTGTAGTTTAATGGTAAAACAGAGGACTCATAAGCCTCAGTAAAAGGTCCGATTCCTTTCACCGGCACATATAAGTAACCAGATCCTCGTGAGGGGCATGAATTTTTTCGTGCCTGTACATAAATCAGTAAACAAGAATTTTTTTAAAAAGTGGACGCCGGAAATGGCATACGTGCTAGGATTTTTCGCGGCGGACGGGTATATTACGGTCAATAGAAGGGGCGGACAATATTGGTGCATTCAAATTAAAGACAAAGAGCTTTTAGAAAATATCAAAAAAGTTGTGTCTTCAGAGCACAAAATTAGTATTAGGATAATCAAGAAACCGGCCAAAAGTATTTTGTATAGGATTCAAATAGGCAGTGTGGAAATGTGCAATGACCTTAGGAAGCTTGGCTACTCAGAAAGAAAGACCAAAAGCTTGGCAATTCCAAATATTCCCGATGAATATTTCCCAAATTTTGTCCGGGGATACTTTGACGGAGATGGTAATGTGTGGACTGGGCTAATTAATAAAAAAAGAATAACGCCGAATTATATTATTACCACATGTTTTACTTCTTGTTCTTTTTGCTTTCTTTATAAGCTAAAGAAAAAGTTTGAACATATAGGTATTGAATGTGGAAAGCTATATAAACTAAAAGATAAGCAGTGCCATAGGTTAAAATTGAACCTTCAAGGTTCTTTGAAATTATACGATTTTATGTATAATAGAGGAGACCAAGGCCTTTCCGGCCTGTTTTTAGAGAGAAAAAAGAGGATATTTGAAATATTTATACGTTTGCGGCCGTAGCTCAACTGGTTCGAGCACTCGCCTGTAGATTTTGCAGCTTTCCGCTAAAAGGCGGATTGAAACTCTCCTGGATAACGGTGAAGGCTAAGTCCTTATGGATACGCGAATACCGTGGGAACCCCGGCTTTGCCGGGGGCGCCGTAGAGACTAGATACAGGAGCGCCTAAACTCGATTATTCGAGTATGGTGAAGATATAGTCCACGCCTTTATGAAAATATTGGATAAGTGCACGCGAGAGGTTGCCGGTTCAAGTCCGGTCGGCCGCGCAAATGAAAAATCGCAAAGGATGACCCTTTGCGATTTTTCATTTGCGGTCTATTTTATAAAGACAGCCTGGAAACGGCGTCCCCGACGATTTTTCCGTAATAAGAGAATCCGCCAAGCAGTTCATCCCAGAATCCGATCGCCAATTTGCCAATCTGTTTTTCTCCATAAGAAATATCGCCGGCGAATCTTGAGGCTGTGGAGCCGGCGCTTGCGGAAAATGCTCTAATGGCAGATGCGGCGCCCGCGCCGGAAGAAATGCCAGAAGATATTCCGCTTTCCGCGCCCTTTGTCATCCCGGAGGCTAAATTAGACAGGGAAGAGAATGCGCTGCCTACTCCATTTGAAACTCCATTAACCAGGCCGGAAGCCAGGCCGGACACGGAAGAAACAACCGAGCTTGTCCCGGCCGAAGCACCATCCGCGATATTTGAAAAAGAAGAGGACACGGAAGAAACCGCGCCCGACAGTCCGCTTGATACGCCTTGCACCGCGCCGGTGAATCCGTCCGCCGCGCTTTGCGCAACTCCGGAAAATACGCCGGCGACGGAAGAGGCAGCCGATCCCGCTCCGCTTCCTATGCCCCGGGCGGTTTCCGCGGGCAGAGCAGATATGGCGCTGGCCATTCCGCCGGCTCCGCCGGATATTCCGTCAGCCAGCCGGGAAGCCGCCGAAGAAAATATGGCAACTGTTTCTTTCAATGATTCTCCGCAACGCTTTAAATAATCGCCCAAATCGTTCCATAGATAGTGCCAGCCCAATGAAAAACCGCCGAAAAACGACTGGGCTCCGGAAGATGCCGCATCTGCGGCTCCGCTCAGCGACTTTCCGGCTCCTTGGGACAAATTGCCGGTGCTTTCAGCCAATCCGTCAAGAAAACCGGAAATGGCCACGGGCACGCTGTTCTTTTGATCAGCGGCTGTCGGTACTGAAGGGACCGTGTTTTCCGGTTTTTTCGGAAAGGTTGGGCCAGTTTTTGCCGCAGCACCGCTTGTTTCCGTACCGCCGGCGGGGGTTGGCACTACAGAAGGAGTCGAGGTTTGAGTGGTGAAATTGGAAGATGGATTTGTGGTTTGAGAAGGCGCAACGGGACCTGAAATGAAGGGCGCAGTTCCTTCGGGCGTTTCATTCAAATAGCTTCCGGTGCCCCGCCAGGTGCTCCTTACGCAAGCGTCGGGATCGTCGCAATCAAACTTGATCCATCCGCCGTAAGGTCCGGAAGCCCATGCCCATCCGCGCCATTCGCCGGTCTTCGGATCAATGGTCACTTGCTGTCCTGTAACATCAAAATTGATCACCCCCGAGGTCTGGCTCCAAGCGGTGCCGGTAAGCCGGCCGGTGGACAAGTCGGCAAAACGCACTCCGCCGAACGGAGGATTGAACGTTATCCATCCCAAATCTCCGCCCCACACTTTTCCCGAGAGTCCAAGCACGCTGTCAATCACGAGCGGAAAATCGCTTTTTTTATTGAAATCAACAATGGTGGGAGGAGGATTGGAACAGGTGACATCCCGGCACACTTTCGCCTGGTTTTTCGGAACTTCCTTCACTATTTTCGGAGTGGCGTCCACTCCTCCGGTGAAAGCGAAAGACGCTTCCGGCAGAATCGATATGGAGACGCAGGCGAAAAACAGCAAGATGGCGAAGGCGGCCCGGCTCTTCTTTTTTGTTTTCTCCGTTTTCATCCGGCTTTTAGCGCAAAAGCGCTGAATTTGGTTTTCAGACAGACTGGTCGCACTCTAATAGTATAGCAAGATTTCCTTTTACTTTACAGCGTGAAATGTTGATTGTGTGAATTGAAGTCAAAAAAGGCTTTGAGGATACGGCTGTTATACGGCTTCAAGGAATCTCCATATTTCATACATAGCGCGAGAATCTAATCCGCAATATAATATTAAATCATTCAAGATTTTTTCCCTTTCAAAGGGAAGCAAATTTCCAAAAACCATGCTGTGCCATTTTTCCGAGGCGGCGGCGCCTTCCCGTATGCCCATCCCTTTATAGCTCAGTCCTGGCAATAGGGCGGGTAGGACTTTCTTTATGGAGGTTTTTCCGTGAAAATCTGGGTGCACGTAATATTGATCTTGAAAAATATCCATCAAGTCATAAATTCGCTCATTCACTTTTTCAAAAAACCTTCGGAAATTCGGCAGGCGCTCGCCGAGCTCTTTGTTTATGTTCTGCTCAAAGCGCTTGTTCCAGACGATAACCGTTCCTTGCTTTCCTATGACCCTATGGAGCTCTTCGGCTATATAAGGCGAAGGGTCGCAAGGGGAGTCGTGCAGATATTCGTGATTCTCGAGTTCATCTCCTTTTTTCTCGAGAACATCCAGGGAAAACTGGAAGGGTATCTGCTCGTAGGGCCTGAAGCCCCGGAAAAGAGGGATGGACGGGGCGTATGTTTCATAATCCAAGAAGTATAGGGGGTACTCCAAACCGGACAGCTCTTCCCGGATAGCTTCGGCGTTTATGATAGGAAGGCCGGTCTTCCAGACGCTGATCTGGTTTTGCTGGATGTTGTTTGCAGGGAAATTTTCCGGGAGCTTCTTAATATTATAGATTTTTCTGTCCGCTAATTCTTTCAGCTTGTTCTTGCTGTTGCCGATGCGCCAGAGATCATGCACGGAATATTCAGGCACTTCGGGGTGAGAATAGGAAAATGTGGGACAGTGAGCGCTCCGGCCCCGGTAAAGGCAATCGCATCGGATTCCTTTGCAGTTTTTCTTTAATAGGTCCCTGCAGGCTTCCTTCATAAAGGCGCCGATTTCCTTCTTGCGTTCCTCTACTCTGCGGGTGATGTCTTCGATTATAAAAAGCGATTCCGCGTCCAGTTTCTCATTCCGCGCGTAATCAGGATTTAAGTGAATGATGGAAATTTTGCCCGGTTTTATGCCGTTTTGCCTGATAATTTCCATTTGAAAAGCGGCATCGGCAATGTAATCCGTTCCACCGGAACGCTTCTCCGCCGAATTGCTCGCCTTTATCTCATAAAGATTCCAAGTACCCGCCTCAGGGTCGTATTCCAATATGTCCGACCGGGCGATAAAATTTTTGTGCGCGAAAGTCGGCTGGAAAAGAACCGGAGTTTTTTGGACTATATGCTTTTTAGTCTCCTCTATGCCGGCGTTTCCGAAAGTTTTTACCAGTGTACCTTTAGGGAAGAGTTTCTGGGCTTGCTCTTCTACTGCCTGTCCCGCCTTGGAAAGCATCTCTTCATATTCGGTGAGTTTGAAGCATTCAGCGAGCTTCGGTTCGTGTAAGTGTAGCCATGCATTCTTAGGGCAGAGCAGATATTCCAAAAACGCCGTCTTGCTTATCAGATTTTCCTTGCGGGAGGCCTTGCCTCCCCCTGGCTCATTTTGTGGTCTGGTAGAACACATATTTTTGAGTGGGAGGCAAGGCCTCCCGCAACGCTCACAAAGTTTCCGTCTACTAATATATTGGTCGGAGCTCTTTCTTTTTGTCGGGATTGGCTTCATGATATTTTTTCCAGGCTCGTTCCAGCCGGAACATTTTTACCCGGATATTCACGTATCGGTTGATCACGCTTTCCAAGAGATCCGGCTTGATTTTTTCTCCGTAAATGCCCTTTACCTGTTCCAGATATATGATCATTTTGTTGCAGTTTGCCATGGCTTTTTCCATTAACGCCACTCCCTCGGGGAAATCGGCATAGCGTACTGAATGCGATTCTCCTATCAATAACGGTATCTCCATGGAGCAAGCTGTCATTTCCTCCATAAAAGGATATTTGAGCCGGGAAAGGACTGGCCTGAAATCCTTCGCCACTATGACAGAGCACTCCATGGTTTTCTGATACACTTCCAGATTCCTGAAAGTGAAAGCCTTTTTGGTCCCGGCGTATGATTTGCCGGCATAAGATTTCTTGTACATTGCTATTCCTCCTTCTTCCGAATGATTGTTAATGTGTCCGATTGAGGCACGACCGCCACCTCGCCTGAACGATAATGCACCTTTCTCGCGCGCTTCCGCCCTTTGCGTAGCTTCTTTACCACGTGCAGGGGATAAAATTCAAAATATTCCTTCTCGTCAAACCAGGCGCACTTGAATTCAAAAAGCCGGAGCCCCGTGAGGCGCGACAAGGCCAGGGCGTACCATGTGAGCTGCTCTATCGGCTTCTCTTTCTCGGATTTTGGCTTGTAGTCCAATATATGAATTTGGCCGTTCCGTATCTGCAATAGGTCAATGTGGCCCGTCAAAACCTTCGGCAGGGCTTTCCCGCGTTTCTCCCCCTTCAGCATGACTTTTCCGTCTTCAGTAATTTTGAAATTGAGGATATTTTCCATGTGCGCTACGTCCTCTTTCCTGATATATACGGGCACCTCCGCCGCCACGGTTACGGAATCGTTAGCAAGCATGAATCTCTCCAGAGCTTCGTGCCGCTCTCGGTTTTCTTTTACCGCTTGAAGCACGAATGCCGCCATGCGGTCGGCGTAGTTGTATTTGCCCCGGATGATCATGTCCGCCTTATCGAACTTGCTTTTGATTTCGGACATGCGGTCCTCTCCCTGAAAATATTGGTGGGGAGTGTCCGTAGCCACGCTGTCAAGGTAATCTTTTAGCGGCCAAAACCGGCGGTTCGGAAATTCTTCCAGCATGAGGGCGGTCTTCGCCCGGTGATAACGAAAGCGATAGAGCTGTTTGTGGGCGAGAGTCACTGTCTCCACCGCCTCTTCCGGAGAATATTTTTTCACGGCGTAGGGGCGCAGGCGCTCATACCGGCAGAGTTCCTTGTACTCTTCCACCCACTCTGAGAGAGTGGACGGCTCGGGACGGACGCCGAATTTCTTCTTCAGGATGGCGCAAGAGTCTTCTAGGGAGAAGCCGAGATTGTAATAGTTCATGCCTTCAATCACGATATTGAGGGGATAATGTTTGCCCTTTACGTCCTGGGCGGTGAAGGTTTTGCTGCATTCGGGATTCCGGCACGCGTACAGCTGGACTATCTGGTATTTGTTTTTCCTGGTTCCTCGCCGGACAAAATCGGCCGAATCGCAGTAAGGGCACGCTTCGGCAGGTTTGCACCGGCCGAGGTTGCCTGTCCTGCCAGGCTTGGTGGATTTTTTCGGAGGCAATTTCGGCTTCTTGGAAGAATTTGAGGAAGATTTTTTCATATCACGGGGTAGCGCGGTTAAAAACTCACGACTTTTGGAGAAAAGCGGGAGTTGCCCCGCTATTCGTGATATTCATGCCCTTCCCGCGCGCCGGAAAACAAAACGGATATAGGCGAAAATTGCGCAAATATCCCCTAGGTTTATAAAATATGCCGGCAAATGTCAAGCGGAAATTTTTTTGTTGAATTTTTTTTGCGCGCGCTTGCGCCGATATAACAATTTTGATATACTGCCCGCAGAGAAACATTTGGATTTCCATTAGAAACGTAGCTATTATTTTCTATGGAAATCTATGCTGTTCAGTTTTGGGGCAATACTGACAATTTTATAAAAGAACTGCCGAGGAAACTCCAGGCAAAGGTAAAAGAAGAAATCAGTTGCATGAAAAGGAACGACTTTCGTGCAGTGCGCGTAAAAACTCTAAGAGGGCCTATTGGGGAATTGAAGGTAAAAAGATATCGGCTATTATTCTTCATTTACGGTTCAACAATATTTTTTGCCGGAGCTTTTGTTAAGAAAACAGAAAAAACTCCCCGTGCTGAATTGGAGAAAGCGGAGAATATATATAGAATGATTATAAATTATAAATAGCAAAAAATGTATAAAATAAAAATCGGGAAAAATAAATACTTAAAAGGGTACACGGAGGAAGAAGTATTCGGGGAATCCATGAAATCGCCGGATTTTCGGAAAGCGTGCAAAGAGGAAGAGGCTCGGCTGAGGATGATCAGCCAGCTCCGGAAAGCGCGGGAGGAAAAAAAATGACCCAGAAAGAGCTTGCCAAAGAGGCGGGCATGCCCCAGTCGGCTATCGCCAGGATTGAAAGCGGGAGAAGGGGGCTTTCGTGGAACACTCTCTCAAGCATCGCTACCGCTCTCGGCAAAGAGATACGGCTGATGTAAGAAAAAGAATCTAGTTAGCGGATGCCGCGGTTCCTGCCACGCCTCATGTTGGGGTGGACGAAGCAGAGGAGGTGCTAGTGCTTCCTGATTTACGGGAATCTAGTTTGCGGATGCTACTGTTGCTAGGGCGCTGGCGCTGGCGTAGGAGCTGGAGCAGGCGCTGGCGCTGGCGTAGGATCTGGAGCTGGTGCAGTAGCAGGAGCTGGAGCAGGCGCTGGCGCTGGCGTAGGAGCTGGAGCTGGTGTAGGAGCAGGCGCTGGCGCTGGCGTAGGAGCTGGAGCAGGAGCAGGCGCTGGCGTAGGATCTGGAGCTGGTGCAGTAGCAGGAGCTGGTGTGGCGGTT
>JAKAKW010000013.1 GCA_021824345.1 bacterium
GTCAGATTGTCCAGCCGGCCAAACTCTTTCTTTATCGTATATAAATCAAGCAAGGCCTGCGATGGGTGCTCGTTTGCGCCGTCTCCGGCATTTATCACCGGCTTCCCGGACACTGCGGCCGCCATCTCCGCGGCTCCCGGCATGGGATGGCGCATCACGATTATGTCGGCGTACCCGTTCAAAATTTTAGTCGTATCCTCTATGCTTTCGCCTTTAAATGCTGAAGAATTGGAAGCTGCGTTTTCCGCCGAAATTACTTGAGCGCCAAGCTTCAGTGCCGCCGTTTCAAAAGAAAGCCTGGTGCGGGTGGACGGCTCAAAAAATATGCAGGCCACGATTTTATCCTTCAAAACCCGGGGAACGTTTCCCGTTCTGCATTGTTCCTCCATTTTTCCCGCCGAAGAGAGAATTTTTTCCACCTCATCCTTTTTTAATTTCCCCGACGATGTTATATGTTGCATGATATTTTGCCGGCGAACGGCTAGTTTATATATTCCTTATAAGATTTAATTTCCAGATCTTCAATCCGGTATCGCGCCAAAGCCTTAACAAAGGCTCTTGCCAGATGAAGGTCAGTAAACAAGGGAATTTGATTGTCCACTGCGGCCCGCCGAATGCGGAATCCGTCGGATAAAATTTTTCTTTCTCCGTCCTCTTTCTTGCTCAGGCTCACCACAAAAGAAACTTTTTGAGAATTGATTACATCAAGCGCGTTCGGACTGGCCTCTCTCGCTTTCCGTACGACCGAGCAGGGGATTGCTTCCTTTTTTAGAAAATCGGCGGTGGTGTCCGTGGCGTAAATTTTATAGCCGAGATTGGCAAGGATTCTGGCGGATTCCACGTACTTCACCTTGTTAAGGTTTCCGCCGAGGGAAAGCAGCACAGCCTCCCTGCGGAAATCAAAGAAATTGGTGGTCATGACTGATTTGAGCAGTGCTTCGTCATAGTCCTTGCCGAAAGCGGCCGCTTCGCCCGTGGAAGACATTTCCACTCGCAGTATCGGATCAGCTCCGAGCAAACGGGAGAAAGAAAACTGCGGAGACTTTACCAGCACGCTTTTCGGATAGATGAAATTATGAGGCTTGGCGCGGCCGAAAAAGCTGTCTACCGCTTTTTTGGGAAAGTCCACGTCCATTGCCTTGGATATGAAAGGGAAAGTCCGGCTGGCCCGCACGTTTATTTCAATAACGTACGGCTTGTTGTCCTTGAACAGGAATTGGATGTTGAAAGGGCCGGTTATGTCCAGTTCCCGGGAGATTTTTTTTGCAATCTCGCGAAGCTGAAATTCAGTGGAAGCGTATACCCGCTGGGTTGGGTATACAATGGTGGCGTCTCCCGAATGCACCCCGGCGTTTTCCACATGCTCGGAAATCCCGTAGACCATCAATTCTCCCTTCTGGGCCACCGCGTCAAACTCAAGTTCTTTGGCATTTTCAATGTATTTGGAAATGGTCACCGGAAATTCAGGCGAAAGCACCGCCGCCTTGTTCACATATTCCTCCAATTCTCGCTTATCGTAGCACACGCGCATTGCGGCTCCTGAAAGCACGTATGACGGACGCACCAGCACGGGGAATCCGACTCTTTCGGTGAACTTTACCGCTTCCTTCATGTTGCTGAAGCTCTGCCAGGCTGGCTGGTCAATCCCGAGTTTGTCTAAGAGCGCGGAAAACTGATTCCTGTCTTCCGCCCGGTGGATATTTTCCGCGCTTGTGCCAAGCAGGCAGAATCCTTCGCGAGACAGCTTCCTGGCCAGATTGTTCGGCCGCTGTCCGCCTACTGATACCACCAGCCCGTAAGCATTTTCAAATTCAAATATGTCGGAAACAGTTTCAAATGAAAGATTTTCAAAATACAGGCGGTCGGACATATCGTAATCGGTGGAAACGGTTTCCGGATTGCAGTTCACTATAATGGATTTTTTTCCGTGATTTTTGAGAGCCAAGGCGGCGTGAACGCTGGACCAATCGAATTCCACCGAGGAGCCGATATGGTACGGGCCGGAACCGAGCACGGCGACCGCAGCCCTTCCCAAGGGAGATACATCATGGTGGTTGCCGTGGTACGTGAGATACAAATAATTGGTAATTGCCGGAAATTCTCCGGCCAAGGTGTCAATGGCGAAAACATGCGGTAAGATCCCGAGTTTTTTTCGCGCAGTCCGCATATCAAATTCGGTTTTTCCGCACAATTGGCCGATTTTTTTGTCCGAAAAACCAGCTTGCTTCAAGCGAAGCATTGTTTCCTTGTCCAACTTTTTTGATTTTACGAATTCTTTTTCCGCTTTTACAATATTCGCTATCTTCTCCAAAAACCATGGATCAATGCCGGTCAGAGCGTATATTTCCGAAATTTTCATGCCCCTTGCCAGGGCGGCGGCAACGGCGAATATTCTTCTTGGCGTCGGAATGGCAAGAAACTTGTTCAATTCCGCAGGAGCAAATCCGTTGTCCGTTACCGATTCCCTTATTCCCGCCCGCATGCGCACCGCCTTCTGCAACGCTTCCTCAAAGGTTCTTCCGATGGCCATCACTTCGCCCACCGATTTCATTGCGCTTCCTATCTTTTCCTCGGCGTTTTTGAACTTATCCAAATCCCAGCGGGGCATTTTTACCACGATATAATCCAGGGCTGGTTCAAAAAAGCTCTGGGTAACTTTTGTAATTTTGTTCTCGATTTCAAGCAAGCTTTTTCCCAGAGCCAGTTTGGCCGCGACATATGCCAGAGGGTAGCCTGTGGCTTTTGAAGCCAGGGCGCTGGAACGGGAAAGGCGGGCATTCACTTCAATCACATAATATTCCAATCTGTTTGCGGAGGGTAACCCTCCGCCCTTGACATTGGCGGGTTTTGGATTCAGAGCGTACTGCACGTTGCATTCTCCCACAATGCCCAGGCTCTTCACAATCTTGATGCTTGCCTCGCGCAAGCCGTGGTATTCGGCGTTGTTTAAAGTTTGGCTCGGCGCGACCACGATGGAATCTCCCGTGTGAATGCCCAAGGGATCCATGTTTTCCATATTGCATACAGTGACCGCGTTTCCGAAGCCGTCGCGCACCACCTCATATTCCACCTCTTTGTAATGATGAAGATACTTTTCCAAAAGTACCTGCGGAGAAACGGCCAATGCGCCTTCAACGATTTCCTTCAATTCCTTGTCGTTATGCGCCACTCCAGATTTCTGTCCGCCCAAGGCAAAAGCCGCGCGTACCATCAGCGGAAAACCTATTTTTTTTGCCACCTTCTCCGCCTCCTTCAGGTTCTTCGCGCTTCCGGACGGGGGAACGGGGATGCCGATTTTTTTCAGATGATCCGCGAATTTTTGCCTGTCTTCGGTAAGTTCAATGGAGGTTGTGGGACTGCCGAGCACTTCCAGGCCGTATTTTTTCAATATTCCTTTTTTCTGCAGGGCCAATCCGCAGTTCAAAGCCGTTTGTCCCCCGAAGGAAAGCATGATCCCGTCCGGACGTTCTTTTTTAATAACTTTTTCCGCAAAATATGGATTAATAGGGAGAAAATATACTTCGTCCGCCAGCTTTTTTGACGTCTGAAATGTGGCAATGTTCGGATTTATCAATATCACTTTGATCTTTTCTTCTTTCAGCGCCTTGATGGCTTGGCTTCCGCTGTAGTCAAATTCTCCGGCCTCGCCGATCTTGAGCGCTCCGGAACCAAGTATCAATATTTTTTTATATTTCTTTTTTTTCATTTCCTGTTTGGGCGCGCATGCGCTTTCTAAGACCAGCTCTTTCCAAAAAATAATCAAAGATCCAATCGGTGTCAGTCGGGCCGGGGGTGCTTTCAGGATGGAACTGCACGGACATGAAGGGGAGAGTGTCGTGCATTATGCCCTCGTTGGTGCCGTCGTTGGCGTTTTTAAACCATTCCCGAAACCCCTTGGGCGCGCGTTTTACGGCGAAGCCGTGGTTTTGCGTGGTTAGGAAGCATTTATCGGCGCCAAGCTCCACCACCGGCTGATTCTGGCTTCGATGTCCGAATTTCATCTTGTACGTGGTTCCGCCGGCGGCCAGGGCCAGAATTTGATTGCCCAGGCATATTCCCAAGGCCGGAATTTTCCCATCCAAAACCTTCCGTACGTTATCAATTGTTTTCTTTGCCTTAGTCGGATCTCCGGGGCCGTTGGAAATTACCACTGCATCAACAGGCAACTTTGTCACATCAGTGTCCCACGGTACTGTCATTACTTGGACCCCTCGCGCCAACAGGCTTCGTTCAATATTTTTCTTCATTCCGCAATCAATCAGAGCCACGGTTTTTTTCCCTTTTCCGGCCGTGATGATTTTTTTTGTAGAAACTTCGGCAACAAGATTGCGCTTGTTGGGATCGTCGTATTTTACACTCTTGCCGGAAGAGATGATCTTGCCCAGCATCGCTCCTTGCTTCCTAAGCTTTTCGGTAATGTCCCGCGTATCTTTGATTTCCACCAAAGGCAATTTTTCTTTCTTAAACCATTCCGCCAAGGTCATCACGCTTTCATGATGAGACGGGGATTGGGAATAGTCGCAGACGATCAGCCCGGAAACCTGGATGCGGTCAGATTCCCAGAATTCCTTTTTGGGTACGCCGTAATTTCCTATGAGCGGGTAGGTGAATACCAGAATTTGCCCGCGGAAAGATGGATCCGTCAGAGCTTCCGGATATCCGGTCATGCCTGTGGCGAATACCACTTCGCCGGCCGCGGAAATATCGGCGCCGAAATTCTTTCCTGCGTATTCCGTTCCGTCTTTTAATATTAACTTTGCCGGCACGCTAATTTTCATAAATTTTTCCTTTCACTATCGTCTTTGTAATGCTTCCCGGAAAAGTCACTCCTTCAAAAGGAGACCATGCGCATTTTGTTTTCAGCATATCTTTGGAAATAGTTATCGGCTTTTGCATATCCAGTATTGTAAAGGAAGCACTGCATCCTTCCGCTATTTTTCCGTTGTGGGAGGCAAGGCAGTGGGAGGCAAGGCCTCCCACTAGTTCTTCTGAAAAATTATCCAGAAAACCGCCCGGATTTTCACAGCACACCTTAGCGATTTGAGCGGGTGAAAAGCCGTGTTCTTTAATTAGCCAGGCGACGAAAGGTCCATAGGTATCCAAGTGCGGCATGCCTGAAGTGCCTTTTTCTTTTTCCTCCAAAGTATGCGGGGCATGGTCGGTGGCCAAGAAATCTATGTCTCCGTTTTTCAGATATTCAATCATCCTCAAGCGATCCTTCCCAGTTCGAACAGGAGGATTTACCTGCAGGAATTTATTACTCTCGTCCGTAATAATACCTTGGTCAAAATACAGATGATGCGGAGTTATTTCCGCCTTGACGTCCATCCCCGCCTTTTTTGCCTCAATGACTTTTTCCAGCGCGGCCAGGGTGCTGGCGTGGCATATTTTGCCGTGCAATTTATATTTTCGTATAAGTTCCAGGGCGAAATCCACTGCGGAGGTTTCCGCTTCCGGGGGCCGGCGAAGCTCGTGCGTGGGCTTGTCTTTATTTGCTTCAAGTACCTCGGGATCCTCGCAGTGAAAACTCACATATTGCCCTTCGTATCTTTTAATCGTTTCTTCAAGTTCCTCTTTTGAGCGGAAGAAAAGGTCTCCCACCGAAGGTCCCATGAATGCCTTATAAGGAACTTTTTTAGAAAGGGGATTGGTGTTCGGCCCGATGCCGGCGTAAAGCAATACTTCAATGGGGCATTTTTCCGCCAGCTTTTTCTTTTCCGCATAGCTTGCGTCATCTATCGGGGGAACTGGATTGTTCGGCATTTCGGCTATGGCGGTTACGCCTCCGTTTATGGCGGCATTTCCGGCCGTAATGAAATCTTCCTTGTAATCCTGGCTGTGGTCTTTGCATTCGCGGGCGTGCACATGCACGTCAATAAATCCCGGGAAGATCAGCTCTTCTCCAAGGAGGATGTCGGCCTTGCCGGTAGGCGCGCCGACCTTCTCAATCAGACCGCTTGCTTCATTTATCTCAATTCGCCCGCGGGCTGTCCCTTCGCTATTCACAATGTTTCCTTCTATGCTTGGCATATTGGCCTGCTTGCCTGCCGCGAACCTGCCTGCCGGCAGGGTAAGCAGGCAAAAAAATAACCCCTTACGGGGTTTGGGGGAGAAACGATATTAATACGGAATCGGAAATGTGAAAAAGGGAAAGGGCCGGACGATTCAGTAATGCTATGGGCGAATATTTTTCCTCTTTTCGCATTGGGGAAAATGATAGCAAGTTTGCGAGATTGATGCAACTCTTGCGTAGATTTAATATTTATGTCCAAATACATTATTATGGAGTTTTACACTGTTTTTCCTTGTGTATAATGCTTATCGTAATAGAATGAAATGTTGAAACAATTTTTTAAAAAAGGAGGTGCGATATGGAAATAAAAACGAGTTTTCCGGCAAAAGTTGTAAAAGAAATAGCTAAAAATTTGCCGGATAATTTTGTAGGCTTCACGGTATCCTTGAAAGGTGAAGCAAATATGCAAGACTTTAGAAGTCTTGAAAAGGAGATAAACAAAAGCCGGAAGTCCGGCGACAAAATAAGATTTTTAATAAATTTAAACGACGACGAAATTACGGTTCGCCGTAAATAGGTTTCCCCTTGAAGAAGCTCGGCTTCTTCAAGGGTTTTTAATTTTCTGAAAGCAGTGATATGATTACCGGACAATGATAAAAGAGGAAAGATTTTTTGAGAGCAGCACCTATTGGGAAAATACGATTAAGGCGGCGAATATTGACCTTGGGCCGCATGATGAATTGGTTTGGAAAAACTTCCCGCCGGAAAAGCTTTCTGAATACCGCACCCTTTTCAGCAACCAAGTTCTTGGCAGCCATTTAGTGGACGCATATCTTAAGGAGGAACAGAAGGAAGAGAATGGCGGTAAAAAATTATGGATAACAGTATATCTGCATATTAAAATGTAGTTGCTTCTATTATGCCGTCTTTTTCAGAAAAAGTTTACGCAATAGTAGAAAAAATTCCAAAAGGGAAGGTTTTGACATACAAGGAAGTGGCAAAAAAGGCAGGCAGGCCGAATGCCGCCCGGGCTGTCGGAAATATATTGCACAAGAACCATAATCCGAAAATTCCATGCCATAGAGTCATCCGTTCCGACGGCAAACTCGGCGGATACAACAAAGGAGCCAACAAAAAACGAGAAATCCTAAAATCTGAGGGTTTCATTGCTTAAATGGGAGAAACATGGTATTTTGAAAGAAAAATTTTTCATTATTTGGGAGTCAAAAAATGAAAGATATTGACAACATAATAATCAAAAGGAGTTTATTCGAAAAGTTGGTATATTTTGTACTAACTATGATTGTACTAGTTATTATTTTCGGCATTCTCCTTAGGGCGCTAGAAGTCCCTCTTGGTTTTTTTATGGTATGTGTTGATATTTTTGAAATAACTTTTATTGCCGGTATGATCGGTGTAATTTTCATTCACTTTTACGATGAATGGAAAAACAGGGATTGAAACGAAATGTTTAATTTATTTGGAGGTACTATGTTTATCGCAGAAATATTCTCCAGAGAATTTAGGCCAGTATTATTAGGTTCTAAAACTCTCTGGATAATGGCCATGTGCGTACTATTCTCCCTGGAAATAACAATTTATATTGTTAACCCCAGGGATTGGATTTTGTTTTTTATATTGTTCTTTCTTAGCGTTTGGAACATTGTTCCATTTGTTATGGATCACTTTAGTAAAATAAATATGAAGTAATCCATATTATACTGTTATTCTGTATGTTGGAAATTTGAGTCACAACAATTCGGAGGCGAAATATGTTCCTTGGATTAGTAGTTTTCCCGTGTGTTTTGATAATTATTTTCGGAATAATCCGGATGAGATTATCGTAAAAAATTTTTTTAATTAAAATTTCAGGAGGAAATATGTGGTTTGGTAAAATTGGATGGGGGATAGCCGTGTTTGCAACAGGGGTTGTTATAACACTGCTATCCTGCCTCATTTATAAATTCTTTCCTGGTCTTGGAAAGAAGGAAGGGGAAAAAGGGAAATAAAAACAATTTCAGGCGGCAAATGTCGCCTTTTATTTTGCCTAGCGAGAACGTGTGAAAATTTATTTTCACGATGTACGAGCGCAGACGAAATATGTCATTCGGCGGTTTACCGCCGGGCGGCATATTTTTCCCAATTTTTCAAAAACGAGGAGATTTCTTTTTTGTCGCGGGAAAGCCAAGCGGCATTGCTTTCCAGTTTTTCAATGACCTGCTCCACGGAACGCTCGGCTCCGGCGGTGCCGTGAGTTTTGAAGAAATTTTTGAAAGAGGCCAGATGTCTGCTTTCCGGGCTCATGGATATGGCCTTGAGCATCCGGCCCAAGGCATGGATGCCTTCGCCGTAGCGGGAGGAAAGCAGTTTCCAGTTCTTTCGTACGAAGTTCCACCAAATATCCCTTCCGAAAGGATTTGCGCCCACGCCGGACAAAATGGAAACGCTATCCTGCGTGCGAACGTGCTTTGAAATGGAAAACTGGCATACTTTTGCCAGAATGGCCGGATCGGAGAAATCGCTCAACGCTCCGCCGATGCGATTTTGCTCCTCGTGTAGAGTTTCCGTTTTGTACATTTTTATAAACGCTTCAAATTCTTTTTTCCCGCCGTTGGCGGCAATGGTGCCGTATACCGCCGAACGGATGTCCGGATGCACGGGTTTTCCTCCGAGCGATAATTTCCATAATTTCCCGGCTGTTTCAACCGTGCGCGAATCATGGGATTTGCCGAGCCTGATAATGGCAAGCGAACGCAATAGGGTATCGGTATTGGATTCTTTGGGCTTGGCTTTCCATCCCAGCCTGCGCAAGAGAGGCGAGTATAAGGAAATAATGAGAGAATCCAGCTTTTCAGCAGAAGCGGTTTTGGCCATCAATTGTTCAAGCTGGGACAACCCTCGGCTGATTTCCACCCAGACCACGTAACTGTCCTCATGCTTGTAGGCGCTTAAAAAATCGAGCGCTTCGGTCGTCGGAATTACTCCGGCTTCAGCCAAGGCGAAAAGATCCCGCACGATTCCAAGCCGATCATAAGAGGGGAGCAGTTTTTTCTCAACCGGCCCGCGCAGTTTATTTAAAAGCGCCGGCGAATAAGCTGTTCGAAAAAATCCGCTTTCCCCGAGATTTATCTTTACCCAAGATTCCGGCAAGGAAATGGAATCTTTCCTTCTCGAAAGAAATATTTTTTTTCTTGCTCCGGTATTTCCGAAAGACACAGGCACTTGCCATACGGTCCTGCCTTCAGCATTTTTCCCGGCTTTTTTCTTTGATACTGGGCTGGAAAAGAATCTTTCCTGGGATAAGACCATCATTTTGCCTTTTTCTTCAGCCCGGATTACCGGATATCCGCCCTTGCCGGTCCAGTTTTGCATTATCTTCTCCACCGGCTTGCCTGAAACTTTTTCAAAGGCTCTCCACAGATGGACTGTGGCCGTATTCTTGTAGCTATGCTTCTTGAGGTAATAACGCAGACCCTCGCGGAAATCCTTTTCTCCGAGGTAGTCCGCGATCATGGCAATTACTGAGGCGCCCTTTGAATATGACACCGCGTCAAATATTTCCCCGATCTCGTTCGGATGATGCACTTCCACTTCAATCGGATGCGTGCTCAAAAGGGAATCCAGGCGCAGGGCGATATTGAGCGTATCGGTGGCAAAGCGTTCCCAGACATTCCATTTCGGGAAAATCTTTGAGATGGCAAGATAGGGAATATATGAAGCAAAACCCTCGTTGAGCCACAGATGAGTCCACCATTCCATGGTGACCAGGTTGCCGAACCACTGATGGGCCAGCTCGTGGGCGATCACTTCCGCCACCAATTCTTTCGTTCCCAGGGATGTATTTTTCTCATCCACTAAAATGCCGATTTCTCGGAAAGTTATCGCTCCCCAGTTTTCCATGGCGAGAGACGTGAAATCAGGAATAGCGATCATATCCATGGTGGGCAAGGGGTAGGGAATGGCAAAATATTTTTCGTAAAATTCCAGCACTTTCACCGTGCAGTCCAGGGCGAACTTTGCCTGATGCTTTTTGCCTGGAGTGGTGAATACCCGCACCTGCACGCCGGATTTGGTTTTTGATTCTAAAAATTCAAATTTGCCCACAATGAAAGCAAGAAGATACGTAGACATCTTCGGAGTGGGAGAGAAATGCACTATCTCATATCCCGCTTCGTGCTCTTTCACCGATACGGGCAGGGTGTTGGATATGGCAGTATGGCCCTTCGGCACGACCAAGGAAACCTTGAACACCGCCTTCTTTGCCGGCTCATCGAAGCAAGGAAAGGCGCTTCGCGCGTCGGTTGCCTCAAACTGAGTGGTGGCCATGTGATGCTCCTTTCCGTTCACATGGTATTTGCTTCTATAGAACCCGCGCATCTTGTCATTCAGGATTCCCTGAAAAACAATATTCAATTTCCATTTGCCCGCGGAAATTTTCTTAGGGAACCTGAAAGTGGCCGTTTCCGCTTTTTTGTCATATGAAATTTTCCTTGCGAATATTTTTTCGTCCTTGCTTAGGGCGATATCCGCCGTTTCAATGTCAATTTCTTTGGAATGGAGGGTGATTGTATCCGTTTTCTTAAGCACATTCAGCGCGATAACCTCTATTCCGGAAAAAGTGAAATTTTCCAGATCCGGATGAAGGCGGATTTCGTATTCTTCAGGAATGATGTTTGCAGACAGGCGGACGCTTTTTGTTTTTTTTCTTGCCATGCGAATATGTTAAACGAGTTTTTCCAGTATATATTTTTTTCCGAAAAAATGCTAACATTCATAGGTAAAATCAACCGAATAACGGA
>JAKAKW010000010.1 GCA_021824345.1 bacterium
ATATTGTACCTGCGACATAATATTGCAAGGTTATTTCTGCTAAAAGCTCGACTGTTACAGTATAGGTGAACGCTCGTTCACTGTCAAGAAAAGGCTGTGGAAAACCCTAAAAGCCGATCCTTTGCGGCTTCGTTTCTTCTTTAAGCATTTGATGTATCGCTTGAAAGACGATCTTGAATTTCTTGTCATACTTTTTCTCCAACTCTTCGATTTTTTCACGAAGTTCCCTATTGCCGGTAATCATTTCTCTGATTTTAGTGAAGGTGCGCATAATTTGGATATTTACTTGAATGGCCTGTTCGCTTCGCAGAACGCTTGAAAGCATAGCAATGCCCTGCTCGGTGAAAACATGCGGGGCATAACGTTGCCCGCCCCAGCTTGAGGTCACAATTTGTGACCTCAAGTTTTTTATATTATTTAGGTTACTAATTGAGTACTTTGAACTTGAGGTGTCAAATTGACACCTCAAGTTTTCCCACATTTTTATTTCCTGTTTGCTGAGCTTAAACATAAAATCCTCGGGAAATCTTGCCCTGTTTCTGCTTACGGCTCGGTTCAAAATTTTTGTTTCCACCCCATAGAGCCCCGCCAAGTCGCGATCAAACATAACCTTTCGGCTCCTTATTAGATAAATTTTGTTTTGAATGACTTCTATGGGAGTCGTAATAATAATTTTTTCTTTCATGGCAATAATGTTGTGATTAATAACAATATGCGGCGGATAACACGCGCGTTCTTCGCGTGTTATCCGCCGAACTTCGGCCTGTATTGCAGAGCTTCCAGAACATGTTCTGGACTGACCTCGGCATCTCCGCGGAGATCTGCGATGGTGCGCGCGACTTTGATCACCCGATGATATGCCCGGGCAGACAAAGCCAGGCGTTCGGCGCTCTGATTCAGCAGTCCTAAAGCCGGCGCACTTATCCGGGACAGCTTTAAAATATCTTTTGCTTTTATATCAGAGTTCAGCCTTATTCCAGGTTCCGCTTTTTCAAACCTTTTCCGCTGAGTCTCTCTGGCCGAAAGCACCCTCGCTTTGATTGAACCGCTTTCTTCCCCGTTCTTTCCTTCTCCGAGCTTTTCATAATCAATTTTTCCGACCGAGACCCACAGATCAATGCGATCAATAATCGGCCCGGAAATTTTTTTATTGTATCTCACCAGATCAAGAGGACTGCATCGGCATATTGATTCGTCTGAAAGATAGTTTCCGCACGGGCATGGATTCATGGCTGCCACTAAGATGAAGTTGGAAGGAAATATTGCCGTTTTTCTTGCCCTGGTGATGGAAATGAAATTTTCCTCCATGGGTTCTCGCAAGGCTTCAATGGAACGCTGTTCAAATTCAGGAAATTCATCCAAGAAAAGCACTCCGCGGTGGGCCAGCGTAACTTCTCCCGGCTTCGGATAAGCTCCCCCTCCCACTAATGAAACATATGAGGCGGTATGATGCGGGGATCGAAACGGCGGACAGGTGACAATCTTGCCCGCGCCTATGCCTGCAATGGAGTGAATCCCCGTCACTTCCAACGATTCTTCCATGGATAAATCAGGCAGGATGCCGGAAAACGCCCGGGCAAGCATGGTCTTTCCTGTACCGGGCGGTCCATACATGGCGATGTTGTGCCCGCCGGCCGCCGCAATCTCCAACCCTCTTTTCGCGCTTTCTTGCCCCTTTATATCAACGAAATCTTCCAAGGCGCCCGACAAACCATCCCGCTTTGGAACGGTCAGCGGGCAAGCCGGAATTTTTTTCTCTCCTGATAAGTGGTCCAACACTTCCCTTAAACTGCCGGATCCAAACACACTTATGCCGCATAAGAGCGCGGCTTCTTCGGCATTCTCTTCGGGCAGGAAAATTTCCGTGAAGCCCCTGCGGCGCGCTTCCTCCGCGAGAGGAAGCGCGCCGCGCACCGGCCGCAATGTTCCGTCCAACCCCAATTCTCCTAAAAATATTTTTTTCTCCGGCAAAAAATGCGCGGCCTCCGCCGCCAGAAGATACGAAAGAGCGATAGGCAGGTCAAAAAGCGATCCCTCCTTGCGCAGATCCGCCGGAGAAAGCGACACAGTGATTTTTTGGTTCTTTGATTTTGGGGAATCAAAACCGGAATTTTTAACTGCCGAGCTTACTCTGTCTTTGGCCTCATCCACTGCCTTTCCCGGCAAGCCAACCATGGAAAAAGAATGCAGTCCTCTGGAGAGATCCGTTTCTACGGACACAATTGTTCCGGAGAGAAGATTGATTTGGGCGGAATATACTTTTGCGAAGCTCATGCCAATAAAAAAAGCGAATGACTTTTAATCATCCGCTCCAGGCGGTAAGAAAACACAGTTGTCCGGCAGGGCGGAGGGTTACCCTCCGCCCTGCCGCCTATTTATGCCTTATTCATATGCTTCTTGCAGGTTTCCGCGGCGGGATTGGCTTTCAGCCGATCCATCTCAATCTCCTTTCCGCACACCGCGCATTTGCCGAAGGATTCTTTCCTAATATCCTTCAGCGCCTTTTCCACCAGCTTCAGCCTCTCCTCTAATACCTTTACCGTGGAACTCCTTGATTCAAAATCTTCAAAACGATCCGCCATGGCGTTAGAATCGGACTCCGGCGAGTCTTGCTCTTCGGGAAAGGCCTCCCATTCGTCTGTTTCCTTGTTAAAACGGCCGATCTCTTTGAGCTGGTCCGTAAGGTCGGCTTTCTCTTTTTCCAGATCTTCTTTTATCTTGTCTTTATCCAACATGCCAAGATACTAGCATAAAAGTTGCGCAAGGCCTAGACTTGCCTAATGCGCGTTTTCGTTGTGTTTTGGAATGCTACTTCGCCACCTTGGCACCGGAGAGCCTGGACAGAACCTCGTCTACCGCTGAAATACCGTTCGTTATAATCACAGAGTTGTCGTCGGCAAATACATACATTAGAACGATATTGCCATTATTGTCATAGAGCACTCGAGCATTTTTGTTTTCTATGATGCCGTCTTGAAAATTTTCCGTAAGGAGATACTTATTTTCCGCAGTTATGTTAATCCCGAACATTCCGGATAAATCTGAAAGCATTGTGCCTTCCCAAGCGCGCATGGATCCGAAAATATCGTCAAGTGAACTGACTTTCAGAAGAACCAGCGGATCCTTGCCGGACGTTCCGTTATATACTCCGATCAAAAAATCGGTTATGGAAGAGACTCCGCTTGAAGGGAAACCCCATTTAAGAATGGAATTCAAATTGCCGAATGAAATGTTTCGTCCGTTGTTCGTCAAAAAAATTCCTTCTATGCCTCCGGCCTTTACGTCCGCTTCTGATATTTTTGCGTTCAAGAGCGAAGAGGTGTCCTTGGCGGACAGGTCTTTGGTTTCGTTGAATGAATTTTTGTCGACAAAAATAGCTGTCCCAAACGGAGCCTGGAGGGGTACTATGCCGGCTTTCTCGCCGAGGAATGTGGCAAACACCATGGCCCCCAGCGCCAATACGAGCAGAACCATTCCCGCTATCATGAAAATTCTGTTTCGGAGGCTTTCGGGAGAAAGATTCTTTTTTTGCCTTTCCCTTTCTTCTTCCTCCTGGATTATCTTCTTTATCGTACTTCCTTTGTCGCTCTCCAAAACCTTCACCATGTCATCGGTGTAGGTTTCAACGCTCTTTATTTTTGGCTGTTCTTCCTGTTCCATGTTTAGAATGGCGAGAAAAAAACCAGAGGGGAAGAATATCAATCGGATATGCGGCTATTTTCCGGAATCGGAGCTCGGCAAGGGTTTGAAAAAATCCTTGTCAGCCGCTTTTATGGACAGCGCAACTTTTCCTTGTTCCGGATCTACTCGGAGCACCTTTACCGGCACAATCATCCCCACTTTCAGTATATCGCTAACCCGTTCAACGCGAAAGGGAGCTATTTCGGATATATGCACCATGCCGTCGGTGAATTCATTCAACCGCACAAAAGCGCCAAAGTCGGCAATACGCACCACTTCCCCTTTCAGAGATTCTCCGGGCTTCCATTCATGAGTCATGCTTCCGATGATTTCCTTGGCTTTTTCGGGGGCCTCGCCCTTGCCGGTAAGGTATACGGTGCCGTCATCTTCAATGGTAATTTCCGCGCCGGTTTTTTCCTTGATCTCTTTCACCGTTTTTCCGCCGCTGCCGATTACCATGCCTATCTGATCGGGCGTGATGGACATGATCAAAATCTTCGGAGCATTCGGAGAAATTTCTTTCCTCGGGGAAGGTATTTCTTTTTCTATCTGATCCAGTATGGCCAGGCGCGCTTTTTTCGATTGGATCATGGCTTCGTACAATATTTTTACCGGCACCCCTTCAACTTTTACGTCAAGTTGAATGGCGGTAACTCCGTCTCTTGTACCGGCAATTTTGAAATCCATATCTCCGTGATGATCTTCCGGTCCCTGAATATCCGTCAACACTTTGTATTTTTCGTCGCTTTCATACATTAGCCCCATGGCAATGCCGGCGACCGGAGCTTTGATCGGAACTCCGCCATCCATAAGAGCCAATGTGCTTGCGCAGATTGACGCTTGAGAAGTGGAACCGTTGGAGGCCATTGATTCGGAAACAATGCGGATGGTATACGGAAACTCTTCCAATCTTGGAAGAATCATGGCCAGAGCTTTTTCCGCCAGCGCTCCGTGCCCCACCTCCCGGCGGTTGGTAAACCCCGCCCGGCCCGTTTCTCCGGCGGAATACGGCGGGAAATTGTAGTGATGCATGAATCTGCGCTCCACTTTTTCTTCCATTCCGTCTACCAAAAATCTGTCCTCCGGCCCGCCCAATGTAAGCGCTGAAAATACGTGAGTGCCTCCGCGATAGAAAATCCCGGAACCGTGCAAGATGGAAGAAACGCCCCCGGCCTGGACATATAGGCCTCTAAGCTCATCCATTCCCCTGCCGTCAGCGCGCTTCCCTTCTTCTATCGCCTTTTTATGAATTATCTCATTTTCAGTTTCGTCAAAAAGATCGTCCTCTCGAGAGAAGTCGGATTTGTTCGGATCTTTTTCCTTCCAATATTCCCGGATAGTTTTGTTCCATTCAGTGTGCAATTCGTCTATCTCTTTTTTACCGGGTCCGGCAAATATTGCGTCTTCCATTTTGGATAGAATTTTTTCTTCAAAAACTTTTTTGGATTCATCAGACAAGGGCTCCTTCTCCAGTTTTCTTTTCTCTCGTCCGATTTCCTTCACGATTTTTTTCTGAAAATCCTCCAACTTTCCGATTTCTTCACTGGCAGAAGACAAGGCTTCCTTAAGCCCATCCTCGGACTCTTCATGCGCCGAGGCTTCAATCATATTTATGTTTCCGTTTTTCCCGCAAACGGTAAGGTCAAATTTGTACATCCAGTCTTCGGCGCGAAGCTTGCGGGAAGCGTTGATTTTAAGCGCCTCATCGTCATATTTGCCTATGCGCACGGATCCTACCGGCCCGTTCCAGGGTATGTCGGAAACGGACAACGCCAAAGAAGCGGCATTTACTCCCAGCGTCACGGGGTCATTGTCTTCGTCTACGGAAATTACCGTCACAATCACCTGTACCGCGTGCCGGATAGTCTGATCGAAAAGCGGGCGCAGGGTCCGGTCTATTACGCGGGCCGCTAAAATCGCTTCCTGGGACGGCTTCCCTTCCCGGCGCACAAAACGAGAACCGAGAATTTTTCCGGAGGCGTAGAATTTTTCCATATAATCAACGGTCAAGTTGAAATAGCCTTTTGAGGCTTCAGCTTCCTTGGACATGCAAGCGGTTGCCAGCACGATAGTTTCTCCGTATTTAAGCAATACGGATCCTGAGGCCTGTTCGGCCAAATCAGTGAAGATGGCAGTCATGGTTTTTCCGCCTATCTCCACGGAATATTCTTTCTTTTGCATTTTTGTTTCTCTGCCCCGCAGGAATCCGGCGCAAACGCGCCAAATTCCTGCGGGGCCTTAGTTCTTCTTCAGACTAAAGTATTGTTCCGGCATCTATCGGGAACACTACTATCTGTCTGAAGACGAACCGGTTAACTTATAATTTGTTTTCATACTAGCACCGAGGGAACAAAATGCAAGCAGGAGCAAGCGTTTAGCCTTCTCGCTTTCCTCGCCGCCCCAGCGAGGCGGCTCAGGGGTCTCGCCCCCGCTCTCTCGTTCGCCTGCCGGCGAACTCGAACCGTGCCCGCTCGGGCTCGCAACCCGCTGCGAAGGCAAACGCTTGCTCCTGCTATTGCCCTGTTTTAGTGCCGTCCGTTTCCCATTAAAAACTTTTTGGGGTTTTCGGAGAGATCCAGAAAGTCGTCCGCGGCTTCCTTGAGCTGCATGGAGGTGGATTTGCCGAATGACGCCACTTCCACCAGCACTCCGGCGTAATTCTGCAGATATTCCACCAAAGGTATGAAATCCCCGTCCCCGGAGCAAATCACTACGGAGTCAAGCCGGCTGGCCATGCGCATTACATCCACGGTTAATCCTACGTCCCAGTCCGCCTTTTTCTCGCCGGAACGGAAAATCTGCAAGTTCTTCGTTTTAGTTTCAATTCCAATCTTGGTCAAAGCCTCAAAAAAATTCTTTTCGTCTCCGGCTTCAGTGGTTATCACATAGGCGATCGCCCGCACCAATTTCCGGCCGTTTACCGCTTCCTTTAGTACCGCGCCAAAATTCACTCGCGCTTTATACAGATTGCGAGCGGAGTGGTACAAGTTTTGGGCGTCAATAAAAACGCCCACTCTCTGTTCTTTATGTTTTATTATTGCCATTTGGGAGCCCGGTTGAGTTACACCAGGTCTATTTTCTTTACCAGCGCATTATAGCGAGTTTTGTTTTTTCTCTCAAGATATTTGAGGTGCGCGCGCCGGTCCGCAACCATCTTGATCAATCCCCGGCGGGAGCTGTTATCTTTTTTGTGTTTCTTTAAGTGCTTGGCAAGTTCGTCAATCTGAGCTGAAAGTATTGCCACCTGCACTTCCGAAGAACCGGTGTCCTTCTCGTGGACCCGGCTTTTCTTGATAACAGTCTGTTTCTTTTTGGTATCTAACATGCGTTTATCGTAGCATATATAAGGATAAATTGCAAATATATTGTGCGACATTAATGAAATGGTAGAATATAAAGCATGGCGGAGGACATAGAAGAAGAAAACACAAAAAAGCCGAAAACCGACATTGAAAAAAAGAAAAGGGAATTTTTGGAGTATTTGGAACTGGAAAAAGGGTCCAGTTTGAAGACGATTGAGAATTATGACCGTTATCTTTCCCGCTTTTTTGATTTTGCGGGCATAAAAAAAGCCGGCGATATCAGCGATGAAAATATCCGCGAGTTTCGACTGTATCTAAACAGGCAGAAAGGAAACAAAGTGCGCGGCCAAACGGAAGCCACCATGAAAAAAAACACTCAGAATTATTATCTGATCGCTTTGCGCGTATTTCTGAAATATTTGATGAAGCGGGACACTCCCGCCCTCTCCCCTGATCGCATAGAGTTGGCAAAAATCAAAGAGAGGGGCTTGGATTTGATTTCCCCGGAGGAGCTTTCCCGTCTATTGGACAGTCCGGAAGGAAAAGAATTGGGAGACATGCGCGATAAGGCGATTCTTGAGCTTTTCTTTTCCACCGGTTTGCGCGTTTCGGAACTTGCTTCACTCAACCGGGATTTGGATTTGTCCAAAGACGAGTTCTCCGTCCGGGGAAAGGGAGAAAAAGTGCGAGTGGTTTTTTTATCAGACAGCGCAAAGCGCGCCATAAAGGAATATTTGGCAAAACGCAAAGATATGGAAGAAGCCATGTTTGTAAATTTGCCGAAACAAGAGAAGGCTCCCGTTTCGCGCTTGACCACGCGTTCAATTCAGAGGATCGTGAAACATTACGCAACCAAGGCTGGAATATCAAAGAAGGTAACTCCCCATATCCTGCGCCATTCTTTTGCTACCGATCTTCTGCGAAACGGAGCCGATATCCGGAGCGTGCAGATGATGCTGGGGCACGCAAACATATCTACCACTCAGATATATACTCATGTAACGGATAAACAATTATTGGAGGTTCACAAGAAGTTTCACAGCAGGAAGTAAGCACAGAGGGCAAGATATGTTCTTCTTCGGGTACGGGATTTTTCTTGCTAGAAAAATCCCTGAAGTTCTCGCGCCGTCGCGCTCGAAACCCCCTGCGAAAAACATGTCTTGCCCTCTGTGCTACAATTTACTTATGCGAATAATTTCCTGGAACGTAAACGGCATACGGGCGGTGCATAAAAAAGGATTGTTTTTGCCGTTTGTAAAAAAATACAAGCCGGATATTCTTTGCCTGCAGGAAACCAAAGCGGAGCAGAATCAGAGCCCGATTGACTTGCCTGATTACGAAGAGTATTGGAACTCGGCCGAGCGCAAAGGATACAGCGGGACAGCCATCTTCACCCGCGTGAAACCTAAAAAAATCATGCTCGGTTTGCCGGAGGGGATAGAGAAAAAATACGATCTGGCTGATGATTATGGAGATCCGAACAAGGAGGGCAGGGTAATCGCTGCAGAATATGAAAAATTTTTTGTGGTTTCCGTTTATACGCCAAACGCCAAAGATGATCTTTCTCGCCTTCCTCTTCGCCATAAGCAATGGGATCCGGCCTTTCTCGAATATATGAGATCACTGGACAAGAAAAAACCGGTAATATTTTGCGGGGATTTGAATGTCGCCCATACTCCGGACGATCTTGCTCATCCTAAAGCAAATGAAGGGAAGAAAGGTTTCACGAAGGAAGAGCGCGAAGGAATTGACAGAATTATCTCGGCCGGTTTCACGGATACGTTTCGCCTGTTTACAAAAGGCAACGGACACTACAGCTGGTGGAGCCATTTCGCCAACTCCCGCGCCCGGAACGTCGGCTGGCGCATAGACTACATTTTTGCGAGCATACGTTTGTCAAAAAAAGTGAAACAGGCGAAAATTTTGCCGGAAGTAATGGGCTCCGACCATTGCCCGGTGATGATTGAGATTTCGGAATAAAATGATAGAATAGCGAAGCGAAAGCATGCCGCGGTGGTGAAATTGGTAGACACGTACGCTTCAGGTGCGTATGGAGCAATCCATGGGAGTTCGAGTCTCCCCCGCGGCACAAGGTCTACCCGTTTATTTTTACATTCAGTGAAATATCGGATTTTTTCTCTAAGGATCCATCGGGTCTTTTTTCTGATATCTTGTATGTGTAGACACCCGGTTTCGTTGCCGCAAAGACGTTTAAGGTAATTATGATTCGCAATCTACTTTTCCCGGTTTCAAATTTTATCTGATTTTCACTTGGGATCAATACTTTGTTTTCGGAGTCAATTATTTCAATAACTAGGGTTGAAATAAATTCATCCTCTGTCTCAGAAATATTCCTCTCAAGTAAAACAACAAGCGAATGTTCGAAGGGAACTAAAATCTTGTCCTGGGAATGACCGGTTTCTTGCCCGGGTAGCGCAGAACTTTGGGTTTTATTGATGGAAACTTCCTCAAGAACATTAAATATGCTCAATTGATTAGTTTGTTGATCCACAGAAGCGTTTTTGCATATTATTGACCAGAGCGCTTTAAAATGATTTTTTGTTTTCTTGTCCATAATAATTATTTATGCGTTAAGACACTAAACCGGGAAGAGGATGAATCAGACTTGCTAACTGTGCAATATGGTGAGAGCATTTCCCTATCGTTAATTATCTCCAATCTCTCAGTTCCTTCCCTATTTTCCATAAAACCGAATTTTGGAAAAAGAAAATCGGTTTTAATCGCTTTGGCAATCTTATAAAGAAATTCAATGCTTGCGATCATTTTTCCATTTTCTGCTCTTGCCACACTCGGCTGCTGAGTCCCAATTTTTTCAGCAAGCTCCGCTTGAGACAAACCTGAGTGAATTCTGGCAGCGGTAATAAGTCCTCCTACCTTTATAGCAATTATTTCCTTATCAGATAAATTGACACTATTCTCTTTAAAGTATTTCTTGAAGTCCATTTTGGTTATTTAAATAATTAATAAATTCCGCTACTCGCCCCCGTGCCGCATCCCTATGCCTATTTTTTATGCATTGTTCCTTCTTTTTGAAAGCGTATAAAGCATAAAAAGTGTGAAATCCGTCTTCTCTGATTAAGCAACCTAAAAACCTTATCTCATTTTTCCGGTAAAGATGAAATTTTAATTCCCACATATTCCTTTCACTCTTTACCTTCTCTAGATCACCTAGAGCTTGTACGCGGGTTATTGCCTCTTGGACATATTTTTTCATTTTTTCTTCTAATGAAGCGAAAAGAAATTTATCCTTCCTGTTCATTGTTTTCAATAAGTCTCTTTCTACCCGGCAAATTCTATCTTCGGTAATCCAAAGGTCTATTGACCACTTTTCCATTTGATATTTTCGACCTTAATAATAACATATAAGGTATATATACCAAATCCGTTATATAAATGCAATATTGACTACAAAGTCTAGGTATGATGTAAAAAAATTCGAATAATCCGAGTTTTTTCCAAAAACCATTTGGCGGAAAGTTTTTTTACGTTGGCGGTGATGTCGGTCACTAAAATTTTTGCGGTGCTCTTTTGGGAAAGCTTGCCGGATATTTGGGAGTGCAGACGAAGATATTCTTTCAATTTCCGCGGGACTATCTCGTCTTGGGAAATTATTTTCACTTTCTTGCCGGCGATCCGGCGTATTTGCGATTTAAAAAAAGGATAATGGGTGCATCCGAGCACTATCGCTTCCGGTTTTTTGGCAAGGAGCGGTTTCAAGTATTTGCCGATAAATTTTTCCGCCAGTTTTTTTTCTCCTTCCTCGGCCAAAGGCACCAGCATCGGAGCGGGGTTTTGAAAAACTTCCGCTTTTCGGTTTTTCTTCAAAATTTCTCTGGAAAAACTGCCGGAAGCCACGGTGCCGGCGGTGGCCAATACTCCGATCCGCGAGTATTTTGCCGCCTCTTCGGCGGCGGGAATGAGAACGCCCAAAATTTTCCGGCCTGGAAAATTTTGGGCCAGGTATTCCTTCTGCAATTTTCGCAATGCTCTGGCAGAAGCGGTATTGCAGGCCACGATTACGACGGCGCAATTTTCTTTCCGGAATAGATAGTCCACGCATTCTCGGGCAAATTCATATACCGCATCATGGGAACGGTTCCCGTATGGCACTCTTTTGGTATCGCCCAAATACGCGTAGTCATATTTAGGCATTTCCCGGCGTATGGCTTTGGCTATAATCAGTCCGCCCAGCCCCGAATCAAAAATTCCTATCTTCATGAGTTTAATATTAGCACACCTTGCAAATCGCCTTATCGTTTTTATTAAAAAACTTGACATTATCTTTACACAGTTATACTATTAATAGTGTAATTAATTTCTACCTGCCCGGCAGTTCAGATCGGATACTCACGCATAATGGGCCCTCCCGAGTCCAAATAAATCGGGACAAAGAGCTATGCATAAACGTATCGAGTGCGGAATGGCCGGAAAATCAATAAGGTTTGATTATCTTTTATGGGTCAAAAAACTGGCTGACCGCTACGGCCTTTCCGGCATCGCTTTCATTAAGGAAGACGGAAGCATAAAAGTGGTGGCGGAAGGAGAAGAAAAACCGCTTTATAAGTTTGCTTGCAAGCTTAACAAAGGGCACCTATGGCATGATATCGAGAATTTTTACATTGACTGGTCGGATGCCAGCGGAGAATTCCCGGATTTCCGGGTAGTGGAAGGAGAGGAAGCGGAAAAATTTGAAGACATGATGTAAAAAGGGAAACACTGGAGTTTCCTTTTTTTATTTCCTAAAATATAACTGTGCAAAAAACCTGCCAAAACTGCGGAAAAAATTTTGAAATCCCGAAAAAGGATCAGGACTTTTACGAACGGGTAAGCTCCCCCGCCCCGAATTACTGCCCCGATTGCCGAATGCAGAGGCGCCTATCTTTCCGCAACGAGCGCACCTTGTACAAAAGGCCTTGCAGTATGTGCAAAAAATCGATTGTTTCCCTGTATCCTGAGAACACAGAGTTTCCGGTATACTGCCACGACTGCTGGTGGAGCGACAAATGGGACGGCCGGGATTCCGCCTTGGACTATGACTCGTCCAAGCCGTTTTTTGATCAATTCGCGGAACTCATTAAAAAAGTGCCTCGCCTGGCCCTGAATGTGATCACTAGCACAAACAGCGAATACACCAACAATTCCGGAGACAACAAGAACTGCTATTTGATTTTCGCAGCTGAACAAAACGAAGATTGCATGTACGGCCGGCTTATACAGCATTGCAAAGGTTCCGTAGACTGCGCTTTCCTATATGATTCCGAATTGTGCTACGAGTGTCTGGACTGCCGGGGACTTTACAATTCCATGTACTGCGAACGATGCCAGTCCAGCACGGATCTATGCTTCTGTTTTGACATGCGAGACTCCAACAACTGCCTTTTCTGCTCGGGCGGACGGCATATGGCCAATTCCGTCTTTAACAAAAAAGTTTCCAAGGAGGAATTTCTGGAAAAGAAAAGGGAAATCTTTTCTTCACATGAGAAGCTTGAAGAAGCGAAGAAAAAGTTCAAAGAGCTGAAAGGCAAGTCTTTGGTAAAATACGCTTATGCCACAAAGTGCAATGACGCTACCGGCGATTACATGTTTAACTGCCATGAGGCAAGACGGCTATTTGACGCTTCAAATGCAAAGGCATGCGCGTATTTGGCGGACGCTGAAGATCCTATAGATACTTATGACGGGAATAATATATATTACAAACCGGAACTCTGCTATGACTTAATGGGCATATTGCAATGTTACAGCGTTAAACATTCTTCCTACGTTTTTTACTGCAATAATATTGAATATTGCGACAGCTCCTACAACCTCGCGAACTGTTTCGGTTGCAACGGACTGAAAAAGGGAGAATATATGATTCTAAACAAACAATACGGAAAGGAAGAATATGAAAAAATAAAATCAGAAATAGTGGAAAGCATGAAAAAGGAAAAAACATATGGAGATTTCTTCCCTCCCCGCTTAAGCCCGTTCGGTTACAATGAAACCTTGGCCAAAGAATACTTCCCGATGGAAGAAAAAGAAGCTGAAGAGAAAAAATTCAACTGGCAGAAGAACGCGACGGGTACCTACGGCAAGGAGACGATAAAAGAAATTCCGAAAACTATTGAAGAAGTGGGAGAAAATGCGCTGAAGGAAGTATTTGCCTGCGAAGAATGCAAGAAGAACTTCCGTCTGACAAAATCCGAGCTTGATTTCTACAAGCGCATGGGCATTCCCCTTCCGCACAAAGACTTTGAGTGCCGGCACCATGAACGGATGTCGGAGCGCAATCCCCGCAAGCTTTGGCATCGACAGTGCATGTGCGACAAAACCGGCCACCCGGGACACTCCGGCAGAAAATGCGGAAACGAATTTGAAACCAGCTACTCCCTCGACCGTCCGGAAACGGTCTACTGTGAAGAATGCTATCAGCAAGAGGTATCGTAAGATTTATTAATTACACCACACAAATAATTTCCGACGTGGCAGGTCGAAATTTTCTATTTTCGTCCTTCGTTTAGGTTTTTAGCTTCTTCTACTTCGGAAAAAAGCGCCGAATCCACCCAGCCGAACCCGTTCCATCTGGAATATACTGAGTGGGCAACATAGTTGTATTCCTGCCTAGCTTTTCCAGGTTTTCTCACCTTCACGACAGGAGAATTCTCGGTTTCAGTAAGATTATGAATTATTGTCCTTTCACTTTTCCCTGATAGTTTCGCAGCATCTTTCACAAATTCCAGAAAAACAGACTCCGGGCACGCACCGTCTAGCCTTGTGCGCGCAGTGACAAATTTGACTACATTATAAGTATAATGGTCCATCTTTCCCGTCTCGTTTTTGTTGTCGGGCGCAACCAATTGAATTTCAAATTGTCTGGCGGACTGAGCCAAAGTTATGAATTTCCCATCTTTCTCCACGGGCTGAAGAATGCCTTTTATCAAAAGCGCCTCAAAGTCTCCCATAGAAGTGGGGTTTGAATCTCCCTCCTCCATCATAAATTCATTTTTTGAAAGAACCTCTGATAGATATTCCCCAAGTTTCGCCTTTTGTTCTTCCGATAAGAATGATTTATTTTCAACCGTAATAAAACCGGCTTTCATGGAACCGGTAAGCCACTTGGCAAGGATTGGCGCAAGTTCTACCGCCTTGTCTCTGTCTATTGTAATTCTGGAAGCAATACCATCTTTCAAGGCAGTGGCTGCGTTAGCTTCCACTCTGGTAATATAACGAAGCATCGCCCTTTCCAAATCTTTTCCTCTTGAGGCGATTGATCCTCTCAGCCCGCCATGAGAAGCAGCGTAGAATTTTTTGCCCTCGGAATCCTCCTTGGTAAGCACAAGTGGAGTATCTTCCTTTTTGCGAACGACGGAAACAGGCGCTACCATGCTATTCTCAAACACCGCAGTAGCTTCCTTCAGAACTTCAGCATCATTTTTCAATGTTTCGTAGGCCACTATGGTCGCTTTTACCAAACGGCAGTATAGCAATGACCTGCTTAGCCCCTTCTGCCCGTTCACTAAAACAGTCTTTTTCATTAAATCAAAAATATCTTTCTTGGAAGTTATAGATGCAGGCCCTATATTAATTTCCTCGTCTTTATATTTAAGAGTATCTTTCAAAAAATTCTTGCCCTGTTGATATGCATAATCCAGTACTTTGTAAACATCTTTTGATTCCGGGGAATCTCCGTTTTTTAGAATCATTTCAGGATCAATATCCAGCTCCCTGTTTATCCATTTCAAAAAATCTTCCTCAGCAGACCCTTCCCTCAGCCCCTGAAAATCAATTGCTGTCGGCCTTTTCTCCGGATCTATATCGTCAAACTGGCCCTTCAACAGGAAAAGCATCCAATCATACTTGCGCAAGGTGACTTCCATACCCTGTTCCGGAGGCAATATTCTTTTTTCTGGAATCGCTTCAAGCTTCATGCTCATACATTATTCCACGCAATTTATATTACGCAACTGTCTCCCCTGTATGAAAGCTATCCTGTTTTTGTGCTAAAATCTCGGCATGGCGGATTACAAAACATACCTCGGCATTCTGTCCGTAGCCCTTCAGCTCATAAGTTATTCAATATACTTCACCGGAATTTGGAAAGGCAGGACCAAGCCCCATGCTTTCACTTGGATGGTATGGGGATTTATCAGCGTCATCGCTTTTACGGCTATTATCTCCGCCGGCGGAGGTGCCGGAGCGTGGGTACTTGGAATAAACGCCTTGCTCTGCTTGACCATTTCAGCCATAGGGTTTAAGCAAAAGAGAGTTACCTACGACCTGTATGACTGGCTGGCTCTGATTGGAGGTCTGCTAGGCGTGTTTTTATGGTGGCAGACAAAGGACCCGCTTTACGCCGTGATATTGGTGGCTCTTTCAGACTCAACTTCCGCCATACCTACTTTCCGTAAAGCATATCGCCTGCCGTTTGAAGAAAACGCCCTGGCCTTCTCTATAGGAATCGTCAATTACCCGATAGCAATTCTGGCTTTGAGAACTTTGAATATAACCACATGGCTCTACCCCGCCACTATCGTGCTCGTTGATGCCATTATCGTGGCAATAATATTCTTCCGCAGAAGGCAACTGGGCAAAAAACCAATGTAAAGTTATCCACACATCTTTAACTTATTCTACGCCGTGCTTTTTGTGGAGCTGGGAGATTTCTTTTTCTTCCAGCTCTTCTTTTTTTTCTTTTCCTCTCTCCCCCATCGTTTCAAGCGCATCATCGGGAAGCATATCCAAGGATTTTACAAGGGCGGAAAGATGTTCAACAGTATTTTTACTAGGATCGTCCAGCACCTCCTCCAAGAGCGCGTGCAAGATCCAGCCCATGCGCGGACCCGGCTTAACGCCGAGTTCTTTCATCATGAAATTGCCGTCAATTTTTAATTGGCCGACGGAAATGGGATCGCGCAGAGCTTCCTCAATCATGGCGAAGTACTTGCGAAGACGGTAAGGGGTTTCCTTTTTCTTCATTCCTACCCTGTCTGCTTCCCGTACATTCATAAGCGTCCAAATATTTTCTTTTCCAACCTTGGTTATAATCCGACGAACGGCAGAAAGGGTAATTTTTTCCGTATCGGAGAAAAACATATGGTTTCGCACCAGTTTTTCCACCAGTTCAATGTCTTTTCGGGGGAATTTCAGACGTTCCATTATTTTCTTTGCCATTCTGGCGCCGATAACTTCGTGCCCATAGAAAGTATATTTCCCTTTTCCATTGCCTTTTGTACTATCAAACCGTCTGGACCTGGGTTTGCCAATATCGTGAAACAGGGCCGCCATTCTGATCTCAAAAGGTAGACCTTTGTCCGCGGAATGCTGGACGGCATGAAGCAAATGGTTCCACACGTCGTATATATGCTCCCCTAATTGTTCACAACCCACTCCCTCCTCAAGTTCCGGAATGATATTTTTCAGCAATCCGGACTTATGTAACATCGTTATCCCTACAGCAGGGAAAGGCGACATCATTATCTTTACAAACTCATCACGGATCCTTTCGGCTGATATTTTCTTTATTAAATCGGCGTTTTTAATAATACTTTCCATGGTTTCATGCGAAACAGTGAAGCCAAGCTGTACAGAAAAACGCACCGCTCGCAGCATTCTTAACGCATCTTCCTTGAATCTTTCGTCCGGCTTCCCTACTGTCCTTATTGTCTTTTTCTCAATGTCCTTTATACCATCAAACATGTCCGTTAGATGTCCTTTTGAATCTAAAGCCAAAGCATTCATGGTAAAATCCCTGCGTCTCAAATCGTCCTCGAGTTTGTCGCTGAATTTGACTTCGTCCGGATGGCGAAAATCGCTGTATTTTGCTTCTATCCGATAAGGAGTGATTTCAATTTGCCGGAGAGTTTCATCTTTGACATTTTCATTTATTACAAGTACGGTGCCGAAGTCATTTTCGTATACAGTTTTCTCAAACAGGGGCATTATTTCCTCCGGCTTTGCGTTGGTGGCAATATCCCAATCTTTAGGCTTATTTTCTAAGACCAAATCCCTAACACATCCTCCGACCATGTATGCCTCAAAACCCGCTTTTTCAAGCTTATTTATTTCATTCAGCACCCCTTTGGGAACTTTCTTTATCAGATCTTTATATTCCTTTGGCATAATATCTTTTGTGCACCCGGAGGGATTCGAACCCCCACTAACGGTTCCGAAGACCGTTGTGATATCCATTTCACTACGGGTGCCTGTTAATTTGTAATGCAAATAGTATACACTTTTTGCGGGCAAGATTGCACTTCGAGATCGGATCAATTATAATATTCGCGGGAAAGTTTCTTGATTTGACATCCGTTTGCGGTCATGGTTTAGTGGTAGAACACGTCCTTGCCAAGGATGAGACGGGAGTCCGATTCTCCCTGGCCGCACAGAGATTTTTAAAGTCCATAATCGACATTTTTTATGTCCTTTATGCGGCTTTTTAATGTCTTTAACTATTAAGTCTTTATTCACAATCTGTGGATAACTATGTGAGTATTGTTTATAAAGGACGTCTTTTATGATGTCTTTTTGAAGTGACTTTTATAAGAAATAGCTTGACAAATAAGAATATTTTTGTAAAAGTCATTAAAAATCCTTATTTAGTTTCACGTGATAGAATTTTAATAATTGTTTCGTATGAAACTTTCATTAATTTACAAAATTTATAAAATATGCCAAAGGTTTTTACATCTAAAAAACAAAAAATCGGAGAGGTGGGAGAGAATATTGCTACACGGTTTCTTATGAAACATGGGTTTAAAATTATAGAAAGAAACTACACAAAACCATGTGGGGAAATAGATATTGTCGCTATAAAGTCAGGTAAGCTGTTCTTTGTCGAGGTAAAATCAATTTCTACTTTTGTATTTGGTCGCAACGAGAAACATGGTGCATGCGACAGTTATCGGCCAGAGGAGAATATACACCCGCTCAAAATGCGTCGCATGGCCCGCACTGTCCAAACATATCTTTTACAAAGGCACGTTTCATGCGAAACTGAATGGCAAGTGGATTTAATTGTAATATTTATGAATTTCAAGGACAGGATAGCAAGAATAAAAGTGGTAAAGGACATAATCTTATGATAGAATCAGAAAGCTTTTCGGGGGATTGGACCGGGGTATAGTGTAATGGTAGCACGAGTCCTTTGGGAGGATTTAGTCTCGGTTCAAATCCGAGTACCCCGACATTGCGGGATTAGTTTATCGGTAAAATGACAGTTTTCCAAACTGTAGTGACCGGTCCGACTCCGGTATCCCGCACAAAACTTTCTGATAGCAAACAAGTATTGCGACTCTCAACGCTTGACAGGAGTAGTAAAATAAAAATATGCCCATAATAATCCTGATAAGCATCGCCACTTTCGCCTCCACCTTGCTTGGAGGGCTTTTTGCACTGAAATTTAAAGACAAGCTTCATCTGATCCTTGGTTTTTCAGCAGGCGCAATTATTGGAGTGGCTTTTTTTGATCTTCTGCCTGAATCAATCAGCCTGGGAAGCGGAAGATATGACGTGGCGGCAATTACTTCCATCACCGCTTTGGGCTTTGTTGCTTACACCATTTTAGACAGATTCGTTTTTTTTCATTCCCACAGCAATGATGAGCACGATCATGGAGAGGAAATAAAAAATCACGTCACAAGAAGAGGAATACTCGGAGCTGGCAGCTTGTCCACACACAGTTTTCTTGATGGCGCCGCAATCGGTTTGGCTTTTCAAGTATCCGCCATGGTTGGAGCAATAGTGGCGGTGGCCGTATTGGTGCATGATTTTTCCGACGGAATAAATACGGTTAATTTGGTACTGAAAAATTACGGAACAAAAAACCAGGCATTCAGATGGCTTTTAGCGGACGCGATAGCGCCTGTTTTAGGAGTAATTTCGACTTTGTTCTTCACGGTACCTGAATCTGTTTTAGGCATTATTTTAGCGGTATTTGCGGGATTCTTCCTATATATTGGCGCTTCGGATTTGTTGCCGGAAAGCCATCATAGTCATCCGACTGCATGGACTACCTTTGCAACTGTCATTGGAGTGACGGTGCTTTATGGCGCGATAAGACTGGCAGGGGTGTAATACACAGAACAATAAAAGGGAGCAATTTGCCTGTTGTCAAATTGCTCCCTTTTATTGTATTTCAAAAACAAAAATATTTATTTCTTCCAGGAAGCGTCAACGCCCGGGTTTCTGGCACCATGCACTTCAAAGTGCAGATGGGGTCCGGTAGAGTGGCCGGTAGATCCGATATATCCTATGATCTGCCCTTGAGAAACTTCCTCGCCCCAGCGAGCCACTATTCTTGATTGGTGCGCATACAAAGTTTGGGTGCCGTTTGGATGGTCAATGATTACCAAATTGCCGAACCCTCCGTTCCAACCTGTCCTGGAGAACGAAACCCGGCCGGCGGCTGCAGCATAGATCGGAGTGCCCGTGGGCGCCGCAAGATCCACTCCATTGTTGGCGTGCAATCCTTGAGTCAGCACATATCCCGGAACCGGATTCACATAATATCCTGAAAGATTGGGCAGGGAAGAGTGCGATTGATAGTATTTAATATCTTGGGCAAGACTTTGGTTTAGATTTTTTGCAGGAGTACCGCCACCTTCATCCATCATTTGTCCATTCGGAATTATCAATTGATTGCCTACGGAAAGCTTTGCGCTATCGGCCAGGCTGTTGTATTGCAAGATGTCTTGGACATCCGCTTTATATTTTTTTGCAATACTCTGAAGAGTATCTCCTTTCTTGACCGTGTATTCAATTCCATTCACCGGTAAAATCAAAAGGACGTCACCGGGTTTAATGGTGGCGCCTTTTTTCATATCGTTGGCCCAAAGAATAGTGTTTGTGGAAACGTCATACATGTCGGCTATCTGAGACAAAGTGTCTCCATTGCGTACAACATAAACGCTTATTTGGCCGGGCGAGAAGGTTTGGTCTTGGGTAGCGCTTGTTTGGTCTTGGGGATTATTTGGGACCAGGGCGTTGTTGTCCACTATGTTGTTTGAGGTACTGGAAGACACCGGATCTGCTGGACTTTTACTTCCATTGGCGTAGGCCAAAATCTGAATAGGAGACAAGCTGTTTTCCAAAATATCCATATTTTGGGAGGTCATATCCGTCCCTTGCCCCCCCGTGGTTTCGGCAGATACCTTGGGCCCGAAAATAGTGGAAAAAATACTGGCATTTGTCGTCTCGGGTACCAAAAACATCCCTATAGATAGGGAAATGGCTAGAAAAAGACTCAGTATTTTAAAATTAGGCTTTATAAATCAAGCGAATATCGCTGAATACCCTTGGCGTGCGACCTGTCCCGGATAGGCCGGGAAACTCCCCCTAGGGAGAAAATGTAGCTCTAAATAAGGGTTTTCTAGCGAAATTACTGTCGTTTCAAGCGTTTCAGCCGTATATTCCTGCTATCGTTCAGCGCTATCCATAAGGGTAGCACAAAAGGGGGTCAAGTCAATCATTTGAGGGGAAAACGCACGTGGAAAAAAATTGACAATTTTAAAAAAAATTAGCCTTATTTTTAACAAAAAAATGCGAAAAAATGTGTTAGTATATAAATCTGATGGACCATTTATCGGAATTAAACGACAGGCAGAAAGAGGCGGCGCTTCATACGAAGGGGCCGCTTTTAATCGTGGCTGGAGCGGGAGCGGGCAAGACCAAAACCATCACCCATCGCATAATTAACCTTATAAAACAGGGCATTCCGCCGGAAAAGATCCTGGCAGTGACTTTTACCAACAAGGCGGCAAGGGAAATGCGGGAAAGGATTTTATCCGAGATAGAAAAAAACGCGAAAGGACAAGACTCTTTCCCGTTTGTCAGCACCTTCCATGCGCTCGGCGTTTTCATCATAAAGGAAAATGCCCGCCTTCTGGGCCTTACCAGGCATTTCAGCATCCTGGATGAGGCAGATTCCACCGCTATGATCAAGGAATCTATCAAAGAAATAAATCTTGATCCGAAAGAATACGAACCGCGCCGAATAAAAGGTATCATCAGCCGAGAAAAAGGAAACTTTACCGACCTGGAAGAATATAAGGAGCGCCAAGACCATATGGCGAAGATCGCCGGCCGAGTATGGGAGCTTTACGAAGAAAAAAAGAAAAAAGAGAACGCCCTGGATTTTGACGATTTGCTCTTAAAGACGGTCAAACTTCTGAAGGAAAACAAAATTGTAAGAAAAAAATATCAGAACAAATGGGAATACTTGCATATAGACGAATACCAGGACACGAACGAAGTGCAATATAGACTCTCGCTCCTCCTTGCGGAAGGACATGGAAACATCTGCGTAGTGGGAGACGCGGATCAAAATGTGTACAGCTGGCGGGGGGCAAACCTGAAAAATATTTTGCATTTTGAAAAAGATTATCCCGGCACAAAAGTGGTCTTGCTCGAACAAAACTATCGTTCCACCCAAAATATCCTTGAAGCGGCCAATGTGGTTATCAAAAAAAACAAATTCCGGCCGGAGAAGAATCTTTTCACCAAAAATGAAGAAGGCGATAGGATTTCCCTGTACGAAGCTCTGGATGAAACAGATGAAGCGGATTTTGTGGCAACGAAGATTTTGGAGATTTTAGACGGAGGAGGGATCAGTAAAATTTTCTCGGGTCCTCGGGTCGGCCGCACCTCGAAAATGCGAATCAGCGGCCTCAACCAGACCGCTCGAAAATTTTCTGATCTCCCCTCCGTCAATCTCTCCGAGGTTGCCGTCCTGTACCGCACCAATTTCCAGTCGCGCGCGCTGGAAGAAGCGATGCTCCGATACAATATTCAATACCAGGTGCTCGGGATAAAATTCTTTGAAAGAAGAGAGGTGAAGGATACTCTCGCTTACTTGCGGGCCGCTCTGAATCCGGACAGCCTTTCGGACATAAGGCGGATAATAAATTTTCCGAAAAGGGGAGTGGGCAAGGTTACTTTGGCCAAGCTTTTCGCGGGGGAAGAAAAATCATTACCGGCCGGCATGAGAGTAAAAATATCCATCTTTTACAAGGTTTTAGAGGAAATCGCGGAAAAAATCCGCACGGAAAAAGCAAGCGCCGCCATTAAATTTGCGGTAAAAAAATCCGGCATAGAAACAGAGCTATCCAGCGGCACAGAAGAAGATTCAGAGCGATTGGAAAACATAAAAGAGCTGGCTACGCTCGCTCTAAAATATGATCAAATGCCTCCCGGAGAGGGAATAGAAAAACTGCTGGAAGACGCTGCTTTAGCCGGCGAACAGGACAGCTTAAGCAATAAAAAAGAGAATGAAAACAAAAATGCCGTGAAGCTCATGACGGTACACGCCGCAAAAGGTTTGGAGTTTGAATACGTGTTTGTCGTCGGGTTGGAAGAAGGACTCTTCCCAAATGAACGCGAGGGTGAAGTAAAGTCAGCAGAAGACTCGGAAGAGGAGCGCCGCCTGTTTTATGTGGCGCTTACCCGCGCGAAGAAAAAACTTTTTTTGTCTTATGCCAATTACCGCACTATTTTCGGCTCTCGTTCCATCAACGCTCCGTCAGAATTCATATACGACATTCCGGGCGATCTTCTGGAACACGAAGGGGAGAAAATCAAAACAATCTATTTATGATGCATCGCGCAAAAAAATCACTCGGGCAGAATTTTTTGAAATCACAATCGGCTTTGGAAAAGATAGCCGAGGCGGGAGAGCTTTCTCCGGCAGATACAGTGCTTGAAATCGGTCCCGGGCTCGGCGCCCTTACTGAAAGGCTCTTGGAGCGAGCCGGAAAGGTTATTGCGGTGGAAAAAGACCGCGAACTTTTCGCCATGCTAAGCGAAAAGTTCGCGCCGCAAATTACTGCAAACAAATTGCTTCTTTTGGAAGGGGACATTCTGGATTTTGATCCGGCAAAGTATCCGGAAACGGCCGAAAAATACAAAATCGTCGCCAATATCCCATACAATATCACCGGCGCTATCCTGAAAAAATTTTTAACCGCTGAAAAACAGCCGAACCGCATGGTGCTTCTGGTCCAGAAGGAGGTGGCGGACAGAATCATGGCTCGCGATGGGAAGGAAAGCATCTTGTCCATATCGGTAAAGGCGTACGGCGCGCCGAAGATAGAGGGGAAAATACCGGCCGGAAGCTTCTCTCCGGCTCCAAAAGTGGATTCGGCGATCATAATAATCGGCAATATATCCAGGAAATTCTTCACGGAAAAGAAAATCGGCGAAGAAGCGTTTTGGCGCCTTATAAGACTTTCCTTTGCCCATAAAAGGAAAAAACTGGCGGGTAATTTGCGCGGAAAAGACTCCGATTTCCCGCTTATTCCGAAGGAATTTAGAGACAAAAGGGCGGAGGATTTGTCGCTGTCCGATTGGACTCGGTTTTTTCACCAAAAAAGCTAGTAAATAAAACACCCAACTGATATAATATACGCATGAAAAAAGGCATTCTTGTCATTCTGCCGATAGTTTTTTGCGTATTCTTCTTTTCCGCACGCATGGCTGATGCTTCATATGGATTCAGCGGATTTTTTGGAGGAAGAATAACCAGCATCGAAGCAAAATCCGTGAAGGAAAAAGAAAATTCCGGATATCAGTGCATGGTGCCGGGAACTTCCATAACCATTAATCCTATCGGATCTCCGCCGGGCACTCCCACGGATTATTTAATACCATACTATGCATCCTATAGAACATCTTCGACCCCGGGGGAGGGCAAGCTGATTCTCGGAGCGTACTCCGGGATATCTCTGATAATCTGTTACATGGTAAATCCTCCGTATACTCCCGATGCGGTAGTGCTTCCAACCATAACAATTTTTGGAACCTCCGGCGGAACTTCCTTGCTCGGCAATTTACCGTCATAAAAATAACTGATGAAAGAAAATTTTTTACATAACAAAACTTCAAGATACTCAAAATATCTGCCCAGCAGGAAATTTTCCATCATTATGGGATCGGTCATTGGCGCGGCAATCGTAATATTTATAATATCTTCAATATTTTCCGGAAAAGTGTCTTTTATTTCCGACAAGGCGAAAAACGACAGCGGCTTATCCGTGCAAAACAAAACCTTGGCTGACTTGATTCAGGCCGATTCGGACGGCGACGGCGTGCCGGATTGGGAAGAAGCGCTGTGGGGAACAGATCCTCACAAGAAAGCGACCTTCAACGGCGTACCTGACGCGGAATATATTGCAAACAAAAAGAAAGAATTAAACATTGAGCAGAATAATATGCAAGACGAACAGAACATGACCGAAACGCAGAAATTTGCGCAGGAATTTTTCACCAGCTTCGCCGCACTAAAGGCATCGGGGCAGGTGGACGCCAGCACTATCAACAATTTTTCAAACGCTTTGGGCCAGAAAGTGGTAGACGCCAATTTGCCTGATCAATATGCGGAAAAAGACGCGAAACTTGCCTCTACGGACGATGTTATGACCCAGGCAAAATATTATTCAACGATCAAATCCTTGTTTGACAAACACAAGCAAGACGGTCTGGGAAACGAGCTTGGTATAGTGAGCGGAGGTCTAGCTGTCTCAGGTGTGCCCTCCGATATTACATCCAACCAGGGCAAGGACATAACTGCTTCGGAAACAATTTCTAATATCCCTTCTTCAACCCCTGACAGCTATAATGAACTTTTAGTGATAGGGCAGTCATATCAAGATTTTGCCAAACAAGTTATGGAAACTAACGTACCAAAAGGTCTTCTACCATATCATCTGGCCATAGCAAATAGCGCTTATAACACCGGGGTAGCCGTAATAGGGATGCAAAAAATGATTGATGATCCGATAGTAGGACTTTCCGGACTTTCTCAATATCAGAAATACAGCGGCCAATTAATTACCGCAGTAACAAAGTTACAAGAGGCATTAATGAGATAACAATGTTAAAATGGGAATAATTGTCACTATTTAGAAAATGCGCAAAATAATTCCGAACAAAAAAATAATCTCCATTATTTTGGTTGTTACTACCATAACTATGCCGTTTGCCTTAATACCTACAGATACTGCAAAAGCGCAAGCTTTAAACACAGGGGATTATGTGGCAGGAGCAGCCGGAGCAATAGGAATGCTTCCTTTGTGTAAAGACAAATTAAATAATGCCATATCTTCCCTTTTTGAGAGTTCAGCTTCATCAATAATATCCAGTCAATTCAGCCAACAGGCAAATGGTTCCCTTCCGAGCAACATAGATGCCAGTATTAATGGAGCCTCCGGGATGTCCGACTCTTTTTATGCCCAAGCTCAGAAAGAGCTTGGAACGAATACTCTTGAGAGCAAATTACAGAGCCTCGGAAATGAATACAGCAATATCGCCAATTCGGTTCAAACTAATGACCCGAACGCAAATGCAAAATTGAAAGATATTCAAAAGAAAATAGACATAATAAAAAATGCAACTGATTCATTAAACACCAACGATACTTGCTTGCAATCAATCGGACGTCTGCTCATAAAAATACTTCTGCAAAAAATCACCCTGTCCACTGTGGATTGGATCAATCATGGATTCAACGGAGGCCCCGCCTTTGTGCAGAACCCCAGCCAGTTTTTCAAAGACATCGCCAGGGACCAAATACTTGAATTCGGATCGGAAATAAATAATCCGACTTTGTATCCTTTCGGACAGGCTTTTATGCAAAATCAAGCTGAGGCCTTCAAAAATCAGTTTGCGGTCAATGCGCAATATTCGCTGGACAGCCTTATTCAAAGCACCACTCCCCAATATACAGCCCAAGATTTTAATAATGATTTCAGCCAGGGGGGCTGGGATGCCTGGTCTTATATGACCCAGATACCGGCAAATAACCCTCTGGGCTTCCAGCTGATGGCCGCAAACGAATTGCAACGGAGAATCTCGGAAAGCCAGCAACAGACGCAGAATCAATTAATGGAATCCGGCGGGTTTCTGGGAGACATGCGCTGTGTTGATCCATCCACCGGCAAACCGAACAACATAACCCAAGCAGACAGAAAGACCTCGCTGGACGCAAATCAACCAGACCCGTGCATAGCCAGCGGCAGCCAATGGGAATACGTAACCCCGGGCAAACTGATTGCCACGGCTGCCACCAGCGCGCTTGAATATCCGAACAACAACTTGCTGAAGGCGAGCGACCTGAACGATGCAATTGCCGCCATACTGGATGCAGTCATCAATCACTTCACCAGCCAATGGCAGACAAACGGATTTGCCAATTTGAGTTCTCAGGGAGCAAATGGACAGCTGATTTTCAGTTCCGGATATATCAATTCCACTCCGCAGGCTCAAAAAGACTTTACTCCGGCACAGCTTACGAGTTCCTGGCTTGCAAACAACCCGAATTTCAATATTCGCTCTGACTTGACCCAGGCGCTCGTAGATGAACAAAGAACATACGTGGAAAAACTGCAAAAGCAGGACGAAGAATTAATGTCCACCACCGACGGCAGAAACTATCGTGAAAACAGCAACGGCTCTACAAATGCGGCTTACAGCCTTATCCCGGCCATCTACCAGCTTGATTATTGCGTGCCCGGACCGCATCCGGGATGGGAATATGACTCGCAGAGAGTGCTTTCCGCCGTGATAAATAATATTGTTTCCCCATCCGAAGACGAATTGAAAAACGGTTTTAACAAAAACGCCCTGCAACAGACCGCAAACGTGCTGGGGCAGACTATCGCAACAACCATTGCCGCTACTTTAAGTTCTCAAAATTCTTCCATCGGATTCATCTCAACCCTGGGCCCGGTGGCGGGAATCGCCGCCACCGTACTGGCAAAATTCCTCAGCGGTATTCTCGGCAACTTGTTTGACCAATCCAATGAGTTGGACAATAACATAAGGACATATTACAGCGCGCAGTTGGCGGCAATAACCGGATTAAATCCCGCAGATCATGTGGCAGATTACAACATGAGCGCTGACCCGCGCTCAATAAATATGGAAAACAAGCAGGGAGTGGCAAATGTGCTTTACACTGTCCTGAACAGGTACGCAAAGATAATGAACGAGACTTATGAAGCGGATGGGTCAATGACCGCGGATTTGGCGGCGGTGAAACAGGAATCCGACGCGGAATTCAATAAGTTGGACGGTTACAAGCAGATGATAACCCAAAACCAGGCAAAAATAGCGGAGATGGAAGGGGTAATAACCCAACTGGAAAATATTAAAAGCGATATAGATGGGCTAAATGAAAAACTGAAAAAAAAGCAATTCACGGATAGTTCAGGCATGCCACTTGCGACAGATGAGGATCAAAATAACGCATATGAAGAGGCTTTGCAGCCCGAGATAGACGCGTTTGCCAGAGTATCTTCAAAGATGGTGAACGAAAACGACATAGCCTCGGTGGATAGCATATTAAAACAGATAACGGACGAAAGAGATTATGTTTACAACCAGCTTTTGAAAGGCCCCCATGGATGCGAACATATCCTGCAGACTGAACCTCAACCGCACTTCCAGTGGCCGGGCGGCACGCCGGAATTTGACAGCCATCTTTGGAGCAACTTCAATGTTGATTCTGTGCAAAGAATGACTTATCCCTCCGTCTTTCCGATATTCTACGACTACAATAAAATCCCGCCGGGGGCCGCCATTACTATTAACAATCCGGCGGAAAGCGATTCCGCAGTTTGGTCTTCATATTGCACTTCCAATGCTTCTTCTTCCGACAAATCATGCGGTGAGTCAAGTTACATGAAAACCTATATGCCTGACGCCAGCATGATATCCCCGCTGGGTTCTACCGTAAAATTACTCAATGGCAATAGTTACGAATTCGGCCCGGGATTCTTGAGCTTCATTCTATTCGGAAACAACCCGGGTGAAGATACTTCCTATTCTGTAACAGACACATTGCGTGGCAGCCATACAGAAACAATAAGAGGCTGTCCGGGCACAAACGGAGTATCGTTTATAGTAGGCTGCCGAGAAGGGCCGGAGCGTTTAAAAACCAGCGATCTCATACACCCGGGAGATAATCCGGGATCAAAATACAGGGCTGTGGGGGCCGTAGAGGGCACAACCAACCAGAAAATTGAAGGAGATTATTACAGCGGACAGTTTGAAACGACAATAGGCATATATTAAAAATGGGGGATAAAAATCTTAAAATTATGGCAGGGATTCAGCGCGGAGGAACGCGTATTCTTGCGGTTGCCGCGATGGTTATGTTCGTGTTTTTCTTTTTTGCGGGAACAGCCAAGGCTGATACCGGATTAGCGGTTACGCCATACGCGGTCGGTCAGAACTCCAACATAACTATTACCGGCTGGAATTATTCGGCGCCATATGCGCAATACAACCTGGAACTTACGCAGAGCGGAGTGCTTATAAGCAACATCGCCGACGTACAAGCAGACTCAAACGGATTTATAAAATACATATGGAATGTGGGAACTTCCACACTGGGGGACAACTACGCTGTTTTAATGACGAGTAAAAAGGACAGTTCCCAAATGTATTCCAACGCATTTTCAATAAGCGGAAATCCTCCTCCGATCTGCGCATCGGGTTTTATTTACGACCCAACATCCCAAACTTGCAAGGCTATATGTTTTGCCACCCCGACTGACCCGATGGGGGCAAATTGTACAGGAAGCGGGGGTATTGTAATAACGTTGCCCAGCGGCGGGGGCGGAGGAGACAATACGCCGATTCCAGAATATATCTCGCACCTTTACGTCAAGACCTGTCCGGACAGCGCGGCAAGCGACCCGAATTGCCAAAAATCGGCAAAGACGGATATCGGAATGAAGGTCACGGATACCAAAGCCATACTATGGGGAGAAGGAGGGCCGGATTCGGAATTGACTCCGTCTCTTCATACCACGGGATATTTCAGGTACTCTCCCATGACCATACCCCCGATATTTTGCAATGATATTTATGGCCCCGGCATGCACTCCACCGATGACTTTGATCTTGGAGACGGCACGGGAGGGGTGCGCCTTTTCAATAAACAAGTAACGGATTTGGCGCCCGACACCACATATTATTATTGCGCGGTGGTTTCAAACGCAAAAAGCATTGTTTACGGAGCGGTTAAAAGTTTTCATACCGCACAATGCATAAGTTGTCAGCAGACTAAGGTTACCACGGACAATCCGATGGTGCTCGGGCCAAATTCAGTTTCCTTAAAGGGATATTTCAGCGCCGTCCATGACGTGACTTCATATTTCCAATACAGAAAAACTCCCACAGATACAATCGCCATTCCGGAAGGAAACACGCCCTGGATTACCGCAACGGGAAGCATCAAGAACAACCCGACCAGCTCATACACCGCAAACGGTTTTGCCAATTCCAGCGGATATCCCATGTATACTCTTTCGGGACTTGATCCTTCCACGGATTATCAAGCCCGCCTGGTTGCCTGCGTGTCCCCCATGACTATGGACAGCAACGGAGAATGCGTCAGGCCGCAAGGAACCTCCGGGGGAGGAGAAGAAGTGGCGGGGAATATAAAGAATTTTACTACTAAGGCGGCTCCTCCTTCAGGCGGGAACGGAAACATAATCTGCCAGCAGACGGGAAACTGTCCGCCGGATCTTGTTGCGAGCGCGGTTTCTCCTTCTTCCGCCGTAGTCGGAACCACAACTGCTTTTTCAGCAACCATAACAAACCAGGGAGATCAATCTACTGTCATTAATTTCCCGTATCTTTTCCAGAAGGAGCAGATAGTGGCCGGAGCGAGTCCGACGATAATAGACATTCCGGCTGAAAAAGCACTGGCTCTTGCCAAGGGAAGCAGGGAAACAGTTTCTTCCGCCATGTACTTCGATGCTCAAGGCACCTGGCAGGTGCGCGCTTGCGCGGACAAGACCAGCGCGTCGGACCAGTATGGGGTGGTGGACGAAGGGCCGAACCACGCGGGAGAAAGCAACAACTGCGGACCGTGGACCACGGTCACCGTTTCCAACAGGCCTATAAGCCAATACTGCTTGGATCACCCGAATGATACAAATATGTGCCCGCCGGATTTGACCGCCGGACCGGTTACTCCGAATTTTGCAAATGCGGGAACACCGGCAACATTTTCTTCAATAATAAGCAACATCGGTTCTTCTTCCGTAGAGCTTCCGTTCAAGAACCTTTTCCAACTCGACAACGACAGCAACCATGCAAACGGGGTGGCTGATATAGGCACTTCTACCGCTCAACCCATCGGCGCGGGAAAATCAACATCAGTGTCTATAAGTTACACGCTGCCGGCGGGAACATTCTACGTACGCGCCTGCGCGGACATGGCAAACGCAAACGACACCTATGGCTCGGTGGATGAAGGACCGGATCGCAAAGGAGAAAACAACAATTGCGGTTCGTGGACCAAGGTTACGGTATATCCTGCTCCGCCAACTCCGCCGATGACTCCAGATCTGATCGCCGGACAAGTCAGTCCGAACGCGGTAAGCGCCGGGGTTCTGACTACTTTCTCCGCTTCAATCATAAACCAAGGCACCGCCTCCACTCGCACCGATTTCCCGTATCTTTTCCAAAAACAGCAAGTGATAGCCGGGGCAGCTCCCGTAATAACTGATGTGTATTTCGGCAGGACTTCCACCCTTGATGCAGGAACAAGCCGGACTGTTTCCGCCCCGATATCTTTGCCTTCAACAGGCACTTGGCAGGTGCGCGCTTGCGCGGACAAAGCTGGCGCAAACAATAGCGGGTTTATTAAAGAATCAAACGAGAATAACAACTGCGGACCGTGGTCAAACATCGCAGTTGCCACTCCTCCTTCCCCGGGTCCCGATCTTACGGCCAGCGTCGTTTACAGCGATAATTCTCCGGTTTCTGGTCAAAATATCACCTATCAAGCCACAATTACAAACCAGGGAACCGCCTCTACTGGCACCGATTTCTTCAACCAGTTTCAAGTAGCGGATGCGGCAGGCGGGAAAGGGACGATTACAAAGGCTCCTTCCCAAAAAATGTCCGCCCTCCCTGCGGGAGAAAGCGGTACTATCGAATATTCATTCCTTCCTCCTTCGACCGGAACCTGGAGCATAAGAGTTTGCGCAGATGTTAATGGAGACGTTACTGAAACAAATGAGAACAATAACTGCGGTTCGTGGGCAAATATTTACATCCGAACTCCATATTCTCCGCCTGGCCCTCCGAATTGGGGCGGTACAAATTGGAACGGATATTGGACAAGCCCGGATGGCACCGACTATTGGAATACAAATCCTTTCGGTAATGGAACTTTCTCCGGGTGGACGTGGCATGGAAATGACGGAAGCACTTGGCAGGGAGGCACGGTGGACAACGGGAACTTCAATGGAGGCATTTGGACTGGTCCGGATGGGCAAATATGGGATGGAGGGACACTGAACAATGGTACTTGGAGCGGGGGAAGTTGGACGACAAGAGGAGGAAAATGGAGCGGGGGAAGTTGGAATAACGGCGTATGGAGCGGAGGAACTTGGACCGACGGAACCAATACTTGGACCGGGGGAACTTGGAGTAACGGCACATGGTTCGGCGGTAATTGGAACGGGCAAACCGGCGGAAGCGGACAAGGGGGCGGAGGACAGAATGGCGGGCAGGGTGGCGGACAAGGGAGCGGAGGACAGGGAACTCAAATCGGCCAGCATGCCATTCCGCCTTCGGATGCTATCGTGCGATATCACGAAGGCATAGAAACCGTATTCGCAAGGCAAATTGTAAACCGCGCGGACTTGGCCGCCAAGCTCGGATACAAAGACGGAATGAATCTACAGCAATTCGCCTGGACCGTTGCGGACAATCTGGCTCGACACTCTTTCGCCTACATCAGCCCGCAAGGAGTGGAGGTGCGAGTCAGCTACCCGGACGTCGCGGCTTACGAACTTCGCCTTTCCGGAGACACTCTGCTGGTGTATGAATATTACAATGATGTGATCGTGGATATTCGCAATACCACTACCGTGTTCAAAAACAAATCGTATTACGAATATTATTTCCAAAAATAACGTAAAAGGGAAGAAAAAAGCGGAACAATAGGATAAAATATAAGTGCAGGTGAAGGAGAAAGAGAACGAAAATAAAATTTAAGGAAAAATAAATGAAGTTCCCGCTGAAAAAAACAATAGTATCCATCCTGGCCGCGGCGATATTGCTTGCGCCGGTTTCGCCGGTAATTCAAATAGACGAAAGCAAGCCTGCAGAATTTTCTGTGGCATTCAAAGAAAACAAGGCATCAGCGCAAGCACAATTGTTGGTCAGCGCCTTCAATAAAAGTACGTTAAAGATTGATTCCAAAAACTCCAACTCTGCAATTTTTTCCGGGACAATAATAGCCAGCGATACTGACAGTTGCCCGGACTGCACATCAATCGCTCCCAGCAAACACTTAAAAATATATGACCAGATTGCATTGCCTTCTGATTCAAACAAGGACCCGGGCACAGGCATATTTTTTGTTGTACAACAAAATTCAAATGAAATCGCCAGATTGCCTTTTTCGGGCGCAAAAGGGCTGGGATGGAATTTTGTGTCTAGCGCAACAGAAAACGATTTTCAAAGAAACACGTTGGATTTCGTAAAACTATCTCCGAATACTACTTACACAATTCACATTGAAATAAAACTTTTTATGTACCACGGTCTGCTTGTCGGCTCTGATTATGCCACATATGACAGCGATCCTGTGTCATTTACCACTGACTCATATAACCCAAACGATCCTACTACAACCCCCTATAACGGAAACACAAGTACTACATCAAGGGGAGGGAGCTCCGACATCATAGGAGCCTGTATGACAACTACTAATATCGGTATTGCCAATGTTCCATCAGGACTGAATATTCCCAACTGTATTGCCTGGACTACATATACGATTTGGGAAGCAACTTCGCTAATTGCCAGACTGGCCGCCGAAATACTTGATTTCTTCGTCTATTATTCTACTAACAGCACTTCCTACAACAATACTTTTATCAGCAAGGGGTGGGGAGCTGTGCGCGATGTGGCAAACATACTATTCATCATCATACTGTTATACATAGCGATTGAAACGGTATTGGGGCTAAACGCGGCCCATAACAAAAGACTTATTGCAATGGTAATAGTGGTGGCGCTGGTAATAAACTTCAGCTTGTTCGCCACCCAGCTGGTCATTGATTCCACAAACATTCTGGCAAAAGTGTTCTACAACGGTATGAATTCAGTAAATGCAGAAGGAGGAAGCCTGGCAACGGGCGTAGAAGGACAGAAAAAAATATCCGAAGGAATAATAAGCAAATATGATCCGCAGAAGATAATAACTGATACCGCCACATATGACAGCAATAAGGGCACATTCATTCTGATAACTATAATTCTGATTGCAGTAACCCTCTATACCGCATGGATCTTCTTTGCCGTGGCATTTCTTTTCGTCGGGAGAGTGGTCTCTCTTTGGATAGCAATGGTATTTTCTCCGTTCGCTTTTGCGTCCTTTGCGCTGCCCTTCGATATTCCCGGCGTAGGACATAAAGAATGGTGGAAAAGATTATCCGAAAATGCCCTTTTGGCTCCTTTGTTTATCTTCTTCCTTTATCTAATAGTGATGTTCACGGGTTTTCTTAACCAGGTGATCAGTTATCAAAACACCACAAACTTGGGTACGTGGGAAAATCTGATGCAACACTTGATGGCGACAATAATACCCTTCCTTATCATCGTCGGTTTGCTCAGAGAAGCAAAGAAACTGGCTGTAAAATATTCCGGAGAATTCGGTGAAGCTCTGCACAAGGCCGGCTCCGCAGTGGGAGGATTGGTGGTTGGCGGAACAATTGCGGCTGTGTCTGGTGGAACCGCATTGGCCTTGCGCGGTACGGTCGGAAAGGTAGGTTCAGCAATGCAAAATTCAGAATATCTGGCAGGTATAGAAGAAAAAGGCGGAGCAAAAGGCTGGATGGCGGCTAGGTTAAGAGATGCGGGAAAATATACAGGCACTCGAACGTTTGACGCTAGAAATGTTAAGGTTGCCGGTAAGAGCTTGCCTTCTGGCGGACCTAAGTTCTTAAGCCAAGTGAGAGAAGGTGGTAATGAAGGAGCCATAAAGAGAAAAACGGAAAAGAGACAAAAGAGGGCGGAAGAATTAGCGACAGTTTCATCTAGAAAAGAAAAGAAGGAACTGCATGAAGCGGAAATTGCCTTGCAAGGCATTCTGAGTAAATTCTCGCATGACCTGGCCCAGCTTGATAAGAAAATAACATCCACAGGGGCAAAATCTACTGACGCATCAAGACGGGCGAAAGATCTAAATGCTTCTGCTAAGGTTGTGGAGAAGAAAGCGCAGGAAGCAGAAGAGTATCAAAAGATCCACGATACTGATCGAGTCGCGTTCATGAATATGAAAAACGCACAGATACAAGCCAAGAAAGCCCGAGAGGCTGCAGATAAAGCACAGGAAGAAGCTAGTCTTCTCTCTGAAAAACTAAAAGAATACAAAGACCATAAGGATGCAATAAGAAAAGGGGAGAAATTTACTGCTACGCTTACGGAAGGTGGCCAAAAATATAATTACAGCGGCGAGGATGAACAAGAAGATGAGATAAGTAAAAATTCCAGATTCTCATATAAAGGAAGAAGCGAAACAATTGACAGCTTCCAGAGCGAAAGAATTCCTGAATATGAACATGAACTTGAAAAAGCAAGACGTGAAGCAAAAACTGATTATGCGGAAAGCATATTAAAACACTGGTGGGGAAACAACATGAATAAAGCAGACAAGGATGCGCACTACAATATAATTATGGACGTAAAATTGGATGATAAGGGCGGGCATAAATAGGCTTAATATGAATATAAAAGCGGAAAAAAATATACAGGATAAAATTAAAAAACTTCCAAAGGAAACAGGAGAGGCAATTAACGCTTTTGATTGGGAAAAAACAACGGGGGACATAGGGAAAGAGTATATTCATGACGATATTGGCATAAGTATTTTAGAGGCGTTGGTCGGAATGGTGCTTGCCGGAATTGATTATGCTTACGCTTTACCTTACAACATTGAACGCGAAATAGGAATCACAGAAGAAGAAGCAAAAAAAATTTATGCAGAGCTAGACCAAAAAGTTTTCAAGCCAATATATGAAATTATGGTTCAAAAAATCAAAGCCGGATTGAAAGACAAAAAAACGACTTGGCTGCAAAATGTTGAGTTTGTTCTCTCTGGCGGAGATTACACTGTCTTTCAAGAAGAACCGGAAATGCCGGAAATAAATATGAAAAACAGCGCCAAGGGCGAGCTTCCTGTCAACCCGTCAGCTGCCGCGCAAAATAATCAAACTCCGAAGGTAAACACGGATTTCATCTCAAAAAAAGATGACCTTAGAAGCAAATTTAAGATATAATAGTAAAACGAAAAAATATTATGGACAATGACACGCCAATCGACCTCTTGCAGGTGAAAATAGAGAAAGCCAAGGAAAATCTTTCGGAAGATACTCTGCAGGCCATCAGCGCGGTGGATTGGAAAAAAACCATTCTGGATATGCGCGCGAGCAGGGGTTACAGCTTCACCCAGCTTGAAGATTTGGAGCTGGAAACGGAACTGCTTCTATGCGGACTGACAAGCCCCGACGATTATCCGAAGGAAGTGGAAAAACGCCTGGGCCTTTCCAAACCGCAAACTTCAGACTTGATCAACTATCTGAACGAGAATATATTCAAAAAGATCAGGGAAGAGTTTATTAAAATTACGGACAAAAAGAAGCAGGGAGACACGGCAGAAAGCGAGGCTGAAACCCCGAGCCAATTAAAGCAGAGGCTTATTAGAACAGGCCCCGGCGCAAAAACTGAAGAAGAGGCAAGACAAAAAACGGAATCTGTTAAGCCTGCTGAACAGTCCAGCAACGTATCTGCCGGAGCGGCCGGCCCCGCAATGCCCCCCGAAACCCCGGAAAAGATACTGCAAACGTTAGAGAGCGAAGAAGAATTGCCATCTCCCGCGGAATCGGAGAAAAAAGAGGCAAAACCGGTTTTTGCCCAAAAACTTTCCGGCTCCTGGAAAGCGCCGGTCAATAGCACTGAATACACCTTGGGTAATCTTTCAAAAGAAGCAGGAGCGGAACATGTTTCCATTAAAGCATCCGCATTGCCGCCAACGAAGGATGCCGACGGGAAGCCGAAAGCGGACCCTTACAGGGAGGAAATACTCTAGAAAATAGCTTAAAAATCTGCATAAATGCTATAATAAATACGATATGCAGTTCAAAGTCCCGCAATTTTTGGACATAGAAGACAAGATATTCGGGCCATTCACTTTCCGGCAGTTCGTGTATCTGGCGGGAGGCGCCGGCCTTTGTTATTTATTGTACAAGGTCTTGGGCCTATTGCTTGGCGTCATCCCGATGATCATTATCGCCGGCCTGTCGCTGGCCCTCGCTTTCTATAAACCGAACGGAAAGCCTTTTATAAACATGCTGGAAGCCGGATTCAAATATATCACCCGAAGCAAGCTGTATATATGGCAAGAGAGGAGGGGGGAGACTGCCAAGGAAAAAGCGATGCAACAGGCAGCTTCTCAGGCTCAGGCCGCGGCCGCGGCGGGAAGAAACATTCAGAAACTTTCCGGCAGCAAGCTGAAGGATTTGGCGTGGTCGTTGGACGTGCTTGATAACAAGAAACAATAGTCATGGCGCTTAAAGCAAGAGCAACTCAAGAGTTTGTTCCGATTAAAGAAGTCCGAGACGGGATAGTAGTCCTGAAGGACGGCGATTTGCGGGCCATAGTGCTGGCCAATTCCGTCAATCTTTCCCTGAAATCGGAAGAAGAACAGCGGGCGGTTATATTCCAATTTCAAGGCTTTCTTAATACTCTGGATTTTCCGATCCAAATATCGGTGCAATCCAGAAAACTGGACATAAGGCCGTATATACTTACTCTTGAAAATCGCATGAAGGCGCAAACCGAGCCCTTGCTTAAATTGCAGACAAAAGAGTATATAGATTTCATTAAAAATTTCACCGACACGGTCAGCATTATGACAAAGAATTTTTTTGTGGTAGTGCCTTTTACCAACACTTTTCTAAAAGAAGCGAACGAAAACTTCCTCGGCAAACTTTTTTCAAGAAAAAGCAAACAGGAAAAAATGGCCCAGGAAGAGCTTGATTTTGAAGAAAAGAGGTCCCAATTGGACGAAAGAGTGGGGGTAATTCAGCAAGGGCTTGCCCGATGCGGAATAAAGAGCGCTCAGTTGGGCACTGAAGAAGTGGTGGAAGTGTTCTATAAAGTATTCAACCCCGGAGAGACGGAGGGTAAAATAAGGACGGAACAATAAAAAAATGTCAATTTTGGATTCATTTTTAAGCAGAAACAAGAAGGGGGAAGAACCGAAAGGAACGGCGGATGTTTCCATCATGCCTGTACTGCCCGAGGAAATATACGAGTCCGCCAAGCTGGAATTGCAGGACATAGTGGCTCCCTCCGCTTTAAAGATCGAGCCTAAATCCATAAACCTTGGAGACAAAATCGCCCGCACTTTCTTCATTATTTCCTACCCGCGCTATCTGACCGACAATTGGTTCTCGCCCATAATTAATTTGGACAAGGTGTTTGACGTATCAATATTCATTGAACCGGTGGACACTTCCATGGCCCTGCGGCAATTTCAGAAGAAAGTGGCCGAGGTGGAAAGCCAGATCAACACCCGCGCGGCCCGCGGAATGGTCCGCGATCCCATGCTGGACACCGCTTATCAGGACCTTGAATCCCTGCGGGATAACCTGATTCAAGCGCAAGAAAAGCTGTTTGACGTTTCCGTATATATAACGGTGTACGCCGACAGCGATATGGAGCTTTTCAAAATAGAAAACGAAATAAAATCAATCCTCGAATCAAAGCTGATTTACATAAAACCGGCTCTTTTCCAGCAGGATACCGGCTTTAAGAGCGTGATACCGATAGGTAATGACGACCTCAAGGTGTATCAAAAGCTTAATTCCGAGCCCCTGTCCAGCATTTTCCCCTTTATTTCCCTGGACCTGACTTCGGACAAGGGAATATTGTACGGGGTAAACCGGCAAAATTCTTCTTTGGTAATCTTCGACCGTTTTTCCTTGGAAAACTACAATTCCGTCACTTTCGCCAAATCCGGATCCGGAAAAAGCTACGCCACGAAGCTGGAGATTCTTCGCTCCCTCATGTTTGACGTGGACGTTATCGTGATAGACCCGGAAAAAGAATATGAATATCTGGCGGACGCGGTGGGAGGAAGATATTTCAACATCTCTCTTTCCTCGGAACACCATATAAATCCGTTCGATCTTCCCATACCGCACGAAGACGAGTCGGCCGAAGACGTATTGCGCTCTAACATCATCAACCTGGTCGGCCTCTTCCGCCTGATGCTCGGAGGGCTTACTCCTGAAGAGGACGCTCTGGTGGACCGCGCCATTTCCGAGACTTACGCTTTAAAAGATATCACCCCCGATTCGGATTTTTCAAATATCGAGCCTCCGCTTCTGTCGGATTTTGAAATGGTGCTCGGCGGAATGGAAGGCACCGATTCCGTAATGCAAAGATTGGTTAAATACACAAAGGGTTCGTGGTCCACATTCCTCAACAAGCCTTCAAATGTGGATATCAACAAAAAATTCGTGGTGTTTTCCGTAAGAGATATGGAAGACGAGCTGAAACCCGTTGCCATGTACATCGTTATGCACTATATTTGGACCGCTGTCCGAAGAAATCTCAAGAAACGCCTTCTGGTGGTGGACGAGGCTTGGTGGATGATGAAATCCGAAGATACCGCCTCTTTTTTGTACGGCATCGCAAAACGCGGGCGCAAATATTACCTTGGCTTGGCCACCATTACCCAGGACGTGGCGGACTTTATGCGTTCTCCGTACGGCGTGCCTATCGTTACCAACTCCTCAATCCAGCTTTTGTTAAAACAATCTCCATCCACCATAGACGTGGTGGTAAAAACTTTCAACCTAACCGATGAAGAAAAGTATCTTCTGCTTGAATCAGGCATCGGGGAAGGAATATTTTTCGCCGGGCTCAAGCACGTGGCCATAAAGATCATTTCCTCCTATACCGAAGACCAGATTATAACTTCCGATCCGTCCCAGATTCTGTCCATAAAGAAAGCGAAGGAAGAAATGGAAGAGGCGGAAAACAAGTGATATACTTGTAAAACAAAGGGAAAATGAAAAAAACACTGCCAATCATAATTCTCTTCTTGACCGTATTTTTCACCGGGACGGCCGCCCGAGCCCAGGTGCAAAACACGGACATATCCCTGGAAATCACTCCGGCCTACCCGGCCCCGAACCAGGATGTCACAGCCGTACTTTCCAGCCAAGCCCTTGATTTGGACAAGGCGCTTATCACCTGGTCGCAGGACGGACAGGATAAACTGAGCGGAATAGGGAAAAAACAGTTTCAATTCAATACGGGAAGTTTCGGTTCGCCCACTAATATTTCGGCCTCCATAGACACAGTCGGAGGAAACAGCCTGATAAAAAGCGTTACCGTCTGGCCGGCGGAAGTGGATATGCTTTATGAAGCCCCGGACGCTTTTGTTCCTCCCTTCTATGAGGGTCTCGCCTTGCCTGCAAGCCAGAGCCGAATAAAAGTGGTGGCAATCCCGTTCCTTTCCTCCGGAAACGGGCAGACCGGCGGAAGCAATCTGTCTTATACGTGGTCCAAGGACGGCAGGGGACAGTCTCAAGCCTCCGGCTGGGGAAACAGTTCGTTCACTTTCAACAACAGCTACTTGGATAACGGAAATGCTATTTCCGTGCAAGTATCCGATATAACCGGAAACTCCACTGCGGGTGGAACCATAAATATCCAAACAGTCAATCCAAAAATAATCTTCTATTCGAGAGACGAGGTTTTGGGAACGGATTGGCAGGAAGCGCTGTCGGACGGATTTTCCGTACCTTCCGGAGGCGCCACAATTACCGCAGCCCCGTATTTCTTTTCCGGACCGAACCCCGACTCCTCAAACCTGTCATATGCGTGGACATTGAACGGCCAGGCGATTGACACGCCTAGTCCGAAAAATATCCTGTCAGTCAAACCGCAGAGCGGAACCAGCGGAACCGCGGATATCAAACTGACCATTAATAACATTGGCACGCTTTTCCAAACCATTAGCAAAACTTTAACCGTAAACTTTTAAATGAAAAAGGCATTTAAAAAAATCTTCGCCTCCGCTATTTTGCTTCTTCTGGCCACCGGCATGCTTTTGCCGGCAAATTATGCGTTAGCGCAGGATGTATCGCATCCTCTCATAATATCTGCTGGAAAATCCGGTAATGATATATACGTAACGGCAAAAACTTACAATCTCGGAAATAAATCAATCGTTTTTTCAGCTATTCCATCTACTGGTGTTTCTTTCACTTCCGCAGACGGAACAAACCAGCCGTTGTGGGGAAAATGTCAAACTGGAGATACCACTCCAAGCAATTATGTCACTTCTTGTTCCGTATATTTGAAGATCAACAACTCCGGTACATACAGCGTATCCGCTTCCACAAACTATAATGGCACATTGGATTCAAATACAATCAACGTAGCGATGGGCGCCGACGGCACTGTTACAATAAATAATTGTTCCACAGGTGAAACGCCGGATAAAAACGGAGTCTGTGTCCCAGCCACCAGCAAAGGCGTGGCGCTATCTGCCGTGTTGCCAAACAAGGGAACCACCCTTGCCCCTGGGCTGGGAGCGACCGTAACAGCCGCTCTTGTGTCAACAGACGGAGAAGCGAAAACTTTCAAATTTTTTACGAATGGAAACGGAACATTCCAACCTGCAACTTGCGATGTGCCAGCGGTTAAATCAGGACAATCCCAGTCTTGCTCTGTCGTATTCGGGTCAATGGATGAGGGAACATACATGCTTAATGCCAATGTATATAAAAAAGGAGACCTCACCGCAAACGGAGCTCTTGGTTATCCTTCGCATGGAGTGGAAGTAACAGTAAAGAGCCCTTATGCAGTAAATATAAATGGCTCAACCGCAAGCCCGGAAAGTTGCGCAAGAATGAGTCCGCCGAAAGCTTATGACAGCGCCACAAATCAGTGCGTGGCGACCACAAATATGACTTACACCCCGCTGGTCGGCTTGCCCGGCATGCCGGCGGGACAGCCGTATGACACCAGCCAGAAATGTGCGTTCGGCGACTACTTCAATATTGTATTCAAGGCGATAATAGGCCTTTGCGCAGTATTGGCAATGGTTATGCTGGTGTATGGCGGTATAGAATATATGACCGGGGGAACTATTTCTGAAAAAGAGAACGGCAAAGGGACGATCACTAACGCCATCCTTGGCCTTCTTATTGTTCTTGGAAGTTACGCCCTGCTTAACACCTTAAATCCCCAGCTCTTGAATGTATGCTTACAGTTACAACAGCAGACCGTAGTAGTAACGCCCATTCAAGAATTTGAAATAACAGGAGCCCAAAGTTCTTCTTTCAATGCCGCGCCGATCAAAATAAACTTTGACAAAGACGCTTATCCTGCAGCAAAAGCCGCTTCATTAAAAACCGGAGTAAAAATATCTCTTATACTGGCAATATTCCAACAAGAAACAAACTACGGAAAAAACGTAGGCGGTTGCAGATATAATGATGTAGCGGCCCAAATGAAACCTACAGAGCAGACCATCTTCGAAAGAATTATGAAAGACATGGGAAAAAATCCAACTGACGTACCGGTATCTTGCGCCCTAAAATCAGGCGGGGGGTATGCAGGGCACGGAGGAGCAATGGGGCTTGCCCAGGCTCTACCTTCAACCTGGCAGCAGTATGAAACTGAAGCAAAATCAAATCTTGGAAAATCTGCTCTAGACCCGTGGAATCCGAATGATGCATTGATGTTTATTGGAGTATTTATGAAACATAACGGTGGTCTTGAAAGTCCGTACAACGGCGCGTGTAAATACTTCGGGCAATGCAGTTTTGGCGGAGTAGATTACGCTTCACAGGTGGTAGGAAAAATGGCCAGCCTTGATCAACAAATTGCTGATGAAATCAAAAAAGGGCAAATTAATTAATCCATGAAAACCCGAAACATAATCTTATTGGTAATAGTGCTGGTGCTGGTCGCCGCGGGGGTGTGGGGATTTCTGCTTTCCCGCCGGCCGAGCGCGAGCCCTTCTTCTTCGGCCGGAGAAAATTTTGTTTCCACTCTTTGGCCGTTTGGTAATACGAGCCAGAACGCTCCTCAATCCGCGCAAACTCCTCCGGCAAACGTATCCGGATATCAGCCTCCGTCGGGAGGGCAAAACGCTCCGGCGGTAAGCTTGCGGCAAATATCCAGCATGCCGATTGCCGGCTATGGAGTTTTTATGAAACAGCGCTATGGAGCGGCCGGGACGGAAAATGCGCCATACGTGCGCTACGCGGACAGAACAAACGGAAATATTTATCAGACTTTTGCCGATAATATACAAGAGCGCCAATTTTCTCAGACTGAAGTGCCGGGTTTGCATGAAGCTTTGTTCGGAGGGAGCGGGGAAGACGTAATAATGCGCTACCTGAAAAGCGATCAAGCAACCATAGAAACGTACGACGGAACCGTTCCGTCGGAAGTGTTGGGGGGAGATACTTCGGCGGCGAACAATCAGCTTACGGGAACCTTTCTGCCGGAAAATATTTCAGAAGTTTCCGTTTCTCCTGACTTTTCAAATATTTTTTATATAGTTCCTTCCGGTAATGGAGCTGCGGGGGTAACCGCAAGCATGTCGGGAGGTTCAAAAACTCAGATTTTTTCTTCATCCTTCACCGAATGGATGCCCCAATGGCCGAACAAAAGAATGATAACGCTGACAACCAAGGCCTCCGGCACGGCAAACGGATATATGTATTCAATAGACCCGTTGACGAAGGATTTTGAAAAAATTATTGGGGGAATAAGCGGACTGACCACCCTCACGAGTCCGAGCGGGAGGTTGGTGCTTTATGCGGACAATAATCTTTCCCTTAAAGTATACAATCGAGATACCGGACAGAGCGTATCCATGGGAGTCAATACTTTGCCTGAAAAATGCGTTTGGGGCGGCGCTAATGACGCAATTTACTGCGCTGTGCCGAAGTACGTGCAAAACGGTTTATACCCGGATGATTGGTACCAGGGAACCGTATCCTTTTCCGATTCAATTTGGAAGCTTGATCCATCAAACGGAAGCACAACCATGATAGCTGATCCGGGAACGGTGGCGGGGGTAGGGGATGTGGATGCTGTAAATTTAAAGCTTGATCAGAGCGAAAATTATCTTTTCTTCATGGACAAAAAAAGCTCGTATCTATACGAGCTGGCGCTATAAACATATATAAAGACCCCGGAACATTTCCGAGCGGGGTGTCTCGCAGGCCGGCGGGCCGAGAGGCAGCGCTGGGCCAGCAGGCCCAGACAGCGACCCCGCGAGGGAAGTTCCGGGGTCTGTATATTAATTTTTTTACAATTCCCCGATATACTTGATCACCACCCGGCGTTCCCGGCCGGCTCCTTCAGACTCGGTTTTCAAATCCGTCGCGTCTGAAAGAAATTCATGAATCACCCTGCGCTCAAAAGCCGGCATCGGATCCACTTCAATGTTTGATTTGAAATATCTGGCCCTTTCCGCCATCATGTGAGCAACAGAGCGCACGTTTTCCACTCTTCTCTTTTGAAATCCGTTTATGTCTATTACTATTCCATAATTAGAATTCCCTTCATTTTCGCTTTCTTCTTTTTCTGCGCCTTCCTCCTCCGAAGCTTTTTTCTCCGTTTTTGCGTCTATCATTTTTCGAATCAAATGATTAAGAGCGAACACCGCCTCTCCGCTTCTGTCAAAAAAAGGCTTGGGGTTTTCAACTTCCACCGAAAACCAGGTTGCTTTGGACCCGTCCTGCTCTTCCAAAGATACTCCCGATAGAGGCACGGAAAGCTTTTCAAAAAATTCCCTTATTAAGCTTTGAACATCATTTTTTTCCATCTTTTTCGCTTTGTTCTTTCAGTCCCTCATTCCGCGCTTTGTTTTCCGCGTATATTTGCTGGCCTATGATGAAGATATTACTCGTAATCCAGTATAATGCAACCGCGCCGGAAACGCTGTAAGCGATAAAGGCCACAACCAAGGGAAAAATGTATTTCATCTGCATGTTCATGCTCTTGGATAGATTTTCTTGAAATGATTTCTTTCCGTCCGGAGATGGTTGGCTTCCTGCCGGCGAGAGCACCGCGGATTTGGGCATGAAGTGCGCCTGAAAATACTGGGAAACGCCGGCCAAAATGGCCAGAGACAAACTTTTTCCGCCGATGTCCGCAATGCCGAGAAAATTAAGGCTGGTATGGGCGGGAGCGTGAACGAAAGGATAAAGGATGGAGCTGTCAAAATTTATTCCTTTTAAAAACACGTAATAAAGGGCGAAAATTATGGGCAGTTGAATCAATGTGACCAAGCATCCGGAAAGCGGGTTCACTTTCTTTTCCTTGTAAAGCTCCATGGTCAGCCGGGCTTGTTCTTCTTTTGATTTTCCGCTTTGTTTTATTTTATTTATTTCCGGCTCCAGCTTCTTCATCTTGATCTGGCTTTCTATGGAGTGCTGGGCGAAGGGAAACAGAATAAGCTTTACTATTATAGTAAGCGCAATAATGGCGATTCCGACGTCCGCGCCGGGAATCACTGAAACTAAAAAGGCCAAAGCGTTCAGTAATGGCCTATACAATACATCATTCCATATTGCCGAGAACATTTCCTTATTCTATACGAAAACGCTGAAAAATCAAAGCTTTATGAATAAAACGCCGTGTTCTGTATTTTTTTATTTGACTGGGTCTATGCGGTTCTTCTGCCACGGATGGCAGCGCATGATTCGCCAAACTGACTTTAAAGATCCTTTTGCGGGCCCGTATTTTCTTATTGCCTCCTTTGCGTATTCAGAACAAGTTGGATAAAAAACGCAGGAAGGTTTTTTAAGCGGGCTGATGTATTTTTGATATAAATTTATAAGGCTTATCAAAAATTTTTTCATTTTATTTTTTTCAGGAGAGAATTGATTTCTTTTTCCATGTCTAATTTCGATTTCTTTATCATAAACACCCCCCTGAAACCGTCGGGGAACAGGGGAAGAAGCTTTCGGGCAGCTGAATATCCTCTTCTTCTCAATAGATTCCGCTCTGTCGCTTTTTTGAAGGCAGATTTGGGCGCTACAAATGAAACAGAAATCCCGGAAGCGCGTTTTCCGGGTTCAAATAAATATTTCAAGGACAGGTTGGCGGAACCGGCGAACTTTCCGGCGGAAAATATCTTTTCTACGGTCTTCCGATCCGCCCGCTGTCGCTTTTGTAGCATTTTAAACGGTGGTTGTTTTAGCTCGGCCCTTCCTTCTCCTTCTTTGAATTACTCTCTTTCCATTCTTCGTCTTTGATCTGGAAAGGAAGCCGTGGGCCTTAGCTCTTTTTCTTTTTTTGGGTTGATATGTCTGCGACATGGGACGAGTATACCATGTTATCAACAGCTTTTCAACAGAGTTAATAAGTTTTGCTGAATTTTACTAAAAATTTCATTGTAGTATAATCCTTCTTTGAAAGCGAAAGAAAGTTACTAATCTTAACAATCCCAAGAGGATGGATACGAAACAATTTTGGAAAAAATGTTTGGCTGAGATAGAAACCGATTTATCAAAGGCTAATTTCAGTACCTGGTTCAAACATACCTCCATTCTGAAAGAAGAGGGGGGGACGGTGTATCTGGGCGTTCCAAACGAATTCGTTCGGGATTGGCTTAAAAATAAATATCATAAACTCATCACCAGGACCATAGCGGAAGGCTTTGAAAATATGCGGGCGGTAGAATATGTGATTACAAAGACCGAACCGCAAAAGGAAGGCGAAGCGATAGGAAAAGAGGTTTTTGTAAACAGGGAGCTTCCCCTTAAAGACCTGTATATAAACCCCGAGGATAATTTGAACCCGCGCTATCGTTTTGACTCTTTTATCGTCGGATCCTTTAATGAGTTGGCGCATGCCGCCTCCCAAGCAATCATTGATAATCCCGGCACCAAATACAACCCTTTTTTCGTATACGGAGACACCGGCCTCGGTAAAACGCACCTTCTTCAGGCCATCGGAAACGCAATAAAGGAAAAGTATCAGAATAAAAAGGTTTATTACATGACGTTGGAAAAGTTTGCCACTGATTTTGTAAATGCCATGCAAAACAACCGGGCCAATTCATTTAAAGAAAAGCACCGGAAGTACGATCTTTTGATCATAGATGACATCCAATTCATAGATAAGATGGAAAAGATACAGGAAGAATTGTTCCACACCTTTAATACCTTCCATGAAAGCAGCAAGCAGATAATATTTTCCTCGGACAAGCATCCAAATTTCATTCCGGGTTTGGCGGACCGTTTAAAATCAAGGTTTTCTGCCGGCATGATAGTGGATATATCCAGGCCGGATTATGAGTCCAGGCTGGCCATATTGAAGATGAGGGCTAAAGAAAGCGGTTTGCCATTGGAAGAACCGGTACTGAAATACATAGCCGAATCCATAGAAGGGAATGTCAGAGAGCTTGAAGGAAACTTAAACGCTGTGGTGTGCCAATATCAGCTTAAAAACAAGCCTATCTCCCTCCTGGAAGCCAAAAACCTCATTAAAAACAACATTAGGCCAAAAAAGAACGTGGCAGTAAAGGATGTGGTAAAGGTCGTAAGCGAACACTACAACTTGGATGAAGCGTCCATTTACGACAAAACCAGAAGAAAAGAAATTGTCCGGGCAAGGCAGGTTGTGATGTATTTATTAAGAGAGGATTTTAACGTTTCCTACCCGATGATAGGCCAGAAGCTCGGGGGAAAAGATCACACTACGGTTATCCATTCTTATGAAAAAATAAAAAAGGACTTGAAAGAAGACGCCCAGCTTTTGCAAGAAATAGAAAACATAAGAGTGATGTTTAAATAGTGTTCATATCGCTGTTGAAAAACGACAAGAAAAGGATTGATAACTTGGTTATAAAACGAACAAAAAATTTATTGTAAAGAAAAAGTTGAATTTTAAACACATCATAAAAATAGTTATCAATAGATAATTAAAACGAGTTTTTCCAAAATACCCTTTTAAAATAAACATTATCAAACGATATCCACATATCCACACACTTAATAATATTAATAGAATTTTATAAATATAAATTATAAACAACTATGAAAACAGAATGCGGGGTGGAAAAAATAAGAAACGCGGTTTTTCAAGCAGAAAGGATTACCGGTAAAAATCTAACCCTGCCGGTTTTGAGTTCCATTCTCCTTATCGCTTCCGGAAAATCTTTAAAAATAAGAGCGACCAATTTAAGCCTTGGTATTGAAATAGAAATACCGGCCAAAATAGAAAAAGAAGGAGTTGTCGCGGTAAACGGATCGGTAATGGGGGGAATATTTTCAAACATAATACAGAATGAAAATGTTGAAATAGATGGAGAGGGAGGAAATATAACCGTAAAAACCAAAAAAAATAAAATAAAGATAAAAGGCCAGCCCTCCGATGATTTTCCAACTATCCCGGCCGTTTCTGGAACTTCTTTTGAAATAAGCTCAAAAAAACTGGCGGACGGAATAAAATCCGTATACTACAGCTCTTCCGTTTCAGACATAAAACCGGAAATTTCCAGCGTATATATATATTCAAACGGAGACAACCTGGTATTTGTTTCCACTGATTCGTTCCGCTTGGCTGAAAAAAAGATAAAACTGAAAACAGTTCCGGAGGTTCCGGGAATAATGATTCCGTTTAAAAACATACCTGAAATACTGCGCGTTTTAGGGGAGACGGACGAGGAAGCGAGGGTTTGTTTTAATAAGAATCAGATTTCTTTCTCCTTTGACGGAGTATATCTGACCTCTCGGGTGATAGACGGAGCCTTTCCGGATTACCGCCAGATAATTCCAAAGGAATATGAGACCTCCGCGGTGGTTTTGAAACAAGATTTATTAAATGCCCTGAAACTGTCAAATATTTTTTCAGACAAATTCAATCAAATAAATCTTGAAATATATCCAAAAGAGAAAAAGTTTGAACTTTCTTCGGCAAACAGCGACGTGGGAGAAAACAGAACCGCCCTTGATGCCGCCCTTGAAGGAGAAAAAGCGGAATTAAGCTTTAATTACAAGTATTTTTTGGATTGTTTTCAGTCTCTTTCCACCGACAGCGTATCCATAAAAGTGAAAGATTCATCTCGCCCAATGCTTGTTTCAGGGGTTTCGGATACATCCTTTCTGTATTTGATAATGCCCATGAACAGGTAGGGATTTGTTTCAAAGCCGCACAATGATAGAAATTAAAGACCTTCTGGCCAAATATGACAAACTCCTTTTTTTCGAGGAAAACAAGCGTATGGCGGTTTCCAGGGCCGTCTCCGAAGCTCTTTCAGTGCATGTGGATCCTAAAAAAATTAGAATAAAAAACGGAACGGTTTACATTGATCTTAAACCGATATATAAAAACGAGATTCTGATGAAAAAAAATAAAATTTTAAAAGCGCTGGAGAAAGAAAATAACGGGAAGCAATTTGAAGACCTGAGATAATATATTACTGGCCGGAGGGGGCTGAAGAAGAAGCTGAGGGAGAAGGTTGCTCCACTTTAAAGGTGGTACTGCTCTCCCCGTGGTTGTACACGCTATCGGTAAAAAGCAATTTTAAGGTGTTTACGCTCCCGAGATTTTCAAGGCCGGACGGGATGAAAGAGAAACTGAAAGGCATTCCTGAACTGCCCAAATAAGAATTATTCACAAAAACGTCCACTTTTCTGAGCGGGAAGCGGCCGGCGCTTTGTATAGCCACATCGATCTTTTGGTTTGACTGATAAACCTTGTCTTCTCTTGGGCTTTCAATGATAACAGAGGGGCTGTTGGCCGGAGTATGGATATCGTCGCTTAAGGCCGGTTTTTGGCCTTGTGTAACGACCGGATACTTATAACCGTTATTTTGCCACCAATTCTGTACCGGCACTTCCCAAAGAGAGAACTGAGGATCGCTCGCCGGATTAGAAGGCGGCGGGCCGGTAATATCGTTTTTGTTTATCCAATACAATATGTTGT
>JAKAKW010000007.1 GCA_021824345.1 bacterium
GTACTTAACCCGAGTGGCCCGCCAAGAGAATTAAGTATCGGAGTGACCTAATTACATACGATAGTAGCACGACCCGAGTGCCTAATTTTATGGATAAAAAAGAAATAGATAAGTTGGCAAAAGTAATTTGGGACTACCACCATATGAATCAGAAGCTGGAAAAAGCAGATTGCATTCTGGTTCTAGGGAGCCATGATTTACGAGTGGCCGAATACGGGGTAAGACTTTTTATGGATGGATGGGCTCCCTTTGTTATATTTTCCGGAGGTCTTGGACACCTTACCAAAGAGATTTGGAGTGAAGCGGAGGCAAATAAATTTGCCCGGGTGGCGATTAAGCTGGGAGTGCCAAAAAAAAAATTCTTATCGAGAACAAATCAAGCAACACGGGAGAGAATATTCAATTTACTAAAGAATTGTTGAAGGCAAAAGGTATTAATCCTAAAAAATTCATAGTTGTCCAGAAACCTTATATGGAACGGCGCGCCTATGCTACTTTCAAGAAGGTTTGGCCGGAGAAAGAATGCATAGTGACTTCTCTGCCTATTTCCTTTGAAGATTATCCTGATGAATTACATTCCAAAGAAGATGTTATCGGAATTATGGCAGGGGACTTGCAGCGTATCAAGCTGTACGCCGAGAAAGGATTTCAAATTCCACAGGAAATTCCAGTGGAAGTCTGGGATGCATATAAAAAACTAATTGCAGCGGGATACACCAAGCATTTAGTGAGGTGATTCCAATTTGATCAGTTTGAATCCCACGATAGCTGTGGATAAATATAAATAATGAAGTAAAATAAGGATATGAGAGAGGGGCGACCCACTGGGTTCGAATCCACCGTCTCCGCCAAGAGAATTAAGTATCGGAGTGACCTAAGTATTCTAAAGCAGTTTATGTCCAGTCAGAATAATTTTGGAACAATGGTAAAGGATTATACTTCTGGTAGGAGAGGATATCCTACGGAGGTTTTCCAGTATTTGAAATCTCTTGTAAAAAGTAAAGTTCCTTTGACCTTGGATTTGGGCTGTGGGACAGGTATTTCCACTCGCCAGCTGAAAGAAAATGGTTTTGGAGTTTATGGAGCGGATAAAGACCTTGTCATGTTGGAGGCCGCCCACCGGGAAGATACATCCATAAGTTATTTTCATGTAGCAGCGGATAAATTGCCATTTGGATCAGGATATTTTGACATAGTAGCAGCTTTTACCGCCTTTCATTGGTTTAATGATGAAGGATCTTTAATTGAAATTAAAAGAGTGCTGAAACAGGACGGAATCTTCTTTGCCGCCCTGGTGAAAGGCGCGGATTGGCTTATTGAAAGCGCGGAAAAGATAGGCCTGGCGGCGGGCATGTCTCCTTTTATAGTGGGAGCGGTAATCGTGGGGGCGGGCACTTCCTTTCCTGAACTTGTTTCTTCCATGGTTGCGGTGTTCGGGGGAGTGCCGGACGTGCCGGTGGCAAACGCCATCGGTTCCAACATCGCCAATATCCTTCTTATAGTCGGCATAACCGCCATCGTAAGCAGGAAGCTTTTTGTGAACAAGAACCTTATAGACCTTGATCTTCCTCTTTTATCCATCTGCACCGCCATTTTTATCGGCGTTGCCTGGGACGGCAAAGTGACTTTGGGCGAATCGATAATTCTTTTGATTTCGTACGGAGTGTATCTCCTATATACGGTCATGCATAAAAACGAGGCGGAGGAAGAAGAGAACAGGGAATGGAAGGAGATACTGCCTTCTCGCAGGGAGAGAAGAAGAAAAAACATCGGTACCGGCGACGCGTCTTCGCGCCCCAAGCTTTTATTCAAAGACTTTGTGTTTCTTGTTGTCGGCATTCTGGCCTTGGTTTTGGGCGCGGAGTATATGATTGAGTCGCTGGTGCATCTTTCCGTTGCGTTGAATGTGGCCACGGGAGTGATTGCCGCGAGCGCGGTGGCCGTCGGAACTTCTTTGCCGGAGCTGACTGTGTCTATCAAGGCGGCCATGCGCAACAAATCGGAAGTGGCCATTGGAAATATATTCGGCTCCAATGTGTTCAACGCTTTGGTGGTGGTGGGCCTGCCGGGGCTTTTCCGAACCCTTCCGATCGATCAGCGCACGTTCGCCATCGGTATACCGGCTCTTGCCATTGCCACTTTGATTTTCGTCATTTCCGGGATTTCCAGAAAAATATACGCGTGGGAAGGAGCTTTGTATATTGTTTTGTACGTTCTGTTCATAGCCAAACTTTTCGGCTGGTTCTGAACGTTTTGGGTTTGCGGATTTGCCAAAAGCGCCGCTTGGAATTAAAGTATCTAAATATCGGGCTGTAGTATACCGGTAGTACGCGTCCATGGGGTGGATGTAGACTGGGTTCGATTCCCAGCAGCCCGACAGATGAAAAACGACTTTGAGAAGAAGTTCAATGAGGAATATGCCAAGCTGAATGACCGCCAGAAAGAAGCGGTGGAAGCTTTGGACGGTCCGGTGATGGTTATAGCCGGGCCGGGCACGGGAAAAACTCAGATACTGGCGCTTCGCATAGGGAACATATTGAAGAAAACCGATACGGCTCCGGAGAGCGTCCTTGCTCTTACCTTCACCAACGCCGGAGTAATTTCAATGCGCAAGAGGCTTCTGGAAATTATCGGCGATACGGCCTACAGAGTGAACATTTTCACCTTTCACGCTTTCTGCGAGCATGTGATCCGCGAGTTCCCGTTTTATTTCGACTATCTTGAGGGAGGAAAAGTCATAAGCGATCTGGAAAGGGTGGAGATAATAGAATCGATCATACAGGGAAACGAATTCAAGCATCTGGTTTCCTTCCATGACGAGTTTTCTTTTCTGAAAAAAATCACCGAAGGGATTCTGGCAATAAAGAAGGAGGGCCTCTCTCCCGAAGAATTTTCCGCCGGGATCCCCGAATGGGAGAAGGAGCTTCTGTCTGATCCCGAGCTGTATTACAAAAAAGGATTTGGAAAGTACAGAAAAGGGGATATTAAGCCGGCGGAGAAAGAAAAGATAGAAAAGAAGATGGGCAAGGCGCGCGAGCTCGGCGAAATATTCGACTTGTATCAAAAGGAAATAAAAAATCGCGGACTGTATGATTTTTCCGACATGGTGCTTTATGTGCTTGAAGAGCTCGGCAGAAACAAAGACCTGAAAGCCGATTTGCAGGAAAGGTATCAGCAAATTCTGGTAGATGAACATCAGGACACGAACCAGGGGCAGAACGCCATCATGGAGCTTCTCTCCGACGCTCCGCATCAAAACGGCCGGCCCAACATTTTCATGGTCGGGGATGAAAAGCAGTCAATTTACCGCTTCCAAGGGGCCAGCGCCGAAACATTCTCCAGGTTTAAGAAGCTGTATAAGGATATATTGTCCGTTACCCTGGTGGAAAACTATCGTTCCACCGCGGATATTTTGAACGGCGCCAGGAGCATGATACAAAAATCCGAAGAGTTTAAAAATACCGTAAAGCTGAATTCAAATGTTTCGGAAAATGAAAAGATAGCCGTGCGCGAGTTTTCCAACTACAAGTTTGAACTTCTTTTCTTGGCGGAGGATATCAAGAGAAAAATCGAGAACGGAACCAAGGCGGAAGAAATCGCCGTACTTTATCGGGAAAACAAAAACGTTTCCGAAATAAAAACCGTTTTTGATTTTTATCGCATCCCTTACACTATTTTTTCAAAAGAAAAGATATTGGAAGACCCGAATATCCGGAATCTTATACGCATTCTCCGGGCGGTAAATGATTTTGACGACGATCACCACTTGGGCCAGGCGCTTTTTGCCAGATTCTTGAATCTTGACCCGTACGATATCGTGCGCGTCCTGGATAAATACAAGTCCATGCGGAAAGGGGAAAGGAAGCATATTTTCGCCGTCCTTGAAAGCAAAAAGATTCTGCGGGAAATAGGGGCGGAAAACGGGGAAAATTTGTCGGACCTTTCCAAGACGCTTAAAGAACTGAAAACCGATTCCATGAGCGCGGATTTCCAGGATTTTTTCAAAGGTTTTTTGTACAAAATCGGATACATAAAATATATGCTTTCCTCTGCGGACAGCCGGCTCCAGCTTATAAAAATAGACAAGCTCTTCGACGAGATAAAACGGCAGAGCGCCCGCAAAAAAGATTACGGCCTGCGCGATTTTTTGCATTTCGTGAGCGCGTGTGAAAAATATGATTTAGATGTTGAATCCTCCGGTACGGAAATAGAGGAAGGCGTATGCCTTTTGACCGCGCACGGTTCGAAGGGGAAAGAATTCGAAAGCGTGTATATAGCGAATGCGGTGCGAAAATCATGGGAAACCAGGAAAAGGGGCGGAGGGGGTATAAGCCTGCCTGTCTACCAATATGACGGAGATTTGGAAGACGAGCGGAGGCTTTTTTATGTGGCCATGACGAGGGCCAAGCGGCATCTTTCAATATCATTTTCACGTACGGATAATGACGGGAGGGAGCACGAGGTTTCCGAATTCGTGAAGGAAATAGGGCCGGATTTCAAGGCTGAAACGGACATGAAAGAGTTTGAGAGTAAAAAAGCGGACCGTCTGGACGCTTTTCTGTCCGCCGAGCGCAGATCTGCGTCGCTCTTTGAACCGCGGTATATTCGGGAGCTCTTTTTTGAGAGGGGCTTGAATGTTACCGCTCTGAACAATTATCTGGACTGTCCCAAGAAATATTTGTATAAGAATTTGCTTCGCATTCCCGACGCATATTCTTCCACTTTGCAATTCGGCAGCATAATCCATAAAGCCCTTGAATCATTTTTTGTAAATTCAGGGCAAGCGAAGAAAATACTGCCTCTTAAAAAACTGCTCTCGTTTTTTGAGGCGGAGCTTCGCAGAATAAGCGTGCCGGAAAGAGAAGAAAAAAAATTCAGGGAAAACGGAAAAAAATTGCTGGAGGAATATTACGGCGAATATTCCGGTTCATGGACTTTCAAAGCGGAAACCGAATTCAAACCCAAGAGGGATTTTGAACTGAAAGGGGGAGAAAAATTGAAGCTTACCGGATCCATCGACAAGCTTGAGCGCAATGAGGACTCCAGCGTGAATCTTATTGATTATAAAACGGGCCGAAGCTTTTCCGAGAAGAGCAAGAGCGAGAAAGAAAATTATGAGAGGCAGATAGTTTTCTACCATCTTCTTCTTGAAAACCATGAAGACATGGAGATCAGGGAAAGCGTCCTGGATTTCGTGAAGAAAAACAAGAAGGGAGAATTTGAGCGGTATTCTTTGGAGGTAACTCCGGACAGGCTGGAAAAACTTCGGGCGGAAATCAATATCTTCGCCAAAGAGGTCTTGTCAATGGACTTCTTGAGAAAAGGGTGCAATAAGAGTGACTGCCAATGGTGTCAGCTCGAAAAATGAGGTAGTATAATATAGTTCATGTCCGACGCCATTATCCACCATATTAATATTTCATACGACGAGTCCGACCCTCGGGTGGTGAATTTTATCGCTCATCTCAAGCGCTCGAATGAAGAACTGGAAGAATATTACGAGCAATCGCTAAAAGAACCCGGAGGCAGGCTTTATGTTTCAGACAAGGAAGGCAATGAATTTACGCTCGTCTGCAATTCCGGACACAACTGCATGCTTACCCTGCGGGGCATGGAAAATATATGAAGGAAACCGGAGAAAAAGAAAAATCCGCCCGGCGCGGAACGGAGCATCCCCTCCGGCTTCTGGCCGGCCAGGCGTATGAAATTTTTTCAGATCTGGGTTTTGAAATCGCGGACGGTCCGGAGATTGAAAGCGAGTGGTACAACTTTGACGTTTTAAACGTTCCCAAGGACCATCCCGCCCGGGACATGCAGGACACTTTTTGGCTGAAAAAGCCGGTGAATTCCGGAGAAAAAACCGGCAGGGAAGTTTTGCGCACTCACGATACCTGCGTTTCCGCCCGGGAAATTGAGAAAGCGGGCAAGGCGGGCAGATTGCCTGCCGCTTTCGTTTCCATCGGAAAAGTTTTTAGGAACGAAGCTACCGACGCAACCCATGAAATGCAATTCTTCCAGATAGACGGCGCGATGGTGGGGAAAATTGAAGACGGAGTTTCTATGGGCGATTTGAAAGGAGTGCTTACGAAGTTCTACAAGGAAATTCTCGGCGAGGAAACGGAAGTGGAGTTCCGGCCGAGCTTCTTTCCCTTCACCGAGCCTTCCATAGAAGTGCACGCGCGCTGGAAAGGCAAGTGGCTGGAAATGATGGGAGCCGGAATGATCCATCCGAACGTTCTTCGCAATGTCGGACTAGATCCGGAAAAGTACCAAGGCTTCGCTTTCGGCGGAGGCCTGGACCGCATCGCCGTAATCAAATGGGGAGTGCCGGATATCCGCCTGTTTTACCAGGGAGACCTTCGGCTTAATCAATTTTAATCATGAAAGTATCATACGACTGGCTAAAATGGTATGTGCCCAAAATTCCGACGCCGGAAGAGCTGGCGGATGTTTTTACCTATCATCTTTGCGAAGTGGAGGGAATTGAAAAAATCGGTTCTGGAAAAGATGCCGATACCGTATTTGACGTCAACATCCTGCCGAATCGGGCGCACGACCTTCTCTCTCATATGGGAGTGGGAAAGGAAATTTCTTCGCTTCTGGGTATCAAATATAACGATCCCGCGCCGGCTTACAAGATTCCGGAAAGCTTCCCAACCAAGCTTGAGATAAAGATTGATACGGACAAGTGCAGAAGATATATGGGCAGGATTGTCCGTAATGTGAAAGTCGGCCCTTCTCCCGAGTGGGTGGTAAAACATTTGGAAGCCATCGGCCAGCGCTCCATAAACAACATCGTGGATGCGGCCAACATTGTGATGTACGACTCTGGCCAGCCAGTGCACGCTTTTGATCTTGGAAAACTGGCCGGGGAAAAAATCATAATCCGCCAGGCGAAAGAAGGGGAGGCTATGACCACCCTGGACGACAAAGAAGTGAAATTTACCGGAAAAGATATGGTTATTGCGGACGACGCCCGCGTGCTGGCCGTTGCCGGAGTGAAAGGGGGTAAGGACAGCGGAGTGACGGAGGAAACGGAGAATATCGTGCTGGAAGTGGCCAATTTCAATCCGACCAGCGTGCGCAAGACCGCCCAGTCCATGAACCTGTTTACCGACGCGCGCAAGCGGTTTGAGAACGACCTGTCGCCGGAGCTTGGATCATACGCCATGCGCGAACTTTCCGCGCTGATTTTGGAAATGTGTCCGGAAGCGCAGTTCGAGGAAATCGCGGATATTTATCCGCAAAAGCAGAAAGAGCGTTCCGTTTCTTTTTCCGCGAAGAGAATTTCTGAGATTCTCGGCCTGGAGGTTTCAGCCGATGAAATTGAAAAAATTCTGGAAAGATACGATTTTTCATACGAAAAAAGCGGAGGAACTTTCAATATGAAAGTTCCTCCGCTCCGTCTGGATTTGGAAAACGAAGAAGATATGGCCGAGGAAATCGGCCGGATTCTGGGATACGACAAAGTGAAGCCGAGAATTCCGAAAATAAGTTTCAAGCCGAGGCCGAATGAAAATTATCGCAAAATCCGCTGGGCCAGGGAAAAACTCCTTTCCGAAGGATATTCGGAAGTGATGACGTACATCTTCGCCGAAAAAGGGGAAGTGGAAGTGCTGGAGAGCGCCTCAGACAAGAAATTCATGCGGACAAATCTTTCCGACGGGCTCAAAGCGAGCGCTGAATTGAATCAGCTGAACACGCCATTCCTTGAACTGGACAAAGCGATGGTTTTTGAAATAGGAACAGTATTTGGCGGGAGCGGAGAAGTGATCCACGTGGCTTACGGAGACAAGAAAAAGATAACTGAAACGACTTTGGAAGAGTTCTGCGCAGGGTTGCCGGCAGAATTTTCGGCATGGTCTGGCCGAGCTTCCAGTTCTGGAAGAGCGACTTTAGGCGAGGGGCTGAAACCTGCCGGGTGTCAGATTTCAGAAGGACCTGCTGAAAATTCTGCCGGCAACCCTGCGCACTTCAAGATGTGGTCTCTTTATCCATTTATTTCCCGAGACATCGCCGTGTGGATGCCTGAGGAGGATGACCCAAAGAAACTTTTTGAACTACTAAAAGAAAACGGCACGGAACTTCTAACAAAAAAGCCGTATCTGTTTGATTCATTTTCCAAAGATGGCCGAAAGTCCTATGCATACAGGCTTGTTTTTCAATCCTATGACCGCACCCTGACCGACGAGGAGGTGAACTCCGTAATGGAAAAAATCACCGCTAAAATTGGCGAAAACAAGAATTGGCAGATAAGATAATCCGACCTTGTTTTATATGCCTAAAATGCCCAAAATGCGCTTGTTTTTATCTGCGCTTTTTGCTATAATTCACATGCATGACACCCAAAAAATCTATAGATGACAAGGACGAAAAGAGGCATCATTACGATGCCTCTGACATTTCTGTACTGGAAGGCTTAGAGCCCGTTCGGCGCCGTCCCGGCATGTATATTGGCACAACCGGGCCCGAGGGAATGCACCATCTTGTATGGGAAATTTTTGACAACTCCCGCGATGAAGCGATGGGCGGATTCTGCGATTTCATTGAGGTGGTCCTTCTGCCCGGCAATCGCGTGAGAGTGGCGGACAACGGCCGGGGAGTGCCGGTAGACATTCATAAAAAAACAAAAGTCTCGGCTCTGGAAACGGTAATGACAACCCTGCATGCCGGAGGAAAATTCGGCGGGGCGGGATACAAAGTGTCGGGAGGATTGCACGGCGTGGGGGCCTCAGTGGTGAACGCGCTGTCGTCTTACTGCCGAGCGGAAGTTCACAAGGACGGGGGAGTATATGTTCAGGAATATTCTCAGGGAAAGAAGAAAGCAGCCGTGAAAAAAATACGCTCCACCAAGAATCACGGCACCATAATCACCTTTGAGCCTGATCAGGAAATATTTAAAGATGCCAAGTTTGATTGGGGCACTATCGTAAGCCATATCCGCCAGCAGGCGTATTTGGTGAAAGGCCTTCGCATTCACATCATTGACGCCCGAGAGCTTGATCCGGCGGAATTGTTTGAAAGCAAAGGGTCAAAGCTGGACCCGAACTCCACGTTCTATTTCCAAGAGCTGGGCTTGGAGCTTCCTTCTGTTTCTTTCTACTTTGAAGGCGGTCTTCTTTCCCTTATCAAGTATTACAACAAGTTCCAGAAGCCGGTGCAGAAGGGAATTTTTTATATTGAAAAAGAGCAGGACGGCGTCGGGGTGGAAGTGGCCTTGCAATACGTAGACGATATATCCGAGCGCATCATTCCGTTTGCCAACAATATCTACAATCCGGAAGGAGGCACGCACGTTACCGGTTTCAAAACCGCTCTTACCAGGACTCTGAATACTTATGCCAAAAAGAATGACATGGTGAAGGAGGCCAACGGGAACGGGGGATTTACCGGAGAAGACGTGCTGGAAGGATTGACCGCGGTAATTTCGGTAAAGCTTCGGGAAATACAGTTTGAAGGACAGACGAAGGCAAAATTGGGCAGTGTAGAAGCTCAGAGCGCGGTGAATTCCGTATTCGGAGACGCCTTCGGCAGTTTTCTGGAAGAAAATCCGGATGACGCAAAATCGATAATAGGAAAAGCCACCCTGGCCATGAAGGCGCGAAAGGCCGCCAAGGCCGCCAAGGATTCCGTGTTGCGAAAAGGAGCCCTGGAAGGCATGACTTTGCCCGGGAAGCTGGCGGACTGCCAGAGCCACGACGCTTCCGAATCGGAGCTCTTCCTTGTGGAGGGAGATTCGGCCGGAGGCTCGTGCAAAATGGGAAGAGATCGCCGGATTCAGGCCATTCTTCCGCTGCGCGGAAAAATTCTAAACGTGGAACGCGCCCGCATAGACAAAATGCTCGCTTCCAAAGAGGTCAAAGCGCTGGTCATCGCTTTGGGGACATCCCTCGGAGACACTTTTGATCTTTCCAAAATAAGATATCACAAGATTATCATCGCCACTGATGCCGACGTGGACGGGGCGCACATACGCACCTTGCTTTTGACTCTCTTTTATCGATATTTCAGAGCGGTGATTGACGCGGGTTATGTTTACATCGCCCAGCCTCCGCTTTTCAAAATCAAAAAAGGGAAAGAGGTTCATTATGCTTATTCCGACGGGGAAAGAGACAAGATCGTAGGCAAAGACGTGGAAGTGGTTGAAATACAGGAGGGAGAAGAAACCGCTTCTTCCGAAGCCTCCGGCGAAGAAGGGACGGAAGAGGAATCCGCGGAAAGCGCAAAGAAAAAATCCAACAAGATACACGTTCAGCGATACAAGGGTCTCGGAGAAATGAATCCGGAAGAACTGTGGGAAACCACCATGGATCCGAAGAATCGCATTATCAAGCAGGTGAATATAGAAGACGCGGAAGAAGCGAACAAAGTATTTGACGTGCTGATGGGATCGGATGTCATGCCCCGCAAATCTTTCATCCAAAGCAATGCCAGGCTTGCTGAAATAGACTTCGGGGCTTAGGTGTGGATTGTATGTTTGTGTGTCGGCCCTGGATTTATTATGATTAAATCATGAAAAAGGGTTTCACTCTCATTGAGCTTTTGGTGGTTGTGGCAATTATCGGCATATTGGCCAGTATTGTGCTTACTTCTCTCGGCTCGGCAAAAAGCAAGGGGATGGACGGCCGCCGAATACAGGACATTCACCAGATACAGAACGCATTGGAACTTTATTATTCCGACCACGGTTCTTATCCCATTTCCGGCGGAGCATCCGCTCCAAATGGCGGTTGGAGCAACAGCGCCGATTCAAGTTGGACGACCCTGCAGACGTCTTTGGCGCCGTATCTGTCCCAACTGCCGAAAGATCCCAGGCAGACTGGCAGCGGCTGGCCCCCCGATTACGGTTACACTTATTACTCCCAAGGATACGGATGCCCCGGCCAGTGGTATATGATCGTGTATCAGCTTGAAGTGGCAAATGGTCCGGACGAAGGAGTGAAGGCATGCGACGGAACCGTCTTCCAGTACGGAGGAACCGGATCGAATACCCAGATAAAAACAGTCGGCATGAGCCGATAGAGATTCCAAAAGAAAAGCCTCCCTATTGGAGGCTTTTCTTTTGGATCATATCCTTCAGCTTCTCCAGAAATTCTTCTTTGGAAATATTTTCCAATTTCTCCCCGTTTCTGCCTTCCACGGTCAGCTTCTTGGATTCTTTTTCTTTGTCTCCGATTACCACGAGGTAGGGGATCTTTTGAGTTTTCGCTTCGCGGATTTTTTTGCCTAGAGTCTCGCCGGAATCGTCCAATTCCGCCCGGATGCCGGCCGCTTTCAGATATTCAAATATCTCCTCGGCATAGGCCATATGTTTTTCGGTGGAAATGGGAAGCATCCGCGCCTGCACGGGGGAGAGCCACAAGGGAAATGCGCCGACATAATGCTCAATCAATATGCCCATGAATCTGTCGGGAGAACCCACTAGCGCTCGGTGTATCATAACCGGTGTCTTTTCCTTGCCATCTTTATCTGTATAGGTTAGGCCGAATCTGTTCGGCTGGTTGAAGTCGAGCTGTATGGTGGATATTTGCCATTCGCGCTTAAGCGCGTCCACAGCCATGATGTCCATTTTAGGACCGTAAAAAGCCGCCTCTCCCAGCGCCTCTTTATATTTGATTTTTTTCCCATCCAAAAGTTTTTTCATTATTGCCTGAGATTCTTCCCATATTTCATCCGTACCCAGGTATTTTGCCTTGTTTTCGGGGTCCCGGAAAGACAAACGAATCCAATAATCAATATTGTAAGTTTTAAGCGCTTCCTTGATTGCCTCCAGTATATTTGATACTTCTTCCTCTATTTGATCCTTTCGGCAAAACACATGTCCGTCATCCTGAGCGAAGGAGCGCAGGCGTACCAGCCCTGAAAGTTCTCCTGGCCGCTCATCCCTGTAAAGATTGGCAAAATCCGCGTAACGTATCGGCAGGTCGCGATAGCTTCTTGGGCGGGAAGCGTATATCTGGGTATGTTGAGGACAATTCATCGGTTTCAAGAAAAAATCGTCTTCGCTGTATTGAGAGCGTACCGTCAGCATATCTTCTTTGTATTTGTCGTAATGACCGGAAATTTTGAAAAGCTCGGCTTTATTAATGTTCGGCGTATGAACTTCTTCGAAACCCAGTTTTCTGTTGAGCTCGCGCGAATAGTTTACTATCGCTTCGCGAATAATGTTTCCCTTTGGAGTAAACATGGGCATCCCTCCTCCGATCAGTTCCGAAAACACTAGCAAATCCTGTTCCTTTGATATTTTTCGGTGGTCTCTTTTCTTCGCTTCCTCTCTCTGCTTCACATATTCCTCCAATTCTTCTTTGGAGCCGAAGGCCAGGCCGTAGATGCGGGTAAGCATTTTGTTGTTCTCATCTCCCCTCCAGTAGGCGCCGGCCACCCGGTCCAGTTTGAAGCATCCTTCCGGGATCTCTTTGCTCGGATTTTCCAAATGCCCGCCCCGGCAAAGGTCGGTGAAATCGCCGCATGTATAAAAAGTGATTTTTTCTCCTTTTCCCGCTATCTCGTATATTAATTCCAATTTATAAGAATTGTCCTTGAAGTATTCCTTCGCTTCCTCGGCGCTTTTTTCTTCATGAACGAATTCCTTCCACTTCGGAAGAATTTCCTTCATCTTCTTCTCTATTTTTGCCAAATCCTTGTCCGAAACGGGGGAACTAAACTCAAAGTCATAATAAAAGCCGTCCTCTATGACGGGACCGATGGTGTTCTTTGAATCCGGATAAAGTTTCAACACGGCGGCCGCCATAAGGTGAGCCAGGGAATGCCGCAGATTGCTCAGTTGTTCGTTATTATTGTCCATATTAATTATTCTGTTATTGTTAATCAAAAACAAAACTCGCCCCGACAAGAATGAAATAACCTTTCATTCGTGTCGGGGCGATTTTACTTCGCGGTTCCACCCGGCTTTGTTCTCTTTAATTGCGGATTAGCCCAATGAGGTTCCTGTGAGGATCATGGTCGGTAGCCATGACAATCTCCGCTTGCCTATATGATAGCACCATCGGCGAATATTACAAGGATTTTGCTTTTCGCGCTTAATATGCTAGTATATGTGGCATTATGGTTGTAAGAATGAGACATACCAGATCGCACACCCGTAACCGGCGCTCCCATCACGCGCTCAAAGGTACCGGTTTCTTTGTGTGTGAGAACTGCAAGACACCCAAGCGCGGACACACCGTCTGCCCGGTCTGCGGGTATTATCGCGGAAAGAAAGTGATAGACATGGTAAAGAAGACGGAAAAGAAGCAGAAAAAGGAAAAGGCCAAGAAAGCGGCGGAAGGGAAATAAATACACCGCCTTTGGCCCGAAGCAATTGAAAAATGGCTAACAGGCATCTTTCCAGATCAATAGTTCTTCAGACTCTTTTTGAGTGGGACTTTATGCGCAGCTCCGGCGCTCCGGCGGACGGGAAGCCCGCAGCGGAATGGCCCCAAGAAAAGATTAAAAAGGCTCTTTCCCGCAATTTGGAGGAATTTGCCCCGGGTTTGAAAGATGACGCTTTTGTTTCTTCTCTTTTTAACAGCGTAATAAAGAAGCGGAGCGTGGTGGACGAGATAATAGAAAAAGCCGCTCCCGACTGGCCCATAGACAAAATTTCAGCCGTGGACCGGAACATTTTGCGCATCGGACTGACGGAACTACTGTTCGGCGACCGGTCGGAAGTGCCTCCGAAGGTGGCTATCAACGAGGCCATAGAGCTCGCCAAGACTTTCGGCGGGGAAAATTCCAGCAAGTTTGTAAACGGCGTGCTGGGGGCGGTGTACAAGGAAATCGGCGAGCCGGGCAAGGAGGAGACCAGCAAGCGCAAAAAACAGGAAGAGCCGGTGGATATTTCCAAGCTCCCCGTAGAGAGGCTTGGCGGAGCCCTGGTATATTGCCAACATGAAGGCCATACGCTTTTTGCCCTGGTGCATGACGTGTTCGGATATTGGACTCTTTCCAAAGGATCGGTGGCTGAAAACGAAGACATAAAAGACGGCACCGTGCGGGAGATAAAAAAAGAAATCGGCCTGGACATAACCATCAAGGAGAAGCTTGGAGAAAACGAATATGTGGCCAATCATCCTGAAAAAGGGAAGACCCTGAAAAAGGTCGCCTACTTTCTGGCGGAAAGCGAGTATAAAGAACTTCAACTGGAAAGTTCCGGAGGTTTGGATGAAGCAAAGTGGTTCAAGCTCTCGGAAATACCGGAGCTTCGCATTTACAACGACATCATACCGCTTATAGGGGAAGCGATTGAAATTATAAGTTCCGACCTAAGTCGGAATCCCGACAAGGGTCGGGATAAAAAACGGCCTTAGGCTTGTCCGCTCAATTCTGCGGAACGCGCGGAAGACGGAAGCGGCCAAGCCTAGAGCCTGTGATAACAAAATGGTAGATTTTTCAAGTTTTGAGGAGAAGACGGGAATAGTATTTAAAGACAAGGAGCTGCTCAAGCAGGCGTTTATTCATCGTTCATACATAAACGAAAATCCCCATTCCGACCTTTCGCACAACGAACGGCTGGAATTTTTGGGCGACGCGGTGCTGGAACTTATCGTCACCGATTATCTGTACCGCAAATATCCCTCTTTCACCGAAGGAGAGCTGACCGCCATCCGGAGCGCCCTGGTGAATGCGGTGATAATTTCCGGCATTGCCGCGGAACTTGGCATGAATGATTATCTTTTGCTTTCAAAAGGAGAAGCGAAGGACAATGGCAAGGCCCGGCAGTATATTTTGGCGAATACATATGAGGCGTATATGGGAGCGGTATATATGGATCAGGGATACGAGGCGGCCAAGAAATTCGTGGCCGACACCATCCTTCCGCACACCGATGAAATAGTTTCCAAAAAGCTCTGGCGGGATCCGAAAAGCTTGGTACAGGAAAAAGCGCAGGAAAAAGTGGGCACCACCCCTTTTTACAAAGTGTTGTATGAATCGGGCCCCGACCACGACAAGCATTTTACCGTCGGGATATTTTTCGGAGCGGACATAATAGCCGAAGGCAAGGGAAAATCCAAGCAGGAAGCCGAACAAAAAGCGGCCGAAAACGCCCTGAAAAAGAAAAAATGGCTGGATTAACCCGTCTGGGACGGAGGGTGGCCCTCCGCCCCAGACGGTAAAAGAAATATTAAATGAAACGCTTAAAGACGCTTGAAATAAACGGGTTCAAGTCTTTTCAGAAAAAGACCGTTTTGGACTTTCAAGTTCCGATCGTGTGCATCGTGGGGCCAAACGGCAGCGGAAAATCAAATGTGGTGGAGGCCGTGCGCTTCGTGCTCGGAGAGCAATCCATGAAATCCATGCGCGGAAAGCAAGGAGCGGATTTAATTTTCAAAGGTTCCAAAAATCTGCCCAAAAGTTCCCGCGCCTATGTTTCCATATATTTCAACAATTCCGACAAGGTGTTCAAACTGCCGGATGAAGAAGGCAAAAATGCTTCTCTCGGATACGATACCGTTTCCATCTCCAGAGAAGTGTATCCGGACGGAGTAAACAAATATATTTTGAATGGAGGCGAAGCGAGGCTCAAAGACGTGAACAGCCTTTTGTCTTCAGTGAACATCGGATCCTCCGGCCACCACATCATCTCCCAGGGAGAAGCCGATCGGATACTTTCCGTAAACCCGAAGGAAAGGAAGGAAATGGTGGAGGATGCTCTCGGCTTGAAGATTTACCAGTACAAAATCCGCGAAACGGAGCGGAAGCTTGAAAGAACCGGCGAGAACATGAAAGAAGTGGCGATGCTCCGCAAGGAAAACGCCCCTCATTTGCGATTTTTGCAAAAGCAGATGGAAAAGGCGGAAAAAGCCAGGGACATGAGAGTGGAGCTTCTGTCTCTTTACAAGGAATATCTGAAAAAAGAAAGCGCATATCTTGAAAAGGAATCGGGGGAGTTGACCGCGGAAAAAAGAAGGATCTCTTCAGAACTGGAAGTTCTTCGGAAAAAAATTGCCGGGACCGAGGAGAAAAATATTTCCGAAGAGGAAAACATGAAGGAGCTCGGAGCGCTGGAAAGGCGTTCCGCCGAGCTGCGCAAGGCCAAAGGAGAACTGGAAAGGAAACTCGGCCGGCTGGAAGGCATACTTGAGATGGAAAAAGAGAGGGCAAAAACCGCGGGAGAATCTCGAGTTTTGTCCCCGGAAGCGGCTGAAGAGGCGATCAGGGAAATTGATTTCCTTCTTGAAGAAGCGGACGGCTTGGAAACGCTGTCGGAAATAAGGGCGGTGCTGGAAAGAATGAGAAGCGTAATGGACGATCTCCGCCGGCAAAGCGGGCCGGAACAAAAGCCGGATGACGGAAAAATGGAAGAACTGGAAAAGAGCAGAAAGGAAATATCCGAAGAAATAGAGAAAATGGCGGAGGAGGAGGAAGAAGCGGCGAACAAGGCGGAAGAATTGCGCAAAGAAAACAGGGAAAAGCTGGAAAAGCTGCGGGAAGCGGAAAAGGAAAGATTCGGCCTGCGCATGAAGGAGCAGGAGCTTTCTTCCGCTCTTGAGCTCTTATCGGTGCGGGAAGAAAATCTTGTTCGGGAGAAGGGGGATTTTGAAAACGAAATCAGGGAAGGAGCGCCGCTTGTCGGGCAGGAAATCATGTCTTACAAACATTCTTCCGCAGACGGAGAGGACGGCAGAGAATATCGCGAAGAAATGCGCAAAAAAATAGAAAGGATAAAAATCAAGCTGGAAGACGCCGGAGCGGGCGGAGCGGAAATAGAAAAAGAATTCAAGGAGGCCACCGAGCGGGATCAGTTTCTGGAAAAAGAAATGGAAGACCTGTCTGAAAGCATCAAATCGCTTGAAGCGCTTATGGCGGATCTGAAAAATAAGATCGATCTTGAGTTCAAAGAGGGAATAAAAAAAATAAACGCGGAATTCCAGAAATTCTTCGAGCTGATGTTCGGAGGAGGAACGGCATCTTTGAAAGTGGTTGTGGAAAATCGAAACAAAAATCGCCGAAACGCGGAAGAGGAAGAAGAAGAAATTGCGGAAGAAGAGGAAGAATCCGAACCGGAACAGGGGATAGAAATCAGCGTTTCCTTGCCTCATAAGAAAGTTAGGGAATTACACGCTCTCTCCGGCGGAGAACGCTCGCTTACTTCCATCGCACTCTTGTTCGCCATGTCCCAGGTGAATCCTCCGCCGTTCTTGATACTGGACGAAACCGACGCGGCGCTGGACGAGGCGAATTCCCGCAAATACGGAGACATGCTGGAAAAGCTCTCCAGCCGGTCCCAGCTTATTGTGGTGACGCATAACCGCGAAACCATGTCTCGAGCGGGCATTCTCTACGGCGTCACAATCGGAGGGGACGGCGGTTCCAAGCTTCTTTCCGTAAAGTTCGACGAAGCGGTGGCAATCGCAAAATAGCAAGTGGCACAGGCGGAAAGGATGTTCTCTTTTCCGGGTACGGGATTTTTTCTGCTGAAAAAATCCCTGAAGTTCTCGCGCCGCCGCGCTCGAAACCCCCTCCAAATAGAACATCCTTTCCGCCTATTATTCCGCTTTTATATTTTCCTCTTTTCCTTGCACCGGTTTTTGCGGCTGGAACTGGCTGTTTAGAGTGACGGTGTCTGGGCGCACGGAGAAACTGCCGTCGCGATTTACGGTTGCCTCAAGAAGCATGCCCTGCATGGTATCTTTTGAGAATGATTGGTCAAAGATCAGATTGCCGAGAGAATACGCGATGTATCCGTTCTTGTATTTTTCCGTATCTTCAATGACGTGCGGACCGCTGCCGACCACCAGCCTGGCGCCTGAATCAATGGCCAAATGCGCCAGGTCCGTCTGCCGGGAATCGTGCTTTTTCTGATATTCTTTTCCGAATTGGAAGTATACGACCAAAAAGTCCGCCTGTTTTGCAGCGTCTTGAACAATTTTGGAAAAGTCATAATACTCGGTAGAAAGAACCCCCGGCTTGCCGTCCGCGGCCGCCATGGAAGCGGGCGCATAGTCGGAAAACGGCAGAAATCCTATTTTTATTCCGTACTTGTCTATAATCACCGGCTGTCCGGCCGTTTGCTTGTCTATGCCGGCACCAGCATAGCCGATTCCGTGCCTTTTCAAATTTTGAAGAGTGTCCAAGAAAGCGTCACGGCCCCAGTCGTACATGTGATCGTTGGCCACCGACAGGGCGCTAAGTCCGGAGCTTTCCAAAGCGGGAAGGACCGCCGGACTCATTCTGAAAGGATTCAAGTAACCCTGGTCTTCTCCTTGATAAGATATCGGGCCGAGAATTTCCGCGAAGGCGGCGTCCGCTTCTTTGAATATGCCGAGATTGTTAAAAAGTTTTGAATAATCTCCGCCGAAATTTTTATTTACGGAATTTTTTACTCCCCGGTCCAGCATAATGTCTCCACCGAGCACCAGGGAAAGATGATCCGGCCAGCTTATGTCCGGAGAACCGGGTTTTAGGAATACCCAGTTGGAAGTTTGTCCCGAGGGACCGTCGTAGCGGATATTATCCTTTACATATTTAAGAATTGTTTCCACGTCTTTGTGCCGGTCATTGCTTTGCAGAACAGTGATGGCGATATTCCTGGTGTCGCCGCCGGCCAGCTTGACGGAATACAGGGCCGTCGCCGTTTCCAGGGCGGGATCGGTATAACCGTTTTTCCCGCCCAAATATCCCTGGTCGTTAAGGAACTGGCTGTTGTTCCTCCAGCTGTGGGAGTAGGCGGTGTAATTTTTCACGGTGGTAATTTTCAAAATGCTTTCCGCGTTTTTGTATATGAATCCCGCCAGCCGGAACATGTCGGAAACACTCGTCTTATTTTCCCTGGAAAGTCCGCTCGGATCCTTATAGAAGGTGCTGTCTAATCCCAAGTATTCCGACAGCCGATTCATTTTGTCCATAAAAACGCTCCGGCCGAAATATTCCGCAATCGCTTCCGCCACGTCGTTGCTTGATTCCAAGAGCAGGGGATAAAAGAGGGCGGATACCTTTATTTTTTCTCCCTGGCGCAGTCCGGCGCTCGGCCCTTCCGTGGAAAGAGCGGTTTTGGAGATTACGGCGGTATCGTCGTTTTTGTTCAATACAAGGGCCAAATACGCGGTCATTAGCTTGGAAACGGAGGCTTGGGGATATTTGGCGTCTTTTCCCTGGGAAAGTATCACCTCGCCGGTGTCCAGATCGCCCACAAGATATGCCCTGGCCGAAACATTCGGTCCATAAGGATGATTTTTTGTCACATAAGAATAATTGCTGCCGGTCTGTCCGGGTTCCGTCCGGGCGGAATCATTCGTCTGCGCCGCTATTGCCGCCGCCATTCTTGTTTCCGGCTCAATCCTGTTTAAAGAATTCTGTTTCGAAGTCTGAAATAAAAAAGGGAGCAAAAAAACGGCAAAAAAGAGGGCCAGACCGCTCATCACAAAGTATTTCTTTTTTGATCGCGCTTTTTTCATTTATTTCGCCAGGACATAGTCTATGGTTCTTCTTTCCATATCCACCGCCTTTACTTGTATCCTTACTTTATCTCCGAGCCGATATCTCTTTTTCTTCCTTTCTCCCACGAGTTCCATCTTCTTCTCGTTGAAAACGTAAAAGTCTCCGTCCAGGTCCCGCACCCTCACCAGCCCTTCGCATTTTGTTTCTTTCTCTTCCACATACAAGCCCCATTCTTTCAATCCGCTGATTATTCCCTCAAATTTTCCGCCCACTCGAGAGGACATGTATTCCGCCTGCTTGTATTTTACCGATGCCCGTTCCGCGTCGGATGCGCGCTTTTCCATTTCCGAAGACCTTTCGGAAATTTTTTCGTACATTTTCAATTTTTCGGGGCCTATTTTTTTCCCCGCCAAATGATCCAAAAGCAGGCGATGTACCACAATGTCCGGGTATCTTCGGATAGGGGAAGTAAAATGGGTGTAATGGCTGAAAGCCAGGCCGTAATGGCCGATATTTTTGGTGGAATACACCGCCTTGGCCATGGAGCGGATCACCGCTCGGTGCACCGCATCTTTTTCCTCTTTGCCGGAAAGGTCTTCCAGAATGTCGTTTATTTCCTTGCTGGGAATTATTCCGTTTTTCAGCTTTATTTTGTATCCGATACCGGAAAGAAATACGGCCAAATCCGCCATTTTTTCCGGATCGGGCAGATTATGTACGCGGTACACGGAAATATTTCCGGCCTGCCCCTTTTCCTTTTTGGAAAAATCTCCGGAGATTGCTTCCGCCACCTTGCGGTTTGCCAGAAGCATAAATTCCTCAATCAGCCGGTTTGAATCTCCGCGCTCCTTTTTCACCACCTTTATCGGCGTTCCTTTTTCATCCAGCACGAATTTTACTTCTTCCTGGTCCAGGGACACCGCCCCGTGCGCGAACCTTCGTTTTCCGAGTTTTTTGGCGAGCGTGTTCAATATTGAAAGTTCCTTATGGAATTGGGATCCGGGCGCGTGGATCGCCTTTTCCGCTTCTTCGTAGGTGAATCTTTTATGAGAATGTATTATTGTCCGCCCGAACCATTCTTTGATTATTTTCGCTTCCGAATCAAGGGTAAACACCGCGCTCACGGTCAGGCGGTCCTTGCCGGGGAGCAGGGAACACAGGTCGTTGGAAAGGGATTCCGGCAGCATCGGTATCACTCTGTCCACCAAGTATACGGAGGTTCCTCGCTTGAAAGCTTCGCGGTCCAATTCGCTTCCCGGGCGGACATAATGCGATACGTCGGCAATGTGAATGCCGATCTCATATTCCTTTTTTCCTCCATGCGAGGGAAGTTCTTTGAATGAGATGGCGTCGTCAAAATCCTTGGCGTCCGATGGGTCAATGGTGAAGGTGGGAGTTTTTCTGAAATCCTTCCGGCCGGCGGAATCTTTCGCGCTTATGCCGGCCTTCTTTATCTGTACGGCTTCCCGTTCGGATTCAGAAGAAAGCGACAGGCCGAATCCTTTCTCCAGGGAAATGCCCTCCATCTCCGCTTCGTTTTCTCCCGGCCGGCCCAGCACTTTTTCTATTTTGCCCTCCGGAAAACCGCGCGGGTCTTTCCAAGAGGTTATTTTCACAAAAACTTTGTCGCCGTCCCGGGCTTCGCATTTGGGTATCAGAATGTCCGCGTACATCTTGCCATCGTCGGGCAGAAAGTAATATTCCCGGCCTCTTTTCTCCAAAACTCCCGCAAAGCCGTTTTTTGCGCGGGAGATTATGCGCGCCACCTTTCCGGCAGGCATTCCGTTGCCCGAGGAGCGCAGAGCCACCGTTACAGTGTCTCCATTCAAAGCCGTATTCAAGCCCTCCGGAGCTATTTCTATTTCTTTTCCGCTTTCCGGGTCCTTAAAGCGGCCGACTCCTTTTCCGGTTACGTATATAATTCCTTCCAGTATTTTTCCGCCCGCTTTCTTGTTTTTCTTTCTCATTTCTCTATAGATAATACCACATGATTTACATTGTTACCCTTTATTGATATTCTTTTAGTGTTACAAGTAACAACTCATAAAGAGCTAAAAATATGGGGAATAACAGAGGTTTCATCGGAATCGGAGCAATCCTTGCCGTCGTAGCGGTTCTTGCCGTCGGCGGAATCGTGTATTACGCCGGCACAAAGAACGCTTCCTTGCCCGGCGCTATTGAAAGTAGCGGCCGGCAAAACGCAATCCAAAGCAATAACGGCCAATTATCCGCTCAGTCAACATATGAATATGCTAACCATGGTTTCAGCATTGAACTGCCCAAAGGATTTGTTCCCAAAGAAGAGCAAGCGGAAGGCGGTCCCGCAATCGTAATCTCAATGCCAGTGGGAAGTTTGTCATACGTAACGGATTCCGCATTTTGGGAAAAATATAATATACCTAGTTATACATATCTTGGGGACAAAAAAATAGGCCAAAATACTTTTAAAATATATAAGTATCTCGGAGCTTTCTTTTATTGGTTTAAACAGGGAAATGTAGGATATGAATTCGGCGGAACTGACAGCATTGGAATTGAGAAACTGCTCAAGACTTTCAAGTTTACAGGTTGGCCGCAATAATTGCTTGTTTGCCTTTTTGGGAAGTTATGCTAGTATTGGCTCATGCTAAAAATCAGATTACAGAGAATAGGCAGAAAAAACGACCCGTCTTTCCGGGCGGTCTTGACCGATTCCAGGAACAGCACCAAAAGCGGAAAATTTCTGGAGATAGTTGGCACCTACAATCCGAAGAGCGGGGAAACTGTTTTCAAAGAAGAAAGAATGAAATACTGGATTGGGAAGGGGGCGAAGGTTTCCGATACCATGCATAATTTCCTTGTGGATAAGAAGATAATAGAAGGCAAGAAAGTGAACGTGCTTTCCAAGAAAAAGCCCACAAAAAAGCGGAAGGAACTGAAGGCGGCGGCAAAATAGAATGCCTCGCCCGAATATAGTCAATTTGCCTTATCAAGTGTATAATACAACAAGCGGAGCTCTAATAATTTTTGGTCGTAAGCCCGCTTTCTTTAAAAAGTAAAAATCGCTTTGACATGCAAGAAAACGACAAGGAATTTCTGGAATACGTGGTAAAGGCGCTGGTGGACAATCCCAGCGACGTGAAGATTGACCGCACGGTGGACGAAATGGGCGTGCTTATCACCCTTTCCGTCAATCCCGCCGACATGGGCAAGATCATCGGCCGGCAGGGAAATACCGCCAAGGCCATTCGGACTCTTCTGCGGATCATCGGCATGAAGAACAATGCCCGGGTGAATCTGAAGATCAACGAGCCCGAGGGCGGAATGAGGCCGGAGCATTCAACACCGGCTGCGTCTCCGACCATGAAGACCGTAGACCAGGCGATGGAAGATCTGAAAGGAATCTAAAAACGCGAAATTTTAGCGAAAAACCGCCTCGGGCGGTTTTTTGTTTTTATCGCGTGTTTTGCTATATGAGTACATATAGCAATGGCGCTCGGAAAATACAAAAACAAGCTTTTGTATTCTTCCTCGCTTGTTGCTATAATAGGCCAGTCACAAGGCCTCCGAGTCTCATTTTAAGAGTAATGAGATAAAACATATGGACAAAGAAACGAAAATCGTGCTGTTCCAAAATAAAGGCGTGCGAAAGACTATTCATGGCAACGAATGGTGGTTTTCCATAATAGATATCATTGCAATTTTGACTGATAGCGTAAACCCTAATGATTATTGGTATAAGATGAAAATAAGGGTTAGAAATGAAGACGGAATTGAGTTATCGACAATTTGTCGACAACTGAAACTGGAATCTTCTGATGGTAAAAAGTATGAGACGGATTGCGTAAATACCGAAAATGCTTTCCGCATCATTCAGTCTATCCCTTCTCCCAAAGCCGAACCGTTCAAGCGCTGGCTGGCTAAGGTCGGGTACGAGAGAGTGCGGGAGATAGAAGATCCTGAGCTGGCTACGAAGCGCACTCGGATGCTCTACAAGCTGAAGGGGTACAGCGACAGCTGGATCGAGAAGCGCATGCGCGGGATCGCCATCCGCGAGGATCTCACGGATGAATGGAAAAATCGCGGAGCGGAAAAAGACGTAGATTACGGAATACTAACAGCGGAAATTTCAAAAGCGGCCTTCGGTGTCACGCCGGGCGAATATAAAAAGATCAAAGGGTTGAACAGACAAAACCTTCGGGATCATATGGATGATCTTGAGCTTATTTTCACGATGCTCGGTGAAAGCGCTACTACCGAAATTCATCGAGCGGACGATTCTAAAGGCGTAAAAAAGCTCAAAGCTGATGCCAAAGCTGGCGGAAATATAGCCGGCGGGGCGCGGAAGAAACTTGAAAAAAGGATAGGCCATTCAATCGTGTCCAAGAAGAATTTTTTACAATGAATTTCCACGTAATAACAATTTTTCCTGAAGCCCTCGATTCATATATGAATGAGTCCATAATCGGGCGAGCCTCGAAAAAAAAGCTGATCAAAGTCAGCTTTTACAACCCCCGCGATTTCGTAAAGCCGAAGAACAAGACGAACTACCGTCCAGTAGATGACCGTCCGTACGGCGGAGGTCCGGGCATGGTGATGCGGCCGGAGCCGATTCTCTCGGCGGTGCGGAAAGTAAAAGCGAAAAAGCCCCTGATAGTTAATTTTATTCCCAGCGCGCCGAAATTCACCACGGCGGAAGCAAAGAAGATAGCGAAGAAACACAAAGACGTAATTTTAATCTGCGGACGGTATGAAGGCATAGATGCCCGGGTGGACAAGATACTTAAAACGAAAAAATATTCCATAGGGGACTATGTGGTGACCGGCGGAGAGCTTCCGGCAATGGTCTTGATTGATTCCGTGTCTCGCCAGATTCCCGGGGTGCTCGGCAAGTACGAATCCCTGGAAGAAGAGCGCGTTTCTTCAAGCATTGTTTACACCCGTCCGGAAGTTTTGAAATACAAAGGAAAAAATTACAAAGTTCCCAAAGTGCTGCTTTCCGGCAATCATGCGGAGATAGAGAAGTGGAAGAAAAAAAGTTTACGCGACTCAGCCGATAGTTGACAAAAGTTTTCATATAAGTATACTGGATTGACTGATTGAGTTTCGGTTGCTTACCTATTTATTAACTTAAAGAATTCGAAAATTCAGGGTTTAAAAGCCCTTTTTTGCGTTCTGTTTTTTAACATATATAAATCGTCATGCATACCGAGACCAAGCGTCCCAAGAAGTATTTCAGCCGGTACAAAAAGCCCCTAGTCCACTTTCCCAATCTGATAGAGTCTCAGATTAATTCTTTCAAGTGGCTCTTGGGGAAAGGAATTACCGAAGCCCTGAAGGAGTTTTCTCCCATCTCCGACTATTCCGGAAAGAAATTCCAGCTGGAGTTCCTTTCTTATTCCCTTTCCGAGCCCAAGTACGACGAAAACTACGCCAAGGTTAACAAGCTTTCCTACCAGGGCCTTCTGAAGATGCAGGTGAGGCTTACCAATAAGATTTTGGGAAGCGTGAAGGAGCAGGAAATATTCATGTCCGAACTTCCGCTCATGACCAACCACGGCACTTTTATAATCAACGGGGTGGAGCGGGTGATCGTTCCGCAGCTTGCCCGGTCTTTCGGCGTGTTCTTCACCGAGAGTTATATCAAAGGGCGCAGGTTTTTCGGAGCCAAAATAATTCCCGCTCGCGGAGTTTGGATAGAAATAGAATCGGAAGCGGACGGGGCGGTATACGTGCGCATAGACAAGAAAAGAAAATTCCCCGCCAGCATGCTTCTGCGAGTGCTCGGATATGACACCGACGAAGCCATGCTCGAAGCCTACAAAAACGACGCCTTATGGCAGGAAGGGGTGAAGAATTGCCTTTCCAAGGACCCCTCCAAGACCGCGCAAGAAGCGTATGTGGAAATATACAAGCGTCTGCGGGACGGAGACATGGCCGCGGCGGAGAACGCCAAGGAATTCATAGATTCTCTTTTTTCAGCCGAACGGTACGATCTTTCTCCGGTCGGCCGATATCGTTTCAATCAGCGCTTTGACAAGTCCATGGAAAACAAGGAGCTTGAGCGCAAGACCCTTTCCAGGGAAGACGTCGCCTCATGCGTGATGAATATTTTCAATTTGAATTCTTCTCCGGATTCAAGGCCGGACGACATAGACCACCTGGGCCAGCGCAGAGTGCGATTCATCGGAGAAATGCTTCAGCAAAAGATCCGCACCGGCATGATGCAGATAAAGAGAAACATCCAGGACCGCATGTCCATTATTGACGCGGATACCGCCATGCCCATTGCCGTCATAAACCAGAGGCCCCTGCAGGCGCGCATCAAGGAATTTTTCACTACCAACCAGCTTTCCCAATTTATGAACCAGGAAAACGTGCTGTCGGAGATGGAACATATCCGCCAGCTTTCGGCCTTGGGACCCGGAGGCTTGACCCGGGAACGGGCCGGTCTTGAAGTGCGCGACGTGCATCCTTCCCACTACGGACGAGTATGCCCGATTCACACTCCGGAAGGCCCGAACATCGGATTGATTCTGCACCTTTCCACCTACGCGAAGATAAACGAGTTCGGAATCATTGAAACTCCGTACATAAAAGTGAAGGATGGAAGAATCACCGGCGAGGTGGTTTACATGAACGCGCTGGAAGAAGAAAAATACAACATCGCCCACGCGGGAGTGCCTTACGACGAGAACGGAAAAATAACCAAAGACAAAGTGGCCGCCCGGGCCAAGACCCAGCCGGGCATGATCTCTCCAAAAGAGGTTGATTTCATAGACGTGGCCGCCAACCAGGCGTTTTCCATCGCCACTTCCATGATTCCGTTTTTGGAGCACGACGACGCCAATCGCGCGCTGATGGGATCAAACATGCAGAAACAGGCGGTGCCTTGCGTGCTGCCCGAAGCCCCGCTCGTGGGCACCGGCGTGGAGGAACATGCTTCCCGCGATTCCGGACGCCTTATCATTGCGGAGGAAGAAGGCACGGTATCCTATCTCGACGCCAGAAAAGTGGTGGTCAGCGGCAAAAGCGGCGAGAAAACATATTCTCTTGTGAACTTCCTGCGGAACAACAATTTCTCCGCCTTTCATCAGCGGCCGATAGTAAATGTCGGAGACAAGGTGAAAAAGGGAAGCGTGCTGGCTGATACCACCAGCACCGTAGACGGGCAGATTTCTCTCGGACAGAACGTGTTCGTGGCTTTCCTTTCCTGGTCCGGCGCAAACTACGAAGACGCGATCATAATTTCAGAACGCCTGGTGAAGAAAAGCAAATTCACTTCCGTATACGTGGAAGAATTCATTTCCACCGTGCGCGACACAAAGCTTGGCCCGGAGGTTACCACCAGAGACATCCCGAATGTGGGTGAAATGAAGCTGAAAGATTTGGACGAGGACGGAATCGTGCGCATCGGCGCGGAAGTCCGGGAGAATGACATCCTGGTGGGAAAGATTACTCCCAAAGGGGAAACGGAACTTACTCCCGAAGAGCGCCTGCTCCGTTCCATCTTCGCTGAAAAAGCCAGAGACGTGAAAGACACTTCCTTGCGCATGGAACACGGCAAGCGCGGCAGGATCATCGGAGTAAAAATATTTTCCAGAGATCTGGGACATACTTTGGAAGCCGGAATCATTAAAAAAATAGTTATAGAAGTCGCCCAGATTCGCAACATATCCGTAGGGGACAAGCTTTCCGGACGGCACGGGAACAAAGGAGTCATTTCCATAATCCTTCCCGAAGAAGACATGCCATACATGGCGGACGGCACCCCCGTTGATATCATTCTTTCCCCGCTGGGCGTTCCTTCCCGCATGAACTTGGGGCAAATATTGGAAATGCATTTGGGAATGGCGGCCAACACTCTCGGCTATCAGGCCATTGTGCCTCCGTTCCTTGGAGCCGGAAACGACGAGATTCGCGAGGAGCTTGTAAAAGCCGGACTGCCGGAAAACGGCAGGGTGACGCTTTATGACGGCCGGACCGGAGACCCGTTCGAACAGGACGTGGCCGTGGGATATATGTACATGCTCAAGCTCCATCACATGGTGGAAGACAAGATTCATATGCGAAGCATCGGTCCATACTCTCTTATTACCCAGCAGCCGCTCGGCGGAAAGGCCCAGGGCGGAGGCCAGCGTTTCGGAGAAATGGAAGTGTGGGCTCTTGAAGGATACGGCGCCGCTTACACCTTGCGCGAAATGCTCACTATCAAATCCGACGATATCGGAGGAAGGTCGCAAACCTTCGATTCCATTATCAAAAACGAGCCGATCAAGCCGCCTCAATCTCCGGCCTCTTTCAACGTGCTTTTGAATTACCTGCGAGGCTTGGCTATGGACGTAGATCTTAGAAAATCCCGTTCTTCGGTCCGGACGGAAGAAAATAAAGAATAAAAGCGATGAAAACCCTAAACATAACCGATTTTGACGAAATTACCCTGAAGCTCGCAAGCCCCGAGCAGATTAAGGAATGGTCTTATGGGGAAGTGACCAAGCCCGAGACCATCAATTACCGCACCGGCCGATCCGAGCGCGGAGGCCTTTTCGACGAAAAGATTTTCGGACCGGAAAAGGACTACGAATGCTACTGCGGAAAATACCGCCGCATCCGCTATAAAGATATCATCTGCGAAAAATGCGGAGTGGAAGTGACTCGTTCCATCGTCCGACGCGAGCGCATGGGGCATATTGAGCTCGCCACTCCCGTGGCCCACATATGGTTCCTGCGCGGAGTGCCTTCCCGCATGAGCATCCTGCTCAATATTTCTGTGACCGATCTTGAAAAGGTTATCTACTTTGCCGGATACATCATCACCAAGGTGCACGAGGAGGAAAAGGGAACCATCATAGAAAGCCTGGAAAGAGAATACAAAGCGAAGCTTAAAACTTCCGCCGACGAAAAGACCCGGGAAAAGCTGAAGGAGCTGTTTTCCGCCGCCAAGAAAGAGGTGGGGGAAATTTATGAAGGAAAAGTGCTGAATGAAATATCTTTCCATCATTTTTCTCTCAAGTACGGCACCTGTTTTGAAGCCAGCATCGGAGCGGAAGCCATTTACTCCATTTTCAAAAATTTGGATTTGAACAAGCTGAAAAGCCATACCGAAACTATGCTGGAAAAAGCGAGCGCCGCGGAAAGGGAAAAACTGCAGAAGCGCCTCTCGCTGATCCGAGCCATGCTCTACGCCGGCATCCGTCCGGAGTGGATGTTTCTGACTGTCATTCCGGTGATTCCGCCGGTGCTTCGCCCCATGGTGGCGCTTGACGGCGGCCGCCATGCGACCAGCGACTTGAACGATCTGTATCGCAGGGTGATAAATCGCAACAACCGCTTGAAGAAGCTGAAGGAGATTAACGCGCCGGACGTGATTCTGCGCAACGAGAAGCGCATCATCCAAGAAGCGGTGGACGCTCTGATAGACAATTCCATTGCCAAACAGTCAGACTCCGCGGCCATGAGCCAGTCTCAAAAGCGCCCGCTCAAGTCCCTTTCCGACAATTTGAAATCCAAGCAAGGACTCTTCCGCCAAAACCTTCTCGGAAAGCGGGTGGACTATTCCGGCCGAAGCGTGATAGTGGTGGGCCCTTCTCTTCACTTAAACCAGTGCGGATTGCCCAAGCACATGGCTTTGGAACTTTTCCGGCCCTTCATTATTTCAAAAATCCTGGAAGCGGAACTCGCATTTAATATCCGCGGGGCAAACAAGCTGATTGAAGAGCGCACCCCGGAAGTATGGGCCATGCTTGAAGAAGTGATCAAAGGAAAGTATGTAATGCTAAACCGCGCTCCGACTCTGCATCGCTTGGGCATTCAAGCATTCAATCCGGTGCTTATTGAAGGAAATGCCGTGCAAGTGCACCCCTTGGTATGCGCCGCCTTTAACGCGGACTTCGACGGAGACCAAATGGCCGTGTACGTTCCGCTTCTTGAAGAAGCCCAGTCCGAAGCTCGCGAGCTTATGGCCGCCAACAAAAACCTCCTGAAGCCTCAAAGCGGAGACCCTATCGTGCATCCGTCCAGGGACATTGTGTTGGGCGCCTACTGGATGACCAAATCGGTGGACGGGGAAAAAGGAGAAGGAAAATATTTCCCGAATCCGAATACCGCCATTACTGCTTACGATTACGGCGTTGTCTCTCTACGGGCAAAGATAAAAGTTCTGGCCACCGAAACGGAAAAGTACAAGCGTTTTGAAGGAAAGGTGTTTGAAACTTCCGTAGGGCGCCTGCTGTTCAACAGTATTTTGCCGAATGATTTCGATTATGTGAATGAAGAAATGGGAGTGAAGCGCCTTTCCGCCCTGGTGGATGAGACCATCGCCAAGTACGGGGTGGATAAGACTCCTCCGTTGCTGGACAAAATAAAGAATTTCGGATTCAAGTACGCAACCGTTTCCGGAGTCACTTGGGCGCTGGACAGCGTGAATGTTCCGGCGGAAAAAGCCGTTATCGTGGAGGAAGGAAGAAAGAAGGAACAAAAAATCATTTCGGAATGGAGCGACGGCTTGCTTTCCGAAGAGGAAAAATACCAGAAGATAATCGAAATTTGGACCCAAGTCAAGAAAGAGCTGGAAAAAATATTGCCGAGCACCTTGGAAAGGAACGGCTCCGCTTTTGACCTGCTCACTTCCGGCGCCAGAGGCTCCATGGGGCAGCTGGTGCAGATGACGGGAATGAAGGGTCTCATTCAGAACAACCAGGGAAAAACGTTGGAATTCCCGATAATACCGTGCTATCAAGAAGGCCTTTCGCCGATAGAATATTTCGTAACCACTCACGGAGCCAGAAAAGGCGCATCTGACACAGCTCTAAATACCGCCAAAGCGGGGTATCTGACCCGCCGATTGGTGGATGTGGCCCAGGACGTAGTGGTTACCGAGGCGGATTGCGGAACGAAAGATGGAGTAATAGCCCGGAAAGAAAATATTTCGGGAATGGAAATACCTCTATCAAAGAATATTCGAGGAAGAGTGCTGGCGGCCGATTTGAAAGACAAGGACGGGAAGGTCGTATATAAGCGCGGATTTTTGGTTACCAAAGAAGAAGCGGTAAATATAGAAAAACAAGGCTTTACCGAAATAATGGTGCGATCTCCTTTGACCTGTAAGACTGCCCACGGCCTTTGTCAGCTTTGCTACGGCCTGGATCTTGGACGGAATCACCTTGTAAACCAGGGCGAGGCGGTGGGAATCATCGCGGCCCAAGCCATCGGCGAACCGGGCACTCAGCTTACTCTGCGCACCTTCCATGCCGGAGGAGTAGCCGGAACGGACATCACCACCGGTCTTCCGAGAGTGGAAGAAATATTTGAGCGTCGCACTCCGAAGAATCCGGCCGTGATTTCGCAAACCGACGGAGAAGTGTCGGAGATATCCGAAAAAGGGGAAAAGGAAAAAATAATCAAGGTGCTTTCCGACGCGGATGAAAAAACAAAAAATGGAAAGAAAGAAATCGAATATGTGGCTCCTTTCCGCCGCATACCCATAGTGAAGAAGGGGGACAGAGTGAAGAAAGGGGAGCTTTTGACCGACGGCTCCGCCGACGTGGTGGAAATGTTCAAGTACGGAGGAAAAGAGGCGGTGGAAGAATACATAATTCGTGAAATAAACAAGGTATATGAACTGCAGAGCGCTTCCATTTCCCGGAAGCATACGGAGATCATCGTGCGCCAGATGTTTTCCCGCCGAAAGATAAAGGACGCCGGCGAGACGAATTTCTCCGTGGGAGATATCGTGGAAAATATCGCGCTGATCGAAGAGAACGAAAGAGTGGAAAAGGCGGGGAACAAGCCCGCCAAGGGGGAAATCATAGTGCTCGGCATCACCGAAGTGTCTCTGCGCACCAAGAGCTGGCTGTCCGCTGCGTCTTTCCAGAATACGAACCGGGTGCTTATAGAAAACGCCATAAAAGGAGGAACGGATACTCTGCGCGGACTGAAAGAGAACGTCATCATCGGACGCTTGATTCCCGCAGGGACGGGTTTTGTGAGCACGGACAAGGAGATCGCGGAAACGAAATAGTTCTTTCCCCGGACCGATAGGGCGGAGGGTTACCCTCCGCCCTAGACGCCTAAAAAATTGTATGGCAATTTCAAGCGGGGCGAATTCGCCCGTACAAGCGATAAAAGAGCGGCTGGGCATCGAAGAGGTGGTTTCTTCGTACTTGAAACTAGAAAAAGCCGGAGCCAATCTGAAAGCCAAATGTCCTTTTCACAACGAGAAGACGCCGTCGTTCTTCGTATCTCCTTCCCGGGACAGCTACTATTGCTTCGGCTGCGGAGCCAAAGGAGATATTTTTACCTTCGTGGAAGAATTTGAGGGCCTTGATTTCAAAGGCGCTCTGAAGCTTCTGGCCGATCGCGCCGGAGTGGAGCTTCCGAAATGGAGCGGAGAATCAAAGCGGGATCTTTCCGAAAAGGAACGGCTGTATGAAATAATAGAGAAAGCTGCGGAGTATTACCGAGAGAACCTTAAAAAAGAAAAAGATGCGATGGAATATTTGAAATCGCGCGGGCTTGCGGACAAGACCGTTGCGGATTTTGAAATAGGTTTTGCCGTCCCGGCATGGAGCGGCCTGTATGACAGATTCAAAAAGACATATTCCGATGCCGAACTGGAAAAAGCCGGACTGGTCAAAAAAGGAGAGAGGGGATATTACGACCGCTTCCGAGGAAGAATAATGTTCCCGGTTTCAGATTCGAGCGGAAGGGTAGTAGCCTTTTCCGGCCGGATTTTTCCTCCCGAAGCCGGAAAAGACGGAGGGGCACCCTCCGCCCCAGACAAAACGGCTGCAAAGTATCTGAACAGCCCGGAGACGCCCATTTTCAAAAAATCGGCCGTTCTGTACGGAATTGACAAGGCAAAGGATTCCATACGAAAAAACGATTTCTCCATAATCGTAGAAGGTCAGTTTGATCTTCTCATGTCGCATCAGGCGGGTTTCCGCAACACTCTCGCCACTCTCGGCACCGCCTTGGCGGATTCGGACAGGGGAGAAGACGGCACGGTGAACAATCTTGGCGTCGTAAAGCGCCTGTCCCAGAACATCGTCTTCGTTTTTGATCCGGACAAAGCCGGATTCGCCGCGGCCCTGCGGGCAGCGGCCACCGCCCTTTCCATGGATATGAACGTAAAAGGCGCGGCCACCGAAGAAGGATATGACCCGGCCGATCTTGTGTTGAAAAAAGGGCCGGACGCCTGGCGGGCGGTGATCAGGAATTCCAAGCACATAATAGAATTTCTGCTGGATAGATTTCTTGCTTCGGGAGAAAAGGATCCCCTTAAAACCAAGCTCCTGGTGGAAGAGAAAATCATCCCTTATCTGTCTTATATTCAAAGTCCGGTGAAAAAATCGCATTTCGTATCAGTCATATCCGAGAAGACCGGGATCAGGGAAGAGGATATAAGGCAGAGCTTGGAAAAAAAAGAGAAGGAAAAGGCGGATGATTCCTCCACCGGAAAATCAATTGAAGGATCAGGGCAGGGCAAAGAACCTGCGAAAAACATTCTTCGGAAAGATTATATTCTCCGCCGGCTTCTGGGCATAGCTTTGTGGCAAAAAGGGCTGGAGAAACCCATTATGGAATCGGACATATTGCTTGGCAAAATCGCCGGCATAATGAACGCCTCGGAAGAGGAAATGCTTTCTCTGGCTGAAGCTTCCGGCCCCGATTTGGTTTTTGAAGCGGAAGTTTTTTACGGAGCGGATTCATTGGACGCGGAGAAGGACGCGGCGGAAATGCTTCTGAATCTTGAAGAAGAATATTTAAAAGCGGAACTTGCCACAGAAATGAGAAACTTGCGGGACACGGAAAGCTCGGCAGACCGCAAGGATGTTCCGGAAATTTTGAAAAAAATAGATAAAATAAACAAGCGGATACAAATTATTAAAAGCGGTCGTTTTTAAAAAAAATTCATGAAGCAAAAAAAGAAAAGTCCCGCCAAGACGGGAAAGAAAAAAACGAATAAAAAGAAGGCACCCGGGAAGAGGGCGAAAAGCTCCGCTTCCAAGAAAAAGGCGCCGATGCGGAAGGCGAAGAAGAAGCCGATTTCCCCGGCCAAGGGAAAGGCCAAATCCGGCAAAAAAGTGACGGTCTCGGAAAAGAAGGCGGAAGAGCTGAATCGCCTGTCCGAAGCGCTGATTGAAAAGGGGAGAAAGCGCGGGTTTGTCACCTATGATGAAATTCTTAAATCTTTTCCGGATATTGAAAACAATATCCTGTTTCTGGATGAGCTTTATGAAAAATTATCTGTAGCCGGCATTGACGTTTTGGAAGGAGGCAATTTGCTGGATTTGGACAATGATCTGGATGTGGGCAGGGATCTTGGAAAATCGTCAATGCACGATTCAATCCAGATGTATCTGAAGGAAATAGGGCAATACTCCCTGATTTATGCCGCGGACGAGCGGGAGCTCGCCAAGCGCATAGAGCAAGGCGACGAAGAGGCAAAAAACCTGCTGGCCAGAGCGAACCTGCGTTTGGTGGTTTCCATAGCCAAAAAATATGTCGGCCGCAGCGCGAATTTGTCCCTTTTGGACCTGATTCAGGAAGGGAATTTGGGCCTTTTCAAAGCGGTGGAGAAATTTGACTGGACTAAGGGATACAAATTTTCCACTTATGCCACTTGGTGGATCCGCCAATCCATTACTCGCGCCTTGGCCGACCAGTCCCGCACTATCCGCATTCCGGTGCACATGGTGGAAACCATTTCAAAATACAAGCAGACTCACCGAAAACTTTCCCAGGATCTCGGGCGGGAGCCTTTGGCGGAAGAAATTGCCACGGAAATGGGAGTGCCGGTGGAAAAGATTCACGTGATAGAAAACATTTCCCAGGAAACCATATCTCTTGAACAGCCGGTGGGAGATGACGACGAGAAATCCACTTTGGAAAATTTCATTCCGGACGACAAGATTCTGCGTCCCGACCAGGAATCCTCTCGGCGCATACTGGCTGATCAAGTGCGGGAAGTGCTGTCCGAACTGAACGAAAAAGAGCGGAAGATTCTAGAGATGCGTTACGGCTTAAAGGACGGCATCCAGCATACTTTGGAGAAAGTGGGGGAGGAGTTCGGCGTTACCCGCGAACGCATCCGCCAGATTGAGGCGAAGGTGCATGAAAAGCTCCGCCAAAACGAAAAGATCGCTCGTCTGAAAAACTTTTACGACTAGCCGGTTTTACGAAACGAAAACACCCGGCCGGGCCCAAAGGCCCGGCCGGGTGTTTTTCTTTCCGTCTTCGCTATTTAAGAACAGCGTCTATTTGGGCGGAGATAGTGGCCGAAGGCTGGGCGCCCTGAATGATGTCCGCCAGCTTCCCGTCCTTCAAGATGAATCCTTTCGGGGTAAAGCGGTCGGAAGCGGTCGGCATCGCTTTGTTTCCGCTTTGGAATTCGTCCGTGATTCTCTGCTCGTATTTGTTTGAATCAAAACACTTGTTAAAGGCCGCAGTGTCCAGTCCGAGGTCCTTTGCGAAACCTTTCAAGTTGGCGTCGCTGAAGGTTCCGCCATTTTCCTGCCCTTGATGATCAAACAAGTAATCGTGATACTGCCAGAATTTTCCCTGGTCCCCGGCGCAATGTGCGGCCTCCGCGGCTCGAGTGGATTCGGGGCCGATGATTGTGTAATCTCTGTATACGAACTGCACCTTTCCGTCCGGTACGTACTTGGAGCGGATGGTTTTCTCTCCGTCTCGGTAGAAATGCTCGCAGAACGGACATTGGTAATCTTCGTACATTACCACGGTAACCGGCGCATCCGCGTTTCCAAGCGTTTCGTCCGCGGAAGTGACCGGATCTACCGTCGGCTGGGCGGATTGCGCGGAGTTTTGGGATTGATCGCTTGTACCGGCTGCAGCTCCGGCATTATCCGCCGGCGGCTTGCTGCCGGCCAGAAGTATCGCTCCGGCCACGATTACGCCCGCCACCAGGATCGCCTCGGCTATTAATTTTGTGTTGTATTTAAAGGATTTTTTGACCTCTTCCATTGTTTTTTACTTCTGATTATTATTAACATGTATCATTGTAGCATTATTTTTCGCTATGGTATAATTTTAGTGTTGAAACAATTGTCTCCGCGGGTCGTACGAGGGGCAAAAATATTAGCACATTCCGGCGAAGCCGGAAGTAGTCTTCCCTGAGAATTCGGGGATAAGAAAATTATGAATAATCACAAAAGTGGCTGGCATATGCTTTGGTTCGTGCTCTTGATTATCGGCGGCCTGAACTGGGGCCTGGTTGGCTTGGGCATGATTTTCGGCGGTACCGCCGACAGCTGGAATGTCGTCCATATGATTTTGGGCGGCGCGCCCATCGTTGAGGCCATAGTCTACCTTTTGGTCGGCATCGCGGCAGTATGCAAGCTTTTCTGCCACGGCCACAAGAAGCCAAAGATGGAAGCCTCCGCATCCGGCGATCAGAAAGAAGGGCAGGGGATGTAATTCATCTATTTTAAGCATTTTAAAAGGCCTTCCGGCCCTTGGCCGGAAGGCCTTTCGGCTGCTTTTTGGCGCATTTCCTCCTTATCCGTCCGGCTTTGTTTTTTGCGGGTAAAGTGCTAATATTAGTGTGTTTATATGGCTTCCGTGTCCGACGTTATCTTTTATGTGCTTGCTTTCATGGCGGCTTACGCCCAGCTCTTTTTGCTTATTACATTTTTTGAGAACCGCAAGACCTTGTCCGCAAAAGAAGACGCCGTCGAACTCAGCCGATATCCGTCCGTAACAGTCATCGTTCCCTGCTGGAACGAAGAGCGCACGGTCAGCCGGACAGTGCACTCTCTTTTTAATTTGAATTACCCGAAGAATAAAGTGAAGATAATCCTGGTGGACGACGGTTCCACCGACAATACTTGGCGGATAATTTCCAGTTATGCAAAATTTCCGAACGTGAAGGTATTTCGAAAGGGGAACGGAGGGAAGCACACCGCCTTGAATCTTGGATTGGAACATACCGATACCGAATTCATCGGATGCCTGGACGCCGATTCAGAAGCGGACCCCGAGTCGCTTGTACGCTTGATGAGTTTTTTTGAAAAGAAGCCGGAGCTTATGGCCGTCACTCCTTCCATCGTGGTAAGGCGCGCCGGAAACGCCGTGGAACGGGCGCAAAAGGCGGAGTACTACATGTCCAATGTGTTTGTGAAAAAAATGCAGGCGTTTCTCGGAGCCATTCACGTGACTCCCGGACCCTTGACCATTTTCCGCAAAAAAGTGTTTGAGGATCTGGGACCCTACCGTTACGCCCACAATACCGAAGACATGGAAATTGCCTACCGCATGCAACAGAATCATTACCCGATCGAGCAATGCCACAATGCCTTTGTTTTTACCGGCACTCCTCCTTCCATCAAAAAATTGTATAAACAGCGCCTGCGCTGGATATACGGCTTCATAAACAACACCATAGACTATCGCAAAACCCTTTTCCGCAGGAAATACGGGAATTTCGCCCTTTTTACGGTTCCGTCCGGAATTTTGGCCCTGGTGGCTTCAAGCTATATATTTGGCAGGATGATTTGGGCGATGGCCGAAATGGTTTCTTCCAAGCTTATGGAATACCAAACAGTGGGATTGAAACTGGCTCCTCAGCCCATTGATCTGTTTTTCTTCAACACCCAATCCACTCTTTTTATAGGCGTTTTCATCACGGTCCTGGTTTTTGTCACGGTTTTTCTCGGGTATAAAATGGCGGAGGGAAAGGGAGTCGTCTTTTCCATGGATGTGGTGTATTTCTTCCTGATATTCAGCTTTATTGCGCCATTCTGGCTCCTGCAAGCTCTTTTAAACACGGCCATGGCTCGCAAGCCGTCCTGGAGATAAGAAACGATGAACGCACCGATTGACTGGAAAAAATATTTGATCGTCTTTTTTTTGACTGCCGGGCTTTTTGCGGTGGCCGCCTGGCTGTCCAGTTATTTCGGCAGCCAAAAAATAAGCGAGCTCAAGTCCATCCAAGACAACATTGCTCTGGACATTCTTTCTTCAGAAACGCAGTTTTCTCTGCTGTCAGACTTGTCGTGCAAGAACATTACCGACTCGGTGCTTTCCGGCCAGCTGGGGGAAATGGGGCAGAAGCTGGAATGGGGAGAGAAAAATCTGGGCAATACCGCCGAAGTGCTCTATCTGCGCAAGTACTACTCTCTTCTGGAAATAAAGGATTATCTGTTGATGAAAAATATTTCCGCGAGGTGCGGAACGAAATACGCCTTCATCCTGTATTTCTATACGAATGCGGACAATTGCAGCGAGTGCCAGCGGGAAGGCCTGGTGCTCTCCGATCTGCGGGACAAGTATCCTTCCTTGCGGGTGTATTCCTTTGATTACAGCACCGATCTTTCCGCGGTGAAATCCATGCTGGACATTTACAAGATCAAGGATACGGTTCTGCCGGCGGTGGTGCTGCAGGACGAAGTATTGACGGGTTTCCATCCGGAAAGCGAGTTTGAAGAAAAAATCAAGAAATTCTTCGGGTTGGAACAGGGAACAGGAAAGAGCGCTTCTGGCACCGCCACGGGTATAAAATCAGGCCATTAAGCATTTATTTATTTTTTAAGGCAAATTTGCTATGCTAGGCGGTAGCGGCTCTTTTCAATTTGCCATATTTGCCGGTGTAGCTCAGTCGGTAGAGCGCCACTTTTGTAAAGTGTTGAGGTCGTTGGGTTCGAATCCCACCACCGGCTCATGAAAAAAGGCTTTTATTCTTCAGAAGAATACAAGATTAAGCAAAGCAATTTAACGGCTCGCAATTGGGAAAAAGGTGTTTTTGATTTTCATAAGAAAAAGATAAAAAAATACTGTGGAAACAAAAAATGTAATAAAATATTTTATACCATACCCTCCAATCCTAAAATATTTTGTTCGCACAGCTGTTCCGCTAAAATAAATAATCACTGCCGTACTGTTTCAGATGCCACAAGGAAAAAGATTTCCTCAACACTAAAGGGTAAAGAAGTGTGGAGCAGGTTTCATTACCCAAAAGGAACAATACTGGTGCCGAGAGATAGAAGAACATGTGGAAATCCCGAGTGCCGAAAAGAATTTTTTGTGGAGCGATGGAGACCTAAGAAATTTTGCGGAAGAACGTGTTCTATCAAGTTTACCGGAAGCAAACCAACTTCTCCTCGTGCGGCACGGGCAAAAGCGGGGACAAGGAAAGATCTAGGCAACTTTTATTTTTATAGCAGATGGGAGGCGAATTTTGCCAGGGTGTTGAATTTTTTGAATATAGAGTGGAAATTTCAGCCCAAAACTTTTGATTTAAGAGGCAAAAAATATACTCCGGATTTTTATCTGCCGGAATACGGCCTTTATATAGAGATAAAAAATTATTTGTCTGAATTCTCAGAGGAGCGTGATAGGAGGTTTCGGAAAATATACCCGGAAGAGAACTTATCTTTATTGCTTAAAAAAGATTATATAAAAATGCAGGAGGTTTTCGCTCCCAGAATTATAGAATGGGAATATAGTTAGTTATCTTCCAAACTTTCTTCTTCCCGGATTTTTTCCTTCATTTTCCGGATCTTCCGCTGATATTCGGAAATCATTTTCAAGTACCGGCTGGCTTCGCGCTTCTCGCCGTTTTCCGCCGATACCCCGGCCCTGTTTTTTAAAAGGCGCCGTTCAATTTTATAGGCGAGCGCTAGGCTTTTCCTTTTCAGGAAATTGGCCGAGCGGATGTAAAGGCGCAGGACGGCGAAGAGCGTGGCGTAAGCGTAGCGCTTGGCGCTTTTGCGCGAAAGGTATCTCAGCTTTGTCAGGTCTTCCAAAAATGGATTGGCAAGAGGGCCGAAAATTATTTCTATATGTCCCTTTTTTACCAGAAATATTTTCCTTCCAACCATTCCCAGAATGCCCAGGAAGGAAGCTATTAGCAATATTGCGGCAATTTGCATGATACTGGCCTAATTATATCGCGGAACGCGCCATTTCCAAGATCTCCGCCCCGTTTTTTTCCAACAGCGCTCCGACTGTCAGTTCCGGATCCTTGATGAAAGCTTGGCTCACAAGGGTTTTTTCCTTGAAGTAGGAAGACATTTTCCCTTCCAGCATTTTTTTCTTTATCTCCTCGGGCTTGTTTATTTCGGCGATTTCCTTTTCAAAAATCTCCCGCATGGTGTTTTGGGCCGATTCGTCCACTTCCGCTTCTGTTACATATTCCGGCTTCATGGCCGCCGCGTGCATGGCCACATCCCGGGCCAGTTCAGGCGTGCCGCCCTTGAGCGATACGATTACTCCGATCTTGCCGTTGGTGTGCACATAGCTTCCCAGCGTTCCGTTTTTTGCTTCTTTGCATTCTCCGAGCTCTATCTTTTCTCCCGTCTTTTGGATTATGAGATCGATCATGTCCTTGGCCTCCGCTTTCATTTTTTCCACGCCTTCTTTCAAGGCGAAGGATGACAGCTTCTCAAGCAGGGAAAGGAAGTCGGCGTTCTTGGCCACGAAGTCGGTTTCGCAATGCAGGGTGACCAATACCGCCTTGCCTCCCTCCTCTTTTATCGCCACCGCTCCGTCTTTGGCTTCGCGCCCCGCCTTCTTTTCGGCGATGTCAGCGCTGGTCTTCTTTAGAATTGCCACCGCTTTTTCCATGTCGCCCCCGGCTTCTTCCAGGGCGCGCTTGCATTGCATGACCGAAATACCGGTCTTTTCTCTGAGATCTTTTACTTGTTCAGTAGTTACCGCCATTTATTCTTCTTTTCCTCCGGCTGTCTCAGCGGGAGCGGAGCTCTTTCCTTTTTTGTACGAATCGGAAATAATGCGGGTGAAATATCTGACCGAAGGGATGACCGCGTCATTGCCCAGTATCGGATAATCCAGGCCGGAAATGTTGGAATCGGAATTGGCCAGGGCGATTATCGGAATGCCGGCAGTTCTGGCTTCGGCGCTGGCCGTGCGTTCCGCTTTCGGGTCAATGATAAACAAGGCGTCCGGAAGTTTTTTTGTTCCTACCAGTCCGGAATAATAAAGAGCCAGGCGCTCCATTTTCTTGGCAAGCACCGCGCGCTCCTTCTTGGTGTACTTTTCCAATCCTCCTTCAGCCAAATCTTTCTGATAATTTTCCAGTTCGGTTATCCTCTTTTTTATTTCCGGGAAATTGGTAATGGTTCCGCCGATCCAGCGCTCCGCCACATAAGGCAGGGAAAGGGATTCGGCCGCGCTTTTGACCGTTTCCTTCGCTTCAGGCTTGGTCCCGACAAAAAGCAGGGTCTTGTTTTCCCGTCCGAGCTTTTCGGCGAACTCAGCGGCCGCGGCAAGCATTTCCGCGGTCTTTTCAAGATTGATGATGTCTCCGCTCTGTTTGGTAGTGTAAATATATGAAGAAACAGAAGGATGCCGCCGGGACTTGGAATATCCGTACTGCGCTCCCGACTGGAACAATTCTTCTATTACTTTGTCGTTGTTTTCCATAATTAAAAATTAAAGCGCTATGCGCGCTCGCTAAGTAATATAGCAGAAATCCGCCCGGGCCGCAAGGCATCTTTGCGCCTTTGCCAAAAGCGCTTTTTTCGGGTAAGATGGCGGTATGAAGAACGCCATACGCCAATCCGAGCTTTTTACCAAAACCAGGAAAGAAATTCCCGCGGACGAAGTGTCAAAAAATGCCGAGCTCTTGATCAGGGGAGGATTCATTCACAAGGAAATGGCGGGCGTTTACAGCTTTCTGCCTCTCGGCTTGCGGGTGCTCAAAAAAATAGAGAATATCATTCGGGAAGAAATGGACGCAATCGGCGGTACGGAAATGAAAACCGCCGTCCTGCAGAACAAGGAAATTTGGGAAAAGTCCGGCCGGTGGAGCGACGAGGTGGTGGATACTTGGTTTAAGACAAAATTGAAGAGCGGGGGAGAGACGGGCCTGTCTTTCACCAACGAGGAAGCGTATTCGAACATTCTGAAGCAATACGTAAATTCTTACAAAGACCTGCCAGTATATCCGTACGATTTTAAAGAGATTTTTCGGAACGAAACCAGAAGCAAATCCGGCATCATGCGGGGAAGGGAATTTTATTGGAAGGCGCTGTATTCCTTTTCCCGGAACGAAAAAGAGCACAATGAGTTTTATGAAAAGATAAAAACGGCGTACCAGAATATTTTCCGCAGAGCAGGCATCGGCCATCTCACTTATGTCACTTTCGCTTCCGGCGGCAGCTTTTCAAAATTTTCTCATGAATTCCAGACCCTTACGTCCGCCGGCGAAGACACCATTTACCTTGATGAAAATTCCGGCGTGGCGGTAAACAAGGAAGTTTACACCGATGAGGTGCTGGCCGACCTGAAATTGGAAAAGGATAAGCTGGTGGAAAAAAGAGCGGTGGAAGTGGGCAATATATTTTCCCTTGGCGCTAAATTCTCCGTGCCGTTCGACTTAAAGTACAAAGATGAATCCGGAGAAGAAAAGCCGGTTATCATGGGAAGTTACGGCATCGGCCTCGGGCGCCTGATGGGTACGGTGGTGGAAACGCTCTCTGACGACTCCGGCATTATTTGGCCCGAATCTATCGCGCCCTTTTCCGTACACTTGCTTTCCCTCGGGGAAAGCGGCGCGGTGGCGAAAGAAGCGGATGATGTTTTCAAACTTCTTTCCGAAGCGGGCATGGAAACGCTTTACGACGACCGTCCGGGAATATCTGCCGGAGAAAAATTCGCCGACGCCGATCTTCTGGGAATGCCGTATCGCGCGGTGATTTCCGAGCGGAGCATGAAAGAAGGCGGAGTGGAGCTCAAAAAACGAACCGAAGAAAAAGGCAAAATAGTTTCCAAGGAAGAATTATTGAAAGCGCTTTCCGGCAAGGATTAAAAAGCAACTTATGCTTGATAAATTTCACAAACTCATATCAAACGACATCGGAATAGACCTGGGCACTTCCAACACCCTGGTGTATTTGAAGGGGCACGGCATCGTGATCACCGAGCCTTCGGTGGTGGCGGTGAACATGAAGACCAATCAGATCCTGGCAGTGGGGGAGAAGGCGAAGGAAATGCTCGGCCGCACCCCGGGACATATCCGCGCCGTGCGCCCCCTGGTGGACGGAGTAATTTCGGATTTTGAAGTGACGGAAGAAATGCTTTCATATTTGATCAACAAGGCGGACAAAATGTACAAAAAGATCGGCCGTCCGCGGGTGGTGGTGGGGGTTCCCACCGGCACCACAAACGTGGAAACTCGCGCCGTATATGACGCCGCCAGGAGCGCGGGAGCCAGAGAAGTGCATTTGGTGGAGGAACCGATGGCGGCCGCCATCGGCATTCGATTGCCCATCAAGGATCCCGTGGGTTCCATGATCATAGACATCGGAGGAGGCACCACGGACGTGGCGGTCATATCGCTCGGCGGAATCGTAAAATCAAAAAATTTGAAAATCGCCGGAGACCGCCTGAACAGCGACATCATCGGATACATGCGGGACGAATTCAAGATTCTGATAGGGGAAACCACCGCCGAGCAGGTGAAGATAAACATCGGCTCGGTCATTCCGGGAAATTACATGGAGACGGAAGTGAGAGGGCGGGATCTCCTGACCGGCCTGCCCCGGGAAGTGGCTGTTACCGATTCGGACATCCGGGAAGCGATCATGTCTTCCATCCGGGAACTCATAGAGGGGGTCAAGGACGTTCTGGAAACAACCCCGCCGGAAGTGCTTTCGGACATAATGAAAAGCGGAATAACCCTATCCGGAGGGGGAGCGCTTCTCGGGGGCATACAGGAGCTCTTGGAGCGGGCCTTGAAGATTCCGGTATATGCCGTGGATGATCCGCTTTCGGCCGTGGCCCGCGGAACGGGAGTAATTCTTGACAGCCTTCCCGAGTACAAGGAGATTTTGATACCCGTTCAAGATGAGTTACCTCCTAGATAAAAAAGAAAAAAGAAAAAAGACGATAATCGCTCTCTCTGCGGCCATAATCCTGTTCCTGCTTTTTGAATGGCGTTCGGCCGTATTTTCCGGGCTTTCCGGCGCGGCCGGCTCAGTTTTCCATTCCGTTCTTTCCGTTGGAAACGGATTTTCCGAAAAAACGGCGGGATATGGATCATATTTCGCTTCAAAAAATTCCCTGTTCCAGGAAAATCAAAAATTGCATTCGGATTTGGATTCCGCAAACGCTCGGATGGATAATTACAATACCTTGCTCTCCGAAAATGAGAAGATGAAAGAAATCCTCGGCCGGATGGCAAAGAATAGGAAATTGGTGATTGCTTCCATCATGGCCGGCGCCGACAGTTCTCTTTACAATACCCTTATTATCGACGCCGGCGTTTCCGCCGGAGTTTCGTACGGCGACACAGTTTTCGCTTATGGCGACATTCCCATAGGCAAAGTGGCGGAAGCTGACGCGTTTTCTTCAAAAGTTGTTTTATTCACCGGTCCCGGCGAAAGCACTCAAGCGTTCATACACACGGGCGCTCTGCCGGCTCTTCCGCAAGCTCCGGCGGAAAGCCCGTCCCTTTCCGCAAGCTCCGCCTCCGGAGTTTCTTCCGGCGTTATGGATTCGTCTGCCGGCGCTTCAAGCGATGCGCACGGCGGAGGGTTACCCTCCGCTACGGCGGATGGTAACCCTCCGCCCTCTCTGTCTGCGGGCGCAAAAGGAGGCGCTTCGCCTTCATCGGGCAAGAGCCTGCTGGTGGAACTTTCCGGCCGGGGCGGGGGAAACTTTGAGATGGAAGCTCCCAGAGACGTTTCAATACTGGTCGGAGCGGAAGCGGTTATGCCCGGCATCACTCCGTATGTTCTAGGCAAAGTGGCGGCGGTGATTTCCGATCCCCGCGATGCCATACAGAAATTCCTGCTGACCGCTCCGGTGAACGTGCGGGAACTGAAATTCGTGGAAGTGGAAGTGAAAAAATGAATTTCCAGATAGAAAAGAAATTAAAGAACGGCCTGGGCAGGGCCGGGGTGCTCCAGACTTCGCACGGGGAAATTCATACGCCCGCGTTCGTGCCGGTCGGCACCAAGGCAACCGTAAAATCGCTTGCTCCCGAGCAGGTGCGGGAGCTCGGGGCGGAAGTGATTCTGGCCAACACATACCACTTGTATCTTCAGCCCGGAGACGAACTGGTGCGGGATGCCGGCGGATTGCATAAATTCATGCACTGGGACGGCCCGATCGTTACCGACTCCGGCGGATTCCAGGTGTTTTCCTTGGGCGCCGCCTACGGCAAGGAATTGAGCAAGGTGACGAAGATTACGGACCCCTCGCTCATGATACCGGAGCGTTTTGACGATTCAGACGCGCCTCGCCTGGCGAAAATCGGACAGGACGGAGTTTCTTTCAAATCGCATCTGGACGGAAGCGTCCATTATATTACTCCGGAAAAATCAATTGAGATCCAACACAATCTCGGCGCGGACATAATCTTCGCTTTTGACGAATGCACCAGTCCGGCTGAAGACATGAAATACCAGAAGGAAGCGCTCGCCCGCACTCACGCCTGGGCAAAACGGAGCCTCAACATGCATAAAAAGCTGGCAGAAGAATATCCTCTTCGCTTTCCTCGGCCGCCCCAGCGAGGCGGCCTCAGGGATGCGGCCTGCGCTCTTTCGCTTCGCGAAAACCGTGCCCGCTCCGGCCGCATAACCCGCTCAGAGAATATTCTTCAGCCAGCTTCTGTACCAGCCCTCTTCGGCATCGTGCAGGGAGGACGGGACGAAGGTTTGAGAAAAGAATCGGCGCGCTTTATCGGCTCCTTGGATTTTGACGGTTTCGGCATCGGCGGATCTTTTGCCAAAATTGACATGTCCAGCGCGGTGAAATGGGTGAACGAAATATTGCCCGAAGAAAAGCCGAGACACTTGCTCGGAATAGGGGAGCCGGAAGATCTCTTGATGGGAATAGAGAACGGGGTGGACCTTTTTGACTGCGTGGCTCCGACCAGAAACGCCAGGAACGGCACTTTATACACGAAATACGGAAAAGTGAATATTACAAACGCCAAGTACAAAGAGAACTTCGGGCCGGCGGAAGAGGGTTGCGGCTGCTATACCTGCAGGAATTACTCCGCCGCGTACCTTTGCCACCTTTTCCGGGGAAAAGAAATGCTTGCCGCCACCCTGGCCACCATCCACAACCTTTTTTTCATAACCAGCCTTGTAAAAGAGGCCCGGCAGGCCCTGATGGACGGCCGGTTTCCGGAGTTCAAGGACGGGTTTCTTAAAAGCTGGAGAAAGTAACAGTTTTTTCTTTACATTTCCGCAGGGCTTGTTATACTTTTTGCCGTTATAGAAAATGCCTAAAAAACGGGTAAAAAAAACTGCAAGAAAGAAGAACTGGAGAAAGTTCTGGCGGCTGGGGATGGAAGAATTCAACACGCAGTATTTTGACGTGAATGAGAGCGGAGAGCTCGTGGTCAAGGAGGGATACTACCAATACAATATTATGGACATCGTGCGGAAATACGGCACGGTGACGGAAGTTTTTTTCCCTTTTATTCTGGAAAACCGGGTACGCGACCTGATAGAGCTTTTCAACGCCTACATAAAGATTTTGAATTACCGGGGAAAGTTTTATTACCACTACGTAATGAAATCCAACCAGAACCGGGATTTTGTCCTTCCGGCCATAGCGGAAGGGGCGCATATTGAGGTTTCCTCCGCCAACGAGCTTTTCCTTGTGAAGCGGATGCTGGAAAAAGATCAGTTCAATCATAAGATTCGCGTTACCTGTAACGGTCCGAAAACGGAACAGTACATAAGCCTGATCGAGGAGCTGCGCGGCAAAGGGCTGATCGTGGTTCCGATAATAGAGAATTATCAAGAATTGCATCGGCTCGGAAAATTCAAAGGGGAAGTGGGGGTGAGAATAAATTTGGACCTGAAAGTGGATGCGCACTGGGACAAAAAATACAACCATTTCGGCTTTGACGAGGAGGAGGTGGAAAAAATCGGCCGAATCAGAAATCTGTCCATTCTGCATTATCATATTTCCACTCAGAATGAAAGAATCGAAGGATTCATTAGGCCGCTCAAGCGGGCTATCGGCCTATATGCCAAGCTGAAACCGCATAATCCGAATTTGGATACCATAAACTTCGGCGGGGGAATGGCAGTTCCTTATGAGAAGAAAAAAAAGCTTTTCTCCACAAAAAGCCTGGTCAGCCAGATGATAAAAGTCGCCAAGAAAGAGAGCGACAAGCTGGGAGTAAAACATCCGAACCTCGTCTGCGAATGGGGCAGCTATTTCACCGCTCCTTCCCAAATAACCATTTTTAAAATTTTGTGCGAGAAGGCCATATTCAAGAAACCGGACACAAAATGGTATTTTATCGATGGATCCTTCATTGCCCATTTGACGGACACCTGGTCCGTGGTGCGGCATAAATGGCATTTCACTCCCGCCAACCACATGAACACCCGGCGCCTGCAGAAAGTCTGGCTGGCCGGATCAACTTGCGACGCAGACGATCGCTATACCGCTTCCGGAAATTATGTGCTTTTGCCGAAAATCACCGAAGACGTGCCGGATTTGTATTTGGTAACGTACGATACCGGTTCCTACCAGGATACTTTTGCCAATAACCATTGCTTGGTTTCCAAACCGGCGGTGGTGATTTGCCAGAACGGGGAAGTTAAACTTTCCCGCAAAAGGCAATCGCCGGAGGAGCTTGGAAAAATCTTCGGCTGGAACGGAGATCATAAATGAAAGCTCTTAAACTCTTACTTTGGATAATACTTGCGGTTGTGATTCTTTCCATGGCTGTGGCTCTCATGGAAACCGGACCTCTGAAGCAAGGCGGTTCGGCTGTGTCTTCCTCCGATAATTCGAGTTCAACAGCCGTTTTTTCGGCTCGTCCCGGAGAAATCGGACATATGAAAATCGGCGGCCGGGTCATAAGCGTTGAGCTGGCAAAAACTATGGCAGAGCAGATTCTCGGCCTCTCCGGACGGGAAAGCTTGGCGCCCGACACGGGAATGCTTTTTGTTTTTGCCGCCCCGGGCAAATACGGTTTCTGGATGAAAGATATGAAATTTCCCATAGACATGATCTGGCTTGCTCCGGATTTGTCCGTCGTGTACATAAAAGAAAACGCAACTCCGAGTTCCTATCCCGAAACTTTTTCTCCCGGAGCTGATGCGAAATACGTGCTTGAGGTAAACTCTGGATTTTCCGCGCAGGCCGGTATAAAAATAGGGGACAAAGCGGAGCTTCTGCCCTAGCCCCCGCCTTTTTCGTTTACTTTTTATCAAATCGGTGATATTATGGCGCAGTCTTGCATCGGATAGCCGCGCTTTGTCCGCAAGGTCAAAGTGAGGAAAGTCCGAACACGCAGTCCGCCCTTGGCGGATTAAACGTAGCAGGTAACGCCTGCCGCTCGCAAGAGTAGAGGTGCGAACAGAGACGAGCCTTCCGGCTTCGGCCAGAAGGGTGAAACGGCAAAATCCTTACGCGCGTGCAAGATCGTGCCCCGATGCGAATCGGGGAGAATCGCTAGAGCTCGACGGCGACGCCGGGCCAAGATAAATGGCTATCGCTCAGGCACAGCCTGAGTACAGAATTCGGCTTATAGATGCAAGACGCACGATATGAAAAATCCCCTCCTTGGAGGGGATTTTCCTTTGGGGCAGGGCGGAGGGTTACCCTCCGCCCTGCCCCGCTCCAGTCTCCGACTTGCATTTTATTTTTAAATATGCTATACTCTTTTCGTGAGTGTGAGGTAAGACTCACTTAATCGAACTACATATGTGCCGCAAAAGCCCCCTGACAGCGTCGGAGGGTTTTTGCGTTATTGTGCGGAATCAGGTAGTATAGGAATGTTTTTCGGGCCCATAGCTCATCTGGTAGAGCGCCTCATTTGCAATGAGGAGGTAAGGAGTTCGAGTCTCCTTGGGTCCACCAATCGCAACTTTCGCCGTTTTGGGAAAGGGTTGCCTCGCGGCTTCGCCGCTCGGCATTCGGGCTTTGCGCCTTGCGCAAAGCCATAAAATCCCACGGCGGGCAAAAAGAAATGGAAACAGATTTGTCCAAAAGTAAGGGGTTCGTTCCAATCTTTTGGACAAATGCCTTGATTTCAGGAAAACTGTCGCTCGCCGACAGTTTTTCGGCTTTATTCGCGTCTAAAATCCACGCCCGCAAGGGTTGGAGCCAATTCTTTCCCGTTCGTCCAAAATCCTC
>JAKAKW010000001.1 GCA_021824345.1 bacterium
TAAAGTAGCCGTAGAGTATAAGGTTCTGCCGATTTAAAGGTCATTATTAGTTTTTTGTGCGTTTTTACAAGTAAATATTAAAAGAGCTATGAAAAAGTTAGAGAGATTTGATCTCCGTTTCATTTTATCAACGACCATTATCGCTGCCGTCTTCTTAGTAGGCAGTTTTTTTGTGTTTAATGGAACGGCTGTCGCGCAGCCGGACCCTGATACGATCAGCGTCACTACCGCGAAAGAGACTTTGGCCGGCGTGGCAACCCTGCATCCGGCGGAAGGTACTGACACAAATGTGGTTACAATGGCCCAAGCAATCATTGACACTCCCACCCCTTCCGGAGTAACGGTGACACTGGGTTCCTCGTCCAACTCTCAAGTTGCCGCGGACAGTGGCGCCATTACCTACGGGGAATCTTCTGTCACCGTAGACGTAAGTTTTCATTTAGTTAAAAATTCAGCGAGCGCAGACCAAGCCATGAGCGTGGTTGTACCGCAGGCTGCTCCAAACTATGCGACGATATTCGGCGGGATAAAAACAACCTTGGCGGGCGAGGGAATTGACACGAATATTGACGGGTGCGCATCAACGCCTACGGCTTGCTCCGGGCTATATTTTGAAAAAACCGGCTACGGCAAAGTGACATTCAGCGCTTCGCTGGACTTGACGAAAACCGAAACAAATACTTTCCTCCAGAATCTTGGAAGCAAAATGGAAGCCTCGGCCGGAAGCATAAAATTTGACGCGACTACGGCAACCGACCTCAAAAATGCCGGCGCGGAAATAAAATTATACGGATTGGATGCCTTGGGATATACAAGCACTCCGAACATTATCGTAAAAGATGACTCCGGAAATGTTATTGATCCGTCCGACACAGCAAATTATCCGACGCTAACGAATATTACTTACAGTGGTGGAACACTGACATTTGATGCGAGCCACTTCACGCAATTCAGCGTTGACAATACTGTCTATGTTGATGGTTCCAGTACCGGTTCTCAAGACGGCACTTCCGCGCATCCATTTTCCACAATTCAGGCGGGAATAAATGCCGCGTCTGCGGGAGGCACAGTCAGTGTTGCAGCGGGGACATATACAGAAAATCTAAACGTATCACAAAAGGTGACTTTACAAGGAACTGCAGGAACAAATCTTTTAGGGAGTGTCACAATTACTAGTGATAATGTTACTATTACAGGATTTGATATAACAAACCCCAGCGGAAATTTTGGAATATATTCCGCAGATCATAACAATCTAACCGTAACCAACAATAATATTCATGATGTTGGTACTTCTCTTTCGAGTGGTTCAGCCGCAGGTGTAGCTTTTGTTAGTAGTTCCTCAGATGTTTCAAATTTGGATGTCGAAGGGAACACTATTACAAATATAGGAAATATAAGTCTGGCGCATGCCGGAAGTGCGGGAAGTAGCGCAAAAGCCGTATATTTAGGCAACTCCACCGGTTCAAATATTTTTTCCACTGTAACTGTATCTGGCAACACTATTAGTAAAATATATGCCTCTACCTCAGCCTGGGTTGGTTTTCCAACATACGGAGGCGGTGCAGGGGCGTATGGCTTATTGGTAAATCACAAAACCACTGGTCTAAAGGTTGAGAATAACAATGTTAGTACGTTAGAAGGTTTGTGGGCTCATGCTATTGGTCTTGAAACTGATACACCAAGTGCTGTTGTTAATGGAAATACTATCAGTGGATTAACGGATCATAAGAGTGGTACGGATGCTATGGCTCTTCGTCTTGAATCTAATCCCGATGCGGCCAGTGTATCCTTGAGCAGCAATACTTTTGATGGCAAGACGATGAATCTTTCTACTGATAATGTTGTTGTTGATTCTTCTTGGAACTCACTCAGCACTAGTGGCAACACTTATCCAGAAGTAATAGATGGATCAGGTTATTACTATTACGGTATCAATGCATTTTTTAACATTTCCGACAGTGTAAGAGCGGTTTCTTCTGGTGGAACAATAAAAGTTGCCGGGGGCGCCTACAATGAAAGTGTATTAGTTAGTAAGCCTCTTACATTAAATGGAGCAGGTTCAAGCAATACGGTCATTACTGGTCTTGGTTCAGGTCAAAGTTATATAGTGAAAGTTGACGGTGCCAGCGATGTTACTCTGGACGGCATCGGAGTTGACGGGGGAGGAACTTCTACCGGAGCAAACAACTTTACTTATGGTATATGGGTAAATGCCTCTGGAAGCTCAGACCATCCGGTAACTATCAGTAATTCTGTTGTGAAAGATATTTGGCAGAACGGAAGCAACGGCATAGAAGTGGACGACAAAAGCTATGCGCTCATTCACGACGATACAATTTCTTCTTTCCATAAGCGCGGAGTAAGATTCATCAATTCCAGCGGAAAAGTATATGACAGTGAAATAATCGGAGATAATGTTGACGGCACCAGCCGGGTGCAGAATCTAGTCAATCTATGGGGAGGATCAGATGTGGAAATATACGGAAACAAGTTGCATAACGCGCTTACCACCGGATCCACTCCGACTTGGGATTCTCCGGCAATCTTTGTTAGCTCATATGGCGGCAGCGGGGCTTCTACTGCCGATATTCACGATAACCAGATATATGCTTGCGACACGGGCGTTACACTCGGTTCTTATTATGTAGGTTCTGGTACGGACGATTCAACTGCCACTATTACCAGCAACACCTTCCATGATCTGAATTCCGCGATTAATCTTGAAAGATCGGATGTCACTGCAACCGTTCAGAAAAACTCGTTTGGAGCGAATATCACCAACGGCATCAGTTCTGATGATGGAAATGGCGGTCCTGCCACAAAAGCTACGGTAGATGCCGCTAAAAACTGGTGGGGAGATTCTTCCGGTCCTACGAATGTAAAAAATAATCCTGACGGTAAAGGGGCGAGTATATATGATGAAGTTGATTTCTCTCCGTGGTATACAGATGCAGCCATGACTCTTCTTTCCGACGGAAGCACAAAGACTACCACTACCACATCAGACGATACTGAAACCGGTACCAGCGACAGCGGAATAGAGGTTACTTACGAAATGCCTTCCGGCACGACCGTTTCCGGAAATTCCACCTGGGATGGAACCATTGATCCTCCCACGGCCACTGATAAAACTCTCGGCCTTTACGGCAAGAATATTACCGTGACTTCCGCCATTGCCATAGGTTCCAGTGATTCCGACCTTACCTTTGATAAGGGTGTGCGATTGTTATTCACCGGCCAGGCTGGAAAGCAGGTGGGCTGGTACAATTCCGCGGATGTATTTACGGAAATTACCGATGTATGCAGTGCGGACACTCAGTCTGTCGGCGACGCGCTTTCAGCAGGCGGAAATTGCAAGTTTAATTCCGGCTCCGATCTGGTTGTCTGGACCAAACACTTCTCTACCTTTATGACCTACACTTCAACCGATAAGAATACCGGCGGAGGCGGAGGAGGGGGAGGAGGAAGGAGAGCTACTCCCGCCACTCCCGCCACTCCCGCCACTCCTGCTGTCCCGACTGTAAGTCCTGCCACCCCGGCTACTCCCGCCACTCCCGCGCAAGGACGAGTATTGGGCGCGGTGACATACAACTTCACTCTGACCTTGAAAGTAGGTTCAAAAGGCGATGAAGTGACTCAACTGCAGACACTGCTCGCTTCCGAAGGGCTTTACACCGGCACCGTGGATGGAACGTTCGGACCTATGACGCAGAAAGCGGTCAAAGCGTTCCAGACAAAGAAAGGGCTGACAGCCGACGGCGTCGTGGGACCGAAGACTCGGGCGGTATTGAACACCGTGGAGGTGGCGGATAATTCCACTCCCGGATGCAGCGCAGCCGGACCCTTCAACACTTTGACCGGCGCGCCTTGCCAGACTCAGCCCGTGGAAGGTTGCAGCGCGGCGGGACCCTACAACGTCCTGACCGGCGCTCTCTGCTCCGCTCAGTAATCAAAAGTCGAAACAAAAACACACCGTCGTTTGACGGTGTGTTTTTGTTTTTGGTGCTTTTTTTCAAACACTTTTTCCTTTTCCTCGCAAGTTGTTTTTGACCGCGGCGGGGATATAATTGCCATTGATATGGTTGTGAAAAAAACAAAATCAAATAAAGGGCTTGTCATTTATCAGGCGCCGTCCGGAGCGATTGAATTGCGCGGAGATTTTGACGAGCAAACCCTCTGGGCCAGCCAAGCGCAGATTGCGGAGGTTTTCGGCGTTACCACACAGAATATTACCATGCATCTTCACAATATATTCAAGGAAGGGGAGCTTAATGAAAAAGCAACTTGTAAGGAATCCTTACAAGTTCAAAAGGAAGGTAAAAGGGAAATCAAACGCAATGTTAAGTTTTATAACCTGGATGTAATAATTGCAATAGGTTATAGGATTAGTTCCGTTGTAGGGACAAAGTTCCGCCAGTGGGCCACCAAGACGCTGAAAGAGCATATCGTCAAAGGATATACCGTTAACCGCAAACAAATTGCCAAGAACTACGATTCCTTTATGAAAGCGGTGGGCGACATCCAGACGCTCTTGCCCGAGCACATGACGTTTAATCCGGATGCCGTTCTTGACCTTGTGAAAGAGTTTGCCGGCACCTGGGTATCGCTTAACGCATACGATAGGGAAACAATTCGGCCGGCGGCCACGACCCGAAAGGCGGTGAAGCTTACAAGTGAAGACATGTTGGAAGCGGTCTCCATTTTTAGAAAAGAAATTATCAGCAAAGGGGAAGCGGGGGAGATATTCGCTCAGGAACGGGAAAAAGGAAGCGTGGCCGGCATCGTGGGGAATGTGATGCAGTCTTTCGGAGGCAAAAACCTGTACGAGAGCGTGGAGGAAAAGGCGGCGCATCTTTTGTATTTTATGGTGAAGAATCACCCATTCGTTGACGGCAACAAACGTACAGGAGCTTTTTCCTTTATTTGGTTTTTGCGCCGATATAGGGCGAAAAAGAGCCGGAATATCAATTCCGCTACGCTGACGGCGCTCACTCTGTTTGTGGCTGAAAGCAATCCGGGCAAAAAAGATTTAATGACAGCTTTGATTACCCAGCTTCTGAAATAGCGCTTTGTGTTTTACTTGACCGGCCAAGCTCTAGACATGACATCGTAGGTGTTATATAATATAAAACGATGAAAAAAATACTTTCCGTTTTAAAGAACCACTTCATCCCTCATCCGGGCAACGACCACAGGCCGCATTTTCTCCGGCTCAAATCCATGACCGTCGTTCTTTCCGTAGTGATCGTGGCGGAAATGGCTTTTCTTTTGCAGACCCTGGTAATCTTTCAGAAAACAAACATGCTGGCCGCGGTTCTGCCGGGAGTGCTGACCGCTCTTACCAATGAAAACAGGACGGCGGACAATCTCTCTCCTCTCGCCGAGAACAAGCTTTTGGACGAAGCGGCCAGATTGAAGGCGGAAGATATGGCCGAGAGCGGATATTTCGCCCACACTTCGCCTTCCGGATTGACCCCGTGGTACTGGTTTCAGAAAGTGGGGTATCAATACAGCCTGGCCGGAGAAAATCTCGCGGTTAATTTTTCCGACTCCGCGGATGTGGTGAAGGCCTGGATGAATTCGCCGACTCACCGGGCCAATATTCTGCGCGGAGGATTTACTCAGATGGGCATCGGCGTGGCCAAGGGCATTTATGAAGGAAGGGATACCGTTTTTGTGGCTCAGCTTTTTGGCGCGCCTGCGAAAGCGGGAACAGAGGCGCCCCCCGCTCCTTCGCTTGTGGGAACGGAAGTCGCTTCAAATATCGCGCCGGAAAAGCCGGCGATATCCGGTTCGAATGAAAAAGAAGGAGGAGGCCTGGCGCTTGCCCCCGAGAACACGAAAGTGCTTGGAGAAGAAACGGCCGCGGCAGGCCAAACAAACATCGCCCCTCGGGAATCTTCGGTGAAGCTATTCCTTGAGAAAGTTCTGACTTCCCCCGGGGATTATCTTACATACGTTTATATAGCCATCGGAATCCTCGTATTGATCGCCGTTCTTCTGGTTGTTTTCATAAAAAGGGAGATCAGGCACCCCGCCGTAATTTTTAGAGGTCTCTGCATGCTTGCCGTGATCGCCCTCTTGGCATATTTGAATTTTAAGGCGCTCCATATCAACACCGAAGTTCCGGAAAATGCAGCCAATTCTTCGACTCTTCAGATGAATCCTTGACAAGAGCCCGATAAAAACTAGTATGAATTATTAGCATAGCGTGAAATTGGCACCTTAAAGCAAGGGTTCATTAGTGCGCGCGAATGTATTATTAATAGCTTAAGACGGAATATTTTTCATGAATAAATTTAGGTCAGTGTACGTTTTTGCGGCAATATTCTTTGCCGTTTTGTCCATCGGCTTTCTTTCTGCGCATGGCATTGCAGAAGCGGCCGCGCCTGCGGCTCTTCCGCTTGTCAGCTGTGACAGCACCCTGGGCAGTTTGTCTGCCGGAGTGCAAGGCGCCGCTATGGAAGCCGGAAAAGTCATCGGACCGGAAAACTTTCGCTTTGCGGAAGACCTGGGTCCCGGCTGCACCGGAAAGTATGTGACGGAACTGCAAAAAGTGCTGACGGTGCGCGGGTTCAATACCGGAAAGATAGACGGCGTGTTTGGATCCAAAACGGAGAGCGCGGTGAAATCTTTCCAGTCCAAGAACGGATTGGTTGCCGACGGCATAGTGGGATGGAAAACCCGGCCGGCGCTGAATGCTCTTCCGAATCTCGCGGTATATTTCCCGTATGATCTGGGTCCCGGAAATACCAACGCAGGCGATGTCGGATACCTTCAGCAAATTCTGGCCGCGGACGGATTGTATTCGGGCAAAATCGACGGCGTCTTCGGCCCTGCGACTACCGCCGCGGTGAAATCTTTCCAGTCCAAGAACGGATTGGTTGCCGACGGCATAGTGGGATGGAAAACCCGGCCGATGTTCAACGATCCGATAATGCCGGCACCTGTGAAATAGCGGACATGTTTTTAGCAAAAAATGCGCCAGTCATAACGACGGCGCATTTTTTGCTTTCGGCGGAAAATCCATTTTTTCATTTTTATGCTAATATTCTGGCATGTCATTGAGCATCGGCATCGTGGGCCTTCCGAACGTGGGTAAATCCACGCTTTTCAACGCGCTTACCAAGAAAAGCGTTCCGGCTGAAAACTATCCTTTCTGCACCATTGATCCTTCCGTGGGTATCGTGCCTGTGCCCGACGACCGGTTATGGAAGCTTTCAGAGTTCTCCAAATCCGCCAAGACCATTCCCGCGGTCATTGAATTCGTGGACATCGCCGGCCTGGTGGCAGGGGCGTCGAAAGGGGAAGGCTTGGGCAACAAGTTCCTGACCAACATCAGGGAAGTGGACGCCATCGCGCATGTGGTGCGGGTATTTCAGGATCCGTCGGTAATTCATGTGGAGAACAAGATTGATCCCTTGTCAGACATCGGAGTGATAAATCTTGAATTAGTCCTGGCGGATATGGAAACGGTGTCAAAAAGGATCGGCAACCTGGTCCGGGACGTTAAAAAAGGAGAGAAGGAAGCGATCGCTGAAAATTCCATTTTACAGAAAGTGGAAAAAGTTTTGGAAGAAGGCAAAGAGGCTCGGGAAGCCGGACTGTCGGAAGAAGAAAAGGCTAAGATAAAATCGCTGAACTTGCTGACTTTGAAGCCCATGCTCTATGTGCTTAATTATTCGGAAGCGAACGAGAATGTAGAATTTGCGTTGGGAGCGGAGGGTAATTCCCCGTCCTCGACGGATTTAACGAAAGGATTTCTGGTGAAAGTTGACTCGGTTTTTGAAAAAGGTTTTGACGACTTAATCAAGCAAAGCTACAAACTGCTGGGCTTGGAGACTTTCTTTACCACGGGAGAGGACGAATCCAGAGCTTGGACAATAAAGATCGGCTCCACCGCGCCGGAGGCCGGAGCAGCCATTCACACTGATTTTAAGGACAAATTCATAAGGGCGGAAGTGATTGAATGGGACAAGCTTCTTTCCGCCGGATCGCGCGGCTCGGTCCGGGAAAAGGGCCTGCTTCGCACCGAGGGCAAAGACTATATTGTGAAAGACGGGGATGTAATTGAATTCAAAATCTAGCGGTTCAAGTATCTGTGTTGTATAATTGGGAGGCAATGAAAAAATATCAAAAGGGCACGTCGATTTTGCTTTTCTTGCTGGTGGTTATTATTTTGGTGGGTGTAGCCCAGTACATCTTCAATTATTTTAAAATCGGAAACGTTATCAATACTCCGGCGGAGAATGCCCAGAGTACCGACAAAACTCCTTCAGCGCAGACGCAGGCAGAGAATCAGCCTGTTTCGGGAAATACGCTGCCGCCCGGCATCACTTCTATCACGCCTTCCTTGGCGGCGGTCGGATCGCGGATAACGATTAAAGGAACTAATTTCAATCCTCCGCTCGATGCCAATGCGCAGACGACGGGCTGGGCGACCCATTCCCACATATTCGTGTATGTTATGAACAGTTCCGGACAGCAAGGCATTCTGTGGGAGGACAGCGATCATGGGGCGCCGAACGATACCATCAGTTTTCTTTTGCCGCTGGCGGCTTGCGAAGGCTCAATTACCGGGAGCGGGGGATGCCAGCCGGTTTTCAATCTTACTCGCGGCACATATACGCTTACGGTTTCCGTAGACAAAAGGGGTACGAGCAGGCCTGTAATTTTTACGGTTGAATAAATGCATAATATTATCGGGCGGGGGGCTGTGGAATTCGGAATATAGCGGGCGTTTTTGTTTCGTGATATCATTGCGGAGCTTTATTTTTTCTATGATTAAAATATTTTTTCCAAAAGATTGGTCCGATTATGAGCTCCTTGATACGGGAGGCGGAGAAAAACTGGAGCGCTTCGGCCGGTTTGTTTTGGCCCGTCCGTATGACGACGCCGTTTGGCCGAAAACTTTGAAAAAGGAATGGCTTGAAGAAGACGGCAGATTTGTTGCTTCAAAAGGGAACGCAAAAGGGGAGAAATCGGGCAAAAGCGGATGGAAATTCAAAAACAAGCTTCCGGTCCGCTGGGAGATGGAGTATAAGGGGATTAAATTTTACGCTTCGCCCACCCCGTTCCGGCACCTCGGATTTTTTCCGGAACAGGCCGTGCACTGGAATTTTATTGAAGAGAAAATAAAAAGCGCCGGACGGCCTATAAAATTTCTGAACTTGTTCGGTTATACCGGCCTGGCGAGCCTCTTCGCCCTGCGCTCGGGTGCGGATGTCACTCATGTGGACGCTTCAAAACTGTCAATCACCTGGGCAAAGCACAACGAGAAATTGTCCGGCTTATCCGGCATGCGGATCATGGTGGACGATGTCCAGAAATTTATTGAAAGGGAAGAAAAAAGAGGAAACAAGTACGATTGTATCATAATGGATCCGCCGAAATTCGGCCGGGGGCCGAAAGGGGAAATATGGAAGCTGGAAGAAAATCTCGGGAAGCTCCTGCTTCAGGTGCGCAAAATTCTGTCCGACAAGCCTCTTTTTGTAATATTGAATTCCTATGCCACGGATTCGTCGTCGCTTTCCCTGGGGTATGCCCTGGAAAACGCCATGAAGGGCCTGGGCGGAAAAACGGAAAGCGGAGAACTGTGCCTGCCGGAAAAGTCCGCCGGCCGGCTGATTCCTCTTTCCAACTGCGCCATTTGGAGCAACGTAATAGCTAATAATAAACGGTTACCGAAACCTGATTGTATAGATAATAATTCGGTTACCGGTTCGCTTGCTTTTTCTTTTTCGAATAATCGAGCTTTCGAGCAAGCTCTGTTT
>JAKAKW010000015.1 GCA_021824345.1 bacterium
CACGCATTAGACGCGGGTTTAGATTAACGGATAAAAGCTACTCTAGGGATAACAGGCTAGTTCCGCCTAAGAGTTCATATCGACGGCGGAGTTCGGCACCTTAACATATCGGGGTGCGTCATGAGTAATCATGTAGCTTGGAATTGGACATATTTGTAGGAGAAATATGTCTATGAAAATTTTGGCTTATAACGGTGGACTCCGTGGTAAAATACAACTATGGACAATACCGTGGGAAGTTTGACACAATTACAGCGATCAATAATTATCGGCAGTCTGCTTGGTGACGGATACTTGCGTATCGTACAAGGCAGGCGAAACGCTTTTTTGGAAATCAACCATTCTTTTTCTCAGAAAGAGTATGTGGATTGGATGTATTTTATGTTAAAAAATATATGCAAAAGCGGACCGAAAATGCGAAAAGGGAATGGCGATAGAATCGCATATAGATTTACAACCAGGCAAATGCCGGAGTTGACGAGTTTATATCGTGATTTTTATATATCAGGCAAGAAAAGAGTGCCGGATGCTATTCAACTTAATCCGATAATGCTGGCTGTATGGTATATGGATGATGGCAGTAAGTGTAGCGAAGATAACGTGTATATAAATACACAGCAGTTTAGCTTGAATGATCAAGAAAAATGCAGAAACATACTCTATTCATTAGGGCTGGAAACTACATTGAATAAGGATAAAAAATATTGGAGGATAAGGCTTAAGAAATCCAGTTTGTCTGGATTTTGGAACATTATTACTCCATACATTATCCCATCCATGTCATACAAATTGGGTTATAACCCTGTAGAGACTCAAGCGTCATACTTGGAGTTCCCGCTGTACGCGGGGGCTAATACGCCAACGCCTTCCATTGATCGGGAAGGATGAAGATATAGTCCGATCCTCCTGGTAACAGGGGAAAAATACGACAAGCGATGTCGGCTCACCTTAGCGCGGCGGCGGAGAAGCTGCCAAGCGTTTGGCTGTTCGCCAATTAAAAAGGTACGCGAGCTGGGTAAGGATTCTTGAGCCCAGCTGAAGACGTTCTTCGAGGTAAAATAAGAGATAAAAAATAAACTGACTCATAACGGTGAAGTCCGGTTGTGTGTGGTAAAATATGCACAATGGATAATATCGTGGGAAGATTACAATCTGTGATTTCCAATCCGTAATGAAAGATTGCTAATCCCCGTATCGACTTGTCCCGGCCAATTGCCGAGGCAGAGCGGGCGAAAGCCTGCTAACACGTCAGTTCTAAAATTGGAAAGTTTTGGAAAAGGTATAGTCAGTACCATTAGTAATAATGGAATAAATGTCAGACCGTTTAGGAATCAATCAAGATTGATTTTTAAACAATCTGAATCCATCGAATTCTTTTCGTCAGTTAAAAAGAGAAAGAAACCAACCAAATCACGGCGGTCTGTAAATGAAAATTTGCAGAAGAAGCCGGGGTTATCGGTAGAATCCGTTTCGCCAGCCGGCGAAGGACAATACCGAGAAGGAAGAAATTCCTTTGTAGAGACTACAAACCGGCCTCTCCGATGTACATCGGAGAGAACGTATAGTCCAATGCACGCAGTAATGCGTGAAAACATGCGTGAGACAGGTTGGTCTCCTATCTACTGCACTCGTTGATTCTTGAGAAGATCTGCTCCTAGTACGAGAGGACCGGAGTGGACTGACCTCTGGTGTACGAGCTCTACCGCCAGGTGGAACGCTCGGTAGCTATGTCGGGAATGGATAACCTCTGAAAGCATCTAAGAGGGAAGCCGGCTTCAAGATTAGGAATCGTTTGAGGATCCTGGGAGATGACCAGGTTGATAGGCTTTAGGTGGAAGCGCAGTAATGCGTTGAGCCGAGAAGTACTAATTATCCGACTCCTGTTAAGAAATTTGGAAATCATTGAAAGAAACCGAATGTTGCGTGTTGGTGATTCGTCGCAAGGGTCACACCTCTTCCCATTCCGAACAGAGAAGTTAAGCCTTGTCGAGCCGATGATAGTCCTTCGGGGCGAAAGTAGGCAGTCGCCAGCACAGAGCATTCGATTTTTTTTATGGCCGCCCGGGCGCATTAAGCGCGCCCGGGCGGCTTTCCATTCGGGGCGGAGGGTAACCCTCCGCCCTGGCAGGCAAGGCAGGCTCCGCCCCGCCTCTCCGCGCGCTTTTATGCTACAATACCGATATGGTTTTCACTTGGGCTCTAAAGCGGCAAATTTTGTACATAGCCATTCTGACCGTGGCCTTGGGCGCGTTCGGGCTCTGGGTAATATACCCGTATTTCAACAAACTTCCTTCCTGCACCGACGGCATCAGAAACGGAGACGAAACAGGCGTAGACTGCGGAGGCTCCTGCCAAAAGGCGTGCTTGTACCAAGTGGACCAGGTTTCCATTCTTTGGTCTCGCGCGTTTCAGGTGGTGCCGGGGCGGTACAATGCCGTGGCATATTTGGAAAATCACAACTCCTCAAACGCCATAGAAAAGATTTCATACGAATTCCGCTTTGCGGACAAAAACAATCTGTATATCGGCCGGAGAGACGGGGTGACGGTGGTTCCTCCTTCCGGAAGGTTCGCCGTATTCGAGCCCGCTCTGGACTTCGGAAATTCCGTTCCGGTATACACCACTTTTCAATTTACCGAAACGCCCGATTGGCTGCAGGTTCCGCCGGAGCGTTTGAATGAAATAAAGCTTTCGGTGTCCGACATCAATCTGGAGAATGAAGATACCTCTCCGCGCCTGTCCGCCACCGTTACGAATCCGTCCCTTTTCACCGTGCCGGACATCGGAGTGGTCGCCATTCTTTATGATAAAAACGGCAATGCGGTAAACGCCTCCCGCACATACCTGAGCGAACTTGGCAAAGAGAAGAGCGCCCAGGTGAATTTCACCTGGCCGGAACCGCTAAAAAGCGCCGTGGTTGACGAGGAAATAATCCCGATGTACGACCTTTTCAAGGCCAGGCTGAACTGACCTTTTCCCGCCATGGAACGACTGAGCAGCTCTGTAAAAAAAGTTTCCAAGGGCATAGACTGGCTTATGGTCGCCAGCATTGTTCTCATCGCTTTGGCCGGGCTTGTGACCATGAAATCTTTCGCCCCGGCCGAGAACAACGGGGACTTTTTCGGCAAGCAGGTGATTTGGCTTCTTGTCGCTTTCGCCGTTTTCTTCTCCTTTTCTTTCATTGATTTCCGATTCTTGCGCCGAACGGGGGTTCTGGTCGGACTTTTCCTTTTTTTCTGCGGGCTGTTGTTCCTCCTGTTCTTCATCGGCAAAATATCGCACGGAGCGGAAAGCTGGTTCTCCCTGGCCTCGGTTTCTTTTCAGCCCGTCGACTTGATGAAGCTCACCCTGGTGCTGGTGCTCTCCAAATATTTTTCCCGCCGGCACGTGGAGATCAAATACGTAAAGCATATTTTCATATCCGCCTTGTACGCTTTCATTCCTTTTGTTTTCGTGCTCCTTCAGCCGGATTTCGGATCGGCTCTTATCATTCTTCTTATTTGGCTGGGGATGGTGCTGGTTTCCGGCATTTCCAAAATGCATCTGCTCTTTGTCCTCGGATCCGGCGTTTTGGCCTTCTTTATATTATGGACTTTCGCTTTTGCCCCGTATCAAAAGTCGCGCATAGTGAATTTCTTGAATCCTCTGGCGGATATCCACGGCTCCGGCTACAACGCTTATCAATCCACTATCGCGGTTGGCTCGGGCGAGCTTTTTGGAAAGGGGGTCGGCTTTGGCACGCAGTCCCGTTTGCAGTTTTTGCCGGAGCACGAGACGGACTTTATTTTTGCCGCTTTCACCGAGGAGTGGGGATTTGTCGGAGCGGTGATCGTGCTCATTCTTTACGGGGTGGTGGTGTATAGAATACTCTTCCTTTCTTCCCTGGGCGCTTCCAATTTTGAAATGCTTTTCGGCATGGGAATTGCCATTTTTTTCATGAGCCATATACTGATAAACGTGGGAATGAATCTGGGGCTTCTGCCGGTGACGGGAATTCCTCTGCCTTTCATGAGCTACGGAGGCTCGCACCTCCTTGCGGAATTCTCCGGATTGGGCATTCTGGCCAGCATGCGCAGGTATTCCAGCCGGCCCGCGCATCGGGATGATATGAAGAACGAGTTTTTGGGAATTTAGCGAAGGCGTAAAATGGGCGGAGGGCAACCCTCCGCCCATGAAAAAAGCGGGAAAAATTATGCAGACGAAAATCATAGACGGAAGAAAAATAAGGAAAAGGATTTTGGAAGAAACGGAGAGAGGAATAAAAGCTCTGCCTTTTCAGCCTGTTTTTTGCGATGTGCTCATAGGAGACGATCCGGCCAGCCGGCAATACGTGGAAATGAAAGGGAAGACGGCGGAGAAAATAGGCATGAAGTTTCACCGGGCGGAATTTCCGGGAACCGCAAAGCCCGAAGCGGTCATTGAGGAAATTAAAAAATTGAAAGACGTGCCGGGCATGTGCGGAGTAATAGTCCAACTGCCATTGCCAGGAGTTTTTGCCGAGCATAAGAGGGAAATTCTGGATGCCGTGCCGGAAGAGCTGGACGTGGACTGCCTTGGCGCGGAAGCGGGAGAAAAATTTTATCGCGGAGAAAATGAAATAGGTTTTCCCACCGCCTTGGCTTGCATGGAGATTCTAGACTCCTTGTCCGCCGATTTCGGAGGGGAAACGGGCGCTTGGCTTTCCGGTAAAAAAATAGCCGTCCTGGGCCAGGGCGACCTGGTGGGCAAGCCGGTGGCCGCCTTGCTGGGTTTCAGGGATCTTCTGCCTGCGGCCGTGCGGAGCAAAACGGAGAACCGGGAGAGGATAATCAAGGAGGCGGATGTTATAATATCCGGAATGGGCAAGGGGAAGCTCATTACCTCCGATATGATCAAGGAAGGCGCAGTCTTGGTGGATGCGGGCACTTCCGAATCGGAAGGCGGGATAGTGGGGGACATAGACCTTGAAAGCGTTACCGGGACCGCCGGATACGTTTCTCCGGTTCCGGGCGGGGTCGGTCCGGTCACGGTCGCCATGCTTCTTAAAAACGTGCTTAAGGTCGCCTCAAAAAAGGCGCGTATAAAATAATCATGAACAACAAAATCTTTTTCTTATTTTTCGATCTTGCGCATAAGTCCGCCTTTTTTGACAAGGTGGCGGTTTTCACGGCCCAGTATCTTCCTTATTTGACGGTACTTGCCGCGGCCATATTCGTGCTTTTTTACCTGCGGATTGTTCCTTCCCGGAATCCTTTCAAGGAATTCATTCAAAAGTGGAAGGAAATAGCGATGTTTTCCTTGCCTGTGCTATCGGCCTGGATAATCGCGAATATTTTGAAATACTTGGTGCACGCTCCAAGACCTTTTGAGGCTTTGCACAACGTCATTCCCCTTATCGCCGAAAGCGGTTACGCTTTCCCTTCCGATCACGCCACTTTCTTCATGGCCTTGGCAGTTCCGATATTCGTATACAACAAGAAAGCGGGCTATGTATTCATAACCTTGGCCGTATTGATCGGCTTGGCTCGGATAGTGGTGGGAGTTCACTCTCCCGAGGATATTCTCGGAGGGTTTATCCTCGGAGCCGGAGTGGCCATTATCTTATCGCAAAACTTGCGCGTACGGTAACCATTACCACTTTTTCTACCGTGGAAGTATCGTATGTGCCGTAATCTGAAATGTTCTGCGAGTTCGGAGCAAGCACTTGCACTACGCCGTTTGAAGCGGAGCTGATGGCGCCGATTTTGTTCCCGCCCGCCTTGGCTATTTCTCCGGCTCTGGCTTTGGCGTCGGCGATTGCCGCCGCCAGCAGGCTTACCCGCGCTTCTGGAAGCTTAGAGTAATAGTATTCAAGCGAGTTGGTGGAGAAAAGCAGTCCGGCCTGGGCCAGGGGCGCCGTATTTTTCGCCAAATCGCCGATTTTCTTAACGTCATTTGATTGCACGGTGATATTCTGCGACAGGTCGTAGTTCTTGTCCGCGCCGTACTTCTGATCGTATACCTGGTTCATGTAAACAGGGGATACGTCCACGTCTTCGGCCGGCACTCCGTTCTTGGCCAGAAAATCTTTTACCGTTTTGAGGTCGGAAGCCATTTCCGCGTAAGCGTTTTGCATGGTGGCTTGGGTGGCCGGACGGGTGATGTTGGCAGTCCATTTCACCTGGTCGGAAGCCACTGTCTCAGTGGCGCTGCCGGTGGTGGAAATGTAATTAATCGATCTTGTCGAATAAAAGGTGTACGCTCCGATGATGACGCTCAAGATGAGCGACCCGCCCAAAACAAGGCCGAAGCGGACGTAATTGTTTTTGAAGAAGTTTTCCATAATATTTGCATTTTACCATAAATAGTATAAAATACCATTACAATACAGATGTGGAAGAAAAGAATACTCGCTGTAATAATCCTTTTACTAGGCGCTTCGGTCGCCTTTTTCGTATATAAGTCCGAACCGAAAATGAATCCGAATTATGCGAAGGAAAGCTCTTTTTTCAAGGCTTTTCCTTTTCGGCTGGGTTTGGATCTTTCCGGAGGCAGCCATTTGGTGTATAAGGCGGACATTTCCCAGATACCGGCCGGACAGGTGGCCGACTCAATGAGCTCTCTGCGGGATGTGATTGAACGGCGCATAAACCTTTTCGGAGTTTCCGAGCCGGTGGTGCAGGTGCAGGGAAGCGGGCTTATTTCCGGAAACACGGACAATGAACTGATCGTAGACCTTCCCGGGGTAACCGATGTGGACAAAGCGGCCAAGATGATCGGAGAAACGCCTCTCTTGCAATTCAAAACGGAATCTTCCCAGATACCCACGGCCACTCCGGACAAAAACGGCGTTCTGCAAGTGAATCTGGACAAGGCGTTCGCGGATACTCAGCTTACCGGCAGATATTTGAAGCGCGCAACGCTTGAATTCAATCCGACTACCAACGAACCCGTAGTGGGCCTCCAGTTTGATTCAACAGGCACCAAGCTTTTCGCGGATATCACCAAAGCGAATGTTGGGAAAGTGGTGGCCATCTACCTGGACGGTTCGCCCATTTCCGCTCCCACCGTGAAAGAACCGATCTTGGACGGCACCGCTCAGATTTCAGGGAACTTTACTCCGGAAGAAGCCAAGACCTTGGTGGGCCGGCTCAATTCTGGAGCTTTGCCGGTGCCGATCACTCTCATATCCCGCCAGACTATCGGAGCCATTCTCGGACAGAATGCAGTGCAGGCCGGAACCAAAGCGGCAATCATCGGCTTCATTGTAGTGGCCCTGTTCCTTATTCTGTGGTACCGCCTGCCAGGCCTGATCGCGGTATTGGCCCTTTCCATATATGTTTCAATTATCCTGGCCCTGTTCAAGCTGATTCCGGTCACCTTGACCGCGGCCGGCATCGCCGGATTCATCATATCGCTCGGAATCGCGGTGGACGCCAACATTCTAATATTTGAAAGAGTGAAGGAAGAAATGCGCGCCGGCAAAACCATCTCGGACGCCGTTTCCGCGGGTTTCACCCGGGCCTGGCTTTCCATCCGCGACTCCAATATTTCCACTATCATCACTGCCATAATCCTGTTTTGGTTCGGCACATCCCTGATCAAGGGATTTGCCCTGGTTCTCGGCATGGGAGTGCTGGTTTCCATGCTTTCTGCCATTACCATTTCCCGCATTTTCTTCAAGAGCATGAGTTTTGCCGGCAACGGGAAGTTCGCCAGATTTTTGTTCAGTTCCGGGCTCAGCTCCGGCGCCGCGTCAAAAGCGGAGGGTAACCCTCCGCCCTTGACAAGTGTATTCGGAGGAAGCAAATAAAGCCATGTTTATCATCAAGCACAAAACGCTGTTCGTATCAATCTCAGCCACTCTGGTGATCCTGTCCATTATTGCTCTTGGAGTGTTCGGATTGAAAATCGGGATAGATTTCAAGGGAGGATCCCTGATTGAAGTAAATTACACCGGCGCCCGCCCGGTCCAATCCGAATTATTCCAAGGAGTGAACGCTCTTGACTTCGGTTCGGTCCTGATTCAGTCCGCGGGAGACAAGGAGTACATAGTGAAAACTCGCGATTTGTCTGATACCGAACACTCTTCCATGCTTTCGGCTCTTTCGGAAAACGGGAAGTATCCTTTGACTGAAGTGAACTTTACTTCCATCGGCCCGTCGGTCGGACACCAGCTGGCCGAAAAGGCGATTATCGCCATTATTCTGGTGGTGTTTGCCATCATTTTTTTCATCGCTTTCGCCTTCCGGAAAGTTTCCCGGCCGGTGTCTTCCTGGAAATACGGTCTTATCGCCATTATTGCCTTGATTCACGACGTCACCATTCCGACCGTAATCTTCGCGCTCTTTTCCAAACTCTACGGAGTGGAAGTGGACACCCTTTTCGTGGTGGCTCTGCTTACCATTCTAGGCTTGTCTGTTTCAGACACCATCGTCATTTTTGACCGTATCCGCGAGAACCTGCGCAACAACAAGCAAGCGGAGCGCGGAGGTTTCAGCGAGATAGTGGGGAAGAGCTTGGATCAGTCCTTTACCCGCTCTTTGGCCACTTCGCTTTCGGTAATTCTGGCCCTCTTGGCTCTGTTCTTCTTCGGGCCTTCTTCCACCAAATATTTCTCCTTGGTGCTGGTGGCCGGAATGTTCTTCGGAACTTATTCCTCCATTTTCCTGGCCTCGCCTCTCTTGGTATTTACCGAGGAGTGGCAGCGCCGTAAAAAAAGCAAGCAATAAAAAGTGGGAGGCCTTGCTTCCCACTTTTTATTTTGTGGTATAATTAATCCATGACGTACTTATATATAGCAATAGGCTTGATAGTCCTTTGGATTGTCTATTTATTCAATCATTTTATTACTCTCCGCAATCGCGCCGACGAGGCCTGGTCCGATATTGAGGTCCAGCTGAAGCGCCGATACGATCTTATCCCCAACCTGGTGAACAGCGTTAAAGGTTACGCCGCGCACGAGAAGGGCGCTTTTGAAAATGTGACCAAAGCCCGCGCTGCCGCAATGGGGGCGCAGGGGCCGAATCCCGCGCACGCCCAGGCGGAGAATATGCTCTCCGGCGCGCTTAAATCTCTTTTCGCCGTAGCGGAAGCGTATCCGGATTTGAAGGCGAACCAGAATTTTTTGGAACTGCAAAGGGAGCTTTCCGATACCGAAAACAAGATTCAGGCCGCCAGGCGGTTTTACAACGGAAACGTCCGCGACTTCAACACCGGCATTCAGAGCTTCCCGGGAAACATTGTCGCCGGCATCTTCAAGTTTGGCAAAAAGGAATTCTTTGATATTCCGGACAACGACGCCGCCCAGAATCCCGTGGAGGTGAAGTTCTAGATGGCGACTCTGTATACCCAACAATCGAAGAATGTGACAAAAACCTGGATATTTATGGCGGTGTTTTTGGCCTTGGTCATAGCCATAGGCTGGTTTCTTTCATACTATTACGGCAATCCTAATATTTTGTATTTTTTCGTAATCTTCAGCGTACTGCTTA